>NZ_CP118486.1:417500-565000 GCF_051124815.1 Azospirillum sp. B2RO_4 | reverse complement strand
TGCCGGAAGGTTAAGAGGAGAGGTGCAAGCCTTGAATTGAAGCCCCGGTAAACGGCGGCCGTAACTATAACGGTCCTAAGGTAGCGAAATTCCTTGTCGGGTAAGTTCCGACCTGCACGAATGGCGTAACGACTTCCCCGCTGTCTCCAACACCAACTCAGCGAAATTGAACTCTCCGTGAAGATGCGGAGTTCCCGCGGTCAGACGGAAAGACCCCGTGCACCTTTACTACAGCTTTGCAGTGGTGCTAGGGACTTCATGTGTAGGATAGGTGGGAGGCTTGGAAGCATGGGCGCCAGCTCGTGTGGAGCCATCCTTGAAATACCACCCTTGAAGTCTCTGGCATCTAACCGTGGCCCGTTACCCGGGTCCGGGACCCTGCATGGCGGGTAGTTTGACTGGGGCGGTCGCCTCCCAAAGTGTAACGGAGGCGCGCGATGGTGGGCTCAGAGCGGTCGGAAATCGCTCGTCGAGTGCAATGGCATAAGCCCGCCTGACTGCAAGACTGACAAGTCGAGCAGAGACGAAAGTCGGCCATAGTGATCCGGTGGCTCCACGTGGACGGGCCATCGCTCAACGGATAAAAGGTACGCCGGGGATAACAGGCTGATGACTCCCAAGAGTCCATATCGACGGAGTCGTTTGGCACCTCGATGTCGGCTCATCACATCCTGGGGCTGGAGCAGGTCCCAAGGGTTCGGCTGTTCGCCGATTAAAGTGGTACGTGAGCTGGGTTTAGAACGTCGTGAGACAGTTCGGTCCCTATCTGCCGTGGGTGTCGGAGTTTTGCGAGGATCTGTCCCTAGTACGAGAGGACCGGGATGGACATACCTCTGGTGCACCGGTTGTCACGCCAGTGGCATGGCCGGGTAGCTAAGTATGGACGGGATAACCGCTGAAAGCATCTAAGCGGGAAACCCACCTCTAAACCAGAGCTCCCTTGAGAGCCGTGACAGACCATCACGTCGATAGGAGGCATGTGGACGGGCAGCAATGTCTGAAGCTAAGCCTTACTAATCGCTCGATCGGCTTGATCTCGACCCCACTAACCGCGCCATGCGCAGCAGCAAGCCTGCTCAAAACAGCAGCCTTGACAGCACGCGCCGCAGTTCGATACACACTCCTCCCTCACTTGCACTGAACAAGCGAAGCTTTCGGATAAGCGTCGGTCTTGAGCCTTGGTGACCTGGTGGTCATGGCGAGGTGTCAAACACCCGATCCCATCCCGAACTCGGCCGTGAAAAGCCTCCGCGCCAATGGTACTGCGTCTTAAGACGTGGGAGAGTAGGTCGCCGCCAGGTCACTCAGGCTCAAGAGACGCTAATCCATAAGCACAAGCTTGCATCGTCACCGTCCGTCACGCCATATCAAGAACATCCGCGGGGTGGAGCAGCCCGGTAGCTCGTCAGGCTCATAACCTGAAGGCCGCAGGTTCAAATCCTGCCCCCGCAACCACCGACACTTGACGCCCCGGTTCGAAAGAGCCGGGGCGTTCGTGCGTCTGGGCCTTGCGCATCTGAGCGACGCCTTCGCAGACCGCCATGACACCGGCCAACTCGCCGTGCAGGTCGGCATCCAACCCCGCGCTCGCAGGGGAGGGCGTGAGGACGACGCGGTCGATCATGATCCGCACCATCTCCATCGCCTCGGCGCTGTCCTCGCCGCCAGCGAGGGCCGCCTCCAGCGCTTCCACCTTGCGGCGGTAGAGGTCCGATAGCTGGGGGTGCAGCAGGACCGACGGCAGGTCCGTGCCGTCGCCGTCGCTGGTGGCGAGCAGCCTGGCCTTGTCCGCCTCCAGGATGGTCAGGCGCTCCTTCATCGACTCGTGGTACAGCCCGTCCTCGATCGCCTTCAGGATGCCGGCGATCTTGCGCTCGACCGCCGCCAGTTCGCGCTCACGCGTGCGGCGGTTGGCGTCGCGGTCGGCCGTTGCCGCTTCGACGCCGGCACGGAAGCTGTCGACGAACTCCCGGACCAGCTCAGGCGCCAGCAGGCGCTCCTTCAGCCCGGTGAGGACCCGTCGCTCGACGTCGAAGCGGCTGATGGTGCGGTCGTTGCTGCAGGTGCCTTTGCTGCGATGGGCGGCGCAGCCATAGCGGTCCTTGGCCATGATGGTGTAACCGCCGCCGCAGCACCCGCAGGTCAGCAGCCCCGATAGCAGGAACTTGCGGCGGTGCGCCCGGTTCCGGGCGTTGCCCTGGTCGTCCCGCCCCATGGTGAAGCCGATCGACGTCTGCCGCTCCTTCACCCGCTCCCACAGCGCGGTGTCGATGATGCGCAATTCCGGCACCTCCACCACCTCCCAGGCCTCCGGCGGGTTGGGCCGGGCGACTGAACCGCGCCGGGTTCCCGGAGGCCATTTGGCTTGAGTCACGCCGCCATGGCGACGTCCTCGGTTTGGGCATGATAGCGTGCTTCGGCCTCGGCGGGAGGAATGTTGCCGATGGGTTCGAGGAGGCGTCGGTGGTTGAACCAGTCCACCCATTCCAGGGTGGCGAACTCGACGGCCTCCAGGGTGCGCCATGGCCCGTGGCGGCGGATCATCTCAGTCTTGTAGAGGCCGTTGATCGTCTCGGCCAAGGCATTGTCGTAGGAATCGCCGACGCTGCCCACGGAGGGTTCGACCCCAGCTTCGGTGAGACGCTCGGTGTACCGAATGGCAAGGTATTGCGACCCGCGGTCGCTGTGGTGGATGAGGCCGCCGTCCTTGGCCGGACGACGGTCGTGGAGCGCCTGTTCGAGCGCGTCCAGGACGAAGCCGGCGTGAGCGGTGCGCGACACCCTCCAGCCGACAATGCGACGGGCGAAGGTGTCGATGACGAAGGCGACATAGACGAAGCTCTGCCATGTGGCCACGTACGTGAAATCCGCCACCCACAAGGCATTCGGGCGGAGCGCCTGGAATTGGCGGTTCACTCGGTCCTGCGGACAGGGCGCCGCCCGGTCGCTGATCGTGGTGCGCACCGCCTTGCCGCGTGTCGCGCCCTTCAGGCCCATTTGGCGCATCAGCCGGGCCACCGTGCAGCGTGCCACGTCGATACCTTCCCGCCCCAACTGCCGCCACACTTTCCTCACCCCATAGACCTGGAAGTTTTCATTCCAGACCCGTCGGATAGCCAAACTCAGCTCCGCGTCGCTTCGCGAGCGGGCCGGCGCCTTGGCCGGATCGGTCTTCCGGGCGACATGGGCGTGGTAAGTCGACGGGGCGATCGGCAGCACCCTGCAGATCGGCTCGACCCCGTGGACGGCACGGTGTTCGTCGATGAAGGCGATCATTTCTTGAACGGGCGGTCGAGCTCCGCCTGGGCGAAATACGCCGACGCCTTGCGAAGGATCTCGTTCGCCTGGCGCAGTTCCCGGACTTCGCGCTCCAGCGTCTTGATCCGCTCCTGCTCGTCCGTTGTCGGACCGGGCCGTTTGCCCTGGTCACGCTCGGCCTGCCGGACCCAGTTCCGCAGTGTCTCGGGATTGCAGCCGATCTTCGCCGCAATCGAGCTGATCGCAGCCCACTGCGAGGCATGCTCGCCTTCGTGTTCGAACACCATCCGAACCGCGCGCTCGCGCACTTCAGGGGCGTACTTGGGTGATGCAGGTTTCGTCATGATGACCCCACTCTCTCAGATGATGGGGCCTCCGGGAAACCCGGCGCGGTTCAGCCGAGACTGGGAGGTGCTGGTCTCCCACAAGTCGGAGCAGCCCAGGGACATCCTATGGCTGCGGTCCTGCAGCTAACCGGCTATTCGGCGATCGCGTTTCTTATGAAGCGCATGGGCCGCGATAGCACGTCCGCCACGCCTCTACGGTCGGAGAGTCGCTGGGATAGGACTTCGATGGCCATCGGCTCCGGCAGGCATTGGGAAAACTTCAGATCCCGGACCAAGCCGGCATCGGCGACGGCTTCCAATTGCGTCTGCGAAATGCCGGCCACCGTACGCTGCAACACCGACGCTTCAGCCGCATCGGTTTGGATGGACAAGTCATCATGGCCACGGGTCGCAAGTCCTGACGATGCAAGTGCCTGTGTCAGCATGGCGTTCGCCCGCCCGCCTGCGAAGGTCCACCAACGCAACCGCCCGGATCCGTCGGACACAAGCGGTAGGGAGGCGCCGTCGCAGAAGGCATAACTTTCCTGCAACGACTCCAGGCAGGCCGCTCCCCGCTTCGACAGCCGGGACGGAATGTCTCCGCTGGTCACCACCCGTTCCATGGCTCGACAGAGTGCGAAGCCGAGGCTGTTGGTGCCGCCCATCCAGCGTGAACGTCCCACGTCCGCCGACGGCTCGACGACAACGAGTCTGCGCGTCCAGTCCACGTCGACGACCTGCCAGCTTCTGCCGGCCAGGAGCAGCGTCGTCGGGCGGCCATTGGCTTGTTGCAGGCTCGTGGGATCGACCTGTCCGAGTTCGGAGCCGCCGTATCGTACCGAAAGCAGCAGCGGAGTGGTAAAGGCCGCCATCAATTCCATGAAGTTCCTGCGGCCGAATTCGCGCTCGCCCTTGGGACCCATTCCCAGAATGCCGCCATCCTGCGCCAGGATGCCGGAATCGAGCATATGGGCGATGATGCTGTCCGCCCGATCGGCCGCCAGCTTTCCGAACACGCGGCCCAGAGGTTCTTGCCATCCTCCCGCCTCAAGGCCGCGCTCCTGCAGGATCAGCGCCATGACCTGCTGCGCGAACAGATGGAGCGGGTTTGCCGGCGGCTCCACGGGTTCAACCCATCCGTCCCCCCACAGGCGCAAGATCCCGGCGGCCTGAAGAAAGGCGCTTTCGGAAGTCGCCAGGAACAGGCAGTTGCGCATTGTGCCGGCGCGGCGTCCGGTTCGCCCCATGCGCTGGAGAAAGGACGATACGCTGGACGGGGCGTCGAGCTGGATCACCCGATCGAGGTCGCCGACGTCGATCCCCAATTCCAAAGTGCTTGTGGCGACGATGACGCAGTCGTCGCCGGTGGCGAACGCCTCTTCCGACCGACGGCGCTCGTCGATGCCCAACGAGCTGTGCGAAACGAAGGTCCGTACTCCCGCAGTCCGCAGGAGCGAGCCTAGCTTCTCAACCTTGCTTCGGCTGTCGCAGAAGACGAGGCGCTTTTCGCCGCGATGGAGCCGCGAGAGCACGATCGACGCATTCTCCAGCGACCCGACATGGTCCAGCATCACGTCACCCCCGGCCGGCGGTGCCGGCTGGCCGACGACCATGCCGCCCTCGCCACAGCTCAGCCAGTCGAGCAGATCCTGCGGATTTCCGACTGTGGCGGAAAGGCCGATCCGCTGGATCGGACGGCCGGCGACGCGGGCGAGCCTTTCCGCGACGGCGAGCAGATGCCAGCCGCGATCGTCCCCGGCGAAGGCGTGCAATTCGTCCACGACCAGGGTGCGCAGGCCGGCGAACAACACACGATGATCCACGCGCCGGGAAATCAGGACCGCTTCGAGTGACTCCGGCGTGGTCAGCAGAATATCCGGCGGCTGTCGCAGAATGCGGCTGCGGTCGCCCGCACCGACATCCCCATGCCAGAGGCCGACGCTCCTCCCCACCAGCCCGGCATAATGCCGCAGCCGCGGTTCCAGGTTGTTGAGCAGGGCCCGCAGCGGACAGACATACAGCACGGAAAGGCCGTCCCACCGCTCGGTCAGCATTCGCGACAGGACGGGAAAAGCCGCAGCTTCGGTCTTGCCGCCGGCCGTAGGTGCCAGCAGCAGCGCATTGCGACCGTCCAGGATCGGATCGATGGCCTGGAGTTGGGTCGGTCGCAGGGTGGACCATCCAAGCGAATTGACGATGTGGTGCTGAAGTGCCGGATGGATGTGGTCGAAGGGACTCACAGGTCCAACTCGACGTCGTCCACGGAGCCAGCCGCAATTCCGGCCCGTTCGGCTGCCGTCATCTCCGTCGGCGTCACGGTCAGCGCATAATGTCTGCGAGGATCGAAATCGTCGAACTGGTCGATACGGTCCAGTACGTCGCCGACCAGCTTCTTCAGGAAAAGCCGCGGCGCGACGCCGACCCGCCCGCCGAGTTGCCCGGTCAGCGCCTGTGCGAGGTCGCGGACATAGGTGTCATCGGCCAGTTCGCACAACCGCTCCGCATTGGAGGATCCCTCGGCATAGATGTCCCGGACCTTCGCGCCCAGCCGGCCGAGAAGGTCCAGGTCGAAGCCCGGCAGGCGGATCTGGACGGCCCGTGGATTGTCGAACCGGGCGTCGGTCCCGAAATCGACATGGAGTCGCTGGGCGAGCGGAGGCAACCGCTGGACGCCCTGCGGGCCGTCGTAAAATGGGGGCGTACCGGTCGTCACGACGAACAATCCCGGGAACCGGCCGGCGTCGATTTCATCCACCAGTTGGCGCAGTGCGTTCAGCCCCTTCTCGCGGGTGTCGGTGCGCATGCGCTGAAGCGTCTCCACCTCGTCCAGCACCAGCAGCAATCCGGCATAACCGGAATCGCGGAGGATGGTCAGCAGCCCGGCCAGGAAGTTTGTGGCGCCGAAATGGTCGATTTCCCCTTTGATGCCGGCCGTACGCTTCACCGATGCCGCGATGTTCGGCTGCCCGCCCAGCCAACCGAGCAAGCCGTCGGCCAAGCCCTGATCCTCGGCCACCAAGGCCTGCCGGTAGGCCCTCAGCACGGCCGAGAAGGCAGGTGCCTGCCGTGTCACCGCCGCCAGCCGCTGCTCCAGCAGCGCGTCCGTACGGGCGACCAGCGCTTCGGCATCGGCCGGATCGAGGTCGCCTTCCGCCAGCACGTCCTCTTCCAGCGTATAGAACCAGCCGTCGATTACGTTGCGAAGCGCCCCCTCGCTCGCGTCCTGGGTGGCCAGCCGTTCGGTCATCCTTCGGTAAACGGTTTCCATCCGGTGAAGGGGGGTTTCCGTTTCCGAGATTTGCACCTCGCTGGTGGCGAAACCCCGGCTGCGCGCCCTCTCCTGAAGCCAGCGGCCGAAGAATGTCTTGCCGCTGCCATATTCGCCGCGGATCGCCTTGAATGCGCCGCGGCCGGCCGAGACCCCATTCAGGTCGTCGTCCAGAGCTGGGGCAAAGCGTTCGATGCCGACTGCAAGGACGTCCAGACCGGAGCGGGGAACCGTGCCTCGCCGCAATGCGTCGATGATTTCCGACCGCCTGTGCGGACTCAGCATGACAGTCGCCTCACTGCTTGAGTTCGAATTGCGTGTCGAGAAGCGCGCGGTTCAAGGTCACGGTGCCGGATGCGTCCTCGACCCCCAGCACCTGCACCTGATCCACATTCAAGACACGACGTGCGGCCATGACCAACGATCCCAGACGGACCTGGGCGACGCCCAGCCGCTGGGCCAGGGCGACGCGGCTCAGCTTTCCGCCGCGCTGCGACAGCGCGTCCAGGATCGCACGGATGTCGTCGTCTTTCGGCGCACCGCGGCCGGCAAGCTGCTTTTGCGCCGCATAGACCGGCGATGCCAGCAAGCGGGTGATCCAGTCGGAAGCGGGCGCTGGTGTCGC
Source organism: Azospirillum sp. B2RO_4 (assembly GCF_051124815.1). Lineage (NCBI taxonomy): Bacteria > Pseudomonadati > Pseudomonadota > Alphaproteobacteria > Rhodospirillales > Azospirillaceae > Azospirillum > Azospirillum sp. B2RO_4. Next base: position 557,523 of record NZ_CP118486.1, on the reverse strand, counting down.
CGGCTGCGCCGGCACCATGTCGAACAGCGACGGCTGTATGGTTGATCGCTTGCGAGCCGGCGGCGCTTGCGGACCAGGACGCGCGGGCGCGGCGGCGACCGGCATGGGTGGGGGCAGCGCCTCCCACCAATCCGGCTGAACCGGCGGCGCCAGTCGCCAGCCGTCGGGAAACACGCCCGCCGACAATACGGTCAGGGGGACCAGCACCTCCTGCGGGCTCGCTCCTCCGTGATAGCCGTTCTTCCGTCCGCAGTAGCGTATGGTTTCGCTCCAGGGCAGCACGATGTCGTTCTCGCCGCTCGGCGACAGGGTTCTGCCCTTGGAAAATGTCAACTCCCCCACTGCGGCCGGGACCGTGCCGGCTCGCCAGCGACCGTCATCGGCCTTCGCCATCTGCGTCGTGGCTTCCTCGACCAGATGGCCGTGGTCGGCAGTAAGCACAACCACCCGGCCGGCATTGCGGGCTTCATGCAGGATTGGACGCAGCAGATGCAGATCGTCCAGTGACCAGCGCTGGCGCAGTTGCTCCGGTCCATCCAGATGATCGTCGATGGCGTTGTGGACGACGGCCACGATCCGCCGATCGGGTGTGCCGACCGCTTCGCGGACTGAGGGGGCCAAGCTGCCGCCTTCGCTGAGGTCGCCTTTATGGAACAGGATCGGCGGGAGGCCAGCCTTGCCAACCGCCCGAAGGGCGGCATGTTCGGCAAAACCCTTGCTTTCGGTGGACTGGGAGCCGCAAGCCGGGCGTCCGCACAGGAGGCTTGCCCGCGACACGGTGGTGACGGTGGGAAGCATGGCGACGGCCGAGGCCGGTTCCGTCGCTTCCGTCGGACACAACTCGCTCCACCCCGTGTTCATGAAATCGGGCAGCAGTTCGCGGTAGACGGCATGGCTCATCCCATCCATCACCAGCAGCAGCACGGGTGCGCTGGCCGCAAGCGGAGCCACGACCTCCTCGAGCACCCGTTCGACCGGAAGCACGGGCCAAGTGGCAGCCGGTGCGGCGTTCCAGTTCCGCAGCAAGTTGGCAAAGCGTTCGTTCTGTGTCTCACGGCAAATCCGCACCGCCGCGGCGAGGCTGGAATAAGCCGCCGACAGGTCGGCCATCTCGTCGCCTCCCGCCAGGAACCGGCGGGCCAGATCGACGAACGCTCCGTCGCGTGCATAGTCGAGGACGCCGTCGGCGAAGGACTGAGGTGCGGATCGGGCGGTCACGAGCCAGCGCACCAGACGCAGCGCCATGGCCACCTTCTCCGCCCGTCCCCTCTGGTCCGCTGCCTGGTCGTGGGCGGCGACGCGGACGGCAGCGGATTCCAGCGCCTGGAGGGCAGCGGCATCGGGAAGGGATGGAAGCGCCCGCGTCAGCTCATCGGCGAAGGCGCGCAGGCGAGCCTGGAAGCCGGCCAGCAGGATCGGACTCGTAACGGCAAATCCCCCGGCATGCACCTGCTCGAGGAGGGAATCCGCACGCTCCAGCAACCTGCGCCGCGTGGCTTGATCGAGCGGACGGAGGGCGCCTGCCGCCGCCGCCGCCCACGCCCTGCCATGATCGGCCGCGATCCGTCGCCCACCCACGAACGGTTCGAGCCGCACGGCGGCCGCGGTCAACTCGCTGAGGTGCCAGGACGTTCCGAAGACGACCCCGGCGACAAGTCCCAGCGGCAGTGCGTCGGCACCGAAACCGCTGTCGATGCATGCCGTCACCAAGCTGCCGGCCGGGCCGGCGGCCTCCGAAAGCCACGAAGCGATCCCGCTGCGCGTCGCCGGCGGCAGCGAGGTGAATCGGGCCAACGCTCCGTCGCCGATGCTCCAGCGCAGCAGGGCTTCCGCATCGGGCCGTGCGAAGGGCAGGCCGAGCAGCCGGTCCAGCAGGTTCGCCCATGCCGTATCGGCATCGAGCAAGCCGCCCGGCACCGGTGGATAGGGGCCGCGATGGGAATGTTCCAGCAGCAATTCGGCCAGCCAGGGCTTGCCGGAAATACGGGGGTCGATATTGCGGGCCTGGAAAGCCTCCCGCACCATCTCCCATGCCTCCACGGTCAGCAGCCGGGCCTTGGCAAGGCGGGCCACGACATCATCCCCGAGCATCTCGGAGGAAAGGTTGGTCAGCAGCACGACGCCGGTGTCGCCGTCACGTTCCGTCAGGGCCTGACGGGCCGCAAGGGACGATTCGCACCAGACGAGAGTGAAGGCACGGCCGGCGCAGTCCAGCCGCTCCGGCCAAGCCTGACGGTTCGGCGACCGGATGCCGAGCGCCCGGACCTGGGGGTCGTGCCTGACGACAGCCTCGACCTGGGCACGGATTTGCGCGGTCGTGGGTGCCGGCAACGTCACGGGCGCCTGCCCTTCCTGACGATTTTCCAAGACAGGTTCAGTCGATAGTCCGGATGCCCGTCCAACTCCCGCTTCAGCCGGTCGAGCAGGTCGGCAGCCTCGCCGGACGACAGGTTGCGCCGGTCGTCCACCGTGATTACGACGTCGTCGGGTTCGACCAGCGGCTCCGCCGACGCGACGATGGGAGGAACGGCCATCGTTCCCTCGCCGAAGCCCATGTCCGGCCGCGTTGTCGGCGGCGGCGGCGGCGGCGCCGGTTGAGCGGGGGCCGTGTCGGTCAGCAGCTTCAGCGCGCGCCCATGCAGATCGTCGAGCGACGGCTTGAGCAAGACGGCACGCTCGTCCATCGACAGGGTTTGGCCGATGCGGTCGAGGATGGATGCCGCGGCGGCCTGCCGGTGGTCGGCCAGTTGCCGAAGCGTCTCGAACACCTTCCAACTGGAGTCGCGAAGGGCCGGCCCGACCTCGCCGGCGGAGGTCAGGGTCTTGGCGACGTCGGTCTCGGTGGTCCGCAACTCCGCGCCGGCCAGCGCCGTGATGACCTTTTCCGAAGTTGCCGCACCGATGGCGACCAGCAGCGCCTGCGCGGAGCGGGCGGTGGTCATCCGGTTGGCGTCGTCGGCATTGATCCCCAGCGCCGCCAGCCTGTGGCCGAGGTCGCGGACCAGGGCTTCCAGCTTGGGACGCAGGTCGGCCGCGCGTTCCGCGATCTGGGCGGACAGCTTGGCGACGTTCGTCGCATTGCGCAGGTCCGGAGGCACCAGGCCGAACAGGGAAGAGGCCCGTTGCACCGCCAGGCGCCAGTCTTCTTCCGGCGGCAGCGCCTGTTCCCGCAGCTCCAGCTCGTTGTCGAGAGAGTCCAGCGTCGGCCGGATCAGGGCGGTGCCCTTGAAGAAATTGCGGTTGGTCTGTTCGGCATAGGTGAGGATGACGAGGTTCTGCACCTCGGCCGATACGCCCATCCGTTGCGGCTCGTCCATCCAGGCGCGCAGGGACTTGACCGTCATGGCGCCGCCCTGTTGTGCGTGCTTCTGGGCGAAATGGGAGCGCCAGTGACGGGAAAGGACGAAATGCGTCTCGCCCATCTCCCCCAGCTTCAACGGGTTGGCGATGGCGCGCATGGAGTCGCGTATCGCCTTGTCGGCGATGAACACGCGCCCTTCCGGGTCGGCCAGCGCCCGCTCGATGTCCGGCTGCAGCTTGCGCAGGGCCAGCGGCTTGACCTCGGTCCCGAAGTTCGGGTGGGCGGGGTAGAGATAGCCGAACAATTGTTCCAGCAGTTTCTCGAAGGCCGCCTTGAAGTTGGCGCCCACCGGCAGCGCCGGCTTGAAGCCGTTCAACGACTGCAGGTGCTGGGACGCCTCCAGCGGGGCGCCCACCGCATCCGACGGTTCGCTGGCGATGCCGTAGACGACCTCCAGGCAGGCGCGCAGGCGTTGCTGGAGCTGGCTGCGCTGGTTGGCGAGGAGTGCGCGCGCCTGATCGCGGTCGACCGCCGACAGATGGCGGGCGTGGTCGGCGAAGCGTTCCCCCGTCAGCAGGTGGTTCAGCTTCACCAGCGTGCCGAGGTCGCGCATCGCCTTCTCGCTGAGGAAGGACGGCAGCCAGACGATGGTGTCGGAGCGCCCGACCGGTCCGTCCTTGAATTCCTGAAGACGGGCGATGTCGTCGGCGGGCCAGCGGTTCGGTTCGTCGAACGGGAAATCGAAGATGACCGACCACGCGCCGTCCTGGTTGCGCAGCCGGTCGTCGGTCATTTCCCGGACATTGTCGTAGACGATGTTGATCTGCCGCCGGATGCCGCGCCAGACCATCGAATATTCGAGGAAGAAGCCGTCGCTGTCCGGCGGCAGCCCCAGCATCTCGAACAGCATGGAGCGGACGAGCCGGCGGCGGTTGCCGGGATTGTCCTCGCTCGCGACGCTGGCCAGGATCGGGTCGGTGTCGACGCCGGTGATCTGGATCGAGATGACGGGGTTGGCGTCCTCGGTGGTCTTGATCTCCCCGACCTCGCCGCCCCAGCCCTTCAGCTTGGTCAGCACCATGTTGTTTTCGCGGCCGGGAATCGGCGAGCGTACGCTGCCATGGTTCAGCGCGGCCAGCCGCGGCGCGGTCAGGCCCTTCAGCGCCTCCACCTCCGGCACCAGGGCGGCCAGCAGCAGGGTCTTGATCAGCCGCGCGTCGTTGCGCAGCGCCTGCGCCTTGGCGGGATCGGCGGTTTCCGCCTCCACCTCGGCCCAGCTGACGCCGTTCTGCCGCTCCAGCAGGGGAAGCAGCTTGGTCCGATAGAGCTTCTTCGCATTCTCGAAATGGAACTTCATTGCATCGGAGAAGGGTTCGTCTCCCTCTGCAATTTCGTCAAACAGGTCGCCGACCGGAATGATCTGGCCCAGCCGAAGCTCGTTCCGCCTTTTGATGAGTAGTTGCGACATCAACTTCAGCGCGGTGCGCTCACGCTGCAGCACCGACGACACCGCGATCAGCGTCTGCACCAGCGCCGGGCTGAACGGGTAGACTTGCCGGAACATCGCCTGTTCGCCGGTGGAGCCCAGCAGCGTGTCCAGCACCTCACGCCGCACCTTCAGGAAATCGTCGAAGGCGCCGTCCAGTGTCTCCTCGGCTGTGCGGGAAACCGGCCGCAGGACGCGCTTCTGCGCGATCAGCGGCAGGTTGCGGTCCTCCAGAGTGATGCGGTGGAAGCGCGCCTCCCAGTGCTTGAGCACGTCGGCGAACTGGAGCTGCAGCGCGCCGGCCAGGTTCTGGCCGACCAGTTCGCGCAGGTCGCGCTGGCGGGCGATGAAGCTGACCAGCGGGATCGGGCGGCTGTTCAGCGCCTCCACCAGCTTCGACAGCTTGGAGCCTTCTCGCGAGACGAAATTGACGTCGGCCGCATGGGTGGCGAGCCACAGGATCAGCTCGTCCAGGAACAGGATCACCGCGTCGTAGCCCAGCGACTGGGCATGGCTACTCATGATCGCCAGCCCTTCGTCCAGAGAGACGAAGGCGTTGCCCTTGTTGGCAGCAACATCTGCATAGCTTTTGAAGAAGACGCGTATGAGGTCGGCGATCAACCGCTGACGCTCATCCCCCGTCACTGGCTGGGCTATGGCGGCGTCGAAGCTATCGGCGTCCCACAAACCAGAGTCGAGTGTGCCCCAGCCGTCGTCACTTTCGCCATTCTCCCCTTTACCGGCGTTCAGTTTGGAGAAAAAAGCACTGTCACCCCAAGTCACTCGATGATCCTGGGCGTTTGCAAACAGCTTTTCCGACAGGTAGAATCCGGGCACCGGCGCGTCGGGGTGCAAGCGCCGCACATGGCGGGCATACTGGCCGAGGATCGCCGATTCCAGGTCGCTGGCCCCGATCATGTGGTAGGGGACCAGCAGGAAGCGTCGGCCCTGGATCCACTCGTCGTGACGGACCACCACCTTGGCCAGTTCGGGGATCGAGCGGGCGTCCGGATCGCCGGCCAGCAGCAAGGTCAGCACCGCCATGAAATGGCTTTTGCCCGACCCGAAGGAGCCGTGCAGGTAAGCCGCCTTGCTGGTCCCGCCGGTGACCGCCCCCTTGATGAAGCCCAGCGCGTCGTCGAAACACAACTCCAGCTGCGGCGTCACGACGTAATCGCGCACCGTCGCCTTGGCATGGCCCAGCCCGTCGGCCAGCTTCAGGACGAAGTCGCCCTGATGCACGCGCTCCGGGATGTCGATCAGGTCCCTGATGAGGGGACGGGCGTCGGTGGTCATACGGCAACTCGGTCCGGGGTACGAAGAGGGCGGAGAATAGAAAAGCCGGGATGCGGCCGCCACAGCTTTCCGGCGGCCGCATCCCTGCCGGTCACCCGGCGGTTGCCCCGGCCATGCCACCGGCGGAGACGCCGACCGTCTCGACCTCCTCGATCAGCAGGCAGGCGCCGGGGGTCCGTTCGAACTGGCGGACGATTTCGACGCTGGGCGGCCCCATCAGGCCGAAGGTGACATAGGTCTCCAGCTCCACCCGGCGCTGGTTGAAGCTCTGGGCCACCTGCTTCAGCACGGGGATCAGGGTCTTCAACGCCTTGCGCTGTTCCGGACCCATCTCCAGCGTCGGCGAATCGACGGTGAAGGGGTCACGGAAGGGCTTCTGCAATGCCGCGACCATCTCGTTGTGGGCCTTGATGCCGGCGTCCATCGCGTCCAGCCCCTCTTCCGGCCCCAGCAGGAGCCATTGCGAGCGGGCGCGGGCGATGCTGGCGATGGCGTGCTGCAGCACCAGGGTGATGAACATGTCGGTGTCGTGCAGCGCGTCGCCGCGGGACAGCGCGTCCTTCATCACCCGGCGGAAGAACAGCGCGCCCTCGTTGATCGAGGTGTCATAGGGCAGGACCGACTGGCCCAGCTTGTGCGCGCTCTGCGCCCCTTCCAGCCCGGCCAGCATCTTGGACTGGATGGCGGCGATGCCGGCATCGCGCAGCCAGTCCACCTTATGGTCGGTCTTGGCGCTCCGCTCCAGGATGGCTTCGCACTGCTGCGACACCGCGGTCAGCTTGGACGCCAGCATCGTGAATCCGGCCACCATGATGGCGGTGTTGACCGCCTGCAGGCCGACCATGACGGCGGGGTTGGCGAGGCCGATGGCCTGTTGGGCCATTTGCGTGACTTGCATATGGCCGACGATATGGCCCTGTTGGTCACGGATTACGCCGCCCGTGACCTTGTAAATCCCGGATAAAACGTCCGCCTGGAGTTGCTCCGGGACTTTCATGACATACTGAACGACGCTCATCCCACCACCTCCATTTCGTCGGCCATCGCGGCGCACCACAGGCGCATGCGCGCCTCGGCGATCGCCATCACGCATTGCCCGGTCATCTTGTGGTTGGGACCCATCATGTCCCACAGCGTCCAGGCCGCGGTCAGGCCGATCCCGACCGGGCCGGTGACGACCCCGATGGCGCGGAGAAGGCCGAAGCCGGCGGCGGCCTTGGCGACGGTGCCGAGCGTGCTGCTGCCCATCTCGCCCGCATCGACCCGCTTCTTGACCATCAGCCGTTCCATGTCGAACACGCTGGTGGTTTCCGTCACCTCGATCTCGGCCTTCTCGCACAGCTCCGCCACCACGGCGCGGTAGCTGCGCGGCTCGTTGGCGTCCTTCAGGTCGTGGCTGCCCCACCAGCGGATTTCTTCGACGATCTGCGGGATGTAGCGGTGATGGTCGCCGCCGCCCGTCTTGTAGGCGTCGGAGTCCTTGAGGGGCTTGCTCTTGGTGATGAAGTCCTTCTCGACCAGGATCTTCACCAGCGGGTCGAGGTCGGAACGGCCGAACGCCCCGAGCACGACCGAGAGGTCGTCGGATTCGAGGCGTTCGGCCCGGCTCATGATCGGGCTGGGCGGCGGTGGGGCCGCCCCTTGCGCGACCAGGGCATCCAGGTCCAGGGGTTCGGGCATGCGGGCGCTTCCTTAGCTGGTCACGACGCCTTTCTCCGGCCACGGCGGGCGGTGGCGCGCGCCGGCGGGGTCCACGACCGCAGATCGTCGATGGTCAGGCCCAGCGCGCGCGCCTCGTCCGCCACGAAGTCCCGGTAGTAGCTGCCCAGCCCGACGCCGAAGTCAGGGTTGTAATCGTTGTGCCATTGCAACAACCAGGGCACAAGCTCCTGTACGCCCGCCAGCAGCGGAATCAACCGCTCCGCGCCCCAGCCTTCGTTCTCCTTCATGGCAAGATAGTGGGCGGCCAGCGCAGTCGCCTGCTGGAGGTGGTCGTAGCCGGCCCAGGCGACCATCAGGCTGCCGTCGGCGTCGCGTTCGGCGAAGGGGTAGCTGACGAAGCGTTCCTTCGGCACGTCCAGCCCGCCGCGCAACCGCCAATAGTCGGTCTTCTGGAAGTCGGGCGTGCGGTATTTCGGCGGGACCGGAATGTCGCCGACCTCGCGCGCCTTCATCTCCTTCGCCTGTTCCGGGGTCAGCCGGTTCGGATCGCCCTCCGGCAATCCGGTGCGGGCGTCGATGGCGTCCTCGCGGCGCTGAAGCTCCCAGGTCTCCTCCCAGGCGCGGCGCTTGCGCAGGCCGTCCTCGCTGTAGCGCAGGACCGGCAGGAAGGGGACGGACTCCGCCGCCACGAGGTCCGCCACCAGCGGCGCCACCTGGAAGTCGGGGCGGCCGGTGTACAGCTCCGCCATCGCCATGAAGTCGGCGTCGCGCCGCGCCATGTCGGCCAGCCGCGACACCGGCAGCAGCGAGGGTTCCCCCGACCAGTAGCGGCCATCCTCCAGCCGGTCGAGCAGCCAGTCCTTCAGCGCCGCCTGTTCCCGCTTGGTCCAGCCGGCGTCGAAGCCCTGGTCGTCCCACTGCCAGCGCCGCTTGTATTCCGGCCGCTCGACCAGACCGATCCAGCGGTTGTCCTCGATCAGCGCGATGCGCCGTTCGACCAGCGCCCGGTAATCGGCCGGCCAATGGGCGGGGATGTCGGTGACGGGGGTGGAGCCGTGGCGGTCGAACCACGTCGTCCCCAGCTCGCCGTCGGCCATCTTGCGGGCCATGACGATTTCGAAGGCGCGCTCGCCCAGATCGACCTCCGGCGGGGCCGGATGCTCGGCATCCTCCTCGAGCAGGCCGTAAAGGCGGTAGCAGCGGAAATCCAGCTCCTCCTGCAAGGCGATCATGCGGCGGCGGATCGACCGCGCGCGCGCCTTCGCCGCGTCCAGATCGGCGCGGGTCGGCAGGGCACGGGCGATCACCGCCTTCGGCAGCGCGTCGGTCAGCTCACGGGCGAGCCCGTCCAGCGCGGTGGCAAGGTCGGTGGGGTAGGGCTCGGCGAGGGGGAAGGATTGAAGTTTGGTGGCGTTGAATTGATAGAAATCCTCGAAGGGGTCGGTGCGCTGGCGAGCGCCTTTTTGATCTACAGTGCTCCCTTTGTTATGGCAAACTTGCTTCAACCAAAAGCAGGCGGCGGAGCTGTTGAGTATTCCTAGAACTGAGAGATAATCTTCTTCTGGTGCGTCTTCCGAAAATTTAATAACTGGCGCTGTGCGGTTGAATACCTTTCCCCCGCGACTAAGAACGAAGTGGTTGTGCGTAGATACTTCTCCAAAAGTAATAGTTAGAGATGTGCGGTATCGTTCTGCAACCCAGCGATACCATGACCACCAAGGCTCACCTAAATCATCTCGCGTCCTGTTGTTGAAACTAATCACAGATCTTGCTGTGACCTTATATTTCCAAAGATACTTCCCCCAAATGCTCGATGCGTCATACTGGATCAAATCCTGCCTTCGGTCGTACGGGACCAGAGCCATATTTAGTCCGTCTGCTTCCCAGTCCCTTACGTCTTCACCGACGATGATTGGTCGGACAAGAATCTTACTTACACCAAGCCGCTCAAAATACCTTGAATCGGTAATGAAAGCCTCATCCATGCCAGTGAAGCTAGCAAAGCCAAGCTCACGAACCTGACGAGTTGTTGGCCGTCCACCCGCTCCAACGACGACTTGGCGAAATCCAATTATCGCTTCTAGAATTTTTGATGAGGCATCTTCTATCTGCTGCTTAACGTCATTTGTTCCACCCCCTCCTATGCTCCAAGGGTGCTTTTTGAGTCCGCTTCTAGTTAAATCAGCGACGCTGACAAAATTGCCTTCTGTTCCGGCTTGGTCGATTCCATCAATTATCGATGACCAAACAAGACCACGGCTTGGGTCTTCCGGTGCGCCCGGTTCACCTTTAATACCCATGACAGCTCTTACTTCGGACCCGACCGGCCGCCGATTACGCCCGAACAGGATGACAGTCGGAGTTCCATGACCGGGGATGTAGGCTCCAGCGGTATCGATCACATGAGTTAGATCGACATGCGGCAAGAATGATTCGATGAGTTTCTTGCCGAACTCTCTTTTCATAAAGGAGTTGGCGGTAATCATCCCCGTGTATCCGGCCGATACCTCTTCATCACCTGCGCAAGCTAAATCCCAGAATCGCTGAGTGAATGGAACACCCAGAGAATACTTCATGTGACAGGCGGAATATCGATCCCGATATGCCTGATTAAGAACTTGATCCTTAACAATAATATACGGCGGGTTCCCCACGACCGCGTGATACTGCCGCCCCAAAAGCAGGTCCAGCGCCTCGCGATCCTCCTCCTGGTAGACGTGGGTAAGCCCCTCCTCCGGCATCAGCGACAGCTGGTTGCCGCGCACCTCCATGAAGCGCTTGCCGTGCAGCAGGCTGTCCCCGACTGCCACCGACACCCGGAAGTCGGGGGCGCCGCGCAGGCCGGCGATGCCGCAGGCGGTCAGCGCCGCGATCAGCAGGCGGAAGCGGGCGATGGCGGCGGCGAAGGGGTTGATGTCCACGCCGCAGACGGCGTCCAGCGCCTTCTGCGCGCTGTCGCGCGGGTTGCGGGTCGGCTCGTGCAGGGACCACAGGCCGAACAGCCGGCGGAAGGCGCCCAGCAGGAAGTGGCCGGAGCCGCAGGTGGGGTCGATCAGCCGCACCTCGCGGAAGCCGAACTCGCGCACCGCCGGGTCCAGCGTGCGGTCGAGGATGAATTCCTCGACGAACTCCGGCGTCTGCAACAGGGCGAAGCGCTTGCGCGCCGCCTCCGACAGATCCTGGTACAGGTCGCCCAGGAAGCGGGTGCCCAGCGCGTCGTCGGTGAAGTCATGGACCAGCACGCCGCTGTCGGGGTCGCGGCGCTGCCAGAACTCGCGCAGCAGGATGGCGCCGTCGCCCGACACAGGCAGCCGCCACAGCGGGTTGTGGCGCCGGTCGAACAGGGCGCCCAGCCCCGGCAGCTCCGCCGCCTCGGCGAAGCAGGTCAGCAGGAAGTCGCGCTCCTCCCCGGTCGGGTTGGCGCGGAACCACGCCTCGTGCCGGTCGCGCGCCATCTCCAGCCGCTCCCCCGGTCCCGACAGCCAGGGCCGGTCCACCAGCCCGTTGTCCTCGACGAAGCGCAGGAAGACGCAGCCCAGCACCCAATGCACCGCCGCCTGCGTCACCTCCTCGTCCAACCAGGCGGTATAGGCCTGGGCGGTGCGCCTGGCATCGCGCGCCGCCTGCCAGTCGGCCCGCAGCTCGGCGTCGAGCGCGGTGCCGGTCACCCGCTCCCGGATGTCGGTTTCCAGGCTGCGCAGCAGGCGCTTCAGGTCTTTCAGCAGGGCGGTGGCGTCGATCATGGGATTTGCCGGTCGCTGTCTTCGAAAGTGGTATGGGACTTGGGCCGCTGGAATAGCACAGGGACGGGGGCGGGCGCTATGAACACGCGCCGCCGCCCTTGGCGTCCGCTACCTTGGGGTGCGGCAGGAGAGGGGTGCCGAGGTCACGCCGTCCTGTCACGCCGTCCTGTCACGCCGCCGGGCGGCTGCCGGCGCGGTGGGCATTCTCGATCCAGGTGACCGACAGGCGCGCCCACTGGCTGCCGTCGATGACCGGCACTGCCTTTCCGCCGATGGTCGGCAAGCCGCCATCGGGCAGCGGCAGCAGCAGCCACAGCCCCGGCGGGCCGCCCGCCGTGCCGGAGGCGTCGCGCAGCAGTTGCAGGCGGTCCATCAGCCCATAGCGGGCGAACAGGCCGCAATCGGTCAGCAGCACCGGCTCCCCGGCGGTCATCAGCGCCTGTTCCACCTTGGGCACGGCGAAGCCGATCAGCCGTTGCAGGTTGCTCCAGTCGCGGCTCTGCGGATCGGCGGCGTCGGCGCGCAGCACCAGCGACCAATCCACCTTGCGCCCGGCCGCCTCCGCCCGCATGGCGTCCAGCATCAGGCGGTCGAGGCTGAGGCGTTTCAGCGGGAAACGTTCCACCAGCGCCCGTTCCGCCTCCTGATAGCGGCGGGGATCGACGGTCAGCGCCAGGAAACCGCCGGTGCGCCGGGCATAGGCCATCTTGTCTTCCAGTTGGCGGGCGGCGAGGACGTCCGGCGTCTCGTCCACCGCCGGCCCCTCGGTCATCAGCCGGTGGATGGAGCTGTAGCCGGACGAATGGCCGGGGCTGGCGGTGTCGGCGTAATAGCCGGGCTCACTGTCGCCGGCCTCGGGGCCGATGCCGTGCTCGCGCCATGTCCGGCCGATCCCCGCCTGTTCCAGCAGGCCGTCCAGCGCCGGGCGGGTGGGCAGCGGGGCGGCGTCGGGATAGCGGCCGCGCACGCGCTCGCGCAGCTGCTCCTCGGTCAGCATGCGGGGGCCGAGCAGGGAGCCGGCGGCCAGCCGCAGCGTGCGGTCCGGCACCATGCCGCGCGGGTATATCTCCCCCTTGCTCGACAGGGCGGCATGGGTCGATACCGCGACCGCCAGCGCGCGCAGACGGGCCAGGGTGGGGCGGGGGGCGGCATCCTCCCGCTCCAGCACCGGCCAGCCCAGCGCCTCCAGCTCCTCATGCACCCGCTGCGGCGGGGCCAGCGGGTCGAGGGCGGCGAGACGGTCGGCGGCCTGCCCGAGTGTCCGGGCGTGCTGCGCCAATTCCGCCGCCTCGGCGACCAGCGGCGTCGAATCGGCGCCGAACAGCAGGAAATGCGGCTCCTCCAGCGCGCTCTCGGTTTCGATGGCGGCACGGAGGACCGCGCCGGCCAGCTGCAGGCGCTCCGCCTCGTCGAGCTTGGCGGAGCCGCGCATGGCGAGGACCTGCGGCGTCAGCTCCGCCACCGTCATCACGCCGCCATGCAGTTTCAGCAAGGCGCGCAGATCGGTGCGCAGGGTGCCCAGCGCATTCTCCTGCTGCCAGCGCTCCCGGCCCTTGGCAAGCGCCGCGGCGACGGCGGTGCGGGCGATGCCGCAACGGCTCGCCACCTCGCCGACCGACGGCCAATCCTGCGGCGTCCCGGCCGTCTCCAGGCCGAGGAAGACGGCGAGCACCTGATCCTCGGTCGTTTCCTCGCCCAGTGGACGGCGGGGGATCAGCATCTCGGCCAGCCGGTCGATGCTGGGGCGGTCGGTGTCGGCGGCGCCAAGGTCGGTGGGGGCGGGCGTGCCGGGAACGAGATCCTGGCGAAGCTGCGCCAGCCGCTTCGCCTTCAGGCGGATTTCCTTGCGGATGCGGTCGCCGACGCCGCTCGCCAGCCGGATGTTCCGGCGGGGCACCTCCAGCAGGTCGCGCACGCTGTGGACGCCCATGCGGTCGAGCACGTCCTGCGCCTCGACGCTGTAGCCGAGGTCGGCGATGGGGCTGGCGGCGGTGACGCGGCGGGCGATGGCGTCGAAGCCGTCCGGGTCGTCCGGGGCGGTCACCGCCTCGTCGAACACCCGGCTCCAGGCCCGCTGCATGTCCTCCGCATTGTCGAATCGCTCGCGCGGGGTGCGGCGCAGCGCCTTGTCGAAGAAGGCGGTCAGCCCCTCGCGCAGGTGCGGATCGATGCGGTCGGACGCGATGGTCGCCTCGTCGTCGATCATCGCCGCGTCGCTCTGCCCATCGCCCCAGCTGGGCAGCAGGCCGGTCATCATCTCGTGCAGGGTGACGGCGGCGGCGAAACGCTCGGCGCTGAGATCCCAGCGCGGCGGGCGTCGCAGGACCAGGAAGGGGTCGAGATAGGGGCGGGTCCCCGCCTGGATGTTGTCCGGGGAGGTGCGGGCGAGCGAGAAGTCGAAGAGCACCAGCCGTCGGCGCTCCTTCCCCTCGGTGATGCCGATGTTGTCCGGCTTGATGTCGCGGTGGGCGACGCCCTTCTGCTCCAGATGGTCGACGGCGCTCAGCAGCTCCTCGCCGAAGCGGCGCTTGAGGTCCAGCGACAGGCCGCCGGGCGTGCGCAGCAGCTGGGCCAGGGTCTGGGGGCCGGCGCTTTCCATCAGGATCGCCGTCCGTCCGGCGACGGTCAGCGTGCGGTGTGCCGAGACGATGTTGGTGTGGTGCAGCTTGCCGAGCGCCGCGGCCTCCGCCTCCAGCCGGTCGTTGTGGGCGGGGTCGAGCGCCACTTTCAGCACCAGTTCCCCCTCCTCGCCGTCGGGCTGGACCAGCAGGGCGTCGGCCGAGGCGCCGCGGCCCAGACGGCGGACGACGGTGAAGCCGCCCTCCAGCCGCTCGCCGGGCTTGGCAGAGGACGGATCGACGGTGGTTTCCGGCGTGCCGCGCTGCAGATCGCGCTCCACCTCCGCCAGCCGTTCGAGGAACTCGTCCATCGAGGCGATCCGCATCGGCACCTCCGGATGGGTTCCGATGCGGATCAGGTCGACGAGGCTCTGCATCGCCCCGTCGACCACGTCGGAAACCAGCAGCCCGGACCCGGAGCGCAGCCGGGCGGCCAGTTCGAGCGGGGAGGGGGCGGGCGGCTGGCCGGTGAACAGGTGGTAGGCGATGGCGGCCAGCGAGAACACGTCGTGGTGCGGACCGGACTGCGGCCCGCCGCTGAGCGCTTCCGGTGCGATGTAGACCTTTGCCGGATCCTCGACATAGCTGTCCAGGTGGCTGGTGCCGGTGGTGGCGTGGGTGGTTCCGGCGGCCGATGCTTCCCGCGCCGCCGTCTGCCAGTTCATGATCTGCAGCCTGGGCAGCGGCTGGTCGACGTCCCGGACAAGGATGCTGTGGGGCGACAGGGCGCGGTGGAACAGCCGCTTGCCGTGGGCGTATTTCAGGGTTTCCGCCAATTGGCGGATGATGTGCAGCCGCAGTTCCGCTCCCATCCGGTCCAGATGGTCGCGCATCAGCAGGTCGAGCCGGATCGCCCGGGGATCGTGATCGAAGATCAGCGCCGGACCGCGTTCGGTGTCCCTGTAGTCGCGGACCCGCAGCAGGCCCGGATGGTCGATGCCCTCCAGGACCTGGAACTCCCTGACCGCCATCCGGCCGAGCGCGCGGCGCGCCTCCTCGTCGGACGCGGAGCTGTAGGGATAGAGGCGGATGCGTCGCGCCACGTCCAGGGTGACGTGGCGGCCCTCCCAATCCTGCCAGCCGTCACCCTCGGCCAGGATGCGCTTCAGCTCGTAGTCGCCGATGCGGCGGTCGCGCAGGGACGGGCGGATCCCGGCCTCGGCGATCGCCCGGCGCACCATGTTGGCCTGTTCGGCCGTTATCGGCGGGTGCGGCCTCGCGGTCTGCAAGCCGTTGTTCAGGGCGTTGATGATGCCGCCGCCCGACCTGGAGGGCCGCCGGCCGAAGGTGGACAGGGCCGTGGATGGATCGACCTGCCAGTCCAGCCCATCGGCGGACAGGAAGATCACCGCCGGGACATAGGGCAGGCCCAGCCTCAGCCGCTTGACCACGTTCTGCCGCTGCAGCAAGCCCTTCAGGCGCTTGGCCTTGCGGTTCGCCAGGATCAGCGGATTGTCGTCCGTGCGGCGGCGCCCGTCGGTGGTCCAGGTCCAGCTGTGGGCATCGCCGTCCAGCCGGCCCGGGCGGCTCTTGATTTCAACCAGGAACAGGCCGTGCGGCGACAGGACAAGCGCGTCGACCTCGTTGACCTTGCCCTCATCGTCGATGAATTCGATGTTGGACCAGGCGTACCACGGATCACGGTCGGGCAGGTGCGCGCGCAGAAACTCCAGCGCCTCCCGCTCCCAGGGGAACGGGGACTCCGTGATCGTCAGCCAGCGCTGTGGACCCATCGCCATGAGGTACCTCTTCCTGCAAGCGGCGGCAGGATGCGACAGGCGAGGGCGCAGGTCCAGAGCCGGGTTGTGTTTCCTGACTGCCATCGATCAGAAGGTGGTTTCGCGTTCGGAGCTTGACCTTGCTCATCATCAGCGCGACCCGAGCCGTGACGACTCAATTCGCGGTTTGTGCCTCTGCAACGAATGCGATTACATTTGACAACGCCGCCGCCGGGTACTTGGCTACCGACTGTCCGAGCGAGCCAAGCGGTAGGCTGCATACCCCGGGGACTGGTCCGTCGGGGAAGTTCGGGCCTCAACGTTATTCATTGCCTGGGTTGCCATGTCCTACGCATCCACGACCATCGCCGACGTCCTCGACCAGATCAATCGGACCTATTTCCTGCCGGCCATCCAGCGGCCCTACGTCTGGGAGGCCTCGCAGGTGGTGGCGCTGTTCGACAGCCTGCTCAAAGGCTATCCGATCAGTTCGTTTCTGTTCTGGGAACTACAGCCGGAGAACCGCGGCAACTGGGACATCTACCAATTCGTCGAGAATTTCCGCTATGGCCAAGTGCATAACGAACCGGCGGAAACCGATGGGCGCGATGTTGTGCTCGTTCTCGACGGGCAGCAGCGCCTGACGTCTCTGCTGATCGGGCTGCGGGGCAGCTACACGGTGAAGCTGAAGCATAAGCGCTGGGACAATCCCCTGGCTTGGTCCAAGCAGCGTCTTTACCTGAACCTTCTCAAGGATCCCGGACAGGACGATGCAGGCGAAGAGGACGAGGTCGGCGTTACCTATGGCCTTCGGTTCTTCGAAGAACCGCCGGGCAATGACCGCGGGCACCTGTGGTTCAAGGTCGGGCGCATTCTGGATTGTCGCGACGACGACCGGTTCGATCAGGTGAAGGAGGAGGTTGTGGACAGCCTCCCCGATACGGTCACCCGTGGCGAGGTGCGGATCGTCGAGCGCAACCTGGACCGCCTGTACCGTACGGTTTGGAAGGACGACGTCGTCGCCTATTATACGGAAAAGAGCCAAAGCTACGACCGCGTGCTCGACATCTTCATCCGGGCCAACGACGGCGGCACCAAGCTCAGCAAGTCCGACCTGCTGCTTTCGATGATCACGTCCAAATGGGACGGAGTGAACGCCCGCGAGGAGATCTTCAAGTTCGTCGATCGACTCAACGATGAACTTGACCGCAAGAACGACCTCAACAAAGACTTTGTGATGCGGGCCTGCCTCGTTTTGTCTGACCTGGACCACGTTTACAAGGTCAACAATTTCACTACGGCGAACCTCGCGGTCATCCAGCGCAACTGGCCGGAGATTAAGCGAGCGCTGGAGGCGACGCTGCGGTTGGTCAATCGCTTCGGCATCGACCGCGACACACTGACCAGTGCCAACGCCGTCCTGCCGATCGCCTATTACCTGTTCAAGCTCGGTGACGGCGTGATGCTCGATGGGACGACGCCCTTCGAGGTTCAGAACCGCCTGCGCATCCGCCGATGGCTTCTCGGAGCGCTGCTGAACAGCGTGTTTGGTGGAAGCTCGGACCAGACCATCGGCACGTCCCGAGCCCTGCTGCGGGAGGCCATGGAGACCGAGCATGACTTCCCCTTCCATGCTCTGACCGACGGGCTGCGCAAGCGGCGCGGGCGCGTCGTTGCCTTCGACGAGGAGGCGAACGTGGCGGCATTGCTGGAAACGACCTACGGTCAGCGCACCTGCTTCCTGGCGCTTTCCACCCTCTATGAGGAGCAGAACTGGTCGTCGTCGCTTTACCACATCGACCACATCATTCCGCGGACGCTTTGCACCCGCCGCAGCCTCCAGGGACGTGGCATTTCTGAAAGCCGTATTGACGAGATTTTAGCCTGCGTCGATCGGATCGGAAATCTGCAGCTCCTGCTGGGGCGGGAGAATTCAGAGAAAGCCGGCATGCCGTTCGGCGACTGGATACGCACCCGCGACGGCGGCTTTCTGGAGATGCATCTCATTCCGCCCGAACCCCATCTTTGGGTGCCGGAGGCTCTCCCGGAGTTTGTCGCGGCGCGCGAGGATCTGATCCGCAAGCGCCTGCGGCTCTACAGTATCTTCGGCGATTCGGAGCCTGTACCCGTATGGGCATCCCAAGGAGACAGTCCGTTCCCTATTCAGCCGGCCGCGGGGTAGAGGCACCCGCAGCCGGTACACTGCCCTCCAAAGGAACGAGGGCGACCGAAAGGTCGACTTTGTTGGTGCCTGTGGCGCGTGACGGCACCGCCTTCATGCCGGAACTCGGCAATTCCCGCGGTTACACCATCGGCCCCAAAGGAGAGGAGCGGAAAGTCGCCGATTACCGGCAAGCCCTGCAGGAGTTGCGCGCCATGCCCAAAGCGTGCTGGCGCCGCCCCAATGATGCCGGCAATTGGGGGATTGTGACCGCCGTCCGTTGGGAGATGCGGCCCATCACCGCATCACAATCGGCTGAGCTGACCTGAACATCGGGGTCAACTCAGCCGTCGTGTTGCCAAACTTATCCGCGATGCACCGCTCAACTGACGGCGTTAAACCTCCACCGGCGGCAACCTCAATTCTCGGTGGTTTCGCGCCCCTGCAACCAGCCTTTACCGAACCCATCTGTTCCCGAAGGCCGGTCGCTCCCTCTAGCTCGATCTCGATGCCGCGGACATCGACTTGAAGCGCACCAATCATGCCGCAGTCGACCTCTTCGCGACCGTCCAGATCACTGCTCTCGTCAGTTATCGATTATGAGTTCCGGCCCCAACACCTATCGCCCCTGTCTTTATTCTGGACAGTGACGGCTTCGCACTGCGTTGCGCGAAATACTGTGCCGGCGTGCTTCCCAGAGCCTTCTTGAACATCGTGATGAAGGCGTTGACCGACTCATAACCCAGCGTGTCCGCGACGGTCTGCACTCCCGCCCCGTTGGCCAATTCACGAAGCGCAACGACGAGGTGCAACTGCTGTCGCCAGCGTCCGAAGGTCAGGCCCGTCTCCCGGACCATCAGACGGGCCAGTGATCTCTCGCTCATCGCGACGCGCTTCGCCCAGTCCGCCAACGTGCTCCGGTCGGACGGTTCGATGGTCAGGGCGTCGGCAATCGTCCGGATCTTCGGATCACTGGAGATGGGCAGGTTGAAATGTTCACGCGGCATCGCGGCCAACTCGTCCAACGTCACCCGTGCGAGCCGGGCGGCATGGCTGTCCGGAATAAGGTCGGAAGCTTCGCCGCTCAGCCGGTTGACCAGTTCCCGCACCAGCGGGGAAATCGACAGGGTACAACAGAAATCGGGCAGGCTTGCCGCTCCCGGCTCCACGAACAGGTAGCTGAGCCGGGCATTCGCGGTCGCCCTGGCGCTGTGCGGCATACCGCCCGGAATCCAGACGCCGCAGTCGGGCGGCACGATCCAGATGTCATCGCCCGCGGTGCAGGTGACGGCCCCATGCAGCGCCAGAATCAGTTGTCCCCTCCGATGCACATGCACCGGCACTTCCGCCCCGTATTCCGCGAAGTCGAGAAGGCGTGCGACCGCGGGCCGATCGTCAAGATCGGGGTCGAAGACGGAAACGGCTGACCGTGGTGCGGGCATGGAAATTGGCATGATTGAGTGATTTTTTGACAGGATACCTAATTTATCCGTCTCCGCAATGCGCCGATACTCTCAGGCATGAGAACCGAACCTCCTTCAAACCGGCTTTTCACGGCCACCGGGTTCGCAGCAATCGGGCGCGCGTGGGCACTTCAGTCGCGAAGCCCTGTGCTGCGGGCGGATGCGGATGCGCTGCTCTTCTCGGTGAAGAGCTTCGCCGCGGCGATGCTGGCTTACTACATCGCGTTGCGCGCGGGATTGCCGAAACCCTATTGGGCCATTCTCACCGTCTACATCGTTTCGCAAAGCTCGGCCGGCGCGTCGCTCAGCCGCGGCGTCTATCGCTTCGCAGGCACGGTCGTCGGCGCCGCGGCGACCGTTGCGATCGTCCCCTGTTTCGTGAACGTCCCGATCGTCTGCAGCGTCGTTCTCGCCTGCTGGATCGGCCTGTGCCTCTACCTCTCGCTGCTCGACCGCACCGCGCGGGCCTATGCCTTCGTGCTGTCCGGCTACACCGCCAGCCTGATCGGCTTCCCCAGCGTGTTCGATCCCGCTGCCGTCTTCGACACGGCGTCGGTGCGGGTGCAGGAGATCTCCATCGGGATCCTCTGCGCCATCCTGGTTCATCGCTTCATCCTGCCGAAACGCATGACCGGCCAGTTCACCGCCAAGCTGTCGGCGACGTTGCGGGATGCCCGCAGGCTGGCGGGCGACGCACTTCGCGGAACCTCCGGGCAGGTGACCCGCCGCGACCGCGACCGGCTGGCAGGGGACCTCCTCGCCCTGCAAGGGTTGGCCGGTCACCTGCCATACGACCCGGCACCGGTGACGCCGAGCCGCGAGACATTGCAACTGATCCATGACCGGCTTGCGCGACTGCTTCCGCTCGCGACGGAGGTCGATGACCGCGTCCGTGCCCTTCGCTCCGGAAGCCACACCCCGCCTGACGAACTGACCGCGCTGCTGGGTGAAGTGGAGCATTGGTTCGCTGCCGCCGATGCGGCCGGGCGGGACGTCGTAGCGATCCGGCTGATCGACCGCGCCCAGGCGGTGCGGACACGCATCGCCGCGGATGCCGTGACGGCGGGCGACAGGCTCGCGGCCAACCTCGTCGGCCACCTCGCCGAGATGATCTGCCTGCTTCATGACTGCGACCGGCTGGAGCGGACGATCATAACCGCTCAGCCGTCGGATACCGCTTCGCACCTCCGATCCGGGCACGCGACGGGCTATGTCTATCACCGCGACCCCTGGATGGCGGCCCGGAGCGCGCTGGGCGCGGTCGCCGGCATCGTCATCGGCTGCGCGTTCTGGATCTGGTCGGCCTGGCCGGAGGGCGGATTGGCGGTCTCGATCCTGGGCGTATGCTGCTCCCTGTTCGGCAATGTCGACACGCCGGCACCGAATGTCGTCAAGTACATGACCGGCTCGGTCGCCGGGGTGGCGATCAGCCTGATCCACAGCTTCGTCATCCTTCCCCGTGTGACGGACTTCGCCGGTCTAGTCGCGGTGCTCGCACCGGCCTTCCTGATTGCCGGCTCCCTGCAGGCGCGGCCCCCGACGACGTTCATGGCGCTCGGCATCACCCTCACCATCCCGATCCTCTCGGGACTGGGCGCCACATATGTCGGTGACTTCGCCGGGACGCTCAACAGCGTCATCGCGCTCTTCGCGGCAACGGGTTTCGCGGTGGCGAGCATGAGCCTGTTCCAGACCATACCGGTCGATGCGGCGATCGGCCGGCTGCTTAGATCGAACCGGCAGGATGTCAGGCAGCGGGCCCTGGGCGGCGGGCCCGACGAAGCGCACTGGACAAGTCTCATGATCGACCGCACGGCACTGCTGCTTCCAAGGCTCCGGCTGTCTGGAAAATCCCACCCGGATGTGCTTGACGACACCTTGCACCATCTTCGCGTCGGTCATGCCGCCGGCCGATTTTATCAGGCGATCCGGCAGGCCGACGGAGATGACGGCGGCCGGATCGGCGGCCGGATCAGCGATGGCGGGTTCGAGCTTCTTTCGGCAATCGCCGCACGCTTCGGCGCCGGTCATCGGGCGGGGCCTTCCGATGCCGCCGCTCTGCAACAGCGCATCGAAGCGCTGGCGGCGCTGATCGCCGACAGTTCTATTGCAGACCGAGCACAGTTGCTCGACCTGCTCCTCGACCTTCGGTTCGCACTGGGTCCCGATGGTGCCGTGCAGTGGGAGAACGGCCGATGATCTCCGACCTCGACATCGGGGGCGTCTTCATCCCCGGTCTGCTGGTGCTCGCCCTGATCGCGCTTGTCGGCACCATCGCGGCGGTTCGTCTCTTCGCCGCAGCGGGGCTCTTCCACCTGATCGGCAGCCGGCCGCTCGTCGAACTCTGCACCTTCGCCCTCCTGTACGGTCTGCTCCTGCAGGCTCTGCCATCCAGCGGAACATTCCAATGAAACCTGTGCTGTCCCTGCTCGGGCGCTATGCCCTGACCCTTTGCTTCGGCACGGTTGCCGCGTTCGTGGCTCTGCAGGTGTGGAATCGTCACGAGCAGACGCCGTGGACGCGGGATGCCCGGGTGAGCGCGGAGGTCGTTCAGATCGCGCCGGAGGTGTCCGGGACCGTGGACAGCGTGTCCGTTGCCGACAATCAGTATGTGCATCGTGGCGACATCCTCTATGTGATCGACGCCAGGCGGTTTTCGCTCGCGGTGGCGTCCGCACAGGCCGATGCCGAAGCCAAGCGCCAGGACATGCTTGTCCGACAGGCGGCGGCGCGGCGGCGAAGCCAGCTCCGCGAGGTCATTTCCCAGGAGGATCTGCAACAAACCTCCGGCGCCGCCGCACAGGCCGCCGCAATCTACGACGGCGCGGTGGCGGCGCTCGACCTTGCCCGGCTCAATCTGGCACGGGCGACGATCCGGTCACCGATCGACGGGTATGTCACCAATCTGCGGCTGCGGCCCGGCGACTATGCCGCGGCTGGCGTGACGAAGATCGCCGTCCTCGATGCGACCAGCTTCTGGATCACCAGCTATTTCGAAGAAACGAAGCTGCGGCGCATCAATGTCGGCAGTCCGGCAGAGATCATGCTGATGGGCTTCGATGAACCGCTTTCCGGCCATGTCGAGAGCATCGGCCGGGGCATCGAGGACAGCAACGGAACGCCCGGTCATCGCGGCCTGCCCAACGTCGAGCCGACCTTCAGCTGGGTCCGCCTTGCCCAGCGCATCCCGGTGCGCATCCACATCGACCGGGTCCCGCCGGGCATCGAACTGGCGGCGGGCATGACGGCGACCGTCGCGATCGCATCCGCAACCGCCGCCGACGCGCTGTAATCGGCCGCGGAAGAGTGCGGCATCTCTCGCCGTCAAACAGCCGGGTCGCGCCAGAATATCCTTTCACGCGCCTGCTCACGGGGAGTCTTCGGAAGAAGCGCTCGAGGGGCAGGCGCTAAACTCGGGCAGCAGGCGATCCTTGCATGCCGAAGGTGGAACGGCGCGTACCGACGGCGGCGACACCGGCCGGTGGCGGGTTGATCCGCCCCGCACCGGAGGCCGGGCCGGTCTGCAAAATCGACAGGATCATGATGGAGAGCAGACATGCCCTTGCGCTTCGCTGACGCAACCGACGAAGCTTATCGATACCCCTTGACCATCCGCCACCTGCTTGACCGCGCCCTCATCACGTCGGCCGATCAGGAGATCGTGTACCGCGACCAGCATCGCCTCACCTACCGGGAGTTCGCGCAACGCATCGGGAGACTGGCGTCGCTGCTGTCCTCGCTGGGCGCCGAGGAGGGGATGACGATCTCGGTGATGGACTGGGACAGTCATCGATATCTGGAAGCGTATTTCGCCATTCCCATGATGGGCGCGGTGTTGCAGACGGTGAACGTCCGCTTGCCGATCGACCAACTCCTCTACACGCTCGTCAGGACGAAGCCCGGCGTCATCATCATCCACCGCGACTTCTTCCCCTTTCTGGACGAGATCCGGCAAGCCGCTCCCGGCCTGAAGGCGATCATCGCAATCATGGACGGGACCGGCGAGCCGGCACCCGCTTGGGCGGCCGGGGAGTATGAGGAACTGATCGCAGCTGCCGATCCCGAATTCGATTTCAGGGATTTCGACGAGAACGCAATCGCGACGACCTTCTTCACGACCGGGACGACGGGCAATCCCAAGGGAGTCTGCTTCAGCCACCGGCAGTTGGTTCTGCACACGCTGGCCCTGTGCGGCCATTCCGGCGACACGCGCCATCGGGGATTCGGTGTCGACGACGTGTACATGCCGCTCACGCCGATGTTTCACGTCCACGCCTGGGGCATGCCCTATATCGCGACGATGCTGGGCCTGAAGCAGGTCTATCCGGGGCGCTATGATGCCGACATGATCTGCAGATTGCGGACCGAGCATGGCGTCACTTATTCGCATGGCGTGCCAACCATTCTGCAGATGGTGATTTCCGCGGCAGATCGTACCGGAACGGACCTCTCCGGCTGGATGATGGTGGTCGGCGGTTCGAACCTCACCCCGGCCCTGTTCGAGGAAGGGCGGCGCCGCGGCATGGAGATCGTCGGCGCCTACGGGATGTCCGAAACGGCGCCGATCCTCACAGTGACGCGCCGCGCCCCCGGATCGGGGGCGGGAGCCGCGGACGAGGGCCATCTGCTGACCAGGGCGGGGGTGCCGATCCCGCTGGTCGAGACGCGGATCGTCGACGAGGCCATGACCCCGCTTCCCAGGGATGGACGGTCGCGCGGGGAACTGGTGGTGCGGGCACCCTGGCTCACGCTCTGCTATGTGGGCGACGGGGAGGGGTCGAAGGCCCTTTGGCGGGGCGGATGGCTCCACACGCAGGACATCGCGACCATCGATGCGAACGGCAACGTGACGATCTGCGACCGCCTCAAGGACCTCATCAAGAGCGGTGGGGAATGGATCGATTCGATCCAGTTGGAGGGCATCGTCGCGAATGCCGACGGTGTCGCCGAAGCGGCCGTCGTCGCCGTGCCTGATGACCATTGGGGCGAGCGGCCGCTGGCCGTGATCGTCGCCGCCCCCGGTGCGACCGTGACGCTGGGAACGCTGAACCGGCCGATCGAGGCGGCGATCAATGACGGTGCGATCACGCGATACGCGAAACTCGACCACTTCATAGCCGTCAGCGAGCTGCCGAGGACGAGCGTCGGGAAGATCGACAAGAAGACCCTGCGCGCCCGGTTCGCCATCGCCCAGGCCGACGGCCAAGCCGACGGATCGGCCGCCACGGAGCCCTGCGCGACCTGAAAGGAGGCAACATGCTGAGGATGGATCGTTTATCCACGACGCTGGTCCGGCTGACCATGGACAGGCCGCCCGCCAACGCGCTTTCCCTCGATCTGATCCAGGCACTGACGGACGATCTCGCCCGGTTCGGCGAAGAGGCCGACGCGCCGGCCGTGATCCTGACCGGCGCCGGCGAGCGCTTCTTCAGTGCCGGCGGCGACATTCGCGAAATCACCGTCAAGGCGGATGCCGCGATCCCGCGAATGCGGGCCTTCCACCGTCTGCTGCTCACGCTCGAAGGCTACCGGTGCCCTCTGCTGTGCGCAGTCAACGGCTATGCGGTGGGCGGGGCGCTGGAGCTGGCTCTGTTCGCCGACTACGTCGTGGCGAGCGACAGCGCCCGGTTCGGCTTTCCCGAAATCAATCATGGACTGCTCCCCGCCGCCAAGGGCATGCGGCAGGCGATGAACCGCATCGGGCGTCGCGCTGCCGAGCGTCTCCTCTATTCCGGCGAGCTTGTTTCGGCGCAGGAGGCGCAGACGATGGGCCTCGTCGACGAGATCGTCGGTTTCCACGATTTGCAGGACCGGGCCCGTGCCGTTGCCGAGACGCTTCGCCTCAAGGACATGCATTTGTTCTCGGCAATCAAACGCACCTTCAACGAGGCGCCGTGGATGACCGATCAGGAGCTTGAAGCGCGTACGCTCAGCGACATGCGGGATTACCTGAACCGCGAAGAGACGGCCGCGGCGCGTGAACAGTTCCTTCAACGCAAGGCGAGGCGGCAGCATGGCTGACGGAGATCATCTCCGGCTTGAGTTCATGACCTCGTCCGAGGTCGCTCTCGCCATTGCCGGCGGCGCCCGGACCATCGTCATCCCCTGCGGGGCGGTGGAGCAGCACGGACCGCACCTGACCCTCAGCGTCGATGCCGACCATGCGGACCATCTCGGCATCCTGGTGGCGCAGGGCTTGGGAGATGCCCTGGTGGCACCGACCATCAGGGTCGGCTGTTCGTCCCACCATCTGGCATTTCCCGGCACGATCTCCCTGCAGGACAGCACATTCGAAATGATCTGCCGGGATTACTGCACCAGCCTGGCGAGGCACGGGTTCGAACGCATTCTCATCTTCTCCGCCCATGTCGGCAATTCTCCACCATTGGCCAGGATGCTGCCGCGATTGCGCTCGGCCGTGCCCGCCTCCTGCCGCATCTCCGCCTTCACCGATGCGAAGGCGTGGCTGGAGCGGTGGCGCGATGCCGTCAATGAGGCGGGTGGCGAGCCGATCAAGGTCGGCGGCCACGCCGATATCGCCGAAACCTCGCTGATGCTCGACCTCCATCCCGAGCGGGTGCGTGCCGAGCGCTATGAGGCCGGAAGATTGGGGCTTCTTTCGCAAGGCGACCTGGAGCTGATGTGGCGCGACGGGCTTTCGGCCGTCAGCGCCAACGGCATTCTCGGCGACCCCAACGGTTCCTCGGCGGCCATCGGCAGGCACTGCATCGAGCGCATCGCCTCACTTCTCGTCGAGAGATTGTTCCAGGACGATCCGGTTTGATGCCGCGCCGGGCGTGAAGGGGCGCTGGCGATCGACGACGCTTCGCCCCTGCCGTCCGACAAGCCTGCCAATCGTTCCTGCACAAAATAATGTTCCGACCACTCTGACTGCGACACAGATCTTCGGCAGGTTCTGCCGCCTGCTTCATGACAAGCTTCCTGTCATTGAAGAGGCAATCCAAACAAATCCGAGAGGGAATCCAAATGGCAGTCAAGTTCGGCTTCTGGTCCGAGCAGGAAACCCTGGTTGGCCAAAGCTATTCACGCCGGCTTCATGAACTTGTCGAAGAGGCGGTGTTTGCCGAGAAGATGGGTTTCGACATCGTCAGTCTGTCCGAGCAGCATGTCGCCTTGGGCGGAATCTCCAGTTCGGCTCCCGAAGTCGTGTATGGCTACCTCGCGGCGGTCACGTCCCGCATCCGGCTGAGGCCGGCGGTTTCGCTGATGCCCAAGAAGATCAACCACGCTCTTCGCACGGCGGAACGTGCCGCCGTCACCGACATCCTGTCCAACGGCCGCATGGAGCTTTATTGCGGCCGCGCCAACACCACCATCGCGATGCGCGCCTTCAACGTGGAGCCTGCGGAAACCCTCGAGCAGATGGAGGAGGGGATCGCGCTCATCCGCGAAGCCTTCAGCAAGGACATCTTCACCTTCGAGGGCAAGCATTATCAGGTTCCGCCGCGCATGCTGGTGCCGAAGCCGCTCCAGAAGCCCTATCCGCTGATGGGCATCGCGGCGACCAGCGAGCGCAGTCACGTCTGGGCGGCCCGCCAGGGGCTCGCCGTCCTCAGCCACACGCTTTACCAGGGCTGGGACGCCCAGGCGAAGATGGTCGAAGCCTATCGGTCGAACTGGCACCGGGATCCGAACGGTCCTCTCGACCGTCCGCGTCTCGGCATGCCGGTGTTCCTCGGGATCGCCGAAACCGATCAGGCGGCGAAGGACATCTACGCCGAGCCGCTGATGCAGTACGCCCGCATCTCGACCGATGCCTATCCGAGGCTCGCGAAGATCGCGGACGACTACGCCTACATGGGCGAAGGGCTGGAAGCGCTCCAGCGCGCGGCCACCGATTGGGATTATCTCCTCAACGAGTCCGCCAGCCTGGTCTGCGGCAGCCCGGATACGGTCATCCGCCAGCTGGAACGCTTCATCGAAACCGGCGCCGAAGAAATCCTGTTCCACATCGATTCGGTTTCACACGCCGAGATCATGAAGGCCATCGAACTGGTCGGCCGCTATGTCATCCCTCACTTCAACGACCGCAACAATGTGGTGCGTCCGACCGACGAGATACTCGAACAGATCCGCATGATGCGAAAGGCGAACGCTTCGGCCTGATCCCCTGTCGACCGATCTGGCCAAGCGATCCGGCCGGATGATCTGGAGAGCCTCACATGACCGACAAGACCTACAGGGGCCTGCTCGTCGAGAAGCGCGCGAGCGGGGTGGCGATCGTCACCCTGAACCGGCCTGAAATCCTCAACGCCATCGACTGGCCGATGCACGCCGCGCTGGAAGAGTTGTTCGCGGACCTCGACAACGACCGGACGGTCAAGGCCATCGTCCTGACCGGCGCGGGGCGCGGCTTCTGCTCCGGCGGCGATCAGAATGCGCTGGATGACGATTTGGGGCCGATCTCGCCCACCCGCTCCGGGCGCCATCTCATCCGCAACATGCTCGAACTGGAAGCGCCGCTGATCGCCGCCGTGAATGGCGTTGCCGTCGGCCTGGGCGCCACGCTGGCCCTGTTCTGCGACGTCGTCTTCGCGCAGCCCGGTGTTCGGTTCGCCGACACGCATGTGACGGCCGGCGTCGTCGCCGGCGACGGCGGCGCGGTGATCTGGCCGCTTCTTCTGGGGCCGGTGCGGGCTAAGCACTACCTGATGACCGGCGACTTCATCTCGGCGGAGGACGCGGCGGCGGCCGGAATGATCAACAAGGTCGTGCCGGAAGGAACCGTCGTCGAGCATGCGGTCCGCTACGCCGAGATGCTCGCATCCGGTCCTCGCGACGCCATCGTCTGGACCAAATACGCCGTCAACAAGCTGATCAAGGAACAGGTGCAGCTGAATCTCGATACTGCCGGCGCGCTCGAGATGCTCACCTTCCACAGCCCGCAGCGCAAGGAGGCCGTCGCCGCCTTCCGCGAGAAGCGCAAACGCTTTGCAGAAGGCGGCAATTGAGATGGGCGGGCCGCATTCCCTTTCCCTGCCCGTCCTGCCCACGATTGCCCCCTCCGCGATCGCCCCTTCGCCGACTGCGCATGAAGACGGGACGCTGGCGTCGCTGCTGCGTGACCGCCGGGATGGCAGGGGCGAGGCCGTGGCGTTCTTCCAGAAGCGTGCCGGCACGTGGCACGCCACGACCTGGGGTGAATTTGCCAGGGACGTCGCAGCGCTTTCGCGCGCCCTCCTCGACCATGGTCTGGAAAAGGGGGACCACGTCGCCATCATGGGGGACATCTCGCAGGAATGGGTGGTCGCCTACATGGCAACGGTCTGTTCCGGCGGCGTGGCGGTCGGGATTTATTTCACCTCTTCGACGGAGGAGGTGGAGTACTTCCTGGCGGATTCCGGGAGCAAGTTCGCCTTCGTCGCCGGAGAGAAGGAACTCGCCATCCTTCTCCGCAGCCGGCAGGCGGAGACGCTGAAAAAGATCGTGGTCTTCGATCCGGCGGTTCCGTCATCGAAGAACATCCTCTCGCTGCCGCGGTTTTCCGCCTCGTCGTCCGACTGTGCGGAGCTGCTCGACGAGCGGGCGGCCGTGGCGCGTGCGGAAGACAATGCGAGCATCGTCTACACC
Organism: Azospirillum sp. B2RO_4; assembly: GCF_051124815.1. Taxonomy (NCBI): domain Bacteria; kingdom Pseudomonadati; phylum Pseudomonadota; class Alphaproteobacteria; order Rhodospirillales; family Azospirillaceae; genus Azospirillum; species Azospirillum sp. B2RO_4. The sequence goes on along the minus strand of NZ_CP118486.1, from coordinate 528,484 downwards.
TCCGGGACGACCGGCAATCCCAAGGGCGCGATCCTCACCCACCGGTCGCTGATCGAGGGGCTGCTGACCGTCGGACACTTTTGCCCGGCGCTTTTCCGCGAACCCCAGCGGGTGGTCGTCCATCTCCCCCTCTCCCATGTCGTCGGGCTTGGGCAGGGGATCGTTCTTCCTCTCGTCAGCGAGGTCACGCCCTATTTCGGCGAGACCGGAGCGGACTTCGCGACGACCATCCGGGATGTGAAGCCGACCTATTGGATGGCACCGCCGCGCTTCTATCAACGCTACGCCGCCGAATTGGTCAGCAGGATCAATGCGTCGGCTTCGATCGGCAAAAAATCCTACCGCTTCGCGATGTCCATCGCCCAGAAGGCGCTGGCGGATCGACAGGCGGACGGTCCGGACGATCCCTTTCTTCAGGCGCTTTTCGCGACCTGCCGCGATCAGGTCTTCCTGCCGCTCCTGGCGGAGATCGGTTTGGACCAGCTCCGTTACGCTTACACCGCCTCCGCACCGATGCCGCCGGACGTCGTGAAGCTGTGGCAGACATGGGGGGTGAACCTCAAGGAGGTCTACGGGCAGACCGAACTGGTCGGAGCGAACACCGGCCAGATGCGGGACTGGTCGAAGCCCGGCACAATCGGCGTTCCGATCGCCGATCCCCGCTGGAAGACGAGGGTCGCCGGCGACGGTGAAATGCTGGTGACCGGACCGGGCCTGTTCACGGGTTACCTGAACAAGCCTGACGACACGCTGGAGGCTCTGCGCGACGGATGGCTCCACACCGGCGACATCGTCGAGGTCCGGCCCGATGGCCAACTGGCGATCATCGACCGGAAAAAGGATATCATCAACACCTCCGGCGGCAAGTCGATCAGTCCGGCGCAGATCGAGAACGAACTGCGTCGAAGCCCCTACATATCGGAAGCCGCTGTTTGCGGTGACGGACGGAAATACCTCGTGGCGCTGATCGAGGTCGACCGCATCGCGATGGCGGATTGGGTGAAGGCGCGGAATGAAACGATAAACGACTACTCGGATTTCTGTTCGTCGGAAGCGGTCATCCACCTGATCGAGGGGGAGGTCGCCAAGGCGAACCAGAGGCTGGCGCCGGTCGAACAGATAAAGTCGTTCCGGATTCTTCCCGAAGAGCTGTCGGCCGAAAATGGGGTCATGACGGCAACCAGGAAAAAGCGGCGCAAGGTGCTGAACGAGCGCTACGCGGCGCTGATAAATTCACTCTACGACGATTCCGAGGATTCGCTGATCCGTCAGGCGCTGTCGAATATGTGATGCGGTGATCGGAGGAATGTCATGACGATGCTGTCCTGCAACCCACGCCATCCATTTCTGTCCTCTACGATGGAGATCATCGAAGAGGCCCGCAACGGCCGAATGTTCATCCTCGTCGATGACGAGGACCGGGAGAACGAGGGCGATCTGGTGATCCCGGCGCAGATGGCGACGCCCGAGGCGATCAATTTCATGGCGTCGCATGGCCGGGGCCTCATCTGTCTGGCGCTCGGCAAGGAGCGGGTCGATCAGCTCGGCCTCAAATTGATGAGCACGGAAAACGGCACCCGCCATGGGACGGCCTTCACCGTTTCGATCGAGGCGCGTGAGGGGGTTTCCACCGGCATCTCAGCGGCGGACCGTGCGAGGACGGTGGCAGTGGCGATCGACGCGGCCAGGGGCCCTGAGCATATCGTTTCTCCGGGCCACATTTTTCCTCTGGTCGCGCGACCGGGCGGCGTGCTGGTTCGTGCGGGGCATACCGAGGCGGCGGTGGACGTCGCGCGTCTTGCCGGTCTCAATCCCTCGGGCGTGATCTGCGAGATCATGAAGGAGGACGGAACGATGGCCCGTCTCGACGACCTCGTCGCCTTTGCCGACCGTCACGCGCTCAGGATCGGCACGATCCGCGACCTGATCGCTTTCCGCCGCCGCCACGACCATGACGTCGAGCGTGGCGTCACCACGACATTCGACAGCCGATGGGGCGGTGAATGGAGCGCCATCACCTTCCGCATCAAAGCGCTCGACACGGAAGCGATCGCCCTGGTGAAGGGCGAAATCGACGAGAGGCCGACCCTGGTGCGCATGCACGCGTTGGACATCCTGTCCGACGTGCTCGGCCAGACCGGTGATCGCGGCGATATCGTCGCCCGATCCATGCAGGAGATTGCCGCCGAAGGGAGAGGCGTGATCGTGCTGTTCAGCCGCGACGTGCCGCTCTCGCAGCTTCTTCGGGTGAAATCCGGGGAGCCGCTCGCCGACAAGGCCGAACTGCGCAACTATGGCGTCGGCGCCCAGGTTCTCGCGGACCTCGGCATTCACGACATGATCCTCCTGTCCAACTCGCAGCATGTCCCGATTGCCCTCAAGGGCTATGGCCTGAACATCGTGGAGCACCGGCCGCTGGCGGCCGCCACCACCGCCCGGTAGCGCACCGTCTCCTACACAGTTTCTGAACGACCATCCCCGCGATGCCGACCAGGGCCGGCGGCATGTCATTCCACTGCTTTGCGTGAGGTTCACCATGTCAGGACAAGTTCATTCTGTTCCGAAATTTGTGGAGACGGCGGCCTTCAAGACTGTGCTGCGGGCCATTGTGGGGTCGGTCTCGATCGTGGCTTCAGGTCATGGTCCCGACAGGCGGGGCTTGACCGTCACCGCCGCGGTTTCCCTGTGCGTCGATCCGCCGATGGTTCTTGCCTGCATCAACCGCAGTGCCGAGGCCCACGACGTCATCCTCAGGACCGGCGCTTTTTCCTGGAACGTCCTTTCCGCCGATCAGGTCCCGCTGGCGGAACGCTTCGCGGCGATGGACGGCAGCAAGGGTGCATCCCGCTTCTCTCCGATTGAATGGGGAGAGATGGTCACCGGGGTTCCGGTCCTTCTCCCATCGGTTTGCAGCTTCGATTGCAGACTACAGGACACTTTGGAAGTCGCCACCCATACGATCATGATCGGCGCGGTCGTCGCCCAGAGCCACAATCAGAGCAAAGCTCCATTGATATATTCTTCGGGAAAATTCGGGCAAATGGAATATTTTGAGTCCGTTTGATAGTGCGGATTCTCTGCGTTCTCATCATCGTATTTTGATTTTATTTGATGAATAAGTTCCTCTCCCTTGCGGGGAGAAGGATATTCGAAGTGGATTGTTGTCGATACACCCTCAGAAGCGATTGCCCTGCCTCTGAGGTTATGCCGAGTGCTTTCAAGGAAAAACGGAAGACCGAACCCTGGCCCGTCCGGAAAGATCGGGGAAGGGCTTCCTTGTCTCAACTCCAATAAATCGTCAAAGGGAGGAAAGATGGCGGAGCTGCGTCTGTCGGCACCTCGTGCCGCATGGTGGACAAGCCTTGGCATAAGCCGGAAAGTGGCGATCCTCGCCGCCCTGTCGATCGCCTGGCCGGCCCATGCCTGGGAATTCAAGGAAGGAGACTGGTCGGGTGGCATCCGGGCCGTGGTCACCGTCGCAACGGCCATTCGCGCCAGCCCCATCGACCCGTCCCTGGTTCCCACCGGCGACGGTGCACGGTTCCGGATCAGAAGTGCGGCACCGGGGGGCGTCAATTCCGACGACGGGAACCTGAACTATCGGGAAGGTGATCCGGTTTCCACGGTCGCCAAGGGGTTTGTCGATTTCGAGGCGAACAACGCCGACGGCTGGGGCGTCTTCACCCGTGTGAAGGGCTGGTACGACCACACACTTGCCGAGGGGCATGTCGCGCTGGGCAACCTGCCAAACAACTATGCCGGCGGCCCATTGTCCGACCGTGGTTTTTCGCAAGGCGCCAAATTCCGCGGCATCTCCCTCGCCGACGCATACGTCAAGGGTCGGTTCTCCGCCGGTGGGCTCCCCATCTCGTTCAAGGCCGGCCAGCAGACCATCGAATGGGGGCCGGCATTCACAATTCCCGGCGGTCTCCGTGACATCAACCCGCGCGACTTCGCCGCCTTGTCCCGGCCGGGCTTGCAGCCGCAGGAGGGAGCGAAGCCGTTCCTGGCGCTGTCGGGCAAAATCGACCTCTCGCCGACCGCAAGCCTCGACGTCTTCTATCAGCTGCTGTCGGCGACATCGACGCAGCCGGGTTGCGGAACATTCGCCGCCACCGCCGATTACGCTTCGCCGGGTTGCGACATGGTCATGGTGTCCAATGCCTTGTCCTCGGTCGACGGGCTGGCGACCGGGCGATTCCTGAAGCGTCGCAGCGACGGGACGGCGGGTGATGCCGGCCAGTTCGGTGTCGGCGGCTCGTATCTGGTGCCGGACATCGGCACCCGGTTTTCGCTCCACTTCACCAACATCCACGCGCGGACCGGCTATGTCGAGGCCGACCGGACCGGCCGGAGCGGCGCCATCTTCCTGCCGGGAGATCCGGACGGCTTGAATCCGGCCTATCGGTTCCAGTACCCCAAAAACATCAGGATGCTGTCCGGCGGCTTCGCCACCAGTGTTCCCTCTATGAAGCTGCGGGTCGCGGGCGAACTCGATCATAAATTCAATCAGCCGCTCGGCTTCAACGCCCCCGATCTTTTGCAGGCCGCCGTGAGCGGAACCGGTGTGCTGGCGCGGGAATTCGCCTCGGTTCCCCTGGGCGGGCCGTTCGCCGGTTACGAGCGCTTTCACGTCACTCAGGGCCAGCTTGCCGCATCGGGCGACATCGGCAGTGTGATCGGCGGCACCCTGACCCTCGGCGGCGAGGTCGGGGCCAAATATGTCCACGATCTGCCGGACCCCAATTTCCGCCGTTATGGCCGCTCCGACATTTTCGGAACCGGCCCCAACAACGGCGTCTGCGCGGCCGGGGCCGATCCCAAGGCCTGCACCACCACGGGCTTCGTAACACCATTCTCGTGGGGCTATCGTCTTCAGGCGAGCCTGAGCTATCAGGACGTTCTGCCGGGGGTGAACCTCAAGCCGTCCGTCGCCTTCGCCCACGACGTCGACGGGACGTCCTATGACGGCGCGTTCAATCAGGGGCGCCGGATCCTCCGCCTCGCCCTCGATGGCACGGTCAAGGGCAGCTACTTCTTCAATCTCACGTACCAGACGACCCTGGCCGGCCCCTACGACCCGCGCGCCGACCGGGACGTGCTTCTCATCAGCACGGGCGTCAAACTCTGACCGCATGCCGAGCCGTAGCCCGGCTGCAACATTCCCCCCCGCCTCCCGACACCGCGTTCCGACCGAAACCGACCCGGCCCCTGTGCCCGGTCTTTTTGGAGACTGCCGTATGATCGACGACGCAACGACCACGGTGTCGGTGCCGCAGCCGAAACCGATGGGCATGCCGATCCACTATCGGCGCTATGCCCTGACCATGCTGTTTCTCGTTTACATGCTGAACTTCGTCGACCGCCAGATCGTCAATATCCTGGCGGAACCGATCAAACGCGAACTCGGTCTCGCCGACTGGCAGCTGGGGTCCTTGACCGGACTGTCCTTCGCCATCTTCTATGCGACCCTGGCGCTTCCGATCGCACGGTGGGCGGAGCGCGCGAACAGGGTTAAGATCGTCGCGCTGTCGGCGATCACCTGGAGCCTGTTCACGGCGGTCTGCGGCGTAGCCCAGACCTTTGCCCAGCTGTTCCTCGCCAGGGTCGGTGTCGGTGTCGGCGAAGCCGGCTGCACGCCGGCATCCCAGTCCCTGATCAGCGATTACACGACAAGAGAGAAGCGGGCGTCGGCGCTGGCATTCTTTTCCATAGGCATTCCGGCCGGTTCCCTGGTCGGGATGGTGGTCGGCGGCCTGATCGCGGACAGTCTCGGCTGGCGCGCGTCCTTCGCGCTGGTCGGAGTGCCCGGTATCATCCTTGGGCTGCTGGCCTATTTCACGTTGCCCGAGCCGCGGACATTCTCCGTCGCGGCCAGTAAGGCACAAAGCACGCCCAGCCTGAGGGAGGCGCTGACCGAACTCGGCAGCAAGCGAACCTATATCTGGCTCACGGTCGCGATGGTGGCCATGAGCTTCGGGATTTACAGCAATCTTGCCTTCCAAAGCTCCCACTTCCTGCGCAATCACGCGGAAGGATTGGGCGCGCTGACGGTCAGGCTGAACGATCTCACCGGAATCCGCCTGGGCGCCACCGGCTTTCTCGGTACGGTGCTGGGCCTGATCATCGGCATCTGCGGAGCCGCCGGCACATGGTTGGGCGGCTGGGCGACGGATCGCGCGGTGGCGCGCGGCCGCCTGAACGCTTATGCGACCATTCCGGCGGCCGCGGCCCTGTGCCTGCCGTTCTCGCTTTTCGCGACTTATCTCACATCGAACACCGCGGCTGCGCTTTGCCTGATGGGTTTGCCAATGCTGCTGCAGTCCATTTATTACGGCCCCATCTTCGCGGCGGTACAAAGCCTGGTGCGTCCGCGCACCAGGGCGACGGCCACCGCAATCTTCCTGTTCTTCGCAAATCTGATCGGGCTTGGCCTTGGACCGCTGTCGGTCGGCCTGATCAGCGATCTTCTCGCGCCGTCGATGGGCTCCGGTGACGCCATCCGCTGGGCGCTGATCAGCACGTCGCTCGTCTATGTCCTGGCGGCGGCGGCCTTCATGGTCGCGCGGAAGAGCATCAGGCAGGACATCGTCAGCTGACAGGGTAGGCGGCGGCAGGCATCTGGGGGACCGCGATGCCGCTCCCCGAACATGTCAAAGGCTCTTGATCCCGGCAGGCAGGATCGAGAGCCTTTGGCGTGACAAGGGCGATGCGGCGTCAGTTCGTCGTTCCTTCGGCCCGATCCTGCAGATACCGGCGCGGAGGCTGTCCCATGTGTTTCCTGAACATGGCGGTGAAGGCGCTCGGAGAGTCGTATCCCAGTTCCTGGGAAATCGCCTGAACGGTGGCGCCCATCGACAGCCGTTGAACGGCGATCACGATATGGAGTTGCTGGCGCCACCGGCCGAACGACATCCCCGTCTGTTTCTGGATGAGGCGGGCCAAAGTCCGCTCGCTCATGGCGACTGCCGCCGCCCAGTCCCGTATGGTCCTGCGATCGTCCGGCGCCTCCAGCAATTGGGCGGCGATGCGCTGTATCCTGGGATGGTTGGAAACCGGGAAGTGGAGCGGCTCCGCCTTCATCTGTGCAAGCTGGTCCAGAATGACCTGGACCAGACGGCTGGTCGGACCGTCCGGAAGGTAGAGCGGCGGCAGGTTGGCCAAGTGAAAGATCATCTCGCGCAGCATCGGGCTGATCGAGAATGTCGCGCAGGAATTCGGCAGGGGTGAAATTTCCGGGTTGATGAACACGCAGTATGAGCGGCCCCTGTCCGACATGGAAACGCTGTGGGGAACCTCCCCCGGAATCCAAACCGCTCCATTGGATGGGACGATCCGAAGCCCGTCGAGCGTCCGACACATGACCGAGCCTTCCGCCGCCACCACCAGCTGGCCTTTGCGGTGCCGGTGGATCGGCAGTTCGTCGTCATCCACATTGCGCCGGACAAGGAAACAGACCAGCGGGCGGGCAAGCTCGTCGGGATCCACCGCGGCGAAGCTGACGCGCAGGCCGGTGGGATCCCACGGCAACGGGAGGGCCTCGTCGGGCACCGGGGTTTCCGGCCACTTCGCACCAATCCGCGCACTTTTCGGCAATGTTGCGGCCTCCGTGCCTCTCGATACGGACCTGGGTCCGAATTTGACAGTTTCGCGACATAAAATGGCAATCCCATAGATTCTGCCACTGGTTGGCCTCGGATACACTCTGCCGTGTGTACATTCGAATGGCAGAAGGGATTGCGCGCTGCTCTCAAATAGGTTTGTTCCGCGAAATTTCCTGCCGTTCTTCGCTTCGGTTCCAAGCCAAGCCGTCAAGAATACAACAGGGAGTCATCATGATGAACACGCTGACGCTCGACCGAACGGACATCAAGATCCTCAACGAGTTGCAGAAGGACGCAAATCTGACGAATGTCGAGCTTGCCGGCAGAATCAACCTGTCTCCCTCGCCCTGCCTTACGCGGGTGAAGAAGCTGGAGCAGACCGGCATCATTGATCGACGGGTCACCCTTCTGAATCCAAAGGCGATGGGTCTGGAAATCAATGCCTATATCCTAGTCAAGCTCGACAAACAGCCACAATCGGCACTGGAGAATTTCCGGGATGCCGTCGAGAGGATTCCCGAGGTGATGGAATGCAATTGGATGACAGGCGATTGCGATTTCCTGCTGCGCGTGGTGGTGAGGGACATCGATGAACTCGAACGACTGATAGCAAGAAAACTGTCAAAAATCGAATTTGTTTCCACCATCAAATCTAATTTGGTCTTAAAACAGATAACCTATAAAACAGAACTACCCATCAGTACATCCCAGGCGATAGTCGTCCGGTATTGACATGTACCCTTTCACTGGACTTGTCCGGAGAAAGTGGAGAGCCTCCATCTATGGTCTGAGGGACCAGGATGTTTGGCATGGGTGACGGGCATCGGCGTAAGCTGGCGGAAGACTTCAAGCGGGAAGCTGTTCGGCTTATCGCAACGAGCGGCCGGACGGTCGGGGACGTGGCGGCTGATTTGGGGATCGGCAAATCGACACTGACGCGATGGAGGTCGCTGTATCAGGAAGCGGAGCTTCTGTCCGGTCCACAAGACGATGTGCAAAAGGAATTGTTCCGCCTGCGTCGTGAGAACGAGGTTTTACGCCAGGACCGTGACTTGTTAAAAAAGGCAGCCGCTTTCTTTGCGAAGGAGACAAGTCGATGAGATTTCAGCATCATCGATGCAGAGGAAGCGGTTGCTCCGGTCTCCCGGCTTTGCCAGATCTTGGGTGTGAACGTCAGCGGTTACCACAGACAGCCAGCATGGCGGCTTGGTGGCGCCAAACCTGCTCGATCAGGACTTTTCCGCTCCGGCGCCGAACCGAAAATGGGGAACCGACATTTCCTACGTCTGGACCGCTGAAGGCTGGCTTTATCTGGCCATCGTGCTGGATCTGCACTCCCGCCGGATCGTGGGAGGGCCACCAGTGACCGGATCACCAAGGAGTTGGCGATCACGGCGTTGAAGCGGGCCATTACCGTTCGGCAGCCACCTCCTGGTCTGATTCATCATTCGGATCGTGGAAGCCAATACTGTTCAGCTGATTATCAGGAGGTGTTACAGAAGAACGGAATGTTGGTTTCGATGAGCGGGCGCGGGAACCGCTACGATAACGCGATGGTGGAGACTGTCTTCAAGACCTTGAAGTCAGAACTGGTATGGCGGACGATCTTTACTTCGCGGCGGCAGGCTCAAATCGCCATTAGCCGCTACATCGACGGCTTCTATAATCCAATCCGGCGACGCTCCTCACTCGGCTTCCAAAGCCCCCCCTGTGTCTTTGAGATCGCTGCGTAGGATCGACACACTGGCTCTCCACTTTCTCCGGGCAAGTCCAGTTTTAGGGCTTCAAACATAAAAAGCCCCGGCGGGACGGGTCCGGCCGGGGCGAAAAGGCAGTTGAGACGACGACGACTGCGGAAAGAATGCGGTTACGGCAGGGCGGTCACGACGCGTGGCGCAGGGGGGCGGAACCGGGGGAGTTCGGCCGTTTCTGCACCGTGGTCGTGGCGGGGAAGGGCAGAACCGACGGGCGGCCGTCGGACACCCGCAGGGCATCCGCGGGCTCCCGCCCGTTCAACAGCCACTGATAGGCAGCGGCGATGGCGACCCGGTCGCGGCCGTCGGCGGACAGCACGCGCAGGCCGGCTGCGGCTTCCCCGGTCGTGCCGCTGCGGCGAACCGCATCGCACAGCGCATGGCCGAGCCGGAGATCCGACACCAGAACCGCGCTGATCCCGGCCTGGACGACGACCGAGGCCAAGGCTCCCAGGTGGGAGGACGGCAGGGGGGAAAAGCCGACCTCCCGCAGATCCAGGAACAGGCGACGGCCGGCACCGCTGCCGGGAAGCGCATTGCGCAACGTCCCGAGCCAGACGGAAGGAGGTGCGTCACGAAGGCCGCTGCAGGCGACGGCGTGGAGACCCCAGTCGGTGGCTGCGACGGTGATGTCCTTCATGCTCTTCCCCTTCGGTGAAGCCCGGTTTCCTCGTGCAGGTCGGCTCCGTCATGCTGCCGGCTGGGGGGCCGGACGAACGCGGCGGAGCGTCCCTGTCCGAAGAGTATAGGGGAGATTCCTAACAATCAGTAACGGAAACTAGTTTCCGGATTGAAATCCGCATTCCGGTTTCAGCATCCGATCGGCCTTCCCTCCGCCGCGCATTGCAGCAGCAAAGCGGAGGGGCGCCATTGCGGGCCGCCGATGTCGCGGTGGTAACGCTGGATCGCCTCGGCGATCCTGCCAACCCCCTCCTGATTGGCCCAGAACAGCAGACCGCCGCGCCAGGACGGAAAACCGTAGCCGTGCAGCCAGATGGCGTCGATGTCCACCGGCCGGGCGGCGATGCCTTCCTCCAGGATTTTGGCCGCCTCGTTCACCATCACGTAGAGGCAGCGTTCGCGGACCTCCTCGTCGCTGACGGTGCGCGGGGTGATGCCGCGGCGGCGGCGGTCTTCCTCGATCACCGCCGCCACTTCCGGATCGGGGATGGGCTTGCGGCTGCCGGGTTCGTATCGGTAGACGCCGGCCGAGGTCTTCTGGCCGTAACGGCCGCGCTCGGCCAGCGTGTCGAGCCAGTTGGGCGCCTGCGCCTCCGGATCGCCGGACTTGCGCCGTTCCTCGCGGATGCGCCAGCCGACATCGATGCCGGCAAGGTCGGTCATCGAGAAATGGCCGAGCGGGAAGCCGAATTCCGTCAGCACGCGGTCGACCTGCTCCGGGCTGGCCCCTTCCTCGACCAGCGCCATCGATTCCCGGCCGCGCTGGTGCAGGATGCGGTTGCCGACGAAGCCGTAGCAGACGCCGACCGCCACGCCGACCTTGCCGATCCGGCGCGCCAGCCCCATCACGGTCGCCAGGACGCTGTCGGCGGTCTTGGCACCGCGCACCACCTCCAGCAGCCTCATGACGTTGGCCGGGCTGAAGAAATGCATACCCAGCACGTCCTGCGGCCGGCCGGTCGCGGCGGCGATGGCGTCGACATCCAGCGTCGAGGTGTTGGTGGCGAGGATCGCGCCCGGTTTGCAGGTCTCGTCCAGCTTGCGGAAGATCGCCCGCTTGACCTCCATGCTCTCGAACGCCGCCTCCACCACCAGATCGGCGTCGGCGAGATCGGCGTAGGACAGGGTCGGGTGGATCAGCGCCATGCGCTCCTCCACCTGCGCCGCGGTCAGCCGGCCCTTGCGGGCGGTGGCTTCGTAGTTGCGGCGGATGGCGGCGACGCCGCGGTCGAGCCCCTCCTGCGCGGTATCGACCAGCACCGCCGGAATGCCGGCATTGGCGAAGCACATGGCGATGCCACCGCCCATCGTGCCGGCGCCGATCACCCCGACCTTGCGGATGTCGCGCGTCGGCGTGTCGGCCGGCAGGCCGGGGACCTTCGCCACCTCGCGCTCCGCGAAGAAGGCGTGGATCAGGCCGGCGCGCTGCGGCGACTCCATGCAGGCGAGGAACAGCTCCCGCTCGCGCGCCGTGCCCTCGGCGAAGGGCAGGGTGACGGCGGCCTCCACCGCGTCGACGATGCGGTGCGGGGAGAACAGGTGCGGCTGGCGCTTGGCGAGTTCGGCCCGCTTCGCCGCGAACAGGGCGGGGTCGGTGCCGGCGATGCGGTCGGTGCGGGCGCTGACCGGCCGCGGGACGCTCCCGCCTGCCAGCAGCCGTTCGGCGGCGCGCAGGCCGGCCTCCAGCGGCGAGGTGCCGTCCTCCACCGCATCGACGAGGCCGAGCGCCAGCGCCTCCTCCGCGCCGACCGGGTCGCCGAACAGGATCATGTCCAGCGCCTTGGCGGCGCCCACCAGCCGCGGCAGCCGTTGCGTGCCGCCGGCGCCGGGCAGCAGGCCCAGCTTGACCTCCGGCAGGCCGAGCTTGGCCGATTTCAGCGCGACGCGGCCATGGCAGGCCAGCGCCACCTCCAGCCCGCCGCCCAGCGCCGTGCCGTGGATGGCGGCAATCACCGGCTTGGACGCGGCATCCAGGCGCGCCACCACCTCCGGCAGGGTCGGCGGGGCGGAAGGCTTGCCGAACTCCCGGATGTCGGCGCCGGCCATGAAGGTGCGGCCGGCGCAGACGATCACCAGCGCGTCCGCCCCGTCATCGGCCAGCCCGGCGTCGAGTGCGGCGACCAGGCCGCTGCGCACGCCATGGCCGACGGCGTTGACCGGCGGGTAATCGACGGTGATGACGCCGATGCGCCTCCAATCTCCTCCATTTGGACGCGCATACTGGACGGGATTGGACGGAACCGCTTCAGTCTGGGCCGGCGACGGCATCGGCACTCTCCGAAAAACCATGGGGTCCGGGCCGATCCGATGACAGACGGCATCATGGATGGTGGCCCGCTGACCGTCAGTCTAGCAGACGATCCGCTCAGCGCAAGTTTTCGGAATATAGTTTCAATATACGGAATTAACGGTCGGCGACGTGGCGGCGGGAACCGATCGGTGCGGGCAAAGGTTGGGGTTCGCGTCGAAGCTTGCAGCCGGAGTTTGGGGTTATGGATTTGACGGGGAAGGTCGCGCTGGTCACCGGTGCGGGATCGGGCATCGGCAGGGCGTCGGCGGTGCGCTTCGCCCAGGCCGGCGCCAGCGTCGGCGTGCTGAGCCACACCGCCGACGAGATCACCAAGGCCGCCGAGGAGATCAAGGCGGCCGGCGGCAAGGCGCTGGCCCTGACCGCGGATGTCGGCGACGATGCGGCAATGCGCCAAGCCATCGAGCAGTTGGTGGGCGAGTTCGGGCGGCTCGACATCGTCTTCGCCAATGCCGGCATCAACGGCGTCTGGGCGCCCATCGAAGAGCTGACGCCGGAGGAATGGGACCGCACCATCAACACCAACCTGCGCGGCGCCTATCTGACGCTGCATCATTCGGTTCCGCATCTGAAGAAGGCGGGCGGCGGGTCGGTGATCGTCACCGCGTCGATCAACGGCACGCGGGTGTTCAGCAACACCGGCGCCACCGCCTACTCCTGCACCAAGGCGGCCCAGCTCGCCATGGTGAAGATGCTGGCGCTGGAACTGGCGCCGAGCCGCATCCGCGTCAACGCCATCTGTCCCGGCATCATCGACACGGAAATTCCCGACAACACCCAGAAACGGAACCTCGAGTCGGTGCAGACCCCGATCGAATATCCGCAGGGCAAGGTGCCCTTGACGGGCGGAAAGTCCGGCGACAGCTTCGACGTGGCGGATCTCGCGCTGTTCCTGGCGTCGGACCGCGCCAGGCACATCACCGGCACGCCGGTCTGGATCGACGGGGCGGAATCCCTAATGGTCGGCTGACGATCCGCAATCACCAAAGGCGAAAACGATCATGAGCTTGCAGGACAAGGTGCGGAACAACGAAGACCGCAGTCGATACGAGCTGACGGTGGCGGACTCCACCGCTTTCGTCACCTACGACATGCGCGAGGGCAAGATCGCCCTGACCCACACCGAAGTGCCGGGCGAAATGTCGGGCCAGGGTGTGGGGTCGGCGCTGGCCAAGGGCGCGCTGGACGACATCCGGGCAAAGGGGCTGAAGGTGCTGCCGATCTGCACCTTCATCGAGGCCTACATCAAGCGCCACCCGGACTATCAGGACCTCGTCGGCTAAGCAGGGTTTCCGGCCTCGTCGAGGAAGATCAGCTCGCCGTCCAGCAGGAAGAGGCAGATGCAGTCTTCCTCGCTGTCGCCGGTCGCGTGATGGTTGGTGTCGGCGACGTATTGGGCGACATCGCCGACGGCGTAGCGTCCATATTCGTCGGCGAACGCCCCTTGCAGCACCAGAAGCAACTCGTCGGCGGTGTGGCGGTGGGCGGGGACTGGGGCGCCCGACGCCATGCGCAGCAGGCAGATCGTCGTCCCGGATAGGGTGCGTTCCCAGCCCGACAGCCAGACCCCCTTGGCGATCTCCCGCCAGGTTCCGTCGTCGGTCGGCGTGTCGATCGCCTCCGGCAACCAGCTGCGCAGCGGCTCCGGCACCGGGCGCCCGCCCAAGGAGCCGGCGGCGGGCGGCTTCGGCGGCTTCGCCTCCGCCGGTGCGTGAGCGGCGGTGAGCAGGCCGTCCATCCGGTCGAGCAGGGCGTCCAGCCCGCCCAGTCCATCATGATCGTCGCAGGGAAGCTCCTCGAACCAGCTGCCGCACAAGGCTTCATAGGAGGCGACACGCCGGCGGCAGTCCGGACAATAGGCGAGGTGTGTCGCCACCAGCAGCGACTTGCCGGCCCGCTCCTGCCCGCTGGCATAGCCGATCAGGAACCGGTCATCGGGATGGTGGAGAGGCAACGTCACGCCTTGTCCCCCAAGCTGCGTTTCAGATGGCCGAGCGCGAGGCGGAGCCGGGTCTTCACCGTGCCCAAGGGCAACTCGGTGTCTTCGGCGATCTCCTCGTGGGTCTGCTCAAGGAAGTACGAACGGCGTAACACTTCGGATTGGTTTGCCGCCAGCGAATCGATCGCGTCCTGGAGATGCCGGCTGCTCTGGACCAGTTGGGCGGACTCCTCCGGCGTGGCGTGGGATTGCGGGGTCATCGCCGGATCCTCCAAGTCGGGGGCCGGGCGCATCTCCTTGCGCAGGCGGTCGATGCGGCGGTTGCGGGCGATGGTGAAGACCCAGGTGCCGACGGTGGCCTGGGTGGGATCGAAGCTGTCGGCCTTCATCCAGACCGTCAGCATCACGTCCTGCACCAGCTCCTCCGCCGTGCTGCGGTCGGCGCCGAGCTTCAGGCAATATTGCAGGATCTTCGGGGCGAAGTGGCGGAACAGCGACGCGAACGCCTTGCGGTCGCGATCGCGCGCCACCGCACCGACCAGCAGTCCGAGCCGGTCGGCATCCGGACTCTGCGACGTCCGATCCCGGTCCGGATCCCGATCCGACGGCCCGGGCAAGGAAGGCTCCCGCGAAAACGGCATGCAATCACCAACAACCAACCAGCATTCCACCGCCGGGCAGCTTATCCCGAACTCGTTAACGGAGGCCTGTGTAAATCGTCAGGGCTCCGCCGATGTTTTCAGCGCGCTCATGGGATCGAGCGGAGAAACGGTGGGGGTCGTCTGCGGCAGCGGACGGAAGGCGGCCTGCTCCTCGGCCGGCAGCGGCGGACGGACGCGTGATCGCCACAGGCCATAGACGGTGGCGCACAGCGCGCCGCCGCCGATGAAGGCGAACAGGCCGGTCGGCCCCGTGACGGTCATCAGGGTCGATGCCAACGGCGGCCCGATGATGGCGCCGACCGAGTTGGACAGGATCAGGCCGCCGCTGGCCGACACCATGTCTTCGCGGCGCACATAGTCGTTGGTGTGGGCGGCGCAGATCGGATAGATCGTGAAGGACAGGCCGCCGAACAGCGGCGCCACCAGCATCAGCGCCAGCTGCTGGTTCATTCCGGCGGCGGCGATCATGCAGACGCTGACCAGAGACAGCGCCGCCGTCAGGCCGATGATGACGCTGCGCCGGTCGAAGCGGTCGGACAGCCGGCCGAGCGGCCATTGCAGCGCCATGCCGCCGAGGATCAGCACCGACATGAACAGCGCCGTGCCCGACACCCCGAAGTCGGAGGCGGCGCCGAACACCGGGGCGAGGCCGTAGATCGATCCGGTGATCGCCCCGCTGATGAAGACGCCTGCCACCCCCAGCGGCGAGCTTTGATAGAGCCGCCGGATGCCGAAGGACGAGACGTCCGGCAACTGCGGCGGGGTGGTCCGCGTCAGCGCCACCGGCACCAGCGCCAGCGTCAGCAGGATCGACACGATCATGAACAGCCGGATGCCGGTCTCGTCATCCAGCCGCAGCAACTGCTGGCCGACGCCCGAGGCCCCGTACAGCGTCACCATGTAGGCCGACAGCAGCTGCCCGCGGCTCTCATTCGTGGCGGTGCCGTTCAGCCAGCTTTCGATGCACATGTAGAGTCCCGCCATGCAGAACCCCTGCGTCAGGCGCAGCACCGCCCATAGCGACGCGTCGACGAACAGCGCATGCGACAGCGTCGCGACCGAAACGACCGAGGCGAAGGCGGAGAAGGAGCGGATATGGCCGACGCGGGTGATGAGCCGGTGGGCGAAGAGCGACCCCAGGGTCAGCCCGGCATAATAGGCGGCGGTGATCATTCCGACCGCGGTGGTCCCGGAATCGGTCGCCGCGAGGCGAAGACCGATCAGGGTCGACAGGGCACCGTTCCCCAGCATCAGAAAGGCCACGCCCAGCAGAAGCGAGGCGACCGAACGCACAACCATAGGCATGCCGTATCTCCGCCGCCGTCAGCCTGTCATGGCCGGTAAGCCGGTCAGGTTCCGATGATGCATGGCGGGGACTCCGATCCTTTGTTGACGGGCGGCAGCTTGCACTGTCCGGGGTCCAACAGCCAAGCCATGGATTCGCTCCGCCGCTGCAGACCAGCACTTCGACGGCCGAGCCTTACCATTGGGACAACCGAACCGTTGACAGAACATACCGTACGGTAACATACCTTCCATCAGGTAATGCCCGTTCCGCCGACATCAGGGGAGACGCCACCATGTCCGATACGGCCCCACCGGTTCTCCTCGTCCGCGAAGGGGCCGTGTCCTGGATCCGGCTGAACCGGCCGGGCGTGCTGAACGCGCTGGACGAGCCGACCGCCGCCGCCTTCCTCGATGCCTGCCGCAGCGTGGCGGAAGAAAGGGCGGATGAGGGAGGGACGGGGCCGACGCGGGTTCTGGTGATCGCCGGCAACGGGCGCGGCTTCATGGCCGGCGGCGATGTCGGCCGCTTCAACGACGATCCCGCCGCGGCTCCCGCCGTGGCCGGCGCCATCATCGCCCATCTGCACGAGGCGCTGCGCGTCCTCGACCGGCTGGACGTGCCGGTCCTGGCCTCCGTCCATGGCCCGGTGGCGGGGGCGGGGATGAGCCTCGCCAGCGCCGCCGACCTCTGCATCGCCGCCGACGACGCCAAGTTCACCATGGCCTATGCCCGCATCGGCGCCACGCCGGACGGCTCGGGCAGCTTCCACCTGCCGCGCCTGGTCGGGCTGCGCCGCGCCATGGAGCTGGCGATGCTGTCCGACGTGATCGACGCCGCGGAGGCGCTGCGGATCGGGCTGGTCAACCGGGTGGTGCCCGCCGCGTCGCTGGCCGGGGAAACCACGAAGCTGGCGGAGCGGCTCGCCGCCGGGCCGACCGTCGCCTATGCCGGCGTCCGCCACCTGATGCGCCAATCCTTCGACCGGACGCTGGACCAGCAACTGGACGCCGAGCGCGACCGCTTCCTCGCCACCGCTGCCACCGACGACTTCCGCGAGGGCGTCGGCGCCTTCATCGCCAAGCGCCGGCCGGATTTCACCGGTCGTTGAACCAATCGCCCGCCAACCGTCATTTCCGTCCGAGAAGTGGACCAGATCATGCAAAACGACATCGTCATCGTCGGCACCGCCCGCACCGCCATCGGCGGTTTCGGCGGCAGCCTGAAGGATGTGCCGCTGACCCGTCTCGCCACCGTGGCGGTCAAGGCGGCGCTGGAACGTTCCGGCGCGGAGGCCGACGCCATCGGGCATGTGGTGATGGGCAACGTCATCCCGACCGAGACCAACGACGCCTATCTCAGCCGCGTCGCCGCCATCGATGCCGGCATTCCGATCGGCACCCCGGCCTTCAACGTCAACCGGCTTTGCGGCTCCGGCCTGCAGGCCATCGTGTCGGCGGCGCAGTCCATCGCGCTCGGCGACTGCGAGGTCGCCATCGGCGGCGGCGCGGAATCGATGAGCCGCGGCCCCTATTTCGTGCCGAGCGCCCGCTGGGGCACCCGGCTGGGCGACGGGGCGCTGGTCGATTACATGAACGGCATCCTGCACGACCCCTGGCAGAAGATTCACATGGGCGTGACGGCGGAGAACGTCGCCGCCCGCTACGGCATCGACCGCGAGGCGCAGGACGCCCTGGCCTTGGAAAGCCAGCGCCGCGCCGCCCACGCCATCGCCGAGGGCCGTTTCAAGGACCAGATCGTCCCGGTGGAGATCGCGTCCCGCAAGGGCACAATCGTCTTCGACACCGACGAGCATGTGCGCGGCGACGTTACCCCGGAAGGGCTGGCGAAGATGAAGCCGGTCTTCAAGAAGGACGGGTCGGTGACCGCCGGCAACGCCTCCGGCCTGAATGACGGCGCCGCCGCGGTGGTGCTGGCCGACGCCCGCCGTGCCGCGGCGCTGGGGCTGAAGCCGCTGGCCCGCCTCGTCGGCTATGCCCATGCCGGCGTCGAGCCCGATCACATGGGCATCGGCCCGATCCCGGCGACCCGCAAGGTGCTGGAGCGCACCGGCCTGTCGGTTGCCGACCTCGACGTGATCGAATCCAACGAGGCCTTCGCAGCGCAAGCCTGCGCCGTGATCCGCGAACTGGACTTCGACCCGGCCAAGGTGAACCCCAACGGGTCCGGCATCTCGCTCGGCCATCCGGTGGGGGCGACCGGCGCCATCATCACGGTGAAGGCGATCCACGAACTGCACCGCACTGGCGGCCGCTATGCTTTGGTGACCATGTGCATCGGCGGCGGCCAGGGCATCGCCGCCATCTTCGAGCGGGTTTGAGGTCAACAGAATCCCCCTCTCCCCCTCGGGGAGAGGGGGATTCCCCCTGCGCCGGAAGATATGCGTCCCATTTTTCATTGAACGACCAATCAAAATAAAACCATCGTCTCTCCGCGGCCAATTGCGCAACGGCATCGTCAAAATGCAGCTTTCGTGAACGCAGCTATCGACCGCGCCCCTCGTCTCGGGGCAATCTACGGCCCGATTGCTTGTCACCCTGGTCTGTTGCGTTCCGGAAGCCTTGCCCATGACGATGATCCTGTCCACGCCCACCGGCTCGTCTTCGACGGGCGCCGCACCGGTGCGTCTGGCGGTTCGCGGCCTGCGCAAGGTCTTCGCCGACGATCCGCGTCCGGCGCTGGAGATGCTGCGCAGCGGCGCGACCAAGGCGGAGGTGCTGCAACGGCTGAACGTCAATGTCGGCGTGGCCGAGGCCAGCTTCGACATCCGGGCCGGCGAGATCTTCGTCATCATGGGCCTGTCGGGATCGGGCAAATCGACCATCGTCCGGCTGCTGAACCGGCTGATCGAACCGTCGGAGGGGGAAATCCGGCTTGACGGCCGCGACCTGACCGGCCTGTCCTATTCCGCGCTGGTCGAGGTGCTGCGGCGGGACATGAGCATGGTGTTCCAGTCCTTCGCCCTGCTGCCCAACCGCACCGCGCTGGAGAACGCCGCCTTCGGGCTGGAGGTCGCCGGGGTGAAGCGGAGGGAGCGCCGCAAGGCGGCGCTGGCGGCGCTGGAGCGGGTCGGGCTGGCGGACTATGCCGACCGCTATCCGAACGAGCTGTCGGGGGGCATGCAGCAGCGGGTCGGGCTGGCCCGCGCGCTGGCCAAGAACCCGACGATCATGCTGATGGACGAGGCATTCTCGGCGCTCGACCCGCTGATCCGCAGCGACATGCAGGACGAGCTTCTGCGGCTCCAGCGTCAGGATGCCCGCACCATCGTCTTCATCTCCCACGATGCGGAGGAGGCGATGCGCATCGCCGACCGCATCGCGGTGATGGAGGACGGGCGGATCGCCCAGATCGGCACCCCGGCGGAGATTCTGCGCGCGCCGGCCGACGACTATGTCCGCGCCTTCTTCCGCGGCGTCGATGCATCGCGCATTCTGCGCGCCCGCGACATCGCCCGGCCACCCGATGACGGCCCGCCGCAGCCCGGGCTTGAGCCGGTGGCCGCCGATACGCCGATCCATGCGCTGCTCGGCCGGGTCGCCGCGGCGCCCGGTCCGCTGCCGGTCGTCGAGGCGGATGGCCGGCTCATCGGCGTGATCTCCCGCGCGGTGCTGCTGGAGGCGCTCGACCGTGGCGGGGATGCCGGGCGCGAGGTGCGCCATGGCTGACGCCTCGCCGATCGACGTCGAATGGCTGAGCGAGACCATCGGCGGCGGCATCGCCCGCGGCTCCGAATGGCTGGTGAACATGATCCTCGACCACGGGCAGCCGGCGCTGTCGGTCATCGCCGCGGCGGTCGACGGGCTGGGCGAGACGCTGGACGGGCTGCTGCTGGGGGTGCCGCCCTGGCTGCTGGCGCTGGTGCTGGCGGCCATCGCCCTGTGGCGGGTCGGGCGCGGCTTTGCCCTGTTCACCCTGCTGGCGCTGGGCGGCATCTTCGTGATGGGGCTGTGGGAGCCGACGGTCTCCACCCTCGGGCTGGTGCTGGCCTCCACCGCGCTCAGCCTGATGGGCGGGGTGCCGCTGGGCATCTGGATGGCGCGCAGCAAGCTCGCCGACGGGTTGGGCAAGACCCTGCTCGACCTGATGCAGACGATGCCGGCCTTCGTCTATCTGATCCCGGCCGTGCTGTTCTTCGGGTTGGGCCGGGTGCCGGGCATCATCGCCACCGTGGTCTTCGCCATGCCGCCGGCGGTGCGGCTGACCGCGCTCGGCATCCGGCAGGTTCCGGTGGAACTGGTGGAGGCCGGCCGCGCCTTCGGCTGCCGTCAACACCAGCTCTTGTTCAAGATACAGTTGCCCAACGCCCTGCCGTCGATCATGGCCGGGGTGAACCAGACCATGATGATGGCGCTGTCGATGATCGTCGTCGCCTCGATGATCGGCGCCGGCGGCCTGGGCAACGTGGTGCTGCAGGGCATCCAGCGCCTGGACATCGGCCTTGGCGTGCAGAGCGGGCTGAGCGTGGTGTTCCTGGCCGTCGTGCTCGACCGCATCACCCAGAGCTTCGGCCGGGGATTTGGCCGGGGATTTGGCCGACCGGCTGCCGCCGGAAAGGCCAGGCGGCGCTGGTGGCGGCGGTGAGATCAGGCGTTCAGTTCGGAATCGAGGTAGCCCAGCGCCACGGCGCGGGCGGCGCTGCCGTCGATGGCGCCGGTCAGGGCAAAGCGCAGCCACAGCCCGTCGATCATCGCGGCCAAGCCGACCGCCACCCGCTCCGCCCGTTCCGGCGGCAGCAGCGGGCGCAGGGCGTGCAGCAGGTTGGAATGCAGGCGGCGGGCGTTGATCCGCTGCAGCCGCGACAGCGCCGGGTTGTGCGGCGCCTGGGCCCAGAAGCCCAGCCATGCCGCGACCACCCGCGGTTCGAACTGGTCGGGGGCGAAGTTGCAGTCGACGATCGCCTCCAGCCGGGCGCGCGGCGATTTGGCGGCCGCCAGCCGCTGGGTGGCGTCGTCGCGAAGCTGTTGCAGCATGCTGCGCATGGTGGCGGCCAGCAACTCGTCCTTGCCGCCGAAATAATGGTGGATGATGCCGGGCGACACGCCGGCCCCGCGGCTGATCGTCTGCACCGTGGTATCGGCCAGGCCATGCTTGCCCATCGAGGCGATGGTCGCGTCGATCAACTGGCGGCGGCGGATCGGTTCCATTCCGACTTTGGGCATGGGGCTGGCGGTCTCCTGTGCTTGTCCGCCAAGGCCGTCCGCAACCGGGACCTTGGCTTGCGACGCAACAAATGCGCCATTTTCACCGCTCCGTCGATGACGAAAACGGCAGATGCCGCGGACTGGAACAACAAGAACGAGGAGTTGAGCACATGAACGGATGGATGGCTCCGGCCAAGTGGATTGCCGGCGTTGGCATCGCGGCGGTGATGGCGCTGGGTGCCGGCGGGGCGCTGGCTGCCGATCCCGCCGCCTGCAAGACGGTGCGCTTCGGCGACGTCGGCTGGACCGACATCGCGGCGACGACGGCGCTCGCCTCCGTCACGCTGGACGCGCTGGGCTACAAGCCGACCACCACGATGACGTCGGTGCCGCTGGTCTATACCGGGCTGAAGACCAAGTCGCTGGACGTCTTCCTCGGCAACTGGATGCCGACGATGGAGCCCTTCATCAAGCCGGTTCTGGAGGACGGCTCGGTCGAGGTGACGCGCGTCAATCTGGAAGGCGCCAAATACACGCTGGCGGTGCCGAAATACGCGGCCGAGGCCGGACTGAAGAGCTTCGCCGACATCGCGAAGTTCAAGGACAAGCTGGGCGGCAAGATCTATGGCATCGAGGCCGGCAACGACGGCAACCTCATCATCGACAAGATGCTGAAGGCCGACGCCTTCGGCCTGAAGGACTTCAAGCTGGTGGAATCCAGCGAGGCCGGCATGCTGGCCGAGGTGAAGCGGGCCACCCGCAGCAAGGGCTGGGTGGTCTTCCTGGGCTGGGAACCGCACCCGATGAACAAGAGTTTCGAGCTGACCTATCTGGAAGGCGGCGACGACTGGTTCGGCCCCAACCTGGGCGGCGCCACCGTCAGCACCAATGTCCGCAAGGGCTATGCCGCCGATTGCCCGAACGTGGGCAAGCTGCTGTCCAACCTGTCCTTCACGCTCGACATGGAAAACGCCGTGATGGGCGACATCATGAACGACAACAAGAAGCCGGAGGCCGCCGCCAAGGCCTGGCTGAAGAAGAACCCCGAGGTGCTGAAGGGCTGGCTCGACGGCGTCACCACCGTCGACGGCAAGGACGGGCTGGCGGCCGTGCAGGCCAAGCTGGGCGTGGCCGGCAAGCCCTGATCCGGAGGCGGGCAGGGGCGGGGCAATCCGTCGCCCCTGTCCGCCTTCCTCCTTTTCTACTTGAAGCATTAACCCTTTGCCCCCGAACATTGCTCTGCTAAGGCCCATTAGGTCCTGAATGCGGAGCGTTCGTGGCGGCTCGCCGATCACCCATTGCCCGATCCCTGCCCCTGTCCCGGCGGCCCGTCCGGGCAGCCTGCGCGCGTAACGGCGCGGCGGGGCGCGGATGAGGATTCGGTCGCGCATCGCCATGGTCGGCGGCGTGCCGGTGGCGGTCGCCGCGGTGATCGCGGTGGCCGGCGGGCTGCTGCTGGCCCGCAGCGAGCGGGTCTATGAATCGGCGGTGCTCGCCGGCTCCGTCTATCGCGACGTTCTGGCGGCGACGGCGGCCCGCATCGACTATCTCCAGGTGGCGCCGGCCGACCGCGCCGGCCGTGCCGACCGCTTTGAAACGCTGTCGCTGTCGGCGGCGTCCGAACTGCGGCAGTTGGACGAGGCCGGATCGGCCAGGACCCACCGGCCGGAGGTGGAGCGCGCGACCGGTGTGCTGGCGCGCTATGTCGACCAGATGCGCAGCTTCATCCAGGTGACCGCCGCGAACGACGCCGCCGTGGCCGACATGGGGCTCCACTCCGCCACCCTGATGGCTTTGACCGACCGCGCCCGCGAACGGCAGCATGCCGCCAACGTCGACTCCCTGGGATCGCTGACGGAAGCCGACAAGCGTCTGCGCGACAGCCGCGAAGTGGTGGACGGTGCCCATGAGCTGCGCGAGGCGATGCTGGATCTCCAGCGCGCCGAGGCCCAGCATGTCGCGGCGCTCGGCTTCGGCAGCGGCCTGCATGGCGGCGGGCAACCCCTGACCGCCGGCGATTTCCGCATCGCCATCGACCGGCTGACGGCGACGGCCGACCGGCTGCAGGCGGTGCTGGGGCGGACGGACCCGCTGGTCGACCGCTATCCGGCGAAACAGGCCGCCGCCCGCTACGCGGCCACCGTCGCCGGGCTGCAGGGCGCCGTCGCGGATCTGCGCGCGGCCGATGCGGAGCGCGATGCGGCGCTGAACCGGTTCGAGGCGGCGGCACAGGCGGCGGCGGGGCGCGCGGACGCCAATGCCGATGACGGGGCCGATGACGGGGCCGATTCCGGACATCACGCCAGCCTGGGCGAGCGGATGCTGGGGGAACAGGTCCTCCGCACGCTGCCGGTGGTACGGGCGCTGGTCCTGACCGGGACGCTCGGCCGTCAGCCCGACGTGACCTACCTGTCCTCTCTGCTGCCGACGCTGCGCCCGGCGCTCGACGGGTTGTATCGGGCGCAGGCCCGCACCGCCGACGCCCAGCGGGCCCTGGAGTCGGCCCAGCGTGCCGGCGCGGAGGCGGCTGCGGCCATCGAGGCGCTGACCGCCCGGATCCTGATGGTGAAGTCCACCGGCTACACCGCCATCCAGGACGAGGTTGTCCAGCTGATCGCCTATGCCATCCAGGCCAACGACACCGAACAGGAAACGCAGAACGTCGCCGTCGTCGCCCTGCGCCTCGGCCGGCGGGCGGCCGACGCCGTGGCCGTGCGCGACGCGGAGGAGGCCGACAGCATCGTCGCCGATGCAGGCACCCTGCTGGCGACGGTGCGCGAGCTTCCCATGTCGCCGCTGCTGCAGGACGAAGTGCTGGCGGCCATCCGCAATTGGCGCGACAGCCTGCGCCGAACCGCGGACGGGCTGCGCCACCTGAACCAGCTGCTGATCGCCATGGACCGCGACGCCGGCGCCCTGGTCGAGACCGCCCGGCAACTGGACGAGACCTTCCGCGAGGAAGCCGCGCGTATCGGCGAGTTGCTGAGCCGCATCCTGGTCATCGGCGCGACCATCGGCCTGCTGCTGGCCGCCGGTGCCGCGGCGGTGGTGGCGCGGTCGATCAGCCGGCCGGTTCTGCGCCTCCAGCGGCAGATGACCCGGCTGGCCGAGGACCCGCTGGCCGGTCCGATCGACGGCACCCGCCGTCAGGACGAATTCGGCGCCATGGCGCGCGCCGCCGCCTTCTTCATCCGCGAGATCGGCCTGCGCGAACAGGCGGCCCGCCATGCGAAGGACCGCGCCGACCGCGCCCTGGAGGAGCTGCGCCGGACCCAGGCCGACCTGATCCAGGCGGAGAAGATGGCGTCGCTGGGCGGGCTGGTCGCGGGGGTGGCGCACGAGATCAACACGCCGCTCGGCAATGCCCTGATGGGGGCGACCCATCTCCAGGACCGTCTGGCGGAGATCGGGCAACTGGCCGGCGCGGGCAACCTGCGCCGAAGCGAGTTCGCCGAATTCCAGGAAACATCGGAAGAGCTGGCCCGGCTGATGGTGCTGAACCTGCGTCAGGCCGGCGAACTGGTGCAGAGCTTCAAGCAGGTGGCGGCCGATCAGACCAGCGGCGAAGAGCGGCAATTCCTGCTGAAGCCCTATCTGGAGGATCTGGCGACCAGCCTCAGCCCGTCCTGGCGCCGGGCGGGGCACAGCTTGCGGGTGGAGTGCCCCGAAGAGATCGAGATCGACGGCTTTCCCGGCGTTCTGGCGCAGATCTTGACCAACCTCGTGATGAACTCCATCACCCACGCCTACCGGGAGGGGCAGCAGGGCCGTCTGCTGATCCGGGTCGATGCACCGGAACCGGACATGGTGGATCTGGTCTACACCGACGACGGCCGAGGGATCGCCCAGCCCGATCTGTCGCGGGTGTTCGATCCGTTTTTCACCACCAGACGTGGAAGCGGCAGCACCGGTCTCGGGCTTCACATTGTGTACAACCTCGTGGTGAACCGTTTGGGTGGCAGGATTGCCGTCGACAGTCCTCCCGGCAGCGGTGTGCGCTTCACCATTCGCTTTCCACGGCGATTTGCTACTGATAACATATCCTTGACGCCCGCAATATCATCCCCGCAGGAGCAGTGAATGCCTTTGCCGCTGAAGACGTCGATGCGAAGTCTTGCGAAGGGGGCTGCTGTTCTGATCGGGCTTGCCGGGCTGTCGGGCCCCGCGCTGGCCGACAAGTCGCTGGTCTACTGCACGGAAGGAAACCCGCAGGGCTTCAACGCGCAAGTGTCGACCTCGGGCACGACCGTGAACGCGACGACGCCGCTGTTCAACAATCTGGTCGAGTTCGGTCCGGCCGGTCAGATCATGAATTCCGGCCTGGCCGAATCCTACGGGATTTCGGACGACGGGCTGGTCTATGAATTCCGTCTGCGCCGGAATGTCTCCTTCCATTCCAACGAGTTGTTCACGCCGAGCCGGCCGCTCAATGCCGATGACGTGCTGTTCACGATCAACCGTCAATGGCAGGCCGACCATCCCTATCACGCCGTCGGAACGGCGAATTATGAATACTTCAGGGGCATGGGGCTGCCGGATCTGCTGAAATCGGTGGAGAAGCTGGACGAATACACGGTCCGCATCACCCTGACCCATTCGGAGGCTCCCTTCCTGGCCGATCTGGCCATGCCGTTCCTGTCGATCCAGTCCGCCGAATACGCCGATGTCCTGATGAAGGCCGGCAAGCAGGATCTGTTCGACGACAAGCCCATCGGCACCGGGCCGTTCCGGCTGGTGTCCTATCACAAGGATGTGGCGATCCGTTACAAGGCTTTCGACGGCTATTGGCGGGGACGCCAGCCGCTGGACAACCTGATCTATTCGATCACGCCGAACATTGCGGTGCGCCTGAACAAGCTGCGGTCCGGCGAATGCCATGTGATGATCTTCCCCAATCCGGCCGAATTGGGGGCGATAGAAAAAGATCCGAATCTGGTGATCGAGCAGCAGGACGGCCGCAACGTCGCCTATATGGCGTTCAACACCAGCAAGCCGCCGCTGAACGACGTGCGGGTGCGGCGGGCCATCACCATGGCGATCGACAAGCGCACCCTGGTCGATGCGGTCTATCAGAATGGGGGAACGCCGGCGAAGAACCCGATTCCGCCCGGCATGTGGTCCTACGACGACGGCATCGTGGACTATCCGTTCGACCCGGCAGCGGCCCGCCGCCTGCTGGCCGAGGCGGGATATCCCGAAGGCTTCTCGCTCGATCTGTGGTACACGCCGGTCACGCGCCCCTATCTGCCGAACGGCAAGCGCGCCGCCGAGATGATCCGCGAGAATCTGGAACGCGTCGGGATCAAGGTCGCCTTGTATACGGACAGTTGGAGCAACTATCGCCGTCAGGTGACGCAGGGCGATCCGGACATGGTGATTTACGGCTGGACCGGCGACAACGGCGATCCGGACAACTTCCTCTATTTCCTGCTGAGCTGCGGTGCCGTGCGTCCGGGCGGCGCCAACCTCGCCAGATGGTGCAATCCGGATTTCGAAGACCGGATCACCAAGGCCAAGGTCACCACCGACGTCGAACGCCGCACCGCCTATTACAAGGAAGCGCAACGAATCTTCCATGAGGAAGCCCCGTGGTTTCCCATCGCGAATTCCATCATTGCCGTCGCCCATCGCAAAGAGGTGAAGAACTACACCAACAACATCTTCAATCAGGATTTCTCCGGCGTAGACATCGAGCCCCAGTGAGCGACAGGCTTATGCAAACCTTGACTGGGCAGGCCCCGACCGTGGACGCGTCTCCCGATGATCTGATGTTCGAGGATGAAGACCCCGGCGCGGTGCCGGAAGGGCAGTCGGCTGCTGCCGCTGCCCCCTGGCCGATCCTCGTGGTGGACGACGACGAGCAGGTGCACGCGATGACCCGCGTGCTGCTGAAGGATTTCGAGTTCGAAGGCCGGCGCTTCGCCATCGTCAGCGCCTTCTCGGCGGCGGAGGCGCAGGCGATCCTCGCCGAACGGTCGGACCTGCCCGTGGCCCTGCTCGACGTGGTGATGGAGACGCAGGATGCCGGGCTGCATCTGGTCCATTACATCCGGCGCGACCTGGGCAACCGCCACATCCGCATCATCCTGCGCACCGGCCAGCCCGGACAGGCGCCGGAGCGCGAGGCCATCGTCGCCTATGACATCAACGACTATAAGAGCAAGGCGGAACTGACCGCCCAGAAGCTGTTCACCAGCCTGGTCGGCGCCGTGCGCAGCTGGCGCGATCTCGTTACCATCGAGTCGCTGAACCAGTCGCTGGAACGCCGCGTCGCCGAACGCACGGCTGAGCTGGAACGGCAGACCGCGCTCGCCGACGAACAGCGCCGTTTCATCGAAAACCTCGTCGAGATGATGCCGAGCCCGGTCTGGTACAGGGACAGCGCCGGCCGCTATGCCCTGTGCAACCGTGCCTTCCGCGAGCTGTTTCCGAACGCCGCCGACGGAATCGAATGGTCCGCCGGCCGCCGGACCGCGTCCGAACCGATGCCGGCCGGCGCGGGTGCCTACTCCTTCGAGTCGAGCGTGGAGGGGCCGGACGGGCGGACGCGGGAACTGCTGGTGGTGAAGCGACCGCTCACCGCCCCCGACGGAACGGAGACCGGGGTGATCGGCATCGCCACCGACATAACCGAGCGCCGGCGGATGGAGCATGAACTGCACCGCCTCGCCACCACCGATCCGCTGAGCGGCGCCCACAACCGCCGGCAAATCCTGGACCTGCTGGACCGGATCGTGACCGGGCGGGGCGCCGGGACCACCTGTCTCGTCATGCTCGACATCGACCATTTCAAGCGCATCAACGACGAGCTGGGTCATGCCGCCGGCGACGTCGCCATCCGCAGGGTGGTCGAGGAGATCCGCAGCCAACTGCGCGGCAGCGACCAGATCGGCCGCATCGGCGGGGAGGAGTTCGCCATCCTGCTGCCCGGGACCTCGCGCACCGGCGGTGCGGTGATCGCGGAGCGGCTGCGCGTCGGACTGGCGGCGCTGGCGATCGAGCTTCCCGATGGCCGAAGCTTCCAACTGACCGGAAGCTTCGGCCTGACCGAGCTGCGTCCGCTGGAGGATACGGTCGAAAGCGTGCTGGGCCGGGCCGATCAGGCGCTCTACCGGGCCAAGGCGCTCGGGCGGAACCGGGTCGAATTGGCCTGAGCACTTGGCACCGCCCTGCGACAATCTGGACGAAGACGGCTTGACCGCCGCCGCGGCAACGGGTATGCAGATCCCATGAACACCACCGACACCATGCGAATGCGAATTACCGGCCCGGCGCTCTGAAGCGTCGGAGAGTTGCCGCGTTCGTGTTCACTGGTCGTGTGGAGTGTGTGGCGTGTCGCTGCACCCTGTGGTTCCCGGAGCCCTCAATCCGGTTTATGAGATGTCCCATCGTCTGACCGCTGTTGCGGCGTCGAACAACGGCGTCCGTCTCGGCGAGCGAATGTGTGGCTCGGCGCGAATTATTCACCCGGTCCGCTGAGGCGGTCCGGGGCACGCCCGTCCTACCCCAAGATTCGTTCGTCGAGGAACTTCGCGATGTTCACCGCGCATGCCGATGCCGCGCGCACCCTCTCTGTCTGCACGGCCGTCCACCATCATGACTTCGAAGACCGTTTGCCGGCCTGGCTGCCGCTGTCGGCGGTGACCGACGCCGCCCGGCGGCTGTCCGGCCAGATCGTCCGTACGCCGCTGCTGCATGCCCCGACGCTCGACCGCGATCTGTGGCTGAAGGCGGAGGTGTTCCAGGCCACCGGCGCCTTCAAGGAGCGCGGCGCGCTGAACCGCCTGCTGCGGCTGACGGCGCCGGAGCGGGCCGGCGGCGTGGTGGCGATGTCGGCCGGCAACCATGCGCAGGGGGTGGCGCTGCACGCCGCCTGGCTGGGGGTGAAGGCCACCATCGTGATGCCGGAGACCGCACCCCGCTGCAAGGTGGAGCGCACCGCCGAACTGGGCGCCGAGGTGGTGCTGCACGGCGCCAATGTGGGCGAGGCGAAGGGCAAGGCGCTGGAGCTGGCGGCGGAGCGGCGGCTGACCTTCCTCCACCCCTATGACGATCCCGACGTGATCGCCGGGCAGGGAACGGTCGGGCTGGAGATTCTGGCAGACCGGCCGGACGTCGACACGGTGGTGGTGCCGGTCGGCGGCGGCGGACTGCTGGCCGGCGTGGCCGCCGCGGTGAAGGCCCAGCGCCCGCGGGTGCGGGTGATCGGCGTGCGCCTCGCCCGGCGCGGCGGCCCGACGCTGGCCGACGGCATCAACGTCCATGCGCTGGGCAAGCTGCCCCAGACCATCGTCGACACACTGGTCGACCGGGTGGTCGAGGTGGAAGAGGGCGAGATCGCCGCTGCGATGCGCGCGCTGCACCGGTCTTTCGGCGTGGTGGCCGAAGGGGCCGGCGCCGCTGCAGTCGCCGCGGTGCGGGGCGGCCGGCTTGGGCGAACCGGGCGGACGGTGGCGGTGCTGTCGGGACGCAATGTGGACGGCGATACGCTGGCGCGGACGTTGGCGGCGTAACCGGGAGGATGTCGACGCACGGATGTTGGAGAAATTGACAACGGCTTAGTCTGTTGGCATTCTCTCCAACATGAAGGCTAGAGCACTGGTTAACCGCCGCATCGTTCTGACCCCAATCGCATTTGCAGACTTGCTGCTTTGGGAAGTGCCGGTTCCAGTTCGCGGCAGCACGCACAATTATAAATATGGTCTGGCTCTGGTCGTCGGCGGCGTCTGCGTTCTTCGCTACGACAATGAGGCTGGTAAGGGCGATCACCGCCATGTCGGCACTGAGGAAAGTCCTTACCGATTCGACGGGGTGGACCGACTGATTGCTGATTTTGAGGCAGATGTGAGGAGATGGCTCGATGAACACGTTGACGCTTGAGGTAACGAGCCTCGCTGATGGTCTTGCGGCATTCCGGCATGGCTGGAATAGCGGCAAGGCCGAAGACGGCGCGCGCATCGGGTTCGCCACTCCCGAACTGCTTTGGAAGGTGCTGACGGCGAAGCGCTGGGAATTGCTGCGGACGATGACCGGGCAGGGGCCGCTTGCCCTGCGCGAGGTCGCACGGCGGGTGGAGCGGGACGTCAAGGCGGTGCATGCCGATGTCCACGCGCTGGTGGATGCCGGGATCGTTCGGCGGACCACCGATGGCAAGTTCGAGTTTCCATATGATGCCGTGCATGTCGACTTCATGCTGAAGGCGGCGTGAGGCGGCACCAAAGGACTGCCACCCTGCCGCTCTCCCCCGCAAATCGCATAGATCCCCCTTCGCCGAAGCGAAGTCTGGATAGGTCAGCAGAAATGACCTATATTGGTGTTCGCATGTAAACGCACAGGCGACATCGGGGGAGTAGCTGGCATGACGAACAATTCCGCCTCGACCATTTCGTCATCCCCTGCATCGGTCACTTACGAGCGCCCGCGCGCGGCGCACAGTGTCTTTGACAATTTGCAAGGTCAACTGTTCGGCGTTGTCATGACGTCGTTCGGGATTGCCATTCTCCATGCCGCCGGGCTGGTCACCGGGCAGGCGGCGGGGTTGGCCTTCGTGATTTCCTACGCGACGGGCGTGGATTTCGGACCATTGTTCTTCCTGGTCAATCTGCCCTTCTACTTCCTTGCGCTGGCCCGCATCGGCGTCGGCTTTACCATCAGGTCGCTGGTCGCGGTGACCGGCATCGCCCTGCTGTCCGGCCTGCTGCCGACGATGATGAGCTTCAGCGCCATCAACCCCTATGTCGCGGCGGTGCTGGCCGGATTCTGCGTCGGAATCGGCGTCATCGCGCTGTTCCGCCACGGCGCCAGCGGCGGCGGTGTCGGCATCCTCGCCTATTACCTGCAGGAGAAGACCGGATTCCGTGCCGGCTGGCTGCAGGCGCTGTTCGATCTGGCGGTGTTCTCGGCCGCCGCCTTCGTGCTGGAATGGCCGGCGCTGCTGGCGTCGATCCTGGGGGCGGCGGTGCTGAACGCCTTCGTCGCCTTCAACCACCGCGCCGACTGGTACGTTGCCCGCTAAACAGAATAGGGCCCGATAACCCCGGTGGGGCCGCGTTATTCGCGGCCCAGCACCCGGTCGACCACCGCATCGGCCCATTCGCGCGACCGGAAGCTCGCCTTGGCCTCCACCGGGTCATAGACGCGCTCCACCCAGTCCCAGAAGGCGATCGGGCGCTTCTGGTTGTAGGCGGCGTAGAGTTCGAAGAAGTAGTCGAGGATGCCGGTCTTCGCCTGCTTGAAGTGGCCGTATTTCCAGGACAACTGCTTCATCGCCTGCTCGAGCGGCTGGCCTTCATGGGCGAACAGGTACAGCGTCGCCATGAAGCCGGCGCGGTCGGCGCCCGACTTGCAGTGCATCAGCGCCGGATAGGTCATGGTCTTGAACAACTCGCGCGCCTTCAGAAGGGTTTCCTTCTTCGGCATGTCGCGGGAGTTCACCGGGAAATCGACCAGTTCCAGCCCATGGGCGCGGCAAGCCTCCGCCTCCAGGATGTAGGACGCGCAGTCACGCGAGCCGCGCAGGTTCAGGATCGATTTCACCCCGTTCTGTGCCGCCGCGGCGATGTGCGACGGCGAGGGCTGGCTCGCCCGGTACATGTTGGGGGAGATGCGGTAGGTGTTGGAATAGATCAGCCGGAAGCAGGCATGGTCGATGAACACGCTTTCCAGATGGCCGAGCGCCCGCTGCCACGGCGTCGCCATGCGGCTGCGGCTGCGCTTGATCGCGTCGGCCAGCGCGGTGGTGGTGACCGCCCGCAGGGTGCTTTTCTTCGCCAACTCAAACCTTCCGATTCTGACGGAACGCCAACATAGGCATGGCCGGCGTTCCGTCAAGCGCTGAGGATTGCGCCGATTCTCCCTTTCCTCCCCGGGAGAGGGTCGGGGTGAGGCGGACGCGTCGCGTGCCGCCCGCAAAAATCCTGCCGCGTATCCCCCTCACCCTAACCCTCTCCCCGGGGGGGAGAGGGGATAAGAGAAGCATTTTTCTCCTGCAGCCGCCCATACATGTCGTACTGCGCCGCCAGCGTCAGCACGATTTCCATGTAGAGATTGATCAGGCCGTTGGCGTAGAAGGCCGGGCAGCCGGTGTAATGCCGCTCTCCCGCCATCGCCGTCGGCTCGATCAGGTCGGTGTTCAGGACGATCAGGTCCTTGTCGGGATCATGGAGGAAGGCCGACTGGTCGGGACGCAGCGGGTGGATGGCCTGATGGTCGTCGGCCTCGATCCTGCCCGCCGCCATGAACTGGCACAGCATGCCCAGGCTGCCCATGGCGAGCGGCAGCACCTGTTTCAGGCTGCGGCGGGCGAGGTCGTCATAGACGGCGGCCTCCAGGCCCGGACGCAGCAGCGGCGCCGCCTCCACCAGGTTCCAGCAGACATGAAGGGCGGTGTGGCTGCCGGTCTTGGTGATCGACAGCATGTCGTAGCCCGACGGGCCGTGCAGCACCGACTTCTGCAGTTCTCGCCCCAGCACATAGCCGGCGGCGGCCATGTCGGTGATGGTGCCTTCCGTCCGGCAGCGGTCCTCCTCCACCATCACCTTGATCGCCCAATCCTTGATGATGGCGTCCAGCAGATGGCAGACGGAATCGCGCAGGAAGCCGACCATGCGGTCGGGATCGGCGGCGGCCATGCCGTCGGGATCGGCGAAGTCCAGCCCGTGCGGCGACTCCGGAGGGGTCGACAGAACCAGATGCCCGGCCTCGTCCAGCGGCATGCGGGCGATGATGTGCTCCCGCAGGTCGGCATAGAGGAAACCAAGCAGGGTGTTGATCGCGACCTTCTCGAAATCCTCCTTGCGGGTGTCGGCATGGGCCGGGCAGTGGCCGGCCAACTGCAGCAACTCCTCGCTCAGCAGATAGGCCGGCTCCTCGGCGATGCGGTGCAGGATCGGCGCGAGGTTGATCCGGGTCATCCCGGCCTCCTCATGCGCGCCGGCATAGGTCAGGGCGAAGTCGTTGGTGCGGGCCATCGGGCTCAGCCCTCCTGCAGACGGTCGTAGACGCCGTAATCGAGCGCCAGCCCGGCGACGATGTCGAGATACAGCTTGATGAGGTTGGTGGTGTAGAAGGCCGGGCAGCCGGTGTAATAGCGCTCGCCCGGCTTGGCGAAGGTGACGATGGGATCGGCGTTCAGCCGGATCAGCCCGTTGGCGTCCAGAATGAAAGCCTTCTGGTCTTTGGGAAGCCGATGCACGGCCAAGCCGTCGGCCGGCTCGATCCCGCTTTCCTCCATGTAATGGACCAGCATGCCCAGGCTGGACATCGACAGCGGCACGATCTGTTTCAGGCTGCGGTGGACGAGGTCGTCATAGAAAGCGGCGTCGCGTCCCGGCACCAGCAGCGGCGCGGCCTCCACCATCGCCCAGCAGATGTGGATCGCGGTGTGGCTGCCGGTCTTGGTGATCGACAGCATGTCGTAGCCGGCGCGCTGGTAGAGCGGCGAATGCTCCAGCACCGTGCGCAAGACGAAGGTCGCCGCCGCCTCCAGCGAGATCTCGCCGGAGCCTTGGGAGCGGAAATACTCCTCCTCCTGCACCAGATCGACGGCCCAGCCGGTGATCAGGCCGTCCAGCAGGTGGCAGGTGGCATCGCGCAGGACGGAACAGAAGACGTCCGGCTCCGCCGCCGCCATGGCGGCGCGGTCGGCAGGGTCCAGCCCGTGCGGCGAACGCGGCGGGATCGGCAGCATCGGCCGGCCGTCGGCATCGAAGGGCAGCTTTCCGGCGATGTGGTCGCGCAGGCGGTTGAACAGCAGGGCCAGCAGGCTGTTGACCGCGACCTTGTCGGCGTCATCCTGGGGGATCGGTGCCGCACCGGCCTGCGCGCCCTCGGCCTTGCCGGAATGGAAGGGACACTGGCCGGCGCCCTGGCGGAATTCCTCGCTGAACAGGAAGTTCGGGTCGGACTGGATGCGCTGCAGGATATGGGCGATCGACACCCGGCCCAGTCCCGCCTCGCCATGGGCGGTGTTGAAGGTCTGGGCGAAGTCGTTGGAGCGGGCGGTCAGGGTGTCGGACATGCGTGCGGCCTTCGGCGCGGATGTAGGGCGGACGGGTTACCCTAAAGGGAACGGGCGGCCGCGCGCAACGGAGTGTCGCCTTCGGGCTCTATAATGTCCCGGCCGCTGCGTTATTTTGCCACGATCCGTCCGTCCACCGTGGGCGCGACCGTTTTCTTGGATTCGACGTAGTTCATCACGATGGTTGCCAGCAGCACCGCGCCCGAGGCATCGACGATCACTTTGGCCCGTGGGAAGGCGGCGTAGCCGTCGCCGCCCTTCAGCATGTAATCGTTGGTGGCGACGCGGTAGGTCGCCTGCGGGTCCAGCGGCTTTCCGCCCACCGTCACCGACGTCACCCGCCGGCCGGCCGGCGCCTTGGGATCGTAGGTCATGGTCAGGCCGGAGACCTGGGGGAAGCGGCCGGCCTTCTCCTCCACCTTGCCGACGCCGTGTTCGAGGGTGGAGATCAGGTCCTGCCCCGACATCTCCACCAGCACCCCGACATTGCCGAAGGGCAACTCGGCGAAGATGTCCCTGCGGGTCAGTTGGGAGCCGGCGGGGTGCAGCGCGTCGGCGCGGATGCCGCCGCCGTTGGTGATGGCGACATCGGCCTTCAACGTGTCGCGCAGGGCGTCGGCGATCAGGTTGCCCATGCTGGATTCGCGGCTGCGCACCACGTCCTTGCGGCTGTCGAGGTCCGTCGTCGTGGTGCCGATCACCGCGGCCAGATCGGTGTCGAGCCGCTTGGTGTATCCCTCTACCACCCCTTCCACCTGTGGATCGGGGGCGACGCCGGCGGTGGTGACGAAGCGCCATTCGGTCGGCACGGTGGTGGTCGCCGGCCCCTTTCCGGACTCCTTGGTCTCGACCGCCAGCTTCACGACGCCGAGATACTGCGCGTCATGCCCGGCCTTCAGGATCAGGGTGGAGCCCTCATAGAAGCTGATCGGGTCGTGGTCGTGGCCTCCCAGGATCAGGTCGATCCCTTTGACCTTGGACGCCAATTCCCGGTCCTCCGCGATGGTCAGGTGGGTCAGCGCCACCACGACCGACGCCCCCTTCGCCCGCAGATCCTTCACCGCCGCCGCTGCCGTTTCCAGGACCGGAGAGAAGCTCAGGCCCGGCCCGGCACTGGACAGGCGGGCGGTGTCGGGGGTGATCAGGCCGATGAAGCCGACGGTGATGCCGTCGATGGTCCGGGTCCAGCTCGGCACCGTGCCGGCGAAGGCGGAGCCGTCGGCCGACCGCACATTGCTGCCGATCCAGGGGAATTTCGATTCGGCCATGCGCTGTTTCAGCGTGTCGGGGCCGAAGTCGAATTCATGGTTGCCGAAGGTCACCGCGTCGACGCCGATGGCGTTGAACAGCGCAATCATCTGCTCGCCCCGCGTCGTGCCCGACAGCAAAGACGGCGACAGGAAATCGCCGCCGACCGTGGTGATCGCATCGGGGGCCGCCGCGCGTTCGCGCTTCAGCAGGGTCATCAGCGGCCCGAACCCGCCCTGTCCCTTCACCGGCGCGATCTCGTACACGTCATTGACATGCAGGAAGGTCAGCATGCCGTTTTGTGCCCAGGCGGGCAGAGCGGTAGCCAGGATGACGGCGAACAGCGGAACGGCGATCGGGCGGAAACGGAACGGCATGGAGAGCGGACCTTCGATGTCATGCCTGCGCATTCTAGAGCAGCTTTGTCCCGCCACGCATAGCGGCTTTGCGGCGCGGAGCATGCGATCCGGAGCGGCTGCGGCTTGAACTCCGCCTACGACGGTCTCACAACTTGATGACAAGATTGCCAACGACGCGAGCCGAGCAGACCCATGCGCATCCTGGTCGTTCAGAACAGCCATACCGCTCCCATCGGCTTGGTGGGCGACGCGCTGACCGACAACGGCGCCACCCTCCACACCATCGCCGCCAACGAGGGCGAGGCGATCCCCGATAAGGACGGCTACGCCGGGCTCGTCGTGCTGGGCGGTCCGCAGGATGCCTGGAACGACGAGAAGGGTCCGCATTTCGGCCGGGTGATGGAGACGATCCGCGATTTCACCGACGCCGACCGGCCGGTGATGGGCATCTGCCTGGGCGCGCAGCTGGCGGCCCGCGCCTATGGCGCCAAGGTCTACCGCCACACCACGCCGGAATTGGGCATCCATGCCGTCAGCCTGACCGACGGCGCGCAGGACGATCCGTTGCTCGGCGGCTTCGGCCCGACGCTGAACCTCGCCCAGTGGCACTACGACACCTTCGAGTTCCCAGAGGGCGCCGTGCCGCTGGCCTATAGCGAGGCCTGCGACCGTCAGGCCTTCCGCCTCGGCCGCGCCACTTACGCCTTCCAGTTCCACCCCGAGGCCACCGGCGACATCCTGCGCGGCTGGGCCTCGCGCATCCGGGAGGAGGCGCGGGAACGCAACGCGGAGATGCTGCACGGCCTGGAGGAGTCCATCGCCACCCACCTGCCGGTGGCGGAGCGCTTCACCCGCGCGATGACCCGGCGCTGGCTGGATCTGGCGCGCTGACCGTTTCGGTGAAACGCGCCAGCAGGTCGGGGGTGTCGACATCGTAGAGGATGCCGGCGTCGTCCACCGGCACCTCGCACAGCCGGTCGGCATGCTGGCCGATCAGCCGCTTGGCCCCGGCGTCACCCGTCAGCGCCGCCATCTCCGTGAAGAAGGCGCGGTCCCACAGCACCGGATTGCCTTGCTTCCCATGGGTGGTGGGAATGCAGATGGCGCGGCCCTCCAGCGGGCTGTATGCGGCGATCAGCCGGTCGATCACGGCGGACGCCACCCGCGGCATGTCGCCCAGACACACCACCACCGCATCGGATTCGCTGGGCACCGCCGCCAGACCGGCGCGCAGCGAACTGCTCAGCCCTTCGGCGAAGGCGGGATTGTGGACGAAGGTGACGGGCCGGTCGGCCAGCGCCCGCGCCACGCTTTCCCCCTGGTGGCCGGTGACGACGATGACGTTGGCCGCCTGTGAGGCGAGCGCAGCGTCCACCGCGCGGGCGACCAGCGGCGCGCCGTTGACCTCGGCCAGCAGCTTGTTGGTCGGCCCCATGCGGCTGGAGCGGCCGGCGGCCAGCACCAGGGCGGTGACGCGCGGCGCGCGGGGCGTCTCGGTCGAGATACCCGCCCGTGGCAGCGGCCGTGTCGGAATCTCGGCCAGCAGCCCGCCGACGCCCATCCGCATCACCTCGGCCCGGCTCGGCGGAATGCCGGCGGCGATGCGCTGCAGCACCCAGTCGAAGCCGTTCAGCTTTGGCGAGCGCGCACAGCCCGGCAGCCCCAGCACCGGCTTGGCCTGCCGCCGGGCCAGCAGCAGCAGGTTGCCGGGATCGACCGGCATGCCGAAATGCTCCACCACGCCGCCGGCCCGCTCGATGGCCGCCGGCAGCACGTCGCGGCGGTCGGTGATGGCCGAGGCACCGGCGATCAGCAGCAGGTCTGCCGGCGGCGCCCCCGCGATCTCAGCCGCCAGCGCCGCTTCGTCATGGGCGCAGCGCGACTCATGGACCAGCGCACCGCCGAGCGCCTCGACCCGCTCCCGCGTCACGGCGACGGTCTTGTCGAGCACGCTGTCCTTCACCCCCGGCAACCGCGTCTGGATCAGCGCCACCGACAGCGGGCGATAGGGCAGGACAGCCAGCGGCGGTGGCCCGTCGGCGGCGATCTGTTCGGCCTGCTCCACCGCGGCAGTGGGGGCGGCGAAGGGGATGATCTTGACGGTGGCCAGCATCTGGCCGGGCTCGACGGGAGCAAAGTCGGGCAGGGTGGCGATGGTGACGCTCTCGTCGATTTCGTTGATGGCGTCGATGCGGGCGGGGTCGAGGCGCAGAAGCCCATGCGCTTCGGCGAATAGATTGACCCGGCCGGTGAAGGCCGCGGCGATCTGGACGGAGCCGCCGGCCACGGCGGTGGCAATGCGGGTGGCGGCGGCGTCCTCGGCGATGTCGCTGTCCGACAGCTTGGCGGCGATCACGTCCGAGAGGCCGGCCTCGCGCAACGCGGCGACGTCATCGGCCGACAGCCGGCGGCCCTTCTTGAAGGCGATGGACCCCAGGCGCAGCGAATGGGCGAGGATGGCGCCCTCGGCATCGGACAGGGGAAGCGGGCCGAAGAACATGGGGGCTCCGGATGGGCACGGACGATGTATGCCCACGGATATGGCGAGCGGGCCGGAGCCGGGCAATGGGCGGAAGGTATGGGGTGGGGACGTTGGGATGGGCAGATGTCGGCTGGCGATACCCCCACCTATCCTCCCCCGCTGGGCGGGGGAGGGACTGCCGCCACCTTTCCGATCAAGTGCTTGTTCCCTCCCCCGCCCAGCGGGGGAGGGTTAGGGTGGGGGCAACCGAGCGACCACTCAGCAGGGATGATTCTCGCCCCGCCGCACGCAGGTGATCTGCCCCATGATCGAGATCGCGATCTCCGCCGGGGTGACGGCGCCGATCGACAGCCCGACCGGGCCGCGGATGCACTTCACCTCGGCCTCGCTCAGCCCCTCGTCGCGCAGGCGGTCCAGGCGCAGGGCATGGGTGCGCTTGCTGCCCAGCGCGCCGACATAGAAGGCGGGTGAGCGCAGCGCCACCACCAGCGCAGGGTCGTCCAGCTTGGGGTCGTGGGTCAGGGTGACCACGGCGGTGCGGGCGTCGGGCTTCAGCTCGGCCAGCGCCTCGTCCGGCCACAGATGGTTCAGCTTCACGCCGGGAAAGCGCGCCTCGGTCGCGAAGGCGCCGCGCGGGTCGATCACCGTCACGTCATAACCGGTCAGCGCCGCCACCGGGGCCAGCGCCTGGGCGATGTGCACGGCGCCGACGATCAGCAGCCGCATCGCCGGATTGTGGACATGCACGAACAGGCGGAAGCCGTCCTCGTCCTGCGGATCGACAAGCAGGCCGGAACGGTCCTGGCGGATGCGCCGGCGCACCTCGTCCAGCAGGTCCTGCTCAAGCCCGAAGCCGCCATGGACGGTGTCCTCGTAAACCAGGGTCTGGAGACCGGTGTTGAGATCGGTCACCAGGGCGGCCGGGATCGCGGCGGCCTTCGCCGCGAGCAGACGGTCAAGAATATCGCGTTTCATTCCACGGCCTCGACATAGACCTGTACCTGCCCGCCGCAGGCCAGCCCGACTTCCCAGGCCATTTCGTTGGTGATGCCGAAGGACAGCAGGCGCGGTTCGCCGTCCTCCATCGACTTCGCGGCCTCGTGCGCCACGGCGCTTTCGATGCAGCCGCCGGACACCGAACCGGCCATCGCGCCGCTGTCGTCGACCGCCATCTGGCTGCCGACCGGCCGCGGCGAGGAGCCCCAGGTCGACACGACGGTCGCCAGGGCCACCCTGCGGCCGGCGGCGCGCCATGCGGCCGCTTGCTCCACGATGTTGTCCGCCATCAGGGTGTCGTTCATCCCGCCGCCTCCTTCAACCAGCGGCGCAAGCCCGGGCTCCGACGCGGACCGTCGGCCGACAGGACGCCGGCCAGATCCGCGAGGCTGTTCAGGCTGTGGGCCGCAAGAAAATCGTCCACATGCGGCAGCAGCGCCCGGATGCCCGAGGATTTCGGCGCGAAGCCTTCCCAGCGCAACAAAGGATTCAGCCAGACGAGCCGCCGACAGCTTTTGTGCAACCGATCGGCCTCTGCCGCAAGCCCTTCCCCTGCATCCCTGTCCAGCCCGTCGGTAATGAGAAGCACCACGGCGCCCTGGCCCAGCACCCGCCTCGCCCAGGTCCGGTTGAAGGCGTGCAGCGCGGTGCCGATCCGCGTGCCACCCGACCAGTCGGCGACCGCCCCCGACACGGCGTCCAGCGCCACGTCCACATCCTTGTGCCGCAGATGGCGGGTGATGTTGGTCAGCCGGGTGCCGAAGACGAAGCTGTGGACCCGGTCGCGGTCGTTGGTCACCGCATGCATGAAATGCAGCAGCATCCGCGAATAGCGGGTCATCGAGCCGGAGATGTCGCACAGCACCACCAGCGGCGGCGGCCGGGTGCGGCGGCGCTTGCGGGCAAGGTCGGACAGGTCCCCGCCGCTGCGCAGCATCCGCCGCAGCGTTGCGCGCGGATCGACGCGCGGCCCCATCGGGTCGGAGCGATGGCGGCGGGTGGTGACCTCCGCCAGCGGCAGGGCGAGGCGGGACAGCAGCCGCTTGGCCTGCGCCATCTCCTCCCCCGTCATCTTCTCGAAATCCTTGTCCTGCAGCCGTTCGGCGGCGGAGACGGTGAAGGACGCGTCGATCTCGATCTCGGTCTTTTCCGGCTCCTCCCGTTCGGCACCGCTGCCGTGCAGGGCCTCGGCAAGGCGCTGCGCCATCTCAGGCTGGTCGGGCGGCGCCTCTGTCCGCACCTTCGGCAGCATCAGCGACATCATCTTCTTCAGGATGTCCGGATTGCGCCAGAAGACGTGGAAGGCCTGGTCGAACAGCTCGCTCTGGTCGTGGCGGTTCACGAAGATGGCGTGCAAAGCCCAATAGAAGTCGGTGCGGTTGGAAAGGCCGACCGCCTCCACCGCTTCCACTGCCTGCAGCACCTTGCCCGGCCCGACCGGCAGGCCGGCGGCGCGCAGCGCGCGGGCGAAATGCATCAGATTGAGGGTGAGGCGGCCGGCCGGCGCGTCGTCCGTCATGGCGGCCTCAGCGCGCGGTGGTGGCGGCCAGCTCGGTCTTGACCTGGGTCAGGATGCGCGCCGCCTCGCTGCCCTGGATGCGGGCGATGTCGTCCTGGTATTTCAGCAGCGTGCCCAGCGTGTCGTTGATGACGGAGGGCTCCAGCTCCAGCTGGTTCAACTCCACCAGCGCCTGCGCCCAGTCCAGCGTCTCCGCCACGCCCGGGGCCTTGTAGAGGTCCATGCCGCGCAGGGTCTGGACGAAGCCGACCACCTGGGCGGCCAGCCGGGCATCGGCCTGCGGCGCCTTGACCGAAAGGATCTGCCGCTCCCGCGCGGCACCAGGATAATCGACCCAATGGTAGAAGCAGCGCCGCTTCAGCGCGTCATGGATCTCGCGCGTGCGGTTGGAGGTGAGGATGACGATGGGCGGTTCCGGCGCGTGGACGGTGCCGAATTCCGGGATCGAGACCTGATAATCGGACAGGATCTCCAGCAGATAGGCCTCGAACGGCTCGTCGGTGCGGTCCAGCTCGTCGATCAGCAGCACCGGCGGCCCGGCGAGGTCCGGCTCCAGCGCCTGCAGCAGCGGGCGCTTGACCAGAAAGCGCTCGGAAAACAGGTCGGAGGCCAGCGACTCCCGGTCCTGCCCGCCCGACGCCTCGGCCAACCGGATCTCCATCATCTGGCGGGCATAGTTCCACTCATAGACGGCGGACGAGGCGTCCAGCCCCTCATAGCATTGCAGCCGCAGCAGCTTGCGGCCGAGCGTCGCCGACAGGACCTTGGCGATCTCGGTCTTGCCGACGCCGGCCTCGCCCTCCAGGAACAGCGGGCGCTTCAGCTTCAGCGCCAGGAACAGCGCGGTCGCCAGCGAGCGGTCGGCGACGTAGGAACCGCGGGTGAGAAGCGCCAGCGTGTCATCGACGGAGGCGGGGAGGGGGGTGGTCATGGACGGCCTTTGGGGACAGGCTTGCAAATCCGCCTCTCCCCCCTGGGGAGAGGTCGGGCGGCGAAGCCGCCCGGGTGAGGGGGGCGGACCCTCTCCCTTGGGGAGAGGGTGGCGCCGAAGGCGCCGGGTGAGGGACTGTGCATTGCCAGGGAGATCTACGCAATGCATCCCCCTCACCCTAACCCTCTCCCCAGGGGGGAGAGGGGACTTTCCCAGTTACCCCGCCGCTTCCACCGCCCGCTTCGCCATCACGGTGACGAGATGGGCGCGGTAATCGGCGCTGGCGTGGATGTCGGCGTTCAGGCCGTCGGCCTCCACCGACAGGCCGTTCAGGGCATCGGCGCGGAAGTCGGCGGCGAGCGCCGTCTCGAACGCCTCGGCGCGGAAGACGGAGCCGGCGGCGCCGGTCACTGCCACCCGCACTTCCGATCCGAACCTGGCGACGAAGACGCCGACGATGGCATAGCGGCTGGCCGGGTTGCGGAACTTGGCGTAGGCCGCCTTGTCGGGACGGGAAAAGCGCACCGACTTGACGATCTCGCCCGGCTCGAGCGCGGTTTCGAACATGCCGGTGAAGAAATCGTCGCCGGCGATGGTCCGGCGGTCGGTCGTGACCACCGATTTCAAGGCCACCACCGCCGACGGATAGTCGGCCGACGGATCGGCGTTGGCGATGGAACCGCCCATCGTGCCCATGTTGCGGACCTGCCGGTCGCCAATGCCCTCGGCGAGGCTGGCCAGCGCCGGAATCACCCGCTTGACGAGGTCGGAATGGGCGACCTCCGCATGGCGGGTGAAGGCGCCGATCTCCAACCCGCCGTCAGCCTCGCGGATGCCCTTCAGCTCCGGAATGGCGCCGAGGTCGATCAGGTCGGTCGGTCGGGCGAGACGCTGCTTCAGCGTCGGCAGCAGGGTCTGGCCGCCGCCCAGCAGCTTGGCGTCTTCCGCCTGGATGGCAGCCGCCGCATCGGCGAGCGATGTCGGCCGTTGGTACGTGAACGCGTACATTCTCTAGCCTCCTTCTTCTTCGGCCGTCTTATTCCGCTGCCATGGCAGGGGCGGGAGCAGCGTCGCGGATGGTCCGCCAGACCTTCTCCGGCGTCGCCGGCATGTCCATGTGGGTGACGCCATACTCCGACAGCGCGTCCACCACCG
Source organism: Azospirillum sp. B2RO_4 (assembly GCF_051124815.1). Lineage (NCBI taxonomy): Bacteria > Pseudomonadati > Pseudomonadota > Alphaproteobacteria > Rhodospirillales > Azospirillaceae > Azospirillum > Azospirillum sp. B2RO_4. The sequence goes on along the minus strand of NZ_CP118486.1, from coordinate 485,378 downwards.
CGTTCATCACGGCGGCGGCGGCGCCGATGGTCCCGGCCTCGCCGCAGCCCTTCACGCCCAGCGGGTTGTGGGTGCAGGGCTGGTCCTCGTGATAGCGCACGGTGAAGGATGGGACATCGTCCGCCCGCGGCATGCAATAGTCCATGTAGGAGCCGGTGACGAGCTGGCCCGACTCCTCGTCATAGACGCAGTTCTCGTACAGCGCCTGCCCGATGCCCTGGACCAGCCCGCCATGCACCTGCCCCTCGACGATCAGCGGGTTGATGACGTTGCCGAAATCATCCACCGCGGCGAAGCTGACGATGGTGGTGACGCCGGTATCGGGGTCGATCTCCACCTCGCAGACATGGCAGCCGTTGGGATAGGTGAAATTCTTCGGATCGTAGAAGGCCTGTTCGTCCAGCCCCGGCTCCAGCTCGTCCAGTGGGAAGTTGTGCGGGACGTAGGCCTGCAGGGCGATGTCGCCGATGCCCAGGCTCTTGTCGGTGCCGGCGACGGTGAAGCGGCCCTCCTTCACCTCGATGTCGGTCTCGGCAGCCTCCAGCATGTGGGCGGCGATCTTCTTCGCCTTGCGCTCCACCTTGTCCATCGCCTTCACCAGGGCCGAGCCGCCGACCGCGAGGGAGCGCGAGCCGTAGGTGCCCATGCCGAAGGGGATCTTGTTGGTGTCGCCGTGGACGATCTCGACATTCTCGATCGGGATGCCGAACCGCTCCGCCACGATCTGGGCGAAGGTGGTCTCATGGCCCTGGCCATGGCTGTGAGATCCGGTGAAGACCGTCACCGAACCCGTCGGATGGAAACGGACTTCCGCGCATTCATAAAGTCCTGCGCGTGCGCCGAGCGCACCGGCGACATTGCTGGGCGCGATGCCGCAGGCTTCGATGTAGGTGGCGAAGCCGATGCCGCGCAGCTTGCCGCGCGCCTTCGATTCGGCCCGGCGCTGCTGGAAGCCGGGGTAGTCGACCAGCGGCAGGGCGATGTCGAGATTCTTGGCGAAGTCGCCGGTGTCGTATTGCAGTGCGACCGGCGTCTGGTAGGGCATCGCCTCCTTCGGCACGAAGTTGCGGCGGCGGATCTCGGTCTTGTCCATGCCCATCACGCCGGCGGCGACATCCACCAGCCGTTCGATCAGATAGCAGGCCTCCGGCCGGCCGGCGCCGCGATAGGCGTCCACCGGCGCGGTGTTGGTGAAGACCGCCTTCACCTCGGCATAGATCGCCGGGGTCTTGTACTGGCCGGCCAGCAGGGTGGCGTAGAGATAGGTCGGGATCGACGGCGCGAAGGTGGACAGATAGGCGCCGAGATTGGCCAGGGTCGAGACGCGCAGAGCCAGGAAATTGCCGTCGGCGTCCATCGCCATCTCGGCATGGCTGACATGGTCGCGGCCATGGGCGTCGGTCAGGAAGCTTTCGGAGCGGTCGGCGGTCCATTTCACCGGGCGACCGACCTTGCGCGCCGCCCAGGTGACGACTGCCTCTTCGCCGTAATGGAAGATCTTCGACCCGAAGCCGCCGCCGACGTCGGGCGCCACCACCCGCAGCTTGTGTTCCGGAATGCCCAGCACGAAGGCGCCCATCAGCAGGCGGGTGACGTGCGGGTTCTGGCTGGTGGTGGTCAGCGTGTATTCGCCGCTGGACTGATCGTATTCGCCCATCGCCGCCCGCGGTTCCATCGCGTTCGGGACCAGACGCTGGTTGACCAGATCGATCTTCGCGACATGGGCGGCGTTGGCGAAGGCGGCATCCACCGCGGCCTGATCGCCCAAATGCCAGTCGTAACAGACATTGTCCGGCGCATCGTCATGGACCAGCGGCGCGCCGCCGTCGATGGCGCGGGTGGATGAGCCCACCGCCGGCAGTTCCTCGTAATCGACCACGACCATCTCGGCGGCGTCGCGCGCCTGCTCGCGGGTTTCGGCGATCACCACCGCCACCGCGTCGCCGACATAGCGCACGCGGTCGCGCGCCAGCGGATAGTGCGGCGGCTCCTTCATCGGCGAGCCGTCCTTGGAATGGATCTGCCAGCCGCAGGGCAGGCTGCCGACCTTGTCGGCCTCCATGTCGGCGCCGGTCAGCACGGCGACCACGCCCGGCATCGCCGCCGCGTCGGCGAAGTCGATGCCCAGGATGCGGGCATGGGCGTAGGGGGAGCGCACATGCACCGCATGGGTCATGTTCGGGCGCTTGAAATCGTCGGTGTAATTGCCGCGGCCGGTCAGAAAGCGCTGGTCTTCGCGCCGGCGCACCGAGGCGCCGATGCCATTGGGGTTCGCCATCTCGTGTTTCCTCCCACAGGAACGCTGAAGATGCGGAAATGCCTGCTTCTTGCTGGGCTTATCGCCCTTATTCGGCCGCGACCGGCGTTGCTTGCGCCCCCGCCATCGCCTCGGCGCCCGCCTTCACCGCCTTGACGATGTTGTGATAGCCGGTGCAGCGGCAGATGTTGCCCTCCAGCCCCTCGCGGATCTCGGCCTCGGTCGGATTCGGGTTCTCGCGGACCAGATCGACCGCGCTCATCACCATGCCGGGCGTGCAGAAGCCGCACTGCAGGCCGTGATGCTCGCGGAAGGCGGCCTGCATCGGGTGCAGCGTGCCGTCGGCCGCCGCCAGCCCTTCGATCGTCGTCACCTCCGCCCCGTTGGCCTGGACGGCCAGCGCGGTGCAGGACTTCACCGAACGGCCGTCGACAAGGACGACGCAGGCGCCGCACTGGCTGGTGTCGCAGCCGACATGGGTGCCCGTCAGGCCGAGATGCTCGCGCAGGAAGGCGACGAGCAGGGTGCGCTCCTCCACCTCGCGCGAGACCGTCTTGCCATTGACGGTCATCGATACGGTACAGGACATCGGTTTTCCTCCCGCTGGCTGAAGTCTGGCGTGCAGTCGTTTGGCGTGCAGTTGGGACTTATGACTGTCGTATGACGCGCCTTGAGCCGGAGCCGTGGTGGTGTCCGCTTCGGCCGGCGGTCTTCCGCCACAAGGATAGGGGGTGTCCACCCGTCGAGGTCAAGGAGCCTGTGCATGCCTTGGCCGAAAGAATGGCCTGTCAACGGTCGATATGTCGGATTGTACGTAATGACGCGCAATTTTGTGGCGCGTTACAGTGGGTTGGGGCCGCCCATGCATATGGGTGTGCAAATGAATCCGCCCGGCAACGATCCGGGTGCAGCAACGATAACGGGGAGAGCCACCATGAATCGCCCATTCTTGAAGCGTCAACTCCTGGCCCTTTGCACGGCCGCCGGCCTTGGCGTCAGCCTCGGCCTTGCCGCCCTGCCGGCCAAGGCGGAGACCTTCATCACCGTTCTGACCGGCGGCACCAGCGGGGTCTATTATCCGCTGGGCGTGGCGCTGTCGAACGTGTACGGCAAGGCGCTGCCGGGGGCCAAGGTGACGGCGCAGGCGACCAAGGCGTCGGTGGAGAACCTGAACCTGCTGCAGGCCGGCCGCGGCGAGATCGGCTTCACGCTCGGCGATGCGCTGAGCGACGCCTGGAAGGGCAACGAGGAGGTCGGCTTCAAGCAGAAGCTGGACAAGCTGCGCACCATCGCCGCCATCTATCCCAACTACATCCAGGTCGTCGCCAGCAAGGACTCGGGCATCAAGACGCTGGCCGACCTGAAGGGCAAGCGGGTGTCGGTCGGTGCGCCGAAGTCGGGGACGGAGCTGAATGCGCGCGCCATCTTCAACGCCGCCGGTCTTGCCTACAAGGACTTCGCCAAGACCGAATATCTGCCCTTCGGCGAATCGGTCGACCTGATCAAGAACCGCCAGCTGGACGCGACGCTGATCTCCGCCGGTCTCGGCGTGGCGGCGATCAAGGACCTGTCGGCCTCCCAGGACATCACCATCGTCAGCATCCCGGCCGACGTGGTGCAGAAGGTCGGCGACGCCGCCTACATCACCGAGACGATTCCGGCCGGCACCTATCCGGGCCAGGACGCCGCGGTGCCGACCGCCGCCGTCCGCAACCTGCTGGTCAGCCATTCGGGCGTGTCGGATGACGCCGCCTATGCGATGACCAAGACGCTGTTCGAGAATCTGGACGCGCTGGCCGCCGCCCACGTCGCCGCCAAGCAGATCAAGCTGGACAAGTCCGCCACCCAGTCGCCGGTGCCGTTCCATCCCGGCGCCGTCAAGTACTACAAGGAAAAGGGGCTGATGTAAGGAACGGGCCGCGGGGAACGCAGACGTGAATACTCATAACAACGAGGCGGACGCACAAGCCCGCCAAGCAATCGACCGGGAGAATCCCGCCCATGTCGCGGCCTTCGAAGGCTTCGACGGGCGGGCGGTGTTTGCAATCGCCGTGGCCTTTTCGATCTTCCAGATCTGGACCGCCGCCTTCAATCCGCTGTCCACCACCGTGGTGCGGTCGGTCCATGTCGGTTTCCTGGTGCTGATGACCTTCACCCTGTTCGGCGCGCGGAAGACCTCCGCGCGCAAACGGGTGCCCTGGTACGACTGGCTTCTCGGCCTGACCGGCTTCGCCATCGGCCTTTATCATTACGTGTTCGAAGGCGACCTGATCCTGCGGGCCGGCGATCCCAACAGCACCGACATCGTCGTCGGCGCCATCGCCGTCGCCCTGGTGTTCGAGGCGGCCCGCCGCATCATGGGGCTGGCCCTGCCGATCCTGTGCGGCGTGTTCATCCCCTATGCCCTGTTCGGCCGGGAACTGCCCTTCGGGCTGGCCCATCGCGGCTATGGCTTCGATCAGGTGATCGACACGCTGTTCCTGTCGACCGAGGGCATCTACGGCACGCCGACCTTCGTGTCGGCGACCTACATCTTCCTGTTCATCCTGTTCGGCGCCTTCCTGGAGCGGGCCGGGATGATCAAGCTGTTCAACGACGTCTCGCTCGGCCTCGTCGGCCATTCCAAGGGTGGGCCGGCGAAGGTGGCGGTCTTCTCCTCCGGCTTCATGGGGACGATCAACGGGTCGGGCGTCGCCAACGTGCTGACCACCGGCCAGTTCACCATCCCGCTGATGATGCGCTTCGGCTACCGCCCCGCCTTCGCCGGCGCGGTGGAAGCGACGGCCAGCATGGGCGGGCAGCTGATGCCGCCGGTGATGGGCGCCGCCGCCTTCATCATGGCGGAGACCATCGGCGTGCCCTACAGCGACGTCGCGCTGGCCGCTGCGATTCCCGCCATCCTTTATTTCGGCAGCGCCTTCTGGATGGTCCATCTGGAAGCCGGCAAGCGCAACCTGGTCGGCCTGCCGCGCGAGGAGTGCCCGAGCGCGCTCCGGGCCCTGAAGGAAGGCTGGTACCTGATCCTGCCGCTGGCGGCGCTGGTCTATCTGCTGTTCTCCGGCTTCACGCCGCTCTTCGCCGGCGTGATCGGCATCGCCGCCACCGCCGCGCTGATCCTGGGGATGTCCGTGGTCTCGGCGATCGGCCCGACGATGCTGCGCGTCGGCTTCTGGGTCGCACTCGGCCTGATCGCCGCCGTCCTGTGGCGGATGGGGTGGCGGACGGAGCATCTGGCCTTCGCCATCGTCGGGCTGCTAATCGTTCCCTGCCTGCTGTTCAAGGGCGGGCGGGAGACGCTGGTGCTGGTGGTGAACGCGATTGCCGACGGCGCGAAGAACGCCATCGGCGTCGGCGTCGCCTGCGCCCTGGTCGGCGTGCTGATCGGCATGATGACGCTGACCGGCCTTGCCTCCAGCTTCGCCACCACCATCGTCAACCTGTCGGGCGGCAGCCTGCTGGCGGCGCTGGTGCTGACGATGGTGACCTGCATCGTGCTGGGCACCGGGCTGCCGACCACCGCCAACTACATCATCACGGCGTCCATCGCCGCCCCGGCGCTGCTGACCATGGGTGTGCCGCTGATCGTCAGCCACATGTTCGTCTTCTATTTCGGCATCATGGCCGACCTGACCCCGCCGGTGGCGCTGGCGGCGCTGGCGGCGTCCTCCATCGCGCGGGTCGGGCACATGAAGATCGGCTTCATCGCCACCCGCATCGCCATGGCCGGCTATGTCGTGCCCTTCATGGCGGTCTACGACCCGGCGCTGGTGCTGCAGACCCAAAGCTGGCTGGCGGTCGCCTACATCTTCCTCAAGGCCTGCGTCGCCATCGCCCTGTGGGGGGCGGCCACCATCGGCTTCTTCTGGACCAACCTGCCGATGATCGCCCGCGTCTATGCCGCGGCGACCGCCTTCCTGTTCGTGGTCGCCTTGCCGGTCACCGACGAGGTCGCCTTCGTCATGACCGGCCTGTTCCTGCTGTGGCAGCACCGCCGCCGCGGCACTTTCGCCGCCGCCACGGCCTGAGGGTTCGGCGTCGGTATGGCCGGTCTTTGCCTGTTCGCCCTCGGCGGCGCGCTGCTGGCGTCGCTGCCGGGGACGCAGTTCACCCTGTCCTGGACCCACTCGATCGAGAAGACCGAGTGGCGGGAGAACTGGACGGTCGAAGCCGGCCGGTTGCGCCCGACGGAGGCCCGCATCCGTGGCACCGGCGCCGGGATGGAGCCCGGTCCCGATGCCCGGCTGACCGCCGACGGCTGGATGGTGTGGACGCCCGACCTGCCGCCGCAGGACAGCGTCACGCTGGCGGCCTCAAGCTTCACCGGCGAGCACCGGCTGTGCGCGGGAGCGGACTGCCGGCCGCTGTCGGGCTGGACCGGGGTGAAGGACCAAGCCGTGGCGATGCGGGCCTGCCCCTAGGCTGGGCCCGCCCCCGCCTACGAAAGTTCGTGCCGCCTTGAGTCCCTTCCGGCTTGGCTTACGTTGCGTCAATCCGCATACTCCCGTTCCTTTCGTCAGCCTACCTTCCGGACCGATGATCAATTCACCCACGCACCAACGCCGTTCATTCCTTCTTCCGGCCGTCCTCGGCGCGGCGCTCGCCGTCGGCGGCGTGCTGCTGGGCACGCACGGGGTCCAGGCGGCGGAGGTGGCGGCGGAGGTTGCCCATGGCGGCGTGCCGCATCTGGACGGACGGCTGCTGAGTGCCGCCTGGGTCGTGCCCTTCGCCGGGATCCTGCTGTCGATCGCGCTGTTCCCGCTGCTGGCGCCGATGGTCTGGCACCATCACTTCGGCAAGATATCGGCCGTCTGGGCGCTGGCCTTCCTGGTGCCGTTCGCCGCGACCTTCGGAGTCGGTCTGGCGACCTACGAACTGCTGCACACGGTCCTGCTGGAATACATCCCCTTCATCGTGCTGCTGACCGCGCTGTTCACGGTGGCGGGTGGCGTGCGGCTGACCGGGTCGCTGGTGGGAACACCGGCGGCCAACACCGTCGGGCTGGCGCTGGGCACGGTGCTGGCGAGCCTGATGGGCACCACCGGCGCCTCGATGCTGCTGATCCGCCCGATGCTGCGCGCGAACGAACACCGGCGCCACAAGGTCCACACCATCGTCTTCTTCATCTTCCTGGTGTCGAATGTCGGCGGATCGCTGACCCCGCTGGGCGATCCGCCGCTGTTCCTCGGTTTCCTGAAGGGGGTCGATTTCTTCTGGCCGACGGTCCATCTGCTGGCGCCGATGGCCTTCCTGTCGGGCCTGCTGCTGGTGATCTATTTCGTGCTGGACCTTGTCCTGCACACCCGCGACCCCGGCAAGCACCCGCTGATCGAGGGCGTTCACGAGCGCGAGCCGATCCGCATCGAGGGCAGCGTCAACCTGCTGCTGCTGGTCGCCATCGTCGGCGCGGTGCTGCTGAGCGGCGTCTGGCATCCCGGCGAGGGCGTCACGATCTACCATGTGACGGTGCCGCTGGAGACCATCGTGTCGAACCTGCTGCTGCTGGGCATCACCGGCCTGTCGCTGACCCTGACCAGCAAGAAGAGCCGCCGCCTGAACGGCTTCAGCTGGGGTCCGATCCTGGAGGTGGCGAAGCTGTTCGCCGCCATCTTCCTGACCATCATCCCGGCCATCGCCATCCTGAAGGCCGGCACCGACGGCGCGCTGGGCGCCATCATCTCGGCGGTGAACGAGGGCGGAAAGCCCAACCCGGCCGCCTATTTCTGGGCGACCGGCATCCTGTCCAGCTTCCTCGACAATGCCCCGACCTACCTGATCTTCTTCAACACCGCCGGCGGCGACGCAAAGGTGCTGATGAGCGACCTGTCGCTGACGCTGACCGCGATTTCCGCCGGAGCGGTCTTCATGGGCGCCAACAGCTATATCGGCAACGCCCCCAACTTCATGGTCAAGGCGATTGCCGAGGAACGCGGGGTCGCCATGCCCAGCTTCTTCGGCTACATGGCCTGGTCCTTCGGTATCCTTGTGCCGCTGCTGGGCCTGACCACGCTTGTCTTCTTCCTGTGATGGTCCTTTTTCGGTAACAGCCCTCCACGAAACCAATCGCCACCTCCGCCGTTAACCCGGGTCAGGGCCGCCCGTCCGCTTGCCAAGGCACGGGCGCGCTGCGCAACGGCTGGAGGGCGACGTGGTTTCGAAGGATATCGGCGGCGGGAACCCATGGGCGGGGATCATGGCAGGGCGGCCGATGGCTGCGCCATGAGCACGCAGAACCAGCCCCGCCACCTGCACTCCCTGACCCCGCTGCGCGGCATCGCGGCCCTATGGGTGGTGCTGTACCATTACAGCTTCCAGTATTTCCCCAACCTGCACCCGGACAGCTACACGCATCTGGTGCAGAAGGGCTATCTGGCCGTCGACCTGTTCTTCATGCTCAGTGGCTTCGTACTGACACACGTCTATCACGACACCTTCAGCCGGTCGGTCGGCGACAAATACTGGAGCTTCCTGAGGGCACGCGTCGCCCGGCTCTACCCGCTGCATCTGGCGGTCCTGCTGCTGTTCGTCGCGACGGCGCTGGCCGTCCGCACCGTGGAGTACGCCGCCACCGGCAGCTTCCCGGCGATCCCGCTGAAGGGCGCGGAATCCGTCTGGGCCTTGGTCGCCAACCTGTTCATGCTCCAGGGCCTCTATGCCAGTGTGCTGAGTTGGAATTATCCGGCCTGGTCGATCAGCCTGGAATTCATGGCCTATCTGGTCTTCCCCTTCGCGCTTCCCCTGGTCTGGCGGGCCGGTGGACGGACGCAGGCCCTGATGGCGGCCGGTGCGCTGGCGACGCTTTGCCTGCTGGCCTGGGCGACGCAGGACAATCTGAACCAGTGGGACGGGCCGCAGACCCTGCTGCGCTGCCTGCCGGAATTCCTGCTCGGCACGCTGCTCTACAGCGCCTTCCGCAGCGGGCTTGCCGCGCCGCTGCTGTCCAGCGACCTGACGATGGCCGGCGTCGGTCTGGCGATCCTGCTGCTTCTGCACACCGGCGGGCCCGACCTGCTGGCGGTGCCGCTGTTCGCCCTGCTGATCCTGGCGGCGGTCGCCAACCGGGGCCGGGCCGCGGCTGCCTTGAACGTCCGGCCGCTGGTGTGGCTGGGCGACGTGTCCTATTCGCTCTACCTGATCCACGGCTTCGTCGAATATGCCACCACCCGACTGCTGTGGCTGGGCCTCGGCATCCACGACCGCAAGGCGCTGCCGGGTGGCTGGTCGATGGCGCTGCTGGTGGCGATGGTGACGACCTGCCTGCTGCTGGCCGGCCCGGCCTATCGCCGGATCGAGGTCGGCGGCCGGCGCCTTCTGCGGGAGGGGCCGAGCGTCGGCCGCATGAGGCTGGCCGTGGCGGGACGGCGGACCGGCTGACGTGGTTCCGGCAAAAAAAAGCGCCCGGGGCAGATGCCGCCGGGCGCAAAGGCACAGTACGAAAGAGGATCATCAGCAGTGATGATGCAATCGGGAGATCGATTGTGTCTCTACCCTGGCATGGGTCGTGGAGACATCCCTTGACCGTGGTCAAGCTTGAGTGAAAGAGTTGGTTATCAATCCCCCAACGCCGGCCTGGGCAACGCCCCATTCATACCGCCGTCCTCGACCTCCTCCGTCTCCGGCCGGGGCACGCGGAACCATGCCGCATAGAGCGCCGGCAGGAAGAAGATCGTCAGCACGGTGGCGCCCGCCAAACCGCCCATGATGGCGACCGCCATCGGTCCCCAGAAGACGCTCTGGGTCAGCGGGATCATGGCGAGGATCGCCGCGGCGGCGGTCAGCGCGATGGGGCGGGAGCGGCGGACCGTCGCCTCGACGATGCTGTCCCAGCGGGACCGGCCGCTGCGGATATCCTGCTCGATCTGGTCGACCAGGATGACTGAGTTGCGCATGATGATGCCGGCCAGCGCGATGACGCCCAGCATGGCGACGAAGCCGAAGGGCAGGTTGAACAGCAGAAGCGAGGCGGTGACCCCGATCAGTCCCAGCGGCGCCGTCAGCAGGACCATGAACACGCGTGAGAAGCTCTGCAACTGCAGCATCAGCGTGGTGACCATGATCAGCAGCATCACCGGCATCATGGCATTGATCGAATCCTGGCCCTTGGCGCTCTCCTCGATGGCGCCGCCCATGGTGATGGCATAGCCGTCGGGCAGGGTGGCGCGCAGCGCGTTCAACTGCGCGTTCAGTTGGGTGCTGACCACCGGGGCCTGCAGGCCGCCGGTGACGTCGCCCTTGACCGTCATCGTCGTCTCGCGCGCCCGGCGCCACAGCACCGGCTCCTCCAGCTCGTAGCGGACGCTGGCGACCTGACTCAGCGGAACGGTGGTGCCGCGGCTGGTGCGGATGTTCAGCTCGCCCAGGCGCGACAGGTCCATCCGCTCCTCCGGCGTGGTGCGCAGCAGGACGCCGATCAGCTCCGTGCCCTCGCGGTACTGGGTGACGGACATGCCGTTCAGCAGCAGTTGCAGGGCGTTGGACAGATCCTGCTTCGACACGCCCAGCGCGCGGGCCTTGGCGGTGTCCACCTCCAGCCGGACGCGCTTCGACAGCTCGTCCCAGTCCAGATGGACGTTGGCGGTGTTGGCGTGGGCGCGCATGGTGTCGCGCACCTGATAGGCGATCTTGCGGATGGTCGCCGGATCCTCGCCGGTGACGCGGAACTGCACCGGATAGCCGACCGGCGGGCCGTTCTCCAGCCGGCTGATGCGGACGCGGGCGGCGGGGAAGTCGGATTCCAGCGTCGGCTCCAGCCGCTGCATGAAATGCTCGCGCTGCTCCAGCCCCTTGGTCATCACCATGAACTGGGCGAAGTTGGCGGTCTCCAGCTGCTGGTCGAGCGGCAGGTAGAAGCGCGGCGAGCCGCCGCCGGTGTAGGCGACCCAGTAATCGACATCCGGGTCCTTGGCCAGAACCGCTTCCATCCGCTTCACCTCGGCGGCGGTGGCTTCGAAGGAGGAACCTTCGGCGAGACGGACGTCGATCAGCAGCTCCGGCCGGCTGGCCGACGGGAAGAACTGTTGCTGGACATGGCCGAAGCCGACCAGGGCGGTGACGAAGGCGGCCACGGTCACGCCGATGGTGACCCAGCGCGCCCGCACGCAGGCTTCGATCATGCCGCGCAGGATGCGGTAGGCGCGGGTGTCGTAGATGTCCAGCTCGTGCCCGTCCGGCACCACATGCTTGGGCTTGGGCAGCAGCAGCCAGCCGAGATAGGGGGTGAAGATCACCGCCACCACCCAGGACAGCAGCAGCGACAGTGCCACCACCCAGAAGATCGAGTTGGTGTATTCGCCGGCCGCCGAAGCCGCGAAGCCGACCGGGACGAAGCCGGCGGCGGTGACGATGGTGCCGCTCAGCATCGGGAAGGCGGTGGAGGTGTAGGCGAAGGCGCCGGCCTTCAGCCGGTCCCATCCCTGTTCCATCTTCACCACCATCATCTCCACCGCGATGATGGCGTCGTCCACCAGCAGGCCGAGCGCGATGATGAGGGCGCCCAGCGAGATGCGCTGCAGGTCGATGTGCAGGATCTGCATTGCAACCAGAGTCATCGCCAGCACCAGCGGCACCGCCAGGGCCACGACGATGCCGGTGCGCCAGCCCAGGCTGACGAGGCTGACCAGGATGACGATGCCCAGCGCCTCGGCCAGCGATTCCGTGAACTCGCCGACCGAATGCTCGACCACCTTCGGCTGGTCGGCGACCTGCGCCACCTCCAGCCCGACCGGCAGTTCGGCCCGGACCTTCTCCATCGCCGCGTCGAGCTGCTCACCCAGCTTCAGGACGTTGCCGCCCTTCGCCATCACCACGCCGATGCCGATGGCATCGCGGCCGTTGTAGCGCAGGGTGTAGCGCCGCGGCTCGACATAGCCGCGCTTGACCTCCGCCACGTCGCCGATGGTCAGCAGCCGGCCGCCGCTCTCCACCGGGATGGCGCGCACGGCGGCGGCGGTGTCGAGGCCCAGGTCCAGCCGGACATAGACCCGCTGCGATCCGGTGTCGACGTCGCCCGACGCGGCGATGGCGTTCTCGCGCTGAAGCGCCTGGATCACCGATTCCACCGGCAGGCCGAAGCTGGCGAGCCGCTGGCTGGAGATCTCGACATAGACGCGCTCCTCCTGCGGGGCGATCAGGTCGATCTTCTCGACGCCGGGCAATTTCAACAGACGCGCGCGTGCCTGTTCAGCCACCTTCTTCAGCTGGGCCGGGGTGAAATCGTCACCCATGAAGGCGTAGATGGCGGAATAGACGTCGCCGAACTCGTCGTTGAAGAAGGGACCGACGACGCCGTCGGGCAGGGTATAGCGGATGTCGCCGATCTTCTTTCGCACCTGATACCACAGGTCCGGCACCATCTTCGGCGGGGTGTAGTCCTTCAACTGGACGAAGACCACCGACTCGCCGGGCTTGGAATAGCTGCGGGCGACGTCGTAATAGGGCACCTCCTCCAGCTTCTTCTCGATGCGGTCGGTGACAAACTGCTCGACCTCGCGGGCGGTGGCGCCCGGCCATTGGGTGCGGACCACCATCACCTTGAAGGTGAAGGACGGATCCTCCGCCCGACCCAGAGTCTTGTAGGCCAGCGCGCCGGCCAGCACGCTGGCGAGCATCATGAACAGCACCAGCGTGCGGTGGGCCAGTGCCCAGGCCGACAGGTTGAGGCGGGAGTGGTTCATCGTGCCGGCTCCGTCCAGACGCGGACCTTCTGGCCGGCGTCGAGCTTGTGCACACCGGCGGTGACGACGCGCTCGCCGTCCTTCAGCCCGCCGCCGATCAGGGCGAGGTCGCCGGCATAGGCCGCGACGGTGACCGGGCGAAGCTCCAGCCGATCATCCGGCGCCGACAGCACCCAGACCGCCGGCGTCTGCTCGCGCTGGGTCAGTGCGCTCAGTGGCAGGCGGGCGACCGGGGCGCCATGGTCGGCGGCTGCGGTCACGGTGGCGGTCATGCCGAGCTGGACCGTCGGCGGCGGATCGGTCAGCGCGATCTTCGCCTGGAAGGTGCGGGTCGCGGCGTCGGCGCTGGGCGAGACCTCACGCAGGGTGCCGGCGATGCTCTGATCCGGGTGCGACCACAGCTCGACCGACAGCTTCTGGCGGGGCAGGGCGGCGACGCTCTGTTCGGGGATGTTCGCCACCGCTTCCAGCGCGCCCAGTCGGGCGACGCGGAGCGCTGTCTGGCCGGCGGCCACCACCTGTCCCGGCTCGATCAGCGTTGCGGTGACGATGCCGGCCTCGTCCGCCACCAGCGTGGCATATTGGGCGGAGTTGTTGAGGACACGCAGTTGCGCCTCCTGCTCCCGCACCTTGGAGTCGGCCTTGTCCAGCGTTGTTTTGCGGCGGTCGTATTCCTGGCGCGTCGTCCATTCGCCCTGACGCAGGCTGGCGTAGCGCTGGAAATCGCTGCGCGCGTTGGCCGCATCGGCTTGGGCGGAGGCCAACTGCGCCTGGGCGGCGCGAATCTGCAGTTGCAGGTCGGTCGGGTCGAGGCGGGCGAGCGGCATGCCGGGTTCGATGCGGGTCCCGACCTCCACCAGCCGGGCGGTCACCTTGCCGCCGACGCGGAAGCCGACATCGGCCTCCACCCGCGGGCGGATCACCGCCGGGTAGCGCACGCTGTCGACCAGCGGTTCCAGCGCCACGGTGGCGACGCGGACCGGCCGCACCTCTGCTTCCGCGGGGGTGGAGGCGGACTGTGTCTCGTTGCAGCCGGCGAGCAGGCCCGCCACCGTCAGCAGCGCCGTTGTCGCCATGACGGCGGACAGAAGCCGCCTTTCGCGGAATCGGGCCATACCACGTCTCCCCACTGGACTGGACTGTATCGTACTGCTACCGTCCTACTCCGGCACCAATCCCACGTCAAGAGTGAACGGTACAGTTCAGTGCAGTCATCGGAGCAAAAAGCGTCCCTTCCGCCCGTGTCCCATGATGCGAAGGCGGAACAGATCGTCGCCGCCGCGCGGGAGGTGTTTCTGGAGCTTGGCTATGCCGCCACATCGATGGATCAGGTGGCGCAGCAGGCGCGGGTGTCCAAAACCACCCTCTACACCCGCTTTCCCTCGAAGGAGGAGCTTTACACCGCCGTGATCTCCGCCGAATGCGAACGGCGCGGGCTGCGCTTTGCGCCGGAGATGTTCGACGGACTGCCGTTGCGCGAGGTCCTGATTCAGGTCGGCCGCCGCTTCACCGACCTGCTGTGGTCGGATGCGGCGATCCGCGTCCATCAGGCGGTGGTGGGGGAGGCGACGCGGATGCCGGTCGCCGCCCAGCTCTATTTCCAGGCGGGACCGGAGCAGGGCATCGCCAATTTCGTCGCGCTGTTCACCCGGCTGGCCGAACGCGGGGTGATCGCCACCGACGACCCCGCCTTCGTCGCCCGGCAGTTCCTGGCCACCATGCAGGGCGGCGCCTATTGCCAGCTGGTGCTCGGCCTCTGCCCCCTACCGGCGGAGGAGGAGCGGCACGCCTTCGTCGACAAGGCGGTGGACCTGTTCCTGCGCGGTCTGGCGCCCTGACCGTTCAGGCCAACTTGAAATAGCGCATGACCAGCCCGCGCAGCTCGTCCCGCACCCCGTCGTCGCCCATCGCGGTCAGCCGTTCATGCAGGCCGCCGGCGATGGCGGTGAAGCGGGCGAGCACCACCGGGTCGAAATGCTTGCCGGCCCCGTCGGCGAGGATGTCCATGGTGGCGGCGTAGGACATCGGCTCCTTGTAGGGGCGGCGGGAGGTGAGGGCGTCGAAAACGTCGGCGACGGCGAAGATGCGGGCGGAAATCGGAATCGCCTCGCCCTTCAGACCTTGCGGATAGCCCGATCCGTCGAACTTCTCGTGATGGCCGCCGACCACGTCGGCCGCATCGGCCAGCCAGTCGGACGAGCCGACGATGTCCAGCCCATGGACGACATGGGTCTTCATCACCGCGAATTCCTCGGCATCCAGCTTGCCGGGCTTCAGCAGGATGCTGTCGGGAATGGCGATCTTGCCGACATCGTGCAGGAAGGCGCCCTTCACCAGCTGCCGGATCGCCGCTTCCTCCAGCCCCAGCGCTTCGGCCAGCCGGATGGCCAGCACCGTCACCCGGTAATTGTGGGCGTTGGTGTCACTGTCGCGCTTGGCGATGGCGCTGCCCAGCGCCGTCAGCATCCCGATGTTGGCGTCGAGCAGGCCGCGCGACAGCCGCAGGATGCCGCGGTTGTAGGCGCCGAAGATCGGCAGCAGGACCAGCGCCGTCCCCAGCACCGACAGCGACGACACCGCGACCACCGTGGCGGTGTCGCGCAGGATCTCGTGCGACCGGCGGGCGGAGAGCTGGAAGACGCTTTCGAAATAGCCGAGCAGCCGGCCGTCGGAATCGAGCAGCGGCTCCATCGTCTGGATGAAGATATGGCCGTCCAGCGTGAAGCGGTCGTAGATCGCGTCGCCGTCGGTGGGGAAGCCGTGCCGCGTGGCGGACAGGCGCTGTTCCGCCCATTCCGCGCCGGGTGCGACATATTCGGCAGTCTTGTGCTGGTCCGGAGCGTAAAGCTCCGCCACGATGAAATGGCCGTCGCCATGGTTCAGGCGCAGCCCGTTGCGGCTGGCCATGAAACGCTGTAGCGACGACTCCAGATCCGAATCGGCGGCGCCGGCCGCGAGCGACGAACGGGCTTCGGTCAGGAAGGCCGCCGATTCCTCCCGCGCCAGTTCGACGACCCGGCCGTCGGCGATCTCGACCTCGACCAGAAAGGCGATGCCGCCGACCGCCAGCGCCAGGAACAGGGCGGCGCCGGCCAGGCGCAGCAGAACGGCACGGGGGGTAGGCAGCCGCATCGTCGCCACATCGGCATGGCGGCCGGACAGGGACCTGAAAAGCAGGCTGAGCCGCCGCCGCTCGCCCGTCGCCGTCATCGTGCTGCCGATCACCTTGCTGCCGATCCGCGCGCTCATCGCCGCACCCCGTTTGCGCCATACCCTTTTCGCAGGGCTCGCCGATCTAGACGATGCCCATGCCAAGCGTCAATATCGCCGGCCCGGGTCACAGAATCCGGCGGGAAATGTTGAGACGGCGTTAAGTTTCGGCAGGCACCGTGCCGCCGGCCCCGGCTTGATGCTCTTGGCCCGATGCTTATGGAAGGAACTCTATCGTGATGTCCGCCTGCCCCTGCGGTTCGGGACTTGACTTCGACCACTGCTGCGGCCCGATCCTGGCCGGGCAGCCCGCCCCTTCGGCCGAAGCGTTGATGCGGTCGCGCTACACCGCCTTCGTCCGCCACGACATCGACCATATCGAGCGCAGCTGCGCCCCAGAAACCCGTGCCGCCTTCAGCCGGGCCGACGCCGAACGGGTGGCGCAGGAATGCGAATGGGGTCCGCTGACCGTCATGAAGGCGGAGGAGAGCGGCGACGACGGCGTGGTCGATTTCTTCCTGACCTTCCGCCGCGACGGGGAGGAGTGGCCGGTGCACGAACGGTCGCGCTTTCGCCGGATCGACGGACGCTGGCTCTATGTCGACAGCATCCTGAACCCGAAGGACCCGCCGCGCCGCGTGGTCAAGGTCGGCCGCAACGACCCCTGCCCCTGCGGCTCGGGGCGCAAGCACAAGGCCTGCTGCGGGCGGTGAGGGGGGACAGTTACGGGATATTACTTTTTCAGCCGTCATTCCCGCGAAGGCGGGAATCCAGCCGTAGCAAGTGCTTGCCCCGGAGGCATGGATCCCCGCCTTCGCGGGGATGACGGCCGAAAAGAGGGTGGGCGGTGAACGTCCGGCGCCCGCAGCCTTCACATCTCAACTGATGCCGAGATAACGCCCCGGCTTGTGGTTGATCGCCAGCGTGATGTTGACGATGACGGCCCCCAGGATCGACAGCAGCAGCCGGTCCGGCGCCAGCACGAAAAAGGCGCCGCCCAGGATGGCGAGGTCGACGCCGAGCTGGAAATAGCCGGCGCGGATGCCGTAGCGCTCCTGCAGGTAGATCGCCAGGATGTTGACGCCGCCCAGGCCGGTGCGGTGGCGGAACAGCATCAAAAGGCCAGTGCCGCACAGCCCGCTGCCCACCACCGTGGCATAGACCGGGTCCAGATGGGTGAAGCCCACCCACTGGTCGGTCAGTCGCGAGAACAACGTGACCAGCGCCACGGCGATGAAGGTGCGCGCCGTGAACTGCCAGCCCAGCCGTTTCCAGGCCAGCCAGTAGAAGGGCAGGTTGATCGCGAAGAAGATGATGCCGAACTGAACCTTGGTGACGTAGCTCAGCAGCAGCGCCAGACCGGCGGTGCTGCCGGTCAGCAGCATCGTCTTGGAATAGATCAGCATGCCCAGCGCGATGAACAGCGTGCCCATCAGCATGGCGAGCGCGTCTTCATACAGCTGGTGGCGCTCCACCGCGGCGGGCGGGGCCTGTAGGGTCGCGGCCATGGTCGTTGTTCCCCTCAGCGAAGAGCGACGAACTTCGCCACCACATCGTCCACCTCGGCCGTCTTCAGGCCGGCGATGTTGATGCGGCCGGAGGTCGGCATGTAGATGGCGTGGTCGGCGCGCAGGCGCAGCACCTCCGCCTCGGTCAGCGGCAGCAGGGAGAACATGCCCTCCTGCTCCGCCACCGCCGTCAGGGCGGGGAAGGCGCCGGCCAGCCCGGCGGCCAGCTTGCGGCGGATGCCGGTGATGCGGGCGCGCATGCCGTCCAATTCCGACTTCCAGTCGGCGGTCAGGGCATCGTCGCTCAGGATGGTGCGGACCACGGCGGCGCCATGGTCGGGCGGCATCGAATAGCTGGTGCGGGCCAGCGCCATCAGGTTGGACTTGGCAAGCTCGGCGGCGGCCGGCGCCGCGGCGACGGCGAAGATGGCGCCGGTGCGCTCGCGGTAGAGGCCGAAGGACTTGGACGACGAAACGGCGACCAGCGTTTCCGGAACCGCGCCGATCAGGTGGCGCAGCCCCTCCGCATCCTCGTCCAGCCCGCGGCCGAAGCCCTGATAGGCGATGTCGACCAGCGGCAGCACGCCGCGTTTCTCCAGCACCGCCGCGATGGTCTTCCACTGGTCGAGCGACAGCGGCGCGCCGGTCGGGTTGTGGCAGCTGCCGTGCAGCAGGGCGACGTCGCCGGGCTGCGCCGCCTCGAACGCCGCGACCATGCGGTCGAACAGCACGGTCTGGCCGGCGGTGTCGAAGAAGGGATGGCTCACCACCTCCAGCCCGGCGGAGGCGAAGATGCCGACATGGTTGGGCCAGGTCGGCTGGCCGACCAGCACGCGCTTCGACCCGCCGCGCAGGACGAGGTCGGCGGCCAGACGCAGCGCGCCCGACCCGCCGGGGGTCTGCACGCCGGCGGCGGTGACCTTCGTTCCGGCCTCGCCGCCGACCAGCGACCACAGCCGTTCCAGATAGCCGGCGTCGCCTTCCAGCCCCAGATAGGACTTGCTGTCCTGCCCGTCGAGCAGCAGCCGTTCCGCCGCCTTGACCGCGCGGAAGACCGGGGTGCGCCCCTCCTCGTCACGGTAGACCCCGACGCCGAGATCGACCTTGCCCGGCCGCGGGTCCTGCTTGTAGAGGCCGATCAGGGCGAGCAGGGCGTCGTCGGGCTGGCGGGAAAGCGCGTTGAACATGGCGGTTCGTCCGGTCCTTGGTGGTGGTAACGGCGGTGATGGCGGTCGTGAAGTCCGGCCGGTGCGATCCTCCACTTTCGCGGCCTTCGGGACAATGGTGAATTCATTTCGTCTGATACGCTTGAGCATCGCAACGATTTGCAAAGCCAGCGATTGCCGGGCATCCTTCACCGGGAAGGAGCAGTCAGATCGATGACCGATTTTCACAAGACCCGCGCCCGTTTCCGCCTGCCGGACGGGGTGATCTATCTCGACGGCAACTCGCTGGGGCCGCTGCCCATCGGGGTGGAGGAGCGGGTGGCCCGCACCTTGGCCGATGAATGGGGCGGCCAGCTGATCCGCGGCTGGAACAGCGCCGGCTGGATGGTGCAGCCGGGCAAGGTCGGAGACCGGATCGCCCGGCTGATCGGAGCGCCGGCGGGCAGCGTCGTGGTCGGCGATACCCTGTCGATCAAGGTCTATCAGGCGCTGGCCGCCGCGCTGGCGATGCGACCCGACCGCCGCGTCATCCTGTCCGACAGCGGCAACTTCCCCACCGACCTCTATATGGCGGAGGGGCTGATCGAAACGCTGGGCCGCGGCCATGTCCTGAAGGTCGTGACGCCGGAGGAGGTCGAGGCCGCCATCGGTGAGGATGTCGCCGTGCTGATGTTGACCCAGGTCGATTACCGGACCGGGCGCCTGCACGACATGGCGGCGCTGACCGCCAGGGCCCATGCGGCGGGGGTGGTGACGGTGTGGGACCTCGCCCATTCCGCCGGCGCGCTGCCGGTCGATCTGGCCGGTGCCGGTGCGGATTTCGCCGTCGGCTGCACCTACAAGTATCTGAATGGCGGGCCGGGCGCCCCGGCCTTCATCTATGTCGCGCCGCAACATGCGGAGACCGCGCTGCCGGCCTTGTCCGGCTGGATGGGTCACGAGGCGCCCTTCGCCTTCGACCCCTCCTACCGTCCCGGTGCCGGGGTGGAGCGCATGCGCGTCGGCACCCCGCCGGTGATCGCGCTGGCCGCGCTCGACGCCGCTCTGGACGTCTGGGACGATGTCGACATGGCCGACATCCGCCGCGCCTCCGTCGCGCTGTGCGACCTGTTCATCGAACTGGTCGAGGCGCAATGCCCGATGCTGGAACTGGCCTCGCCGCGCGATGGCGACCGGCGCGGCAGTCAGGTGTCGTTCCGCCATCCACAGGGCTACGCCGTCATGCAGGCGCTGATCGACCGTGGCGTGATCGGCGACTTCCGGGCGCCGGACGTGCTGCGCTTCGGCTTCACCCCGCTCTACATCGGCGAGGCGGAGGTGCGCGCCGCCGTCGCCGTGCTGAAAGAGATCATGGACGGCGGGCTGTGGGACCGGCCCGAATACCACAGGAAGGCGATTGTGACATGAGTGGGCCGGAAATGAAGAAGCCCTATGATCCTGCGGCCGAGGGCGCGCAGATGGCCTTCGACGGGCGGATGTCCTACGGCGATTATCTGCAGCTGGACCGCATCCTGGGGGCGCAGGTTCCGCGCTCCACCGCCCATGACGAGATGCTGTTCATCATCCAGCACCAGACGTCGGAGCTGTGGATGCGGCTGGCCGTCTACGAGATCCGCGCCGCCCGCGAGGCGATCCGCGAGGACCGGTTGTCGCCCGCCTTCAAGATGCTGGCCCGCGTCGCCCGCATCTTCGAACAGCTGAACTCCGCCTGGGACGTGCTGCGCACGATGACGCCCAGCGAATACACCCGTTTCCGCGACGATCTGGGCCAGTCCTCCGGCTTCCAATCCTACCAGTACCGGGAGATCGAATTCCTGCTGGGCAACCGCAATCCGGCGATGCTGCGGCCCCACGCCCATCGTCCGGAAATCCATGCCATGCTGGAACAGGAACTGTCCCGCCCCAGCCTGTATGACGAAGCGCTGCGCCTGCTCGCCCGCAACGGCATTCCCGTCCCGGCGGAGGTGCTGGAGCGCGACGTGTCGCAGACCCACCAGCCCCATGACGGCGTGACCGAGGCGTGGCGGGTCATCTACCAGTCGCCCGAGGAACACTGGCCGCTCTATGAACTGGCCGAGAAGCTGGTGGATTTCGAGGATTACTTCCGCCGCTGGCGCTTCAACCATGTCACGACGGTGGAGCGGGTGATCGGTTTCAAGCGCGGCACCGGTGGCACCGGCGGCGTGTCCTACCTGCGCAACATGCTGGCGGTGGAGCTTTTCCCGGAACTCTGGCGGGTGAGGACGGTGCTTTGACGCGATTGAGCAAGATCGCGGATTGGGACGACGCCTACAGCAACAGCGCCTACATCCCCGGCGGCGACACCTATCCCGCCCGCTGGGCGGAGCAGGCCGCCGCCTTCCGGGCGGAGCTTGCCGGTGCCGGCCGGGCGGGCCTCGACCTGCCCTATGGCGAGGGGGAGCGGGAGCGCTACGACCTGTTCAGGCCGGAGGGAGCCGCCAAGGGGACAGTCGTCTTCGTCCATGGCGGCTATTGGATGGCCTTCGACAAGGGGCGCTGGTCGCATCTGGCCGCCGGGCCGCTCGCGCGCGGCTGGGCGGTTGCCATGCCGAGCTACACGCTCTGCCCGGAAAACCACATCGCCGGCATCACCCGGCAGATGGCGCGGGCGGTGGACGCCATTGCGAAGGCGGAGGCCGGGCCGCTGCGCCTGACCGGCCATTCCGCCGGCGGCCATCTGGTCAGCCGGCTTGCCTGCGCCGACGCTCCACTGTCGGAAGCGGTGCGGGCACGGGTGGAGCATGTCGTCTCGATCAGCGGCCTACATGACCTGCGCCCGCTGCTGAACACCCGCATGAACGCCACGCTGAGGCTGGACGAGGCGGAGGCAGCGGCGGAAAGCCCGGCCCTGCTGCGTCCCCGGCCGGGCACCGGCATCACCTGCTGGGTGGGGGCCGATGAGCGGCCGGAGTTCGTCCGCCAGTCGGAACTGCTCGCCAACATCTGGCTTGGGCTGGGTGCCGCAACCTCGTTGCGGCTGGCCGAGGGGCGCCACCATTTCGACGTCATCGAGGATCTGGCCGACCCGGACTCCGAACTGGTGGAGACTCTGCTGACGGCGTGAGCGGGATCACTGGGTGAAGAACATCGCGGCGAAGACGGCGGCGGTGGCGGCGGTCACCGTCACCAGCCCGTTGCGTCCCAGCGCGCGCTGGCGGTAGAGCGCCACCGCCACCACGGTAACGGCGACGCTGGTCAGGATCAGGCCGATCTTGGCTTCGGTCATGGTGATGTCCTTCGGTCTTTTCAGCGGGGGCCGATCCAGCCCAGCGCGCCCGCGGCGGTGATCAGCAGGATGACGCCGCACAGCAGCACCAGCCAGCCGGTCATCGCCAGCCGCCAGCCCGGTCCGGCCTGATCCAATTCCAGGTAATGCAGAAGGATTTCCCGTCCCTTCGCCACCGCCAGCACCAGCAGCAGCGCCGCCCCGGCGATGCCGACGCTGCCGCCCGCGTCGCCATGGCGGGCGAACAGCAGGGTGACGGCGGTCAATCCCATCAGCACCAGCCAGGACAGCGTCAGCCGGTCGATCTTCTTGAAATGCGTCATGGCCGGTCTCCTCAGCGGATCAGATAGACGAGCGGATAGAGGATCACCCAGACCAGATCCACCATGTGCCAGAAGGCCGCTCCGGTCTCCAAATTCTCCACCAGCGTGTCGCGTCCGGAGCGGCTGACCAGCAGCAGGATCACGATTCCCAGCACCACATGCAGGGCGTGGAAGCCGGTCAGCAGGAAATAGAGGGTGAAGAAGCTATCGGTGTCGATGGTCAGGCCGGCGCCCAGCGTCGCCGAATATTCCATCGCCTTCACCGCCAGGAACACCGATCCGACCGCCGCCGCCATCACCATCGCCCGGCGTGCCTGCGCCACCGCTCCGCGCCGGCCGGCGGCGACGCCGCGGGCGGCCAGATAGCCGCTGGTCACCAGCACCATGGTGTTCAGCGCCCCCGCCGTGCCGTTCAAATGGGCCTGTCCCGCGGCGAAGATCGCCGGATCCAGCACGCGGGCGACGGCGAAGCCGATGAAGGCGGCCCCGAACACCGCGAGTTCGCTGAAGATCAGGATCCACATCATCAGGTTGCCGGGCAGGGCGGCGAGGCCGCCCGCCCGTTCTTCGGGCTCCGTCAATTCCAGGCCCGTCATCTCGATGTCGGCCATATCCAAGTCCCGTGTCCAAACCTTGTCATCACGTGTGCGAACGATAATCCCGTGCTCCGCCGGTCGGCTTGACCGCGGTCAAGGAATGACCTTCCGCCACGGTCAATTATTCGTCCGACCCGTGGCGGTAGGACGCTGCGACACCCGGCTTCAGAACCCCCGGCATCGCGCACCCAACGCCTTCCGAACCGACCCCCACTCGACCGACAGATCGAGATTTCCAGGGATCCCGAGCGATGACCGAACGCTTTACCAAGGCGGCCGCGCGAAACATCTTCTACGGCGGATCGCTGTTCTTCTTCGCGACCTTCGTCACGATGACAGCGCTCAGCCACAATTACATCGTCAACACCAGCACCGACAAGAAGGGGCTGACCGAGGCGGTCGCCCGCGGCAAGCATGTGTGGGAGAGGAACTCCTGCATCAACTGCCACACGCTGCTGGGCGAGGGCGCCTATTTCGCCCCCGAGCTGGGCAATGTCTGGCTGCGCTATGGCGGCGACAAGGATCCCGAGGGCGCCGTGATGGCGCTGAAGGCCTGGATGGCGGCCCAGCCCTCCGGGATCGAGGGCCGGCGCCAGATGCCGCAGTTCAACCTCACGGAAAAGGAGGTCGAGGATCTCGCCGCCTTCCTGGAATGGACCAGCCGCATCAACACCCAGAACTGGCCGCCCAAGCTGTCGGGCTGAGGAGATTTCCGTCATGAAGTACGAATCGCAAAAAGTCGCCCTCTATTACTTTGCGGCGGCCATGGGACTGTTCGGTGTGCAGATCCTGGTGGGGCTCCTGGCCGGCACCGTCTATGTGCTGCCCAACACGATGTCGGAGCTGCTGCCCTTCAACATCATCCGGATGATCCACACCAACGCGCTGATCGTCTGGCTGCTGATCGGCTTCTTCGGCGCCGCCTATTACCTGATCCCGGAAGAGGCGGAGACGGAGCTGCACAGCCCGAAGCTGGCGCTGATCCAACTCGGCCTGTTCGTCTTCGGCGCGCTTGCCGCCGTCGTCGGCTATGTCTTCCGCATCCATGAGGGGCGCGAGTTCCTGGAACAGCCGATGTGGATCAAGGCCGCCATCGTCGTCGTCGCGCTGATGTTCCTCTACAACGTCACGCTGACGGTGCTGAAGGGCCGCCGCACGGTCATCACCAACATCCTGCTGGTGGGCATGTGGGGGATCGCCATCTTCTTCCTGTTCTCCTTCTACAACCCGGCCAACCTGTCGCTGGACAAGATGTACTGGTGGTACGTCGTCCATCTGTGGGTCGAGGGCGTGTGGGAATTGGTCCTGGCCTCCATCCTCGCCTTCCTGATGATCAAGATGACCGGCGTCGACCGTGAAGTGGTCGAGAAGTGGCTCTATGCCATGGTCGGTCTGGCCCTGTTCAGCGGCATCCTCGGCACCGGCCACCATTATTACTGGATCGGCACGCCCGGTTACTGGCAGTGGATCGGCTCGCTGTTCTCCACGCTGGAAGTCGCCCCCTTCTTCACGATGGTCGTCTTCGCCTTCATGATGGTGTGGAAGAGCGGCCGCCGTCATCCGAACAAGGCGGCGATGCTGTGGTCGCTGGGCTGCGCGGTCTTCGCCTTCTTCGGCGCCGGGCTGTGGGGTTTCCTGCACACGCTGGCCCCGATCAACTACTACACCCACGGCACCCAGGTGACCGCGGCGCACGGCCACCTCGCCTTCTACGGCGCCTATGCGATGATCAACCTCGCCATCATCACCTACGCCATGCCCTACCTGCGCGGTCGGGCGCCTTACAATCAGACCCTCAACATCTGGAGCTTCTGGCTGATGAGCGGCGGCATGGCCTTCATGACCTTCGCCCTGACCGCCGCCGGCATCGTGCAGACCCACCTGCAGCGCGTGATGGGGCTGGGTTACATGGAGGTGCAGGAGCAGATCGCGATGTTCTACTGGCT
The DNA here is from genome assembly GCF_051124815.1 of Azospirillum sp. B2RO_4. NCBI lineage: Bacteria > Pseudomonadati > Pseudomonadota > Alphaproteobacteria > Rhodospirillales > Azospirillaceae > Azospirillum > Azospirillum sp. B2RO_4. Next base: position 460,455 of record NZ_CP118486.1, on the reverse strand, counting down.
GCGTCTGGGCGGCGGCGTCGCCGTCGGGATCGGCGTGCTGGTCTACCTCTACGCCATCTTCGGCCCGGCCCGTGAAGACCGTCCGGTTGCCGTCGCCGGCGGCCTCCAGGCGGCCGAGTAAGCCTCGAACCTCCGGCCCCCGTCCGCATCCGCGGCGGGGGCCGTCCGTTTTCCAGGAGTCTTTCCCATGATCCGCAGCGCCGCCCCGCTTACCGTCGTGCCTGAAGCCGCCGACAGCGCCGATCTGCCCTACTATCAGCCGACGGGCGACGAGTGCGCGCTGTTCGAGCATGCCTACAACCACCGTCTGCCGCTTCTGCTGAAGGGGCCGACCGGCTGCGGCAAGACCCGCTTCGTCGCCCATATGGCGGCCAAGCTGGGCCGGCCGCTCTACACCGTGTCCTGCCACGACGACCTGACCGCCGCCGACCTGACCGGCCGCTATCTGCTGAAGGGCGGCGACACCGTCTGGGCCGACGGGCCGCTGACCCGCGCCGTGCGCGAGGGCGCGATCTGCTATCTCGACGAGGTGGTGGAGGCGCGCAAGGACGTCACCGTCGTGCTGCACCCGCTGACCGACGACCGCCGCATCCTGCCGCTCGACCGCACCGGCGAGACGCTGGAAGCGCCCGCGGGCTTCATGCTGGTGATGTCCTACAACCCCGGCTACCAGAATGTGCTGAAAGCGCTGAAGCCCAGCACCCGCCAGCGCTTCCTCGCCGTCGAATTCGATTTCCCGGCGCCCGAGCGCGAAATCCCCATCGTCGCCACCGAAAGCGGCTTGGCCGAAAACCGCGTCGCCCCGCTGGTGCGCCTCGCCAACGCACTGCGCGCGCTGAAGGGCCAGGATCTGGAGGAGGGCGTGTCGACCCGCCTGCTGATCTACTGCGCCACGCTGATCCGCTCCGGCATGAAGCCCGAACGCGCCATCCGCGCCGCCCTGATCGAACCGCTGACCGACGACCCGGACATCCGCGCCGCCCTGCTGCGCGTCGCCGAAGTGACGCTGGGGTAGGGCGGACGACAGCGCAGATTGCGGAACCGGAACTCCACCTTTGCGGCCGTCATCCCCGCGAAGGCGGGGATCCAGGCGTTTCCGCAGCGCTCGTCCGACTGCAAAGCGTGGATTCCCGCCTTCGCGGGAATGACGGCCGACAGGGGCTGTGGATTTGGGCCAGTATTTGGGAGCGCGTGCGTCATGCTGGAGTTCTTCGAACCGGAAGAGACCGTCGGCCGTCTGTGGCACCGCCTGATCGGCGGACGGTCGAGCTATCCGCACCATCCGGACGCCGCCGTGACACTGGAGACCATGCGTCCGCGGCTGGCGGTGTTCTTCCGGGCGTTGGGCGGCGACCGCGGGGTGCGGCTGGCCGCCGGGACCGCAGCGGTGTCGGGGCACCGGCTGTCGCTGCTCGGCCGCATCGGGCTGGGGGAGGAGCGGGTGGAGCGGGCGGCGCTGGACGGCAATGTGCTGCAACTGCCGACGGCCATCGACCTGTTCCCCGATCCGGCGCTGAACGAGCGGCTCTATGAATGGCTCGCCGCCTTCTTCGCCCATGCCGAGGCCCATCCGGCTCCCGCCGACCCGCTGCAGGCCGACCTGCAGGCGTTGCGCGGCGCGGCGGCCACCACGGTGCGGGTGCTGACGCGCTGGCCCGGCCTGTCCGGCATGCACGAGGAACTGGCCCGCGCCGTCGCCGCCACCCGGCCGGCCCGCCGCCTGCCGCCGGTGGAAGCGGATGTCGAGCGTGCCGTCCTGGCGCTGCTCGGCGCCGGTGCCGTCAGCAGCGAAGGCGCGCGCATGCTGGCACCCACCATCCCGCTGTCGGACTTCACCGCCCCCTATGGCTATGCCCGCATGCTGCCGGTGCCGCTGTGGGGCCTCGTCGCACCGTGCGCCGGGCGCGATGCCGCCGCTGCAGTGGACAGTCCCGGCGAGGGCGGGCAGGCGGCCGAGGGCGACCAGCGCCGCCGCGCCGCGACCCGCCGGCAGACCGACCAGATCCAGCGCACCGATCCGCTGATCCTCAACCGCTTCGAAAAGATGCTGAGCCTCGCCGAGGCGCTGAACATCCCGCGCGCGGTTGATGACGACGACGCGGAGAATGCCCGCAAGGCCGCCGACGACCTCGACGAGATCGCGGTCGGCGCGCACCAGCGCAAGGCAGCGACGACGCTGAAGCTCGACCTCGACCTCGGTGCGGCGGTGGTGGACGACACGCCGCTGGTGGCGACGCTCAGCTATCCGGAATGGGACCATGGCCGGCAGGCCCATCTCCCCAACCATTGCCGGGTGATCGCCGAGACGGCACCGGCCGAGGGTGAGTTCTGGCAGCCCGACGCCGCCGCCCAGCGCCGCATCCGGCAGGTCCGCCGCCAGTTCGAGGCGCTGCGCCCGCGCCGCATGCTGTTCACCGGGCAGGCCGATGGCGACGAACTGGATCTGGCAGCCCTGGTGCGCAGCCGGGCCGATTTCCAGGCCGGCGGCTGCGGCAGCGACCGCGTGCATCAGCAGGTGCGCAGCGCCGCCCGTGATCTGGCGGTGGCGGTGCTGGTCGACGGCTCGCTGTCCACCGACGGCTGGATCGAGGGCCGCCGCGTCCTGGATGTGGAGAAGGAGGCGCTGCTGGCGCTGACCCATGGCCTGACCGCCTGCGGCGACGACCACGCGCTCTATTCCTTCACCTCGCGCCGGCGCGACTGGGTGCGGGTGCAGACGCTCAAGGGCTTCGAGGAACCGCTGGGCGCCACCGTCACCCGCCGCATCGGCGCGCTGAAGCCGGGCTATTACACCCGCATGGGCGCGGCGATCCGCCATGTCACCGCCCAGCTTGCCGACCGGCCGAACCGTCACCGGCTGCTGGTGCTGCTGACCGACGGCAAGCCAAACGACGTGGACCATTACGAAGGCCGCTACGGCATCGAGGACACCCGGCAGGCGATCCGCGAGGCGCGGCGCGACGGGCTGGCGGTCTTCGCCATCACCGTCGATGCGCAGGCGCGCGACTACATCCCCTATCTGTTCGGGCGCGGCGCCTATGCCATATTCCCGCAGGTTTCCCACCTGACCAAGGCGTTGCCGGCGCTCTATCGGCAGGTCGCCTGCGCCGCCTGATCGAAAAAGGACCATCGACCATGAGCGAACCGGTGAAGATCGGACCCGTAAAAATCGGAATCGTCACCATCTCCGACCGCGCCAGCCGCGGCGTCTACGAAGACAAGGGCGGCCCGGCGATCCGGGAGGAGCTGGCGCGCATCGTCGCCTCCCCCTGGGTGGCGGAGGCGCGGGTCATCCCGGACGAGCTGGACCTGATCGCCGCCACGCTGACCGAGCTGTGCGACGTCGCCGGCTGCGATCTGGTGGTGACCACCGGCGGCACCGGCCCGGCCCCGCGCGACGTGACGCCGGAGGCGACGGAGCGGGTCTGCGACAAGATGATGCCGGGTTTCGGCGAACTGATGCGCTCGGTCAGCCTGCGGGTGGTTCCGACCGCCATCCTGTCGCGCCAGACCGCCGGAATCCGGGGCCGCAGCCTGATCGTCAACCTGCCGGGCAAGCCGTCGGCCATCCATGATTGCCTGATGGCGGTGTTTCCCGCGATCCCCTATTGCCTCGACCTGATCGGCGCCGGCCGGATCGAAACCGATCCGCAAATCTGCGTTGCATTCCGGCCGAAATCCTGAATCCTAAAAATCAATACAGTTTGTAAGGAAATAAAGGAGGGGCTGCGACAAAATAGCGTTCAAGTCCTACGCTTGACGGCGGTCAAGCGAAGGCGTCGGAGGTGGGCTGAATATTCCCTCACAAGAAACATCCAGCCGAGATGACGCCATGAAGACCAAGCTCTCCCTCGTCACCGTCAGCGCCGCTGCACTGATGATCCTGTCCGGTATCGGCGCCGCTTCGGCGGCCGACACGCTCTATGCCGATCCGAAGGTCAAGCAGCCCACGGTCAGCGTCGTCCAGGATCCGGCCGCCGTCCCAGCCCCGGAAAAGGCCGGCAAGCGGGCGCCGAAGACGCACAAGCTGCAGCTGACGACCACCGAGGTCGAGTCGAAGCTCGACGACGGCACCACCTACACCTACTGGACCTTCAACAACACGGTTCCCGGTCCGATGGTGCGGGTGCGGGTCGGCGATACGGTGGATGTTTCGATCTCCAACGCGCCGGAATCGACGATGAACCACTCCGTCGATTTCCACGCCGCGACCGGCTTCCTCGGCGGCGGCCAGATCACCCAGGTGGAGCCGGGCCAGACCAAGGCCTTCAGCTTCAAGGCGCTGGTCCCCGGCGTCTTCGTTTATCACTGTGCGACGCCGATGGTCGCCCACCACATCTCCAAGGGCATGTACGGCCTGATCGTGGTGGAGCCGGAGGCCGGGCTGCCGCCGGTCGATCACGAATTCTACGTGATGCAGCAGGAAGTCTACGCCACCAAGGCCAAGAACCTGGCGAATGCCGAGGACGACTATGACGGCCTCGTCAACGAGCGGCCGACCTACATGGTGTTCAACGGCACCGTCGGTGCGTTGACCAAGGACAAGCCGCTGAAGGCCAAGGTCGGCGAGACGGTTCGCCTGTTCTTCGGCGTCGGCGGTCCGAACCTGACCTCCTCCTTCCACGTCATCGGCGAGATCTTCGACAAGGTCTATAATCTGGGCGGCCTGGAAAGCGAGCCGTCGAAGGGCATCCAGACCGTCACCGTCGCCCCCGGCGGCGCCACCATGGTGGAATTCAAGGTCGAGTATCCCGGCAAATACGCCCTGGTCGACCATGCGCTGAGCCGCGCCACCAAGGGCCTGATCGGCATCCTGGAAGTCGAAGGCAAGCCCGACGACAGCATCATCCTGGACAAGACCGGAGACGGCCGCAAGAAGCTGGGCGAGATGCAGCACTGAGCGGTTCGTGAATTATGCTGGGTTATCGTCGGCCGTCATCCCCGCGAAGGCGGAGATCCAGGAGACTTCGCGTCCAAGCCCTTGAACGGACTGGATTCCCGCCTTCGCGGGAATGACGGCCGAGAGAAGTCCATAGTGAGATCCGATGCAACAAAAGCCGCCCTCCCCTGTGGGAGGGCGGCTTTTTCGTGCGTGCCGGATCAAGCGCGACGGTCGCCGCTCAACGGCTGCTCATCTGCTTCGCGGGAAAGCGTTCGTCGAGTGCCAGATTCAACAGCAGCACATTCACCCGCGGCTCTCCGAACAGGCCGAACTGCCGGCCCTCGGTGAACTCCGCCACCAGGGCGCGGACACGTTCGGGCGGCAGGTTGCGGGCCTTGGCGACGCGCTCCACCTGGAAGGCGGCACCCGCGGGCGAGATGTGCGGGTCGAGGCCGCTGCCTGACGCGGTGGCGAGGTCGGCCGGCACCGGACCCTGCGCGTCGGGATTGGCCGACCGCAGCTCCGCGATGGCCTTGGCCTGCGCCTCCACCAGCGCCCTGTTGGTCGCGCCCAGATTGCCGGCGCCGCTGTTCGCGGCGTCATAGCCTTGGCCGGCCGCCGACGGGCGCGGGTGGAAATAGGCCTCCCCGGTGAAGGACTGCCCGATCAGCGCGGAGCCGACGATGCTGCCATCGCGCTCGATCAGGCTGCCGTGGGCTTTTGCCGGAAACAGCAGTTGCGCGGTGCCGGTGACCGCCAGCGGATAGATCAGGCCGGTCAGCACCGTCATCACGACGATGAGGACGAAGGCGGGGCGAAGTTCCCTGGTCATGCGATGAGGCTCCTCACACGAGGCCGAGCGTGGTGATGGCCATGTCGATCAGCTTGATGCCGACGAAGGGCACCGCCAGACCGCCGAGGCCGTAGATCAGCAGGTTGCGCCGCAGCAGGCTGGCCGCATCCGCCGGGCGGTAGGCGACGCCCTTCAGCGCCAGAGGGATCAGCGCGACGATGATCAGCGCGTTGAAGATGATCGCCGACAGGATGGCGCTCTGCGGGCTGGTCAGCCCCATCACGTTCAGCGCCTGCAATTGCGGATATGCTGCGATGAACAGCGCCGGGATGATGGCGAAATACTTCGCCACGTCGTTGGCGATGGAGAAGGTGGTCAGCGCGCCGCGGCTCATCAGCAGCTGCTTGCCGATCATGACGATCTCGATCAGCTTTGTCGGGTCGCTTTCCAGATCGACCATGTTGCCGGCCTCGCGCGCCGCCTGGGTGCCGGTGTTCATGGCGACGCCGACATCCGCCTGGGCCAGGGCCGGCGCATCGTTGGAGCCGTCGCCGCACATGGCGACCAGCCGCCCGTCGGCCTGATAGGCGCGGATCAGCTCCAGCTTCTTTTCCGGCGTCGCCTCGGCCAGGAAATCGTCCACCCCGGCTTCGGCGGCGATGGCGGCGGCGGTCAGCGGGTTGTCGCCGGTGACCATCACCGTCTTGATTCCCATGCTGCGCAGGGTCAGGAAGCGTTCGCGGATGCCGGGCTTGACGATGTCCTTCAGATAAACGACGCCCAGCGCCCGGCCGTCGCGCGCCACCACCAGCGGCGTGCCGCCGGCCTTGGCGACGCGCTCCACCGCCAGCGTCAGGTCGCGGCCGGCGACGCCGATCATCGAAATGATCGTATCCGGCGCCCCTTTGCGGATCCGCGTGTCGGTGCCGGCGATGTCCACCCCGCTCATCCGCGTCTGGGCGGTGAAGGGGATGAAGCTCAGGCCGCCGCGGTCGAGCGCTGCCGGATCGAAGCCGAAACGCTGCCGGGCCAGCGCCACGATGGACTTGCCCTCCGGCGTGTCGTCGGCCAGCGACGACAGGAAGGCGGCGTCGGCAAGCTCGCGCTCGGCGATGCCGCCGACCGGGATGAACTCCGCCGCCTGCCGGTTGCCCAGCGTGATGGTGCCGGTCTTGTCGAGCAGCAGCACGTCGACGTCGCCCGCCGCCTCCACCGCGCGGCCGGACTTGGCGATGACGCTGAAGCGGACCAGCCGGTCCATGCCGGCGATGCCGATGGCGGACAGCAGGCCGCCGATGGTGGTCGGGATCAGCGTCACCAGCAGCGCGATCAGGAAGGCCACCGGGATGGCGGCGCCGGAATAATCGGCGAAGGCGGGCAGGGTCATCACAACGAGCAGGAAGATGACCGACAGGCCCGCCAGCAGGATGTTCAGCGCGATCTCGTTCGGCGTTTTCTGCCGCTTGGCGCCCTCGACCAGCGCGATCATGCGGTCGAGGAAGCTTTCGCCCGGATTGGCGGTGATGCGGACGACGATCCGGTCGGACACCACCCGCGTGCCGCCGGTGACGGCCGAACGGTCGCCGCCGGATTCGCGGATGACGGGCGCGGATTCGCCGGTGATGGCGCTTTCGTCCACCGTGGCGATGCCGGACACCACGTCGCCGTCGCCGGGGATCACGTCGCCCGCGTCGACCAGCACGAGGTCGCCGCTGCGCAGGCTTGCCGCCGGCACCGACTGGTGGGTGGTGGCGTCGGCGCTTGCGACTTTCTTTGCGGCGGTTTCGGTCTTGGTCTTGCGCAGGCTGGCGGCCTGGGCCTTGCCGCGCCCCTCGGCGACCGCCTCGGCGAAGTTGGCGAACAGCACGGTGAACCACAGCCATGCGGCGATCTGGCCGGAGACGCCGATACCGGCGCCGCCGGTCCCCAGCAGATCGCGCAGGACCAGCACCGTGGACAGTGCGGCCACCACGGCGGTGACGAAGATGACGGGGTTCCTGACCAGCTCGCGCGGGTCCAGCTTGCGGACGGCGACGCCGGCGGCCTGCGCGGCGATCCGGGCGTCGAACAGGGAAATCTCCGAAGTGCGGTGCATCATCGGTGGCATCCTCAGAAGAAGGTCCCGGTGCCGAGCATCAGATGCTCCACCACCGGCCCCAGCGCCAGCGCCGGGAAGAAGGTCAGGCCGCCGACGATCAGCACGATGCCGACCAGCAGCCCGATGAACAGCCCGCCATGGGTCGGGAAGGTGCCGGCCGACGCCGGGACCGTCCGCTTGGCCGCCAGCCCGCCGGCGATCGCCAGCACCGGCAGGATGACCAGAAAGCGGCCGAGCAGCATGGCGAGCGCGATGGTGGTGTTGTGGTACAGGCTGTTGGCGCCGAAGCCGGCGAAGGCCGACCCGTTGTTGCCGGTGCCGGAGCTGTAGGCGTACAGCACCTCGCTCAACCCATGCGGCCCCGGATCCTGGATGCCGGCAAGCCCCGCCGGCAGCACCAGCGTCAGCGCCGAGAAGCCGAGGACGCCGAGCGGCAGAGTCAGGGTGGCGAGCATCGCCAGCTTGATCTCCTTCGCTTCGATCTTCTTGCCGAGATATTCCGGCGTGCGGCCGACCATCAGCCCGGCGATGAAGACGGCGAGCAGGACGAAGATCAGCATGCCGTACAGCCCGGCGCCGACTCCGCCGAACACCACCTCGCCCAGCATCATGTTGACCATCGGCACCATGCCGCCCAACGGCATGAAGCTGTCATGCATGGCATTGACCGACCCGTTGGAGGCGGCGGTGGTCGCCACCGCCCACAACACCGAATTGACGATGCCGAAGCGGACCTCCTTGCCCTCCATGTTCCCCGCGGCGGGATCGAGCCCGGCGGCGATGGCGGCCGGGTTGCCCTGCAACTCCGCCCAATAAGCGACGCCGAGCCCGGCGAGAAACAGGATGCCCATGGCGGCGAAGATCGCCCATCCCTGGCGCCGGTCGCCGACCATCCGGCCGAACGTGTCGGTCAGTCCGGCGGCGAGCAGCAGCAGGAACGTCATTTCGACGAAGTTCGCCAGCGGCGTCGGATTCTCGTAGGGATGGGCGGAGTTGACGGAGAAGAAGCCGCCGCCGTTGGAGCCCAGCTGCTTGATCGCTTCCTGCGAGGCGACCGGCCCTTGCGCGATCACCTGCCGGGCCCCCTCCACCGTATGGGCGAGGGTATAGCTGTCCAGGTTCTGCGGCACGCCCTGGCTGACCAGGACCAGCGCCGTGACGATGCTGATGGGCAGCAGCACATAGAGCGTCGCCCGCGTCATATCGACATAGAAGTTGCCGACGGTGCGGGCCGACCGCCGCGCGAATCCGCGGATCAGCGCCACCAGCACGGCGATGCCGGTCGCCGCCGACACGAAGTTCTGCACCGTCAGCCCGGCCATCTGGCTCAGGTAGCTCAGCGTGCTCTCGCCGCCATAGGCCTGCCAGTTGGTGTTGGTCATGAAGCTGACCGCGGTGTTGAAGGCGAGGTCCGGCGGCACCGGCGCCATCCCGGCCGGGTTCAGCGGCAGCCAGGACTGCAGGCGAAGCAGCGCGTACAGCAGCAGGAATCCCAGCAGGTTGAAGGCCAGCATGGACAGCGCATAGGCCGTCCAATGCTGTTCCTGATCGGCGCGGATGCCGCACAGCCGGTAGATGCCCCGTTCGACCGGGCCGAGAACGCGGTCGAGCAGGACCCGCTCCCCGCTGAAGACGCTGGCCATATAGCCCCCGGCGACCGGGGTGAGCGCGACCAGCAGCGCGCAGAAGGCGACGATTTGAAGGATGTCCGCGGTATCCATCGGAAAATTCTCCTCAGAACCGCTCGGGACGGATCAGGGCGTAGCCGAGGTAGCCGAGCAGCCCCACGGCCACCAGCCCGCCCAGGATGAGATCGAAAGTCATGGTTTTTGCCTTTCCCGCTCACAGACGGTCGAAGGCGCGGACGGCGGCGGCGCTCAGTCCGAAAAATGCCAGCGCCACGGCCAGAAATAGAATGTCGAGCACGCGGTTGCCCTCCCTTGTTGCGCGTGCCCCTTCAATTGCGCAGGGTTGCGTAAAGGGTCGATGCGGATTTCCGCCCCCGGCATAAAGATCCTGTAAAGGGATCGTGGCATAGTGATCCTGTCGGCTGTGCAACACCGGCGGACGCGGCGGTGCGCCGCAGCTTCGGCCTGCTTGACCGGGGTAATCAAAAGCGTTAGACAGCAAATCATGCGTGAATATAGGCGTGGATGTGCAGCGTAGGGTCGCGCGGTGCGCCATGTCCTCCGCCGGCGATGCCGCTCACGCCACAAAGGTCGGATGGCGAGATGGTGGACACGGTCGAAAAGACGCGGACGATCCTGGTGGTCGAGGACAATGTGCTGATGCGCAAGCTCTTCGTCCGCTGCCTGGAGGAAGGCGGCTTCACCGTCGTCGAGGCGTCGGACGCCTCCTCCGTGCTGGACCTGATGCGCGACATGGCGCCCGATCTGGTGGTGATGGACATCGTCATGCCCGGCCTGTCCGGGCTGGACCTGATCCGGCAGATCCGCGCCGATGCCGATCTCGCAGCGACGACGGTCATCGCCGTCACCAACCTCGCCACGCCCGCCGACAAGCGCCGGCTGGCCGAGGCCGGCTTCGACGGCCATGTGTCCAAGCCGATCAAGCCCAAGGAATTCCAGGCCGCGGTCGCCGGTTTCCTCGGCACCTGAGCCGCGGATTCTGATCCGGCGGCCCTGACTTCGCGTATCACCCAAATACATAAGGCAAAGGCGGAGGAGCCGCGGCGATGGCGCGTTATCTTGTTACCGGCGGCTGCGGCTTCATCGGCTCGCACCTGATCGAGCGGCTGTTGGCGGCCGGGCACGAGGTGCGGGTGCTCGACGATCTGTCGACCGGCAAGCGCGAGAACCTGCCGGACGGCGTGCCGGTCACCGTCGGCGATGTGGCCGATGCCGAAGCGGTTCGGTCGGCAATGGCCGGCGTGGACGGCTGCTTCCATCTGGCCGCCGTCGCTTCCGTAGACCGCTCGCGCGAGGCGTGGCTGGAGACCCACCACGCCAACCTGTCCGGCACCATCGCCGTCTTCGACGCCGCCCGTCGCGCCAACCCGGCCGGGCCGGTCCCGGTGGTCTACGCCTCTTCCGCCGCCGTGTACGGCGACAACCCGAACATGCCGCTGACCGAGGATGCGGCAACCCGCCCGCTGTCCGCCTACGGTGCCGACAAGCTGGGCTGCGAGCTGCATGCGCGGGTGGCCGACGGGGTCCACGGCGTGCCGACCGCCGGCTTCCGCTTCTTCAACGTCTATGGCCCGCGCCAGGACCCGAAATCGCCCTATTCCGGCGTCATCTCCATCTTCGCCGGCAAGATCGCCCGGGGGGAGCCGATCACCATCAACGGCGACGGCGAGCAGGTGCGGGATTTTATTTTTGTAAAGGATCTGGTGCGATACCTGACTGCGGCGATGGGGCATCCGCAGGCCGGCGCGCCCGTCTACAACGTCTGCACCGGCCGTCCGACCTCGGTCAACCGGCTGGCGGAGGTTCTGGCGGAGCTGTCGGGCCGGCCGCTCGACCGGCGCCATGGTCCGGCGCGGCCGGGCGACATCCGGGTGTCCATCGGCGATCCGTCGCGTCTGGTCGCCGCTTTCGGCATGAGCTGCGATACGCCGCTGGAGGATGGTCTGCGCCAGACGCTGGCGTGGCTTGGCTGAGTAAAAGCAGCGTCGAGCAAAAGGGTAGGGGTAGCGTGACCGGTGGTTCGATCGGGCGGCGGGCTGTCGCCGGGGGGCTGATGTCGGGTGCGGCGCTGCTGGCGCTGCCCAACAGGGGCCTGCGGGCCGCCGATGCCGGCCAAGGTTCCGCTGCATCCGATCCCTGGGCGGTCTATTACGCCGACGCGGCCCCGCTGTCGGCCTTCCAGCCCTACCGGCTTCTGGTTCTGGACAGCCGCACCCACCCGCCGCTGTCGCCGCTGGCCGATCGCGGCAAGACCCTGCTCGGCTACCTCAGCGTGGGGGAGGTCGAGACTCATCGCCCCTGGTTCGAGCGGGTGAAAAGCTGGGGCATCCTGGACCAGGAGAATCCCAACTGGCCCGGCAGCTTCTACGTCGACGTGCGCGACAGTCGCTGGGTCAAGCTGGTGGTGGAGGAACTGGTCCCCGCCATCCTGCGCCGGGGCTTCCACGGCGTCTTCCTCGACACGCTCGACAACCCGCCGCATCTGGAGCGCACGGACGCCAAGCGCTGGCGCGGCATGACCGACGCGGCGGCGGCGCTGGTGCGCGCCATCCGGCGCAATTGGCCGGACATCGGTCTGATGCAGAACCGCGGCTACGAGATCCTGCCGCAGACCGCCCCGCTGCTGTCCCATGTGCTGGGCGAGAGCGTCTATGCCGGCTGGGACTTCGCCGCCAAGCGCCCGCACCGCCAGAGCGCCGAGGATTACCGGTTCCAGGTCGAGGCGTTGAAGGCCGCCGGGGCGTCGAATCCGCGGCTGTCCCTCCACACGCTCGATTACTGGGACCCGGCCGACGCGGCCGGCGTCCGGGCGATCTACGATCTGCAGCGCGCCAACGGCTTCTCCCCCTATGTCTCGACGGTCGAACTCGACCGCCTGATCCCGGAGCCGCGCCGGTGAGGAAGTTTTTGCGACGCAGCGTGAGATCCCCTCTCCCCCCCGGGGAGAGGGTTAGGGTGAGGGGGGCGCGCGGCGTGGATTCTCGGAATGGCCACGCTGCGCATCCCCCTCACCCCGACCCTCTCCCCGGGGGGGAGAGGGAGAGCTTCCCGGGTTGGAGCAAGTGCGCATTAAAGGCAGCAGCCCTCGCCCTCACCCTGCTTCTGCCCGCCACGGCCCTTCCCGCGCTCGCCGCCGGCTCTCCCACCGCCGCGGCGACGTCACAGCAGACGGTGCCGCGCACCATCCTGGCGCTGGTCGATCTGCGCGAGGAAAGCACGATCCGCCTCAGCCGCATCCACACCATGGTGGAACTGCCGCTGAACCATCTCGGCCTGTCGGTGGTTTATTGGAACGTCGCCGACGGGTTGCCCGACCTGTCGCGCTATCCCGACCTGCGCGGCATCGTCAGCTGGTTCGCGGGGGAGCCCTTCACCGATGTCGGCGCCTACATCGCCTGGGCCGGCAAAGCGATGGACCGCGGTGTCCGCTTCGCCGTGCTGGGCCAGTCGGGCGTGCGGCTGGAGCGCGGCGGCAAGCCGGTGCCGCTGGCGCTGTCCAACCGCTTCTTCGCCCGGTTCGGCTTGCGCGACGACGACGGCTACTCCGACCTGACCTACAAGTCCAAGCCGGCCCTGGCCGACGGGATGATCGGCTTCGAACGGCCGCTGTCGGGGGTGCTGCCGGGCTATCCGCTGTTCCGCAAGACCGACGAGCGCTTCGCCTCCCATCTGGTGATGCGGCGCGGCGGCGATCCGGCCAGCGACAGCCATCTTGTGGTCACCGGCCCGGCCGGGGGTATGGTGACCGACGGCTACGGCCGCTATTTCGACGCCGAGTTCAACCGCCGGCAATGGATCGTCGATCCCTTCGCCTTCCTGCGCGACAGCTTCGCCACCGATGACCTTCCCAAGCCCGACGTCACCACCCTGTCGGGCCGGCGCATCTATTTCAGCCACATCGACGGCGACGGCTGGCGCAACGTGACGGAGGTGGCGCCCTATGCCAGCCGCCGTGTTCTGTCCGCCGACATGGTGCGCACCGCCGCCATCGAGCCGTTTCCCGACCTGCCGGTCAGCGTCGCCCCCATCGTCGGCGACCTCGACCCGACCTGGAAGGGCACGCCGGAGTCGCTGGAGGCCGCCAGGAAGCTGTTCGCCCTGCCGCAGGTGGAGCCGTCGAGCCACACCTGGACCCACCCCTTCCAATGGTCCTTCTTCAAGGATTACAGCCGGCAGAACGAGGCGCCCTTCCTCAACCGCGACAGCGGCTATCGCCCCGGCAAGCCCGACGACCACGCGGCGGAGGAGGCGGGCGAGGTGTCGGACATCGGCCGCTATGCCGTGCCGCGCGCCTATCTGCAGCAGCCCTTCGACCTCGACCAGGAGATCGGCGGCGCGCTCGACTATTTCACCCGGCTCGCCCCGACCGGCAAGCGGGCGGTGCTGGTGCAATGGTCGGGCGACACCTCGCCGTTCGAGGCGGCGCTGGCCGCGGTGCGCAAGGCGGGCGGCGTCAACATCAACGGCGGCGACGCCCGCTTCGACGCCGATTTTCCCTCCATCACCGGCCTACCGCCCATCGGCCTGCCGGTGGGGGCGGAGCGGCAGATCTACGCCGCCGGCAGCAACGAGAACACCTATACCGAGCTGTGGACCGGCCGCTTCTACGGCTACCGCAATCTGACCAACACGATGCGGCACGCCGGCAGCCCGATCCGGCTGAAGCCCTTCAACGTCTACTACCACATGTACAGCGGTCAGAAGGCGGCCAGCCTGAACGCGCTGGTCTCCGTGCTGACCGCCGCTCGCGGGCAGGAACTGGCGCCGGTCGCCGCTTCCACCTACGCCCGCATCGCGGAGGGCTTCTACACCGCCCGCTTCGAGCCCCTGGAGGGTGGCCGCCGCTGGCGCGTGCTGGATCGCGGGGCGCTGAACACGCTGCGCTTCGACCACGCCAGCGCCGGCGCCGTCGATTTCGCCCGCTCCAGCGGCGTGCTGGGCCAGCGTCACAGCCAGGGCAGTCTCTATGTCGCGCTCGACCCGGCGGTGGCGGAACCGGTGGTGGCGCTGACGGAGACCGACCGCGCCGACCGCGACCCGCCCGCGGCATCGCCCTATCTCGTGCAAGGGCGCTGGGCCTTCTCCGCGCTTGCCGCGGACGGGCAGGGCTTCCGCGTCGCCGCCGCCGGCTATGGCGATGGTTCCATGGTTTGGCACGTGCCTCGGCCCGGCCGCTGGACGGTCACGGCGGAGCGCGACGGGACCCGGCTGTGGTCGGGCAGCGCCGATGCGGACGCCGACGGCCGGCTGGCGCTGACCGTGCCGGTGTCCGCCATCGCGCCGCTGCTGCTGCGGCTTCGTCCGGCCGGCGGCGCTTCGGGCGATACGGCGGGGTAGGGCGGCGATGCGCGCGAACATCCTCGTCGTCCTGCTGGTGCTGCTCGTGGGCATCGGCGCCAGCCTGCTGCTGATCCCGCACAGCGGCGAGCTTGCGCTGCAGAAGTTCCGCGACCGCGATTACGACAGCGCCCGCGCGGTCTACGAGCAGCGCTACGCCGCCGGCGACCGCAGCGGCACCACGGTGATGCCGCTGACCCGGCTGTCGCTGGCCCAGGGCGACGTCGACCGCGCCATCGCCCTGACCGAGGAGTTCGTCGCCGCCGAGCCATCGTCCGTCGAAGCGCGGGAACTGCTGAACCGCCTCTACCAGGATGCACAGCGGCCCGGCGATTATCTGGAGAACCTGAAGGCGCTGGCGGAACTGCGCCACAGCGCCGACCTGTTCCGCGACCTCGCCTATGCCGCCGGCTTCCGCAACCGCATGGCGCTGAAGGTTGAGGCGTTGACCCGCTATTGCACCCTGCGTTCCGATGATGTCGAGGCTCCGCAGGAGTTGGCGGCGCTGCTGGCCGCCCGTGGCGATCATGCCGGCGCGGTGGACTGGCTGATGCGCGCCGACGACCGCGCCAAGGGCGAGATCCAGCCCGACAGCCGCGAACTGCTGATGAGTCTGCTGATCGACCTCGACCGCGAGGAGGAGGCTTTCGACCGCGCCCGGCGCTGGCTGGGCGAAAATCCCACAGTCGCCGACATGATCGGTTTGGCGAGCCAGCTTGCCGCGGCATCCCGCCCCGACCTTGCCCTGCGGCTGATCGAACCGCAGGTGAATGGACGGGAGCATGTGCTGGCGCTGGAACTGACCTACATCGACCTGCTGATCGCCGCCGGCCGCCGGGAGGAGGCGCGGACCCGCCTGTCGGCGCTGCCCGGCCCGGTCGAGGATGTGCAGTTCGGCCGGCTGCTGGCACTGGAGGTGAATGCGGGCATGCTCCGTCCGGCTCTGGCGGCGACCAAGGGGCGTGATCTGCATCTGGTGCCCGATTGGGTTCTCGCCGGGTTGGCGGAAACTGCCCTGCGCGAGGGCGACCGCAGCTTTCCCGACCGCCTTTACCGCGAGTTGGGCGACGAATTTCTGAACGATTACCCGCTGCTGGCCGCCAATATCGCGCTCGGCCGCGGCGATCCCGCCGCCGCCGCCGGGTGGGCGGAGCGCGGCTTGGCCGGCGGCGCACTGCCCCCCGGCGACCAACTGGCCGCCATCCGCATCCTCGACCGCGCCGGCCGCCATGGCGCCGCGACCGCCGCCTTCGACCGGCTGCCGCTGTCCAGCGGCATTCCCGACGAGCAATTGGAAGAGCTTGCCGCCCTGTTCATCGACCTCGACCGTGCGCCGGCCGGGCTTGCTTGGTTCGAGACGCGGCGGCAGGCCACGCCGTCGCCGGCCGCCGGCCAGGGCTGGGCTCGCTTGGCCGCCAAGGCCGGCGATCCCGCCGCCGTCGCCGACTGGTTGGCCGGCCAGCCCAAGCTGCCGCTCGGCCTGTTGCTGGACATCGCCGGCAGCGCCGCCGAACGCGCCGCCGACTCTCCCCCGGCGGTGGCACTGGCCCTTGCCGCCTCGCGGCGCGCCTTCGCGCTCGATCCCTCGCCGCGCAGCCGTCTGGCGCTCGCCAACGCCCTGACCGCCACCGGCAAGCCGGCGGAGGCGCTGCCGCTGCTGGCCCCCCTGCTGACCGATGGCGGAACGGAGGTGGAGGCCGCCTATATCGCCGCGCTGGCCGGCGCCGGCCGGTCGGAGGAGCTGACCCGCCACCTGACCGCCAAGCTGGCGAAGGGCAACCTGTCCGACGCCGAACAGCAGGCCATCGTCACCATGCTGCTCGACCACAAGGCTTATCGCGCGGCCCTGCCTTTGCTGCGCGGCTGGGCGGAACGGCAGGGTGGAGACTGGCTCGGCGTTTACGCCGATGCGGCGGCAAAGGCCGGTGCGCTGCCCGACCTCGCGGCCTTGCTGCAAAGCCGGGCCGCCGTCGCGCCGCTGGCCGAGGCGGAGGACGCGCTCTACCGCGACACGCTGACGACGCTGGGCCGCAAGACCGACCTGCGGCGCTATCTGCTGGTGCGCGCCACCGACAGCCGTCTGCCGGCCGACAAGCGGCGGGAGCCGGTGTCCGCCTTGCTGGCGCTCGGCGACAAGACGGGGGCGGAGCAGGCGCTGCAGCGGCTGGCGGCGGGGCAGGGGCCGCAGAGCGAGGATTTCCGGCAGCTCGCCTATCTCTGGGGGCCGCGCCCGCCCGCCGCCGGGCTGGACTGGATCGAGGCGCGGGCCAAGGCGGCGTCCGGCCCGGCCGAGCAGGCGGCGTGGTACGACCGTCTCGCCGAGTATGGCGGCGGGGGCCGTGTCATTGCCGGACTAGGCGGCCAGGGCGCCGCCCCGGCCCAGCCGGCGCTGAAATCCCCCTACATCGAGGCGCTGGCGGCGGCCGGCAAGGGCAAGGAACTGGCCCAGGCTCTGCGCACCGCCGTGCCTGAGGAAGCCGCCCCCGACCGCCTGCGCCGCTACGCCCGCCTCGCCGAGCAGACCGGGCAGCGCGCTGCCGCCGCCCAGGCCTGGACCGCCCTGCTGGCGCGCAAGCCGGAGGATGCCGACGCGCTGCGCCAACTCGGCATGCTGGCCTATGACGAGAACCGCCTCGCCGACGCCGAACGGCTGCTGCGGCGCTACGTCGCCTCCGGTCCCGACGATTACGAGGCCTATTATTTCCTCGGCGAGGCATTGACCGCGCTGAAGCGCCCGGCCGCGGCGGTTCCCTTCTACCGCACCGCCCTGTCCCAGCTGCGCCACCGCGCCGGCCGCGGCGACGCGGCGGTCCAGACGGAGGCCAATCTGCTGAACCGGCTGGGCAAGGTCGACGATGCCGTCGCGCTGTTCGAGGGCTTGCGCAAGCGCCGCCCGGCCGACCGCCAACTGAGGGCCGACTACGCCTCGATGCTGATCGAAAACGGACGACTGCCGGAGGCCCGCCGTGTCCTGGCCCTTCCGTGATCGCTTCTTAACGTCCCCGCGTTTTTTCCCCTCTCCCCCCCGGGGAGAGGGAGGGACCCCGCGCCCGTGGCGCGGGGAGGGTGAGGGGGATGCACGGCGTGGCTTCCCGAGAATCCTCGCTACGTCTCCCCCTCACCCTAACCCTCTCCCCGGGGGGGAGAGGGGATTGAAGGCGGGTGTGCTTGCCCTCGCCCTAGCCCTCCTCGCCGCCGCCCCCGCCTACGCCCAAACGCCCTCGGCCCGCCTCGAAGCCGTACGCGAGGATCGCGCCGCCCGCTTCGCCCTGCATTGGCCCGGCCCGGTCGCCACCGAATCCCGGCGCGACGGCCGCGAGTTGATCCTGCGCTTCAGCCGCCCGCTGGGCGACGTCGCGCTCGACCGCGTGCCGGAGCGGCTGGAGTCCTGGGTCGACAACATCCTCTACGGCTACGACAGCGTCGTCCTGGTCCTCGCCACCGGCGTCGAGGCCGCCCCCGCCACCGATCCCACCGGCCTGACCGTCTCCCTGACCCGCTCGCCCGCCGCCGCGCCCAGCCGCGAGGCGCAGGCCGCCGACCGTGCCGCCCGCCGGCGTCTCGACTATTTCCGTGCGCTGGCGCTGATGGAGGGCGGCGACGTCCGGCCGGCGCGGAGCCTGCTGCGCGACCTGCTGGAACAGGACCCCGGCGATGCCCAGTCCTCCGCCCTGCTGGCCCAGGCGGAGGAACGGCTCGGCCGCTGGCGCGAGGCGATCCGGGCCTATGACACGGCGCTGGAGCTGACGCCCGACGAACCCTCCCTGGTGCAGGGCAAGGCGCTGCTTCTGCACGAGAATGCGGACCGCAGCCGCCTCGACCTCGACTGGCAGAAGGTGCGCAACGCCGACATGCAGCGCATCGCCCGCTTCAGCGGCGTGCAGGAGCTCGGCCGCTCCACCGCCTTCACCTGGGCGGTGGAACGCCGCGGTGTCGATGTCGACGCCGCCCGCCGCGAGGATGGCCGGCTGGAGCCGTTCCACGGCGCCCGCTCCCGGCTGGAGGCGGCGCTGGTCCATGATTGGCCGGAATTCGAGCGCTCCACCCTGTCGCTTTACGCCGCGCCGCAGACGCTGGGCGCCGGCTACACCCATGGCTGGCGCGGCGACGAGACCGAGACGCGCGCCGGCTTCGCCTGGAGCGAGCCGAGCTTCGCCTTCCTGGAGGGCATCGCCGACGGCGGCCGGCGCGACCGCCTGTTCGCCCAGCACGAGGACCGGCTGTCCGACCGCTGGTTCCTGTCGCTCGGCGCCGGCTACAACCGCTATGGCCTTGCCGGCGACGCCGATCTGGCGCGTAGCGCGACGGTGGACGGATCGCTCCGCTACACGCTGAACCCGGTCGGGCCGCTGGTCAGCGTCGCCTATGTGCTGGACGCCGAATATGTCGCCCACCGTGAGGAGCGGCAGGACGCGCTCGGCCAGCCTTTCGTTCCGCTGCCGGCGGCGACGCGCGAGATCCACGCGCTGCAGCTCAACGCAGAGGACTATCTGACCGATTACGTCCGCTATGCGGTGCAGGTCGGCTACGCCTATGACCGGCGGGGCCGCAGCGGGCCGCAAGGATCGCTGTCCATCGGCTGGGAACCGGCGGACAATCTGGAGCTGAATTTTCGCGCCAGCCATGCCCGCTCCACGTCGCGCGGCACGGCCAGCGCTGTGAACAGCGCCGGCGTCAGTCTGGTCTGGCGTTATTGACGGTGTGTCAACACTTTATGGTTAAAAAAGGTGGAATTGCGATGCGGCGAAAGGGTGCGGGAATGAAGGGCAAGGGTGTGCGGGCCGGTGGGGCGCTGCTGGTGGCGGGGCTGCTGCTGGCGGGCTGCAGCTTCGGCCGGATCAACAGCCGCGACTTCGCCCAGCCGGGCGCCGTGCTGCCGGCCGGCTCGACCGTCGCCGTCCTGCCCTTCGAGAATCTGACCAACCACCCCAACGCCGGCCAGATCGCCGCCGACATCGTCTCCACCGAGCTGTACGGCGTCGACGGCATCCGCAGCATGGATGCGTCCCGCGTCCGCAGCCGCCTGTCCGCCGCCAAGCCGGCCGGCGATGCCGCCACCACGGACACGCCGGCCGACGCCGCCCCGCCGGATGCCCAGGCCGCCGGCCGGATGCTGGGGGTGGACGCGGTGCTGGCCGGCAGCGTGTCGGAATATGGTTACCAGCATGGCCTGCGCGAGGAGCCGGTGGTCGGCCTGAACGCCCGGCTGGTCCGCAGCTCCGACGGCGCCGTGCTGTGGACCTCCAGCCAGTCGGAGGCCGGCCGCGGCTATTTCAGCCGCGACAGCGTCAACAACGTCGCCCAGCGGGTGGCGGCGCGGATGATCGACAGCCTGCGGCCGGTGGTCGCCGGCAATCGCTGAGGTCTGGCCCAGCATGAGCAGCCCGCCTAGTCCACCCCCCACCGACGGTGCATCCCCCCGCCGCTGGTTCGGCCTGCGGCCGGTCGCGCTGGCGGAACTGCTGCTGTTCTTCGCCGTGGCGCTGGGGCTGGATGTCTGGCTGGGTGCCGGGACGCGCTTCGACGGGGTGCAGCCGCATCCCTTCTGGATCCCGGTCCTGCTGCTGGCGATCCAGTACGGCACCAGCGAGGGCGTGCTGGCGGCGCTGGTGGCGTCGGTGGCGCTGCGGCTCGGCAACATGCCGGATGCCGGCATCGACCAGGACCTCTACGACCATCTCTTCACCCTGACGCGCGAGCCGATCCTGTGGCTGGTCGCCGCCGTTCTGTTCGGCGAGCTGCGCATGCGCCAGCTGCGCGAGCGCGAGGAACTGCGCGCCGGACTTGCCGCCGCCCGGCAGGAGGCGGAGGCCATCGCCCGCTCCTACCGCGCGCTGAAATCGGTGAAGGAGAGCCTGGAGACCCGCGTCGCCGGCCAGCTGCGCACCGTCTTCACCCTCTATCAGGCCGCCAAGTCCATCGACCATCTGGACGAGGGGGAAGTGATGCTGGGCGTCGCCGACCTCGTCCGCACCGTCATGAAGCCGGAGAAGTTCTCGCTGTTCCTGCTGAACAACGACGTGCTGGAATCGGTGACGAACGAGGGCTGGGACGACGACCACGACAGCTATGCCCGCTGGTTCGACAGCGGCACTCCGCTGTTCCAGACCGTCATCGCCCGCCAGCGGCAGCTCTGCGTCAACCGGATGGAGGACGAGCGCATCCTGGCCGGCGAGGGCGTGCTGGCCGGGCCGCTGGTCAGCAGCGACACCGGCGAGGTGGTCGGCATGGTGAAGGTCGAAAGCCTGGGCTTCACCGATCTCAGCGTCAACACGGTCGAGAATTTCCGCATCCTGTGCGAATGGATCGGCACCGCGCTGGCCAAGGCGCGCCAGTTCCGCACCGCCAACGAACAGCGGGTCTTCACCGACGACGCGCTCTATTCCTCCAGCTACATCGGCCGGCAGGCGGAGTTCCTGGCCCTGCTCGGCCGCCGCATGGGGTTCGAGACGACGGCCATCACCATCCGCCCCACCGGCCTGTCCCGTCTGTCGGTCGGCCAGCGCGCGGATCTTGCCGCCGCCATCGGCACGGCGGTGCGCGGCAGTCTGCGCGACACCGACCTTGCCTGCGACTTCGGCCATCAGGGCACGTCCTTCGGCGTGATCCTGGCCGGCACGCCGCTGGAGGGCGCCAAGCTGGTGGAGGCGAAGCTGGAACGCGCGGTGCGCCGCGAGCTGCCCGACGGGCTGTCCAACATCCCCATCGGCTTCGTCACCCGCCGGGTCGAACCGCCCGAGCCGGAGCCGGCAGGCGACAAAGCCGTGACGGAGGGGGCGGGATGACCGACTCCGCTCCCGATTTTCCCGGGTCCGCCGGCACGCTGGCGGGCGACCGCCCGGCCGCCGGCACCGGCGAACTGGTGGCGGTGACGCTCGGCGCCGGCCTGCTCGACGCCGGGGTGCTGGCGGTCGGCCTGTCCGGCGTACCTTTCGCCGGACCGTCGGCCGCGGCGCTGCATCTGCTGGTCTGCGGGCTGGTCGGGCTGTGGCTGCGCAGCCGGGCGCGACGGGGCCGCGACCTGCGGCTGGCCGGGCTGCTGCTGGTGACCATGGTGCCGCTGGGTCCGCTGGGCGCCGCCTGCACGCTGGTGACCGCCGCGCTGCTGGCGCTGTTCAGCCGCTATGCCACCGGCTTCCAGGACTGGTATCTCTCCCTTTTCCCCGAAAGCGAGACCGGCCCGGCGCAGGAGTTGTACGAGCTGATCGTGTCGGGCCGCGAGAACGCCCATCTGGTGGCCGGCGAATCCTTCACCGACATGATGTGGATGGGCACGCCGCAGCAGAAGCAGGCGGTGATCGCGCTGGTCGCCCGCCATTTCCGTCCCGCCTTCACGCCCGCGCTGAAGGCCGGCCTCGCCGATGCCGACCCGTCCGTCCGCGTCCAGGCCGCCACCGCCACCGCGCGGGTGGAGCATGAGTTCAACGAGCGCTGGCTTTCGCTCGACCATGCCGCCCGCGCCAATCCTGACGATGCCGGCGCCCTGGCCGCCCTGTCCCGCCACCTCGACGACTACGCCTTCTGCGGCCTGCTCGATTCCAACCGCGAGGCGGAGATCCGCGAGAAGGCGCTGGACGGTTACCGCCGCAGCCTGGAACTGGCACCCGACGACGACGCCATCCGCCTCGACCTCGGCCGGCTGCTGCTGCGCTGCGGACTGGCGGCGGAGGCGGCGGCGCGGCTGGAACCGCTGATCGACCGCACCGCCGACAGCCGAATCCTGTTCTGGTATGCCGAAAGCCTGTTCCGGCTCGGCCGCTTCACCGACCTGCGGGCGCTGCCCCTGCGCCGGCCCGACCTGCTGGGCGACGGGGCGGCGTTGCCCGATGCGCTGCGCGACGTCTTCGCCCTGTGGCGCGACGACGAAACCGCCGTCGCCGAGACCGCCGCCAAGGAACTGGCCGCATGAGCCGCCCCCCGTCCCAGCCGCTGCCGCCAGAAGCGCCCCGCGCCCCCAAGGCCGACGTCTGCCTGCTGATGGAGGGATCCTATCCCTATGTCGCCGGCGGCGTGTCGACCTGGACGCACGACCTGATCCGCTCCCACTCCGACCTGACCTTCCACATCGTGGCGCTGGTCGCCGACCGCGGCGCCCGCAAGCTCGCCTACGATCTGCCGGCCAACGTCACCGGCCTGACCCACGTCTATCTGCAGGACCCGCCCGTCGGCTGGCGCTGGCAGCCCGGCACCGGACGGCTGGTGGCGGCCCTGGAAAAACCGCTCGCCCGCCTGCAGCAGGGTGGAGGGCTGGCCGAGGTCGCCGAGGTTCTGCGCCTGCTGGCCCCCCGGCGCGGCCGGATCGGCAAGCGGGCGCTGCTGAATTCCGAGGACGCCTTCCAGATGGTGGTCCGCATGTGCAGGGCCGCCCTGCCGGACGCCTCCTTCCTCGAATATTTCTGGGGCAGCCGCGCGCTGATGAGCGGGCTGTTCGCCACCCTGCTGGTGCCGATGCCGCAGGCCTCGGTCTACCATGCCATCTCCACCGGCTATGCCGGGCTGTTCGCCGCGCGGGCGCGGCTGGAGACCGGACGGCCGGCCCTGCTGACCGAACACGGCATCTACACCAATGAACGGCGCATCGAGATCCTGATGGCCGAATGGCTGTTCGAGGGGGCCGATACCTCGCTCGCGCTCGACCGTAAGAAGCGCGACCTGCGCGATCTGTGGTTGGACACCTTCGCCAGCTACTCCAAGGCCTGTTACGACGCCTGCGACCGCATCATCACCTTGTACGGCGGAAACCAGGAGTTCCAGCGCCGCCAGGGCGCCGACCCGGCCAAGCTGATGATCGTGCCCAACGGCATCGACTATGCCGGCTATTCCCAGGTCCGGCGCGATCCCGCGCCGCGTCCGCCCACCATCGCCCTGATCGGCCGCGTCGTGCCGATCAAGGACGTGAAGACCTACATCCGCGCCGCCGGCATCCTGCGCGAGGACATCCCCGACCTGAAGGCGATGATCCTCGGCCCGCTGGAGGAGGATCCCGGCTATGTCGAGGAATGCCGCACCATCGTGAAGCATCTGGGGCTGGAGCAGACGGTGATCTTCGCCGGCCGGGTCAAGCTGACCGACTGGCTGGGCAGGATCGACGCCATTGCGCTGACCAGCGTCAGCGAGGCACAGCCGCTGGTGATCCTGGAAGCCGGGGCGTCCGGCGTGCCGACGGTGGCGACCGATGTCGGGTCCTGTTCGGAACTGCTGATGGGCCGGCCGGACGAGGTGCCGCCGCTGGGGCCGGGCGGGGCGGTGACGCCGCTCGCCAGCCCGCTCGACACCGCGCGGGAGCTGCGCGCCCTGCTGCTCGACCGCCCCTGGCGGGAGCGTTGCGCGCAGGCCATCGCCCGGCGCGTCGCCCAATCCTACGACAAGATCGCCATCGACCGCGTCTATCGCGCCATCTATGACGAGCATATCGCCATGCCGACCCGGCCGATCCTGGATCGCGCCGATTTCGACCTGAAGGGAGCCGCCTGAGATGGCCGGCATCGGCTTCGCGCTCCGCCGGCTGGCCCGGCGCGACGACCTGCTGGGCGTGCTGCAGGGCTATGCCCATTCCGCCTTCATCACCTCCGGCCCTTGGATGTTCACCATCCTGGCGCTGGCCGGCATCACGCTGTTCGGCCGCGATCTGGTGGGGCCGGAGCAGTTGACGCTGTTCCGCGTGGTGGTGATCTACAATTTCTGCTTCTCGGTGGTGTTCACCGGGCCGCTGGTGCTGGTCGCCACCCGCTATCTCGCCGACGCCATCTATGCCAAGGAGGTGGAGGCGGCGCCCGGCATGCTGCTGGCGACGCTGGGGCTGGCCTATGCCATCGCCGGCCTGACCGCCGGGCCCTTCTACCCGCTGTTCAGCGGCCTGCCGCTGCCGATCATGCTGGGCGGGCTGGCGAACTTCTTCCTGGTCTGCGGCATCTGGGTGGTGTCGATCTTCCTGTCGGCGCTGAAGGACTATCTGGCCGTCACCGTCGCCTTCGGCGTCGGCATGACCGCCGGCATGGCCGGGGCGGTGCTGTTGGGCGACCGCTTCGGCGCCGCCGGGATGATCTGGGGGTTCTCCGCCGGGCTGGCGGTGATCCAGTTCGGGCTGATCGCGCGGGTGCTGGCCGAATATCCCTATCCGGTCGGTCGGCTGTTCGACTTCCTTACCTATTTCCGCAAATACGCCGACTTGGCGCTGATCGGCTTTTTCGCCAACGCCGCGGTCTGGACCGACAAGTGGATCATGTGGTTCGCGCCGGAGCGCGAGCTGGTCTCCGGCGCCATGGCGATCTACAGCGCCTATGACGGCGCCATGTTCATCGCCTATCTGACGACGCTGCCGGCGCTGACCCTGTTCACGGTGAACATCGAGACCCGCTTCTTCGAGCATTACCAGGCCTTCTACCGCGACATCCAGAAGCACGCGACCTTCGACCAGATCGCCCGCAACCACCGCGCCATCATCGCCGCCCTGCTCGACAGCAGCCGCAACCTCGTCATCCTGCAAGGGGCGGTCTGCGCCGTCTGCATCTTCCTGGCCCCGGCCATCGTCGGCGCCATCGGCCTGCAGTACCAGCAGATCGGCATGTTCCGCTTCGGCGTGCTGGGTGCCTTCTTCCAGGTGATGTTCCTGTTCTGCACGGTGATCCTCGCCTATTTCGACCTGCGGGCGCGGAACCTGACGGTGCAGCTGGTCTATATGGCGGCCAACGCCGGCTTCACCCTGCTGTTCAGCCGGATGGGCTTCCCGTGGTATGGATACGGCTATTTCCTCAGCTCGCTGCTGGCCTTCGCGGTCGCCTATCTGATGGTGGCCGACGCGGTGCGGCGGCTGCCCTATTTCGCCTTCGTCGCCAACAACCCGTCGGTGCGATGACCCGCCGCCTCATGCTCCTGCTGCTGTCCCTTTCGCTGCTGCCGGCCGCCGCCGGCGCACAGGAGGTTCTGCGCACCGACCGCACCGACCCCGGCCATCTGCGCCCGCCCTTCCGCGCCTACGAACCGCCCCCGCCCGGCCACGAGCCGCGCCTGCGTCGTACCGAAAGCCGCGCGGTCTACAAGCTGCCCGACGGCCTGAAGGGGCTTGCGACGTTTGACCGCACCCTGTCGCACCTGTGCCAGCGCGGCGCCTTCCTGCAGCAGATCGACGGCCTCTATTGGGCATCGACCCCGGATTACCGCTATGGCGTCGCCTTTTCCGGCGGCGCCAACCTGATCGACCCCCAGAACCGCCGCCAGCCCGGCAAGGCCTATTTCTTCCGCAACCAGGACAGCCGCTGCAGCGTCTGGATCGGCGATCAGGCAAAGCTGATGCCGCACTACATCGGGGGGTGACCGCCGTTCGGGTGCCGGTCTTTCAGCCGCATCCGGCAGCACGGCCTTGCCGCAAGGTTCCGTGGGCGCCACAATTGTCCCGTGCCCGATCGAAAGCAGGAGACGCCGATGCCCATCCCGGTGAGTGCTGAAACGGAAGTCCTGGCCCGCCGGCTTGCAGCCATTCGGGGGCAGAGTATCGACGAGGTCGTCCGCACTGCCGTGCGCGATGCCTTGGCCCGTGCCGAGCGACCGGCAACCTCCGGCCTTACTCCCGACCAGCAGGCCAAGGTGAACCGCATGTTGGCGCGGGTGAAGGCGCTGCCGCCGCTGGATGACGACGGAAACCCGGACGCCGCCTTGTACGACGAACACGGCCTGCCGCGCTGAGTCATGGTCGTCGACACCTCGGCCCTTGTGGCCATCCTGAAGGCCGAGCCGGAAGCCGCCGCCTTCCTCACCAAGCTCGCCACCGCCACGGTGTGCCGCCTGTCGGCCGCAAACTTCGTCGAGGCTGGGCTGATCGCCAACCGTGATCCGACCGGTGCCCACCGCGAGGCGCTTGAGGATCTGTTGCGGGAGTTCGACATCCGCATCGAGCCGGTCAGCGAGCGCCAAGCCCGGCTTGCACTCGACGCGTTCCGCCGCTACGGCAAAGGGACCGGACACCCGGCAGGGCTCAATTACGGTGACTGCTTCGCCTACGCCCTGGCTGCCGACACTGGCGAGGTTTTGCTGTTCAAGGGCGATGATTTTCCCTGCACCGACCTTTCCCCGGCATGAGCGGCGGCATTGACCGCCCTGACTTTTCCATCCCACCATTACCCGCTCCCCCGCATCCGTGATACGAATGACCCCCGGTCCCCACCCGCGGAGGTTCCCGCCGATGCCGCCTGGATGGAACAGTGAACACACCCCCGAAAACTGTTTCATGCTGTTTCAAACGTCGCATCCGGCCCCCTCGCATCCTGCGGACTCAACCCCATATAGGGCCGGTCATCGGCCAGAGGTGAACGTCCGCCCGTGCGCATTCCCGACCTGAACAGCCTGTACGACGCCGGCAGCCGGCTTCTTCTGGAATCGACGGTGCGCGTCGGCGTCACCGGACTGCGGCGGGCCGGCAAGACCGTGTTCGTCACCGCCCTCGTCGACAATCTGCTGAAGGCCGGGCGGCTGCCCTTCCTCGATGTCATGTCGTCGGGCCGCTTCCAGGCGGCGCGGCTGCGGCCGCAGCCCGATCCCGACGTGCCGCGCTTCGATTTCGAAGGCCATCTCGCCGCGCTCACCGGCCCCGATCCCCATTGGCCGGAGCCGACGCGCGGCATCGGCCAGATGCGCGTGTCCCTGCGCTACCGCCCGGATTCGGCGTTGAAGCGCTCGGTGCAGCCGGTGGCGACGCTGAACCTCGATCTGGTCGATTACCCCGGCGAATGGCTGCTCGACCTGCCGCTGCTGCGCCAGAGCTTCGCGGAATGGAGTGCCCAGACCCTGGAGCTTGCCGCCCGCCCGCCGCGCGACGAGCTGTCGGCCTCCTGGCGCGGCTGGCTCGCCACCATCGACCCGGCCGGTTCGGCCGAGGAGGAAGCGGCGCGGCGTGGGGCGGCGCTCTACACCGACTATCTCCACGCCTGCCGCCGCGCCGACACGCTGCTCAGCCTGATCCAGCCCGGCCGCTTCGTCGAACCCGGCGACATGAAGGATGCGCCGCTGCTGACTTTCTGTCCGCTGCATGGGGCACAGCCCAATGGATCAAAGGGCAGGGGCAGCCTGTGGGCGCTGATGGAGGAGCGGTACGAGGCCTACAAGACCAACGTCGTCCGCCGCTTCTTCGCCGAGCATTTTTCCCGGCTCGACCGCCAGATCGTGCTGATCGACGTGCTGGGCGCGCTGAATGCCGGCCCCGCCGGGATGGCCGACATGAAGCGCGCGCTGGAGTTGAGCCTGGAGCCGTTCCGCCATGGCGCGTCGGGCTGGTTCGACTGGCTGTTCGGCAGCAAGATCGACCGCGTGCTGTTCGCCGCGACCAAGGCCGACCACATCGCCGCCCACCAGCACGCCCAACTGCGCGCGCTGCTCGACCGGCTGGTCGGTGACGCCCGCAACGCCATCCGCTTCGAAGGCGCCCAGGTCGAGACCATGGCCATCGCCGCGTTGAAATGCACCGAAAGCGTGGTGACGGAGCATGAGGGCCGGCAACTGCGCTGCGTCCGCGGCATCCCCGTCGGTCGCGACCGCCCGACCGTGCTGTTTCCCGGCGAGATCCCGGAGGATGCGGAGGCCTTCCCGCCCGGCCGCGACCGCCCCTACAATTTCCTGCCCTTCCGCCCGCCCGACGACCTCGGCCGCGACCCGCGCGGCCTGCCGCACATCCGCGTCGACCAGGCCCTGCAATTCCTTCTCGGGGACTATCTGACGTGACGGAGCGCGATACCCGCAAAGCCTCAAACGGCTGGGTTCCGCCGATGGAACTGGACCTCGACCGCGCGGCGCCCGTCCCGGCGGAGGAGGAAGCCGCCCTGCTGACCGGAACCGGCGACCCGGCCGACCTGCTGCCGGCGCCCGCCACGCCGGTGCGGACGACCCGCAAACTCGGGCGCTGGCTGTTCGGGGCGCTGGCCGCGCTGGTTATGGTCGCGCTGGGCTTCGACACCGCCGACCTGTTGGCCCGCGCCTTCGCCACGAGCCTGGCCCTCGGCGTCCTGGTCGCCCTGCTGGCCGCCACCGCCGGCATCGCGGCAATCGCCATGCTGGTGACCGAGCTGCTGTCGCTCCGCCGCCTGCGCCGGATCGAGGAATTGCGGGCGGAGGCCGGCCGGCTGGAGGTCGACGCTCCCGGCGGCCGGGCCGACCGCTTCGCCGGATCGCTGGTGGCGCTCTATGCCGACCGGCGGGAACTGGCGCCGGCGCTGGCCCGCGTGCGCGACCATGTCACCGACGCCCATGACGAGCACGAGGTGGTGCGGCTGCTCGACCGCGAGGTGCTGAGCCCGCTCGACCGCGCCGCCTATCAGCGGGTTCTGCGCGCGTCCCGCGACACCGCCATCGCCACGGCGCTGAGCCCGGCGGCGCTGCTGGATTTCGCGGTGGTTCTCTGGCGCAACCTGAAGCTGGTGCGGGAGATCGCCAGCCTCTATGGCGCCCGGCCCGGCTATGTCGGTTCGCTCCGGCTGCTGCGCCGGATGCTCGCCAACATCGCCGTCGCCGGCGTGACCGAAAGCGCCCACCATGTGGCGGTGGAGGCGCTGGGCGGCTCGCTGGCCGCCGCCATCTCCACCCGGATGGGGCAGGGGGTGATCAACGGCCTGCTGACCGCGCGGGTCGGGCTGACCGCCATGCATCTGTGCCGCCCCATCGCCTTCGGCCCCGACAACCGCCCCAGCATGAACCGCATCAGGAAGGAGCTGTTGTCGGTGCCCAAACAGGTGCTGTGACGTGACCCTAGGCGAGGTCGAAGACCAGCACTTCCGCCTCGTCCGCCCGGTCCAGCGTCACCGCCTCCTCGTCCGTCAGCGCGGCGCCGTCGCCGGCCTTCAGCAGCGTGCCGTTCAGATGGACCCGGCCGCGGGCGACCTGGACCCAGGCGTGGCGGCCGGGACGGAGCGGCAGGGTGGCGCTTTCCTCGCCGTCCAGCAGCGCGGCGTACAGGTCGACATCCTGGTGGATGGTGACGCTGCCGTCCCGTCCGTCACGCGATCCGACCAGCTTCAGCGTGCCGCGCTTCTGCTCGACCGGGAAATCCGCCTGCTGGTAGCCGGGGGCGAGGTTGTTGGCCTCCGGCAGGATCCAGATCTGGAGGAAATGCACCGGCTCGGTGTCCGACGCGTTGTACTCGCTGTGGCGGATGCCGCGGCCGGCACTCATCACCTGGACCTCGCCCGGACGGATCACCGACCCGGTGCCGATGGAGTCCTTGTGCTCCAGCGCGCCGTTCAGCACGTAGGAGACGATCTCCATATTGGCATGCCCATGGGTGGGGAAGCCGGCACCGGGGATCACCCGGTCCTCGTTGATGACCCGCAGGGCACGGAAGCCCATGTGACCGGGATCGAAGTAATGGCCGAACGAGAAGCTGTGGTTGCTGTTCAGCCAACCCATGTTGGCGACCCCACGCTCGTCGCGATGGCGAATGGTGATCATGATGGAACCCTCCGTACCGTTGGGGTGTGTGCCGTTGTCTGGAGGGGAATTTGGCACTCAATGGCTTGCGGAACAATCCGACCAGTTCGCATCAGATCGTTGCTTATGACGGGACAATATCACCCCGCCAGCGGCACTCCCACCGCGAACACGGTCCCGCGTCCCTCCGCCGAACGCACCGTCACCGGATGGCCCAACAGCCTTGCCAGCCGCTCGACGATGGCAAGGCCCAGCCCGATGCCCTCGCTGCGGTCACGGTCGGGGCGGTCGAGTTGGACGAACTCCTCGAAGATGCGCCGGCGGTCGGGTTCGGCGATGCCGCGGCCGGTGTCGTAGACCTCGATCCACAGCGTGTCGCCGCGGGTGCGGCAGCCGACCAGAACGCCGCCCGTCTCGGTATAGCGGATGGCGTTGGCGATCAGGTTGCGGAGGATGCGCTCCAGCAGGGCCGGGTCGCTGCGCACCACCGCATTGGTCGGGATGGCGCGCAGCCGCAGCCCCTTCGCCTCCGCCTGCCCGGCGAACTCCGCTTTCAATTGGTCGAGCAGGGGGCAAAGCGGCAGGTCGGCCGGCTTCGGCGTCACCACCCCCGATTCCAGTTTGGAGATGTCCAGGATGGCGTTCAGCAGGTCGCGCATCGACCGCTGCGCCGCCTTCAGGTCGGTCAGCAGGGCTGCCGTCTTGCCGCTCTGCGGCTGGCGCTCCAGAATGCCGGTGAACATGCCGATGGCCTGAAGGGGCTGCTGCAGATCGTGGCTGGCATGGGCGAGGAAGCGGGACTTGGCACGGTGGGCCTGCTCGGCGGTGGTCTTGGCGGCGTGCAGTTCCGCCGTCCGTTCGCGCACCTGCTGTTCCAGCGTGGCGTTGGCGCGCTCGATGGTTTCCGCCATGCGCAGGATTTCGGTGAACTGCCGACGCACCTGCCGGGTCATCGGCCGGAAGATCGCCAGCGCTTCCACCGCCAGGATCAACAGGGTGATCAGCAGCGCCGTCAGCCCCAGCCGATGCAGGGTCTGGAAGCCGGCCTCTCCCTCCTCCTGATAGAGCGCCACCACCTCTTCCAGCCGGTCCAGCAGCGGGCCGAGCGCCTGGGCGGTGATGCGGTCCGCCTCCGCTGGATCCGGCGGCTGACCGGCGGATGCGGCGGCGATGACGCGGCGCAGGGCGGCAATATGTTCGGTCACCACCGGGTCCAGCGGGTCGGGTCCGCCGTAAAACAAATCCTGCGGCGGCGGCCCAAGCGGCGGGCCTTCCTCCGGCCCGGCCCGGCCGCTCAGCCGCCGGTGGGCAGCTTCGAACATGTCCGTGGCGTCGTCCAGCAGCCGGGCGAGTTCGACGCGCGTCGCGGGATCGGTCGCGGTCTTCAACTGTTCCACCAGCAGGGCCGTCCGCTGCGACAGCATGCGCTGCCGGCCGGAAACATTGACGACCTCCAGCATGCGTTCGTGCTGACCGATGACCCGCTCGGTCATGACGAATCCCGCAAGCGTGCCCAGCGCGATCAGCGTCAGCGCCAGGGCATAACGCAAGGTCATCCAGCGGGTCGCCAATTGCTGGGTTGCCGTCGTGCCGATCGGTATCATGCGCTCGTCCCCCGGCCGTGATCGCCCCATCTCCATCGACGATCATGGGGCAGCCTGCCGCATTGCAGCAAGGACGGAGGGTAGCGGTGAAGCTATGAAGCCTCGGTAAAGCCGCAAGCCTCCAGCGCCGCCCGCATGTGCGGCGGGACCGGAGCCACGGCACCGACCGGATCGCGCTTCGGGTAGAGCGGCAGCGAGATGGCGCGGGAATGCAGGTGCAGCGGCTTGCCGTCCGGCCCGCCATATTGCGGGTCGCCGACTAGCGGGCAGCCGATGGAGGCGCAATGGACGCGGATCTGGTGGGTGCGGCCGGTGTGCGGCGTCAGTTCCAGCCACGTCAATCCGTCAGACTGCCCACGCACGACATAGTCGGTGACCGCCGTCTGCCCGTCAGGCGACCCGACGATGCGCCAGCCGCCGGTCTTGTTGGAGACCTTGGCGAGCGGCAGCTCAATCCGTCCGGATTCCTGCGGCGGCGTGCCGGCGACCACCGCCCAATAGGTCTTATCGACCTTGCCGTTCTGGAACAGGATGCCGATCTTGCGCAGCGCCTTGGCATGGCGTCCGAGGATCAGGCAGCCCGACGTGTCGCGGTCCAACCGGTGGGCGAGGGACGGCAGCTTGGGAAAGCCGAAGCGCAGGGCGTCGAAATGCCGCTCCAGGTTCGGCCCGCCGGCGGGACCGGCATGGACCGGCAGCCCGGCAGGCTTGTCGAGGATCAGCATCAGCCCGTCGCGGTACAGGATGCGGTCTTGGATTTGGGCGGGTGTCACGGGCTACTCATCCCCAGGCGCGGGAAATCAGGAAGTCGATGGCGGCGATGATGCGGTCGCTGTCGTTGGCGAGGGAGCAGACCTTGTCGCCGAGTTGGTCCGTCGGAACAGAGGCGAGCTGAAGAGGATTCAGAACGACGTCATGGCCTTCAATCACGAATTTCGGGGTCAAGGACGGTTCCGTGCTCTGAAGCTTGTCGGCAAGCAGCAGCGGTGCGATCACCCGGCGTGCAGATGCGTCGAATCGTTGTGATTGCACAATCACCAAATACGGAATGCCCGAGCGCGCCGCCGTTCGATTCCGATGTACATCGAATTGAGCCATCACAGGTGATCGAGATGTCCGTCGGCAAACGAACCATATTTGGCGTCGAAGTCGTTCAGCGCCGCAATCGTCGCGTCCAGGCGACGTTCGCGATCAGCCTTCGCCACCTCGTCGGCCAGCAGTTTTTCGACCCGCTCCGACAGGTCGCCGGGGAGGGACTGTGCGCGTTGCAGGATGTCCTCGTCCAGCGACAAGGTGACGTCCCGCTTCGGTGCGCGCCGGTCATAGACACCGTCCATTGCAAAGCCCTCCCCGATCCCGATGCATTGAAGATAGGCGCCCCCGGTGCCGTCCCGCAAGCAGGCAGGAAAAAGGGCGCGGAACCTCGCAAGGCACCGCGCCCCCTTCATTTGCAGTCAGCCCGGATCAGGCGAGCTTCAACTCCTTGAAGAAGTCGTTGCCCTTGTCGTCGACGATGATGAAAGCCGGGAAGTCCTCCACCTCGATGCGCCAGATGGCTTCCATGCCGAGTTCGGGATACTCGACGCATTCCACCTTCTTGATGCAGTCCTGGGCCAAACGGGCGGCGGCGCCGCCGATGGAGCCGAGATAGAAGCCGCCATGCTGCTTGCAGGCTGCCGTGACCTCGGGGCTGCGGTTGCCCTTGGCCAGCATGACCATGGAGCCGCCCGCCGCCTGGAACTGGTCGACGAAGCTGTCCATGCGGCCCGCCGTGGTCGGCCCGAAGGAGCCGGAGGCGTAGCCTTCCGGCGTCTTGGCCGGGCCGGCATAGTAGATCGGGTGGTTCTTGAAATAGTCCGGCAGCGGCTCGCCGGCGTCCAGGCGGGCGCGCAGCTTGGCGTGGGCCAGATCGCGGGCGACGATCAGCGGGCCGGTCAGCGACAGGCGGGTGCGGATCGGGTACTGGCTCAGCGTGGCGCGGATCTGTTCCATCGGCTGGTTCAGGTCGATCTTCACGACCTCGCCCGACAGATGCTCGTCACCGATCTCCGGCAGATACTGGGCCGGATCGGTCTCCAACTGCTCCAGGAAGATGCCGTCCTTGGTGATCTTGCCCACCGCCTGACGGTCGGCCGAGCAGGACACGCCGATGCCGATCGGCATGGAGGCGCCATGGCGCGGCAGGCGGATGACGCGGACGTCGTGGCAGAAATACTTGCCGCCGAACTGGGCGCCGATGCCCATGTTCTGGGTCAGCTTGTGGACCTCGGCCTCCATCGCCAGATCGCGGAAGGCGTGCGCGTCCTCGCCGCCTTCGGTGGGCAGGTTGTCGAGGTAGCGGGCGGAGGCCAGCTTCACCGTCTTCAGGTTCTGCTCCGCCGACAGGCCGCCGATGACGATGGCGAGATGGTAGGGCGGGCAGGCCGAGGTGCCGAGATAGCGGATCTTGTCTTCCAGGAACTTCAGCAGCCGGTCGGGCGCCAGCACCGACGGCGTGGCCTGATGCAGGAAGGTCTTGTTGGCCGATCCGCCGCCCTTGGCCATGAACAGGAACTTGTAATAGTCCTCGCCCTCGGAATAGATGTCGACCTGGGCTGGCAGGTTGTTCCGGGTGTTCTTCTCCTCATACATGGAGATCGGCGCCAGCTGGCTGTAGCGCAGGTTGCGCTTCAGGTAGGCGTCGCGGGCCCCTTCCGACAGGGCGGTCTCGTCGCCGCCCTTGGTCCAGACGCGGCGGCCCTTCTTGCCCATGATGATGGCGGTGCCGGTGTCCTGGCACATCGGCAGGGTGCCGGCGGCGGCGATGTTGGCGTTCTTCAGCAGGTCGAGCGCCACGAAGCGGTCGTTGGCCGACGCCTCCGGATCGTCCAGGATCTTGGCGAGCTGGGCCAGATGGCCCGGACGCAGCAGATGGTTGATGTCGGAGAAGGCAGCCTCGGCCAGCAGGCGCAGACCTTCCGGCTCGACCTTCAGGATCTGCTCGCCGTCGAATTCGACGACCGAGACGTGATCCGAGGTCAGCTTGCGGTAGGTCGTGTCGTCCTTGGCGAGCGGAAACAGGCCGCGGGCTGAGGCGATGTCGTCGGGCATTGGGGCGTTCCTTCGTGGCGATCCAATGGCGTCCGCTCGCCTCCGCGGTACGCGCCCGGCCGGGCGCGCGAAGGGGGCAGGCCGCGCTCGGCCCCCCTTATACACCGCTGCGGGGCGGAGACAACCATCGGCGGGACGCAAGACGGCGCGACGGTTTGTCGTCGACCAAAGTCGGGGCAAAAGAAAAGGCCGGCCCACCGCAATGGTATGACCAGCCTCGTCTTTTCGCCGCTGGGGCCGGCTGCTTACGCCGCCGCCTTCACCTGTCCATCGACCGCAGCCGGTGCATGAACAGCCGGTTCGGCCGGGGCGCCGACCCAGTCGCCGTGGGCTGGGATCTCCTCGCCCTTCATCACCAGGGTCAGCGGACCCAGGCGGGCGAAATCGCCGACATGGGTGTCGTACAGCACCGTCGCGCCGGCCCCGATGGTGACGCCGGTCCCGACCGAAACCCGGCCAACCTTCATCACGCGGTCCTCGTACAGGTGGGTCTGCAGCGCCGACAGCGCGTTGATGGCGCAATAGTCGCCGACGGACACGCAATCGAACTCGGTGATGTCGGTGGTGTCCATGTAGACGCCCTTGCCGAACTTGGTGCCGAACAGGCGCAGCACCCAGGGCAGCATCGGCGTGCCGCGCAGGTGGTCGAGCAGCACCTTGCCGGCCAGACCCCAATACAGCACGGCCACCGCCTCCGTCCGCATGGCCCACCATGACCACATCGGCTTCATGGTGGGGGCATAGCGGCCCATCAGCAGCCATTTCACCAGCGCCACGATCAGCACCATCGCCGTGGGGATGGCGACGCTGACCGCCAGGAACTGCCAGGCGAAGGCGCCCCAGCGCTGGTCGAGAATGGCCTTGGCGAAGAACTCCACCGCGAAGGTGCCGAAGGTGATGAACAGCATCGACGGCATCGACAGGCTGAACGCCTCGAACACGGCGCGGCCGAGACGGCGGGTGCGCGACGGCTCGAACGTCCAGTTGGCCGACACGTTGTCGAACTTCTGGCGCACCGGCAGCTTGATCGGCGGGCTGCCGAACCAGGTGTCGTTGGCCTGCATCTCGGCATTCGCCGGCGGCTTGGACTTGATGCCGATCAGCGTGCCGGTGGGGATGCAGGCGCCCGGCGGGACCACGGCGTCGTTGCCGACGAACACGCGGGCCTCGGTCTTCACCGGCTGCAGATGCATCCAGCCGCGGCGGATGTCCTCGTCGCCCAGCACCACCTCGTCGGCGATGAAGCACTTCTCGCCGATCTCCACCAGATCGTAGCGGCCGGCGAGGTTGGTCGAGATCTCCGCGTCGCGGCCGATCTTGGCGCCCATCAGGCGGTACCAGGCCCGCATGTAGACGGTGGCGTAGAGCGAGCTGAGGGTTTCCAGCATCACCTCGGTCGCCAGCGCCACGACCCATTTGCGGACATAGAACCAGCTGTGGACCGAGTAGGAGCCGGCTTCCACCTTCGGCAGCACGATCCAGCGCATCGCGGCGATCAGCAGGACGGTGAAGGCCACCAGGAACATGGCGGTCGGCCACGCGATGGCGGGAACATAGTAGAGGTAGTTGACCTTGAACACACCGCCCATCCAGGCGTCGAGCCTGTCGAACAGGTAGAAGGCCGGGAAGATCGGGATCAGCGCCACCGGCGGCAGGCCGACCAGGGCGACCAGATAGATCAGCCCCTGGGTGGCGCGCTTGACGATGCCGGCGCGCGGCTCCTGCGGCAGGGCGGCGCTGTCGACGGTGCCGACCTTGCGGGCGGGCGAGCCGTCCCAGGACTCGTAGTCGCCGGTGCGGGTGCCGGCGGCCAGGGCGGTCAGGTCGGCCATCTCGGTGCCCTTGCCGACCACCGCATCATGGCCGATGACGCAGGATGTGCCGATATAGGCATCCTCACCGATTTCGATGGTGCCGATCACCAGCTCGTTGCCGATCACCTCGGCATTGGCCAGCTTCACCTTGCCGCCGGTCGAGGCGCCGCGGCCGATGCTGACCAGATCGATGGCGCCGGATTCGAACTCGCCGATCATCGCGTCGGCGCCGACCTTGGCGCCGAGGGCGCGCAGGAACAGCCGCATCACCGGCGATCCCTGGAACCATTTCAGGTGGACCAGCGCGATGAAACGCTGGGCCAGCCACCAGCGGTAATAATAGACGCCCCACAGCGGATAGCGACCCGGCTTGGTCCGGCCGATGATCAGCCACTTCGCCGCGATGGCGATGGCGACGGTGGCGATGTTGATGACGACATACACGCCGAACAGCGTGGTGATCTCGCCCAGCAGCCCGGCATCCTCGCCGGACAGCAGCATGTAGCTGACGAACACGCCCAGCCACTGCACCGTCATCAGCGCCAGGATGACCGGCAAAGCCGCGGCCTGGGCCAGACCGCACAGCAGGCGGCGGCCGAGCGGCGGCGGATCGAAGGACAGGTCGGCCGGCGCGGCGCCTCGGCCGGCGGGCGCCTTGGCGTCCAGCCGTTCGGCCATGGCGCGGAGCGTGCGGGCGCCATAGACGTCCTGCAGGGTCAGGCTGGCCAGCCCGGCGGTTTCGCGCACGGCGGAGACGAAGCGCGCGGCCAGCAGTGAATGGCCGCCCAGATCGAGGAAGAAGTCGGCCTCCAGCGGGATCGACTGCCCGGGGAAGACGCGGCGGGCGGCCTCCAGCAACGCGGCCTCGGTCGGGCTGCGCGGTTCCTCCTGCTCGCCCGATCCAGCATCCTCGGTCAGGGCCATCGCCTGCAGGGTCTTGCGGTCGGCCTTGCCGGAGGTCAGGCGCGGCAGCTCCACCACCTGTTCATAATGCGCGGGCACCATGTAGGCCGGCAGCTGCGCACGCAGAGCGTCGCGGAGTGCGGTCTTTTGCAGAGACGCACCCGGCTGCGCGACCAGGAAGGCGACCAGACGGTCCAGCCCATTGTCGTTGCGCAGCACGACCGTTGCCTGGGCGACGCCGGGCAGGTCGGTCAGCTTCGCCTCGATCTCTCCCAGTTCCAGCCGGAAGCCGCGGATCTTCACCTGATCGTCGATGCGGCCATGGAAACGCAGGTTGCCGTCGGCATCGACGCTGACCGCGTCACCGGACCGGTAGAGCAGTGGATCGTGGGCACCGGAGCGGTACGGGTTGGCGATGAACTTCTCCGCCGTCAGCTCCGGCCGGCCGAGATAGCCCTGGGCCACGCCGGGGCCGCCGATCAGCAGCTCGCCCTGGGTGCCTGCGGCCACCGGCTGCAGCGCCTCATCCACCACATAGCAGGTGTAGTTGGGGATCGGGCGGCCGATGGTGACGGGGGTGTCGGGCAGCACTTCGGCCACGGTGGCGACGACGGTCGCCTCGGTGGGTCCATAGCTGTTGAACAGGCGCCGGCCCGGCCGGCACCAGCGCGATGCGACCGCCGGCGGGCAGGCCTCGCCGCCCAGGATGACGATGCGCAGCGACGGCACGTCCTTCGGCAGCATCGCCAGCAGGGTGGGCACGGTGTCCAGAACAGTGACGCCGGCCTCGTTCAGCACGTCGGCCAGCCGGTCCACCTCGTCCAGCACCTGCCGGCTGGCAACCCACAGGGTCGCGCCGGCCAGATAGGGGACGAAGATCTCCTCCAGTGACAGGTCGAACGCCACCGACGCGCCCTGGAAGGCCACGTCGTCGGCGGTGATGCCGTAGACGCTGTTGGCGGCTCGCAGATAGTGGCAGATGTTGCGGTGGCTGATGACGATGCCCTTGGGCTTGCCGGTCGAGCCCGAGGTATAGATCGCATAGGCCGGGCTGTCCGGCGTCACCCCGTCGGCGCGCAGGTCGAACGGCTGCTCATCGTCGCTCAGCACATCGCCGATGCGCAGGACCTGGACGTCCGCACCGGCCTCGGCCAGGGTCGCCGCCTTCGTTCCGGTCACCAGATCGATCAGGATTGCCGGGGCGGCGCAGTCGGCCAGGCTGATCGCCACGCGCTCGGCCGGCGCGTCGGCGTCGAAGGGCAGATAGGCCGCGCCGGCCTTCAGGATGCCCAGCAGCGCGACATGCAGATCAAGCGACCGCGCCATCCACAGCCCGACGAAGCAGCCGGGGCCGATCCCCCGCGCCCGCAGGCCGCGGGCAACCCGGTTGGCGCGCGCGTCCAACTCGGCATAGCTGACGCGCCGGCCTTCATAGACGATGGCCGTGCGGTCCGGATGCGCCGCGGCGGTCGCCTGCGGAATGTCGGACAGCAACTCGTCGCGGAGTAGGGATGGATCGATCGGGCCGCTCAAGGTCGGCACCAAGGGAGTGGCGTTCCACGGAGCGGAGATCGTCGATTGACCGGCCGGGGAAACATCGGTCGGGCCGTTGGCCCGCGCAGTCAGCAAGGTCACGCTGTGTCAGCCTTCCAAAAGGAATCAGCGCGGTGGCGCCAAACGGACCCGTTCTTCATACGGTCCCGGCGGTCGGCTGAACGCGGCGATGGGCCGCTCGCTAGTTGTGGTGCTTTATGGTTAACGAATGCTTGCCATCCGGCTTGGAGGCACCTGTGCCGATGGGAGATGTCAAGTCTTGGGCTGCCCAAGCGCTGCGAAAGCAACATTCGCCCGACCGAAAGAAAGAGGAAGACCCGACGGCACCCGATACATGCGGATACATGAAGCTGCATGTTCGCGCTTTCATGATCCGTTGCGCGGCGGCGGTCAAGCTTATCCTCGAGCCTGCGGATCGAAGGGCAGGGCCATGTGTCGGCCTCACCACATGGTCCCCGGATCCGTGACATTCGCCGTAACGAGCGCCACGGGTTGTGGCGGCTGCCGGGACTCGGCGGAATTGCAACCAGGACCAGAATAGGCCTCCGGAATGGCAGGTCGACGACGGGTGGCAGCCTGCATCTCGCAGCCCTTGTCCGTCTCCGCGCAGATGTGGTGTCGCCTGCGAGACCGCGCCATTCAGCCGATGCATGGCTGAGCTTCCGGGATTCCAGGGGTCAGTCTTTTTTCATGATGGACATCATCAAAAACCACAACGATGATGATCGTCATGAAAACGCCCGGCACGAGCGGGCCTTGGGAACCGGATCGGGGACAGGAGAGGGTCATGAGCATTGCAATGAACACCACGGGGGCGAACATGAGCGGGCGTGTCGCCCTGGTGACCGGCGGCACGTCGGGCATCGGCCGCACGACGGCGTTGGCTTTCGCCGGAGCGGGGGCAACGGTGATCGTTACCGGCCGGCGCGAGGCGGAAGGGTTGGAGACGGTGGACCTGATCGACCGTGCAGGCGGTACCGGCCGCTTCGTTGCCGCCGATGTCGCCGATGCGACTGAAGTCGCTGCGCTGTTCGCGCGGATCGAGCGCGACCATGGCCGGCTCGACGCCGCCTTCAACAATGCCGGCATCCATCAGGTGGCGCCACTGACCGACATGGAGGAGGCCGCCTTCGACCGCATGCTGACTGTCAATGTGAAGGGTGTCTGGCTCTGCCTGAAGCATGAACTGGCGATCATGCGCAACCAGGGCCGCGGCGCGGTCGTCAACACCGGGTCGGTGCTGGGGCAGATCGGCATGGCCGGCAACGCCGCCTATTCCGCCAGCAAGGCGGCGGTGGAAGGGTTGACTCGCACCGCGGCCATAGAGGTCGCGGCCTTCGGCGTGCGCGTCAATGCCGTTTGCCCGGCGATCATCCAGACGCCGATGACCCAGGCGTCCTTCGGCGGAGCCGAGCAGGTCGAGGCGGTGATGGGGCCGCGCCATCCCGTCGGCCGCGTCGGTCGCCCGGAAGAGGTGGCGGCAGCCGTGCTCTGGCTCTGCTCCGACGCCGCCGGCTTCGTCACCGGCCAATCGATCAACATCGACGGCGGCGTGACCGCGCAATAACAAGGTTGGTTACCGGAGTTACGAGCCGATGCTGTCCACCCCCCTCGCCGCCACCCTGGCGCGCCGCGACATCCATTATGGATGGGTCGTCGTCGCCGTCACCTTCCTGTCTATGCTGGTCTCCGCCGGGGCGGTGGGTGCGCCCGGCGTCCTTTTGCTGCCGCTGCAGCGGGAATTCGGCTGGGATACCGCCGACATCTCCCTGGCGATGGCAATCCGCCTGCTGCTGTTCGGGCTGATGGGACCCTTCGCCGCCGCGATGA
The DNA here is from genome assembly GCF_051124815.1 of Azospirillum sp. B2RO_4. Classification (NCBI taxonomy): domain Bacteria; kingdom Pseudomonadati; phylum Pseudomonadota; class Alphaproteobacteria; order Rhodospirillales; family Azospirillaceae; genus Azospirillum; species Azospirillum sp. B2RO_4. The sequence continues at coordinate 419,493 of NZ_CP118486.1, read as the reverse complement.
TCAACCGCTTCGGCGTCCGTCGCATGGTGCTGTCCTCCCTGACGCTGGTCGGCAGCGGGCTGCTCGCCTCGCTGGCGATGCGGGAGGTCTGGCAACTGGTTCTGCTGTGGGGCTTCGTCGTCGGCTTCGGCACCGGCCTGACCGCCATGGTGCTGGGCGCCACCATCGCCACCCGCTGGTTCGTCGCCCGCCGTGGGCTGGTGATCGGTCTGCTGACCGCGAGTTCCGCCACCGGGCAGCTTGTCTTCATGCCGCTGCTGTCGATGCTGACCGAAGCCTATGGCTGGCGCAGCGCCATCGCATTGCTGTGCGGCCTGATCGCGGTGGCCGCCCTGGCGATGCTGGCGCTGATGCGCGACCGTCCGGCTGACCTCGGCCTGTCCGCCTTCGGCGAGGTTGGGGGCACGCCGCCTGCCGCCCCGGCCGGCGCCATCCTGCCGGCGGCGCTGGGGGCATTGCGCGAGGCCGCGGTGACGCGAACCTTCTGGGTGCTGTTCGCCACCTTCTTCATCTGCGGCGCCAGCACCAACGGCCTGATCCAGACCCATCTGATCCCGCTCTGCGTCGATTTCAGCGTGCCGGAGGTGCAGGCGGCCGGTCTGCTGGCGGTGATGGGGATCTTCGACTTCATCGGCACCGTCGGGTCGGGCTGGCTGTCCGACCGCTACGACAACCGCTGGCTCCTGGTCTGGTATTATGGCCTGCGCGGTCTGTCGCTGCTTTATCTGCCCTACTCGGACTTTACCCTCTACGGCCTGTCGCTCTTCGCCGTCTTCTATGGCCTTGACTGGATCGCCACCGTTCCGCCGACCGTGCGCCTGACGGCGGAGCGCTTCGGCCGGGAGCGGGCCAACCTCGTCTTCGGCTGGGTCTTCGCCGGTCACCAGCTGGGCGCCGCCGTCGCGGCCTTCGGCGCCGGGCTGTCGCGCACGGCTCTTCAAAGCTATCTGCCGGCCTTTGCCACCGCCGGCGCTCTCTGCCTGCTCGCGGCTATGCTGGTTCCGATGATCGGCAGCCGCGCCAAGCCGGCAACCACCAAAGCATGACACTCTATTCCCCCAGATGCTCCAGCGGCAGAGCGGTGCGGTAGCGCACCTGCTTCAAGGCGAAGCTGGAGCGGATGCTGGCGACGCCGGGGATGCGGGTCAGGTGTTCCTTCAGGAACCGTTCATAGCTGGCGAGATCCGGCACCACCACCCGCAGCAGGTAATCGGCGTCGCCGGTCATCAGATAGCATTCCAGCACCTCCGGCCGCGCCATCACCGCCGCCTCGAAACCGTCGAGCCGCGCCTCCACCTGCCGCTCCAGGCTGACATTGACGAAGATGTTGACCGGCAGGTCGACGGAGGCCGGATCGACCAGCGCCACATAGCGGGCGATCACCCCGGCCTCCTCCAGCGCCTTGACCCGCCGCAGACAGGGGGAGGGCGACAGCCCGACCCGTTCGGCCAGCTCGTTGTTGGGGAGCCGGCCGTCCTGCTGAAGGGCTGCCAGAATCTTGCGGTCGATGCGGTCGAGCGGCTGTTTTGGCATCGAATGCTGTTTCCTGAGTAATCCTGGCATTGGATGCTAAAGCGGAACCGCGGCCTGCGCCACTTCGCAAGCATCTGCCGGATCACAAATGATAAGTTCTTCGAACCATAAACACCCCGTTCGGGAGCAGACCCATGACCGCGATCCAGCCGTCCTCCGCCGATCTCGCCTGCCTGGCCGAGCTGGAACGCAAGGTACTCTGGCTCGCATCCTGGACCATCCACAACGCCAACCATGTCCGTCCCAACCTGGACGGGCTGAAGATCGGCGGCCATCAGGCCTCCAGCGCCTCGATGTCGACCATCCTGACGGCGCTCTATTTCTCGGCCCTGCGGCCGGAGGACCGGGTGGCGGTGAAGCCCCATGCCAGTCCGATCTTTCACGCCATCCAGTATCTGCTGGGCAACCAGACGCGGGAGAAGCTGGAGAATTTCCGCGGCTACAAGGGCGCCCAGTCCTA
>NZ_CP118486.1:0-412500 GCF_051124815.1 Azospirillum sp. B2RO_4 | reverse complement strand
CGTATGGATAAACCGGACAAGATGCTCGAGTAGGGCGGGGCACGTGAAACCCTGTCTGAACATGGGGGGACCACCCTCCAAGCCTAAGTACTCCTCAGTGACCGATAGTGCACCAGTACCGTGAGGGAAAGGTGAAAAGCACCCCGACAAGGGGAGTGAAACAGTTCCTGAAACCGGATGCCTACAAGCAGTCGGAGCCTCTTCATGGGGTGACGGCGTACCTTTTGTATAATGGGTCAGCGACTTAGAGTATGCAGCGAGCTTAAGCCGGTAGGTGGAGGCGCAGCGAAAGCGAGTCTGAATAGGGCGACCGAGTTGCATGCTTTAGACCCGAAACCTGATGATCTAGCCATGGGCAGGTTGAAGGTGCGGTAACACGCACTGGAGGACCGAACTCACGCCTGTTGAAAAAGTCGGAGATGACCTGTGGCTAGGGGTGAAAGGCCAATCAAATCAGGAAATAGCTGGTTCTCCGCGAAAGCTATTTAGGTAGCGCGTCGGATATCACCTGCGGGGGTAGAGCACTGGATGGGCTAGGGGGGCGCGAGCCTTACCAAACCTAACCAAACTCCGAATACCGCAGAGTGCAGTCCGGCAGACAGACGGTGGGTGCTAAGGTCCATCGTCGAGAGGGAAACAGCCCAGACCGCCAGCTAAGGTCCCCAAATCACGGCTAAGTGGGAAAGGATGTGGGAAGGCCATGACAACCAGGAGGTTGGCTTAGAAGCAGCCATCCTTTAAAGAAAGCGTAATAGCTCACTGGTCTAGTTAAGCCGGCCTGCGCCGAAAATGTATCGGGGCTCAAGCCGTGTACCGAAGCTGCGGATGTGATCTTTGATCACGTGGTAGCGGAGCGTTCCGTAAGCCTGCGAAGGGTGTCCGTGAGGCCGCCTGGAGGTATCGGAAGTGAGAATGCTGACATGAGTAGCGACAAACAGTGTGAGAAACACTGTCGCCGAAAGTCCAAGGGTTCCTGCGCAAGGTTAATCCACGCAGGGTGAGCCGGCCCCTAAGGCGAGGCCGAAAGGCGTAGTCGATGGGAACCACGTTAATAATCGTGGGCCTGGCGGAGGTGACGGATCGGAAAGCGTGTATGTCCTTATCGGATTGGACATGCTGTGGACCGGTTCCAGGAAACAGCCCCGCCGTATAGACCGTACCCCAAACCGACACAGGTGGACTGGTAGAGTATACCCAGGCGCTTGAGAGAATGGTGTTGAAGGAACTCGGCAAATTGCCCTCGTAACTTCGGAAGAAGAGGGCCCCGTTTGGACGCAAGTCCAGGCGGGGGGCACAGACCAGGGGGTAGCGACTGTTTACTAAAAACACAGGGCTCTGCGAAGCCACACAAGGCGACGTATAGGGTCTGACGCCTGCCCGGTGCCGGAAGGTTAAGAGGAGAGGTGCAAGCCTTGAATTGAAGCCCCGGTAAACGGCGGCCGTAACTATAACGGTCCTAAGGTAGCGAAATTCCTTGTCGGGTAAGTTCCGACCTGCACGAATGGCGTAACGACTTCCCCGCTGTCTCCAACACCAACTCAGCGAAATTGAACTCTCCGTGAAGATGCGGAGTTCCCGCGGTCAGACGGAAAGACCCCGTGCACCTTTACTACAGCTTTGCAGTGGTGCTAGGGACTTCATGTGTAGGATAGGTGGGAGGCTTGGAAGCATGGGCGCCAGCTCGTGTGGAGCCATCCTTGAAATACCACCCTTGAAGTCTCTGGCATCTAACCGTGGCCCGTTACCCGGGTCCGGGACCCTGCATGGCGGGTAGTTTGACTGGGGCGGTCGCCTCCCAAAGTGTAACGGAGGCGCGCGATGGTGGGCTCAGAGCGGTCGGAAATCGCTCGTCGAGTGCAATGGCATAAGCCCGCCTGACTGCAAGACTGACAAGTCGAGCAGAGACGAAAGTCGGCCATAGTGATCCGGTGGCTCCACGTGGACGGGCCATCGCTCAACGGATAAAAGGTACGCCGGGGATAACAGGCTGATGACTCCCAAGAGTCCATATCGACGGAGTCGTTTGGCACCTCGATGTCGGCTCATCACATCCTGGGGCTGGAGCAGGTCCCAAGGGTTCGGCTGTTCGCCGATTAAAGTGGTACGTGAGCTGGGTTTAGAACGTCGTGAGACAGTTCGGTCCCTATCTGCCGTGGGTGTCGGAGTTTTGCGAGGATCTGTCCCTAGTACGAGAGGACCGGGATGGACATACCTCTGGTGCACCGGTTGTCACGCCAGTGGCATGGCCGGGTAGCTAAGTATGGACGGGATAACCGCTGAAAGCATCTAAGCGGGAAACCCACCTCTAAACCAGAGCTCCCTTGAGAGCCGTGACAGACCATCACGTCGATAGGAGGCATGTGGACGGGCAGCAATGCTTGAAGCTAAGCCTTACTAATCGCTCGATCGGCTTGATCTCGACCCCACTAACCGCGCCATGCGCAGCAGCAAGCCTGCTCAAAACAGCAGCTTGACAGCACGCGCCGCAGTTCGATACACACTCCTCCCTCACTTGCACTGAACAAGCGAAGCTTTCGGATAAGCGTCGGTCTTGAGCCTTGGTGACCTGGTGGTCATGGCGAGGTGTCAAACACCCGATCCCATCCCGAACTCGGCCGTGAAAAGCCTCCGCGCCAATGGTACTGCGTCTTAAGACGTGGGAGAGTAGGTCGCCGCCAGGTCACTCAGGCTCAAGAGACGCTAATCCATAAGCACAAGCTTGCATCGTCACGACATCAGAAACGCCCCGGTTCATCAGAGCCGGGGCGTTTCGGCGTTCGGGGTCGAGCCAGCATTGCAGGCGGGGCCGTTGTGCCATCGCATCCTCCGTTCCGAAGCCACCACGAGGATGGCCTTTTTTACGCGTGCAGATGCCGAGGATAACACCCGGAAACCACCTGCAATCTATAGCAACGTTGTTGAAAATTGTCTCATCATACGAAACTCTCATTGAAATTGCATTAGTGCTCGGTATTCGCCTATCATGGGGGACGGAATTCTTATGACGTTCTCCTGCGTTTATGATGGGGGCCAAGGTGAGCAAAGAAGTTGAAGTGGCTGATCATATTGCCACCAACATTCCGGTGCGGGCCACGCAAGGGAGCGCGTCGCCTGCGGCTCCGGTGGAGGTCGACAACACGACCTTCCGTGGAATCGTGTCCGGCGATGCCGAACTGAACTTCACCTGGTCGGCCTTCCTGATCGATTCCCTGGTGGAGGTCGGCTGCACCCATGCGGTGATGTGTCCGGGCGCGCAGATGGCGCCGCTGGCGCTCGCCTGCCGCGCCAACCCCAAGCTGAAGGTGTCAGTCGTCATCGACGAGCGCTCGGCGGGCTTCTTCGCGCTTGGCCTGTCGAGCGTGACGCAGAAGCCGACCATTCTGATCTGCACGTCGGGCTCCGCAGTGGGGCAGTTCTATCCCGCCGTGATGGAGGCGAATTACGGGATGATTCCGCTGATCGTCATCACCGCCGACCGCGCCCCGGAGAACCAGGACCGCAGTTCCGCGCAGGCGATCGACCAGATCCGCGCCTTTGGCCAGCATGTGCGGGCATCCCACAACATCCAGCTTCCCGACGCCAGCATCGATTCGCTCTCGCCGCTGGTGTCCCGCATCTATGAGCAGGCGACCGGGGCCACCCCTGGCCCGGTGCATGTGAACCAGGCGTTCCGCGACCCGCTTGTGGCGAAACTCCGCAACAAGCGCCCGGTTCCCACGCCGCCGGTGGTCTCCAACCCGGTCCTGACGGTGAACGCGGATCACGCCCGGCGGTTGGCCGAGTCCCTGGCCGGTCGCCGCGGCGTGATCGTCTGCGGCGCCAGCGAGATCGACGAGCCGGGTTTCCCCGCCGCCATCTACGAGTTGTCGCGCCGACTCGGCGCTCCGATCCTCGCCGATCCTTTCAGCAACCTGCGTTTCGGTGCGCCAAGCGACGTTCCAGTGATCGCGCGCGCCGATTCCTTCCTGAGGGCGACGCGCTTCACCGACACCCACAAGCCGGAGTGGGTGATGAATTTCGGCGGACCGCCGATTTCGAAGCCGGTGCTGACCTATCTGCAGAACACCAACTGCAGCGATTATATCGGCGTCGATCCGACCAACAAATGGCAGGATCCGATCCTGCGCATGACCGAGATCGTGCGCGCCAGCCCCGAATCGCTGTGCAAGGCGCTGGTCGCGTCGGACGCTCTGCGTCCTGCACCGGCATCCTGGGCGCAGTCCTTCGTCGCCTGCGATGCCTACATCGACGGCCTGTCGCGCAGCGCCTTCGACACGATCTTCTGGGAGGCGCCGATCCTGCGGCGGATGGTCCAGGCGACGCCCGAAGGAGCGGTGTTCTTCTGCGGCAATTCCATGGCCGTGCGCGATGCCGACAGCTTCTCCGGCCGGACCGATGCCCGGCTGCGCCTGTTCGCCAACCGCGGTGTAAACGGCATCGACGGCTCCATCGGCACGCTGATCGGTGTCGCGGCGGCGCAGCGCCCGAAGAAAACCCTCTCGGTCATCGGGGACATGGCCTTCTCGCATGATGTCGGCAGCCTGCAGCTTGCCGGCGACCTGGACATCGTGCTGGTTGTCCTGAACAACGGAGGCGGCGCCATCTTTGAGTATCTGCCGACCGCGAAGACGCCGGAGGTCATGGACTTCATCTCTCCGCCGACGCTGAACATCGGGCTTGCGGCGCAGGCTTCCGGCTGGCGGACATGGCGGGCCGGCGATCTCGCGGAGTTCAACGGCGCGCTGGAGGAGGCGATGGCGGCACGCGGCCCCTGCCTGATCGAGGCGGTCATCGACCGCAAGGAGAGCGTGCGTCAGCACAAGCTGTTCTGGGGTGCCGCCGATGGCATCAACGCCATCATCCGGCTGCGCGGGCCGGAGGGGATGACCATCACCTTCGGTGTTCCGCAGATCACCGAATCCGACAAGTCGGCGGTCGAGTTCGATCCGAACATCACCGACTGACGGCGCGGCATCCACCCCATGGACGGCCATCGAACCGAGACGGCGCGCGAGGCGGAGGATGACAGGTCCGGGACCGCATCCCCCTCCCCGCTGCCAATCCTGCCGCGGGAGCGGGCGGCGATCTTCCTTCTGGGCTTCGCAGCCTTCCTGCCGCTCTATGCCCCCCAGTCGGTCCTGCCGCAGTTGGCCAGCAGCTTCCAGGCCAGCCCGGCGGAAACCGGGGCGGTGATCGGGGCGACGACGCTGGCCGTCGCGCTGTCGGCGCCGCTGGCCGGCCCGCTGACCGACAGGTTCGGGCGCAAGCGCTCGATGCTGACGGCCATCGCCATCCTGGTCCCGCTGACGCTTCTGCTGACGCTGTGCGGCAGCTTGAACGAGCTGCTGGCCGTCCGTTTCAGCCAGGGTATCGTGCTGCCGGCGCTGTTCACCGGTGCCGTCGCCTATATCGGCACCCGCTGGGAAGGCACCCGCGGCGCATCGGTGACCGGCATGTTCGTCACCGGATCGGCCATCGGCGGCTTTGCCGGGCGGTTCGTCTCCGGATTGGTGGCCGACATCGCCGGTTGGCAGAGCGGGTTCGCCGCCCTGGCCGCGGTTTCGGCATTCTGCGCGGTCTTCGTCGCGCTCTGGCTGACGCCGGACCGCGGCCGTGGGACTGGGTCGATCCTGGCCAATATCCGCGGCATGGGGACGCATCTTCAGGATGGCCGGATTCGCGCGGTGAGCCTGTGCGGCGGCACCGTCCTGTTCTCGATGACCGGATGCCTGTCCTATCTGGGATTCCATCTGGCGGAGCCGCCGTTCGGACTGACGGCGGCGGGGATCGGCCTCGTCTTCCTGGTCTATCCGCTCAGCGCGACCGCCCCGCTGGTCAACAGCCGGCTGTTGCGTCTGCTGGGAACCGGCAACGCCTATCGCGTCGCTTTCGGCGTCTGCGCGGTCGGGCAGTTGCTGCTCCTGCTGCCCGATCTGACGGCGGTGGTCGCCGGCACCGGAATTTTCCTGGGCGGCGTGTTCCTGTGCCAGTCGCTGGCGCTCGGCTATGTCGGCCGGGTGGCGACGGCGAACAAGGGGGCCGCCGCCGGACTCTATGTCTGCTGCTTCTATCTTGGCGGCAGCCTCGGCGCCATCATGCCCGGCCTTTTGTGGAAAACCGCCGGGTGGCCCGGATGCGTGGCCCTGGTTCTTGCCGCACTCGCAACCGGTGCGCTCATTTCCCTGGCGATGCGCGAGGAGAAGCGCCGCGCCGCGGAGCCGGTCTGACGTTCCAAACCGGGAGCGCCCTTTCACCCTTCCCCCCACGGATGAGAAGAGCGCCATGATCCAATTCGCGAAACATCGGCGGAGCATCGCCGAAGCCGTCACGCGCCCCCGCCTGCTTGCGGGCGTCACCCTGCTCGCTGCGGGTCTGCTGGCGGGATCGCCGGCCCTGGCCGACAACTCGGCCAATGGGGCGGCCAAGCCGCCGGCGGCGCGGTCCACGGTCCTGCTGCAGACCTCGACTCATGCCAACGGGGTTCCGATCGTCTATCCGACCGGCAAGCCGCTGGTCACGGTGCGGGTCACGGAGATACCGCCGGGCGTCGACACCGGCGTCCACAACCACCCGATCCCGTTGATCACCTACATCCTGGCCGGCGAGCTGACCATCCGGGAGGTGACCGGCGCCGCCTATGTCTACAAGAAGGGTGATGCCTTCGTGGAGTCGGCGGAATTCCACCATGGCGTCAACGAGGGCAAGGAGCCGGTCCGCCTGCTCGCCGTCTATCCCGGTGAGGTCGGGGCACCACTGTCGATCAAGCCGCCTCATTGACGCCTTCGGCCGTCCGCGGTCCCCGACCTGCCGGGATCGCGGACGGCTGCGGCAAAAGAGAAGGCGCCGGAGTGGGATGTCCCAGCACCGGCGCCTTGTTGTTCGGGGGGAGCCGGTCGAATAACCGGCAGGCGGTGGGGCGGATCAGGCGACCCGGATGCGGTCGGTGAAGGAGTTGACCTCCTCCTTCAGCAGCGAGGTCTGGTGGCTCAGCGTGCCAGAGCTTTCCAGCAGCATTTCGGCAGAGCTGCCGGCGTCGGTCGCCTTGTGCAGCACATGGGTGATGGAGCTGGCAACCTCCGTGGTGCCGAGTGCCGCCTGACGGAGATTGTCGCTGATCTCCGTCGTTGCCTGGAACTGCTGCTGCACCGCACCCGAGATGCTCATGGCGATGCTGTCCATGCGGTCGATGGTCTCGCCGATCCGCTTGATCGCGTTCACCGCGCTGAAGCTGGTCGACTGGATGGCGTTGATCTGGACGCTGATCTCGCCGGTCGCGACGGTGGTCTGGTTGGCGAGCGCCTTCACCTCGTTGGCGACCACGGCGAAGCCCTTGCCGAACTCGCCGGCGCGGGCGGCCTCGATCGTCGCGTTCAACGCCAGCAGGTTGGTCTGCTTCGCGATGTTCTCGATCATGTGGACGACGTCGCCGATGCGGCCGGCCGCTTCGGCCAGCGCCGAGACGACTTCGTTGGTCTTGCGCGCCTCGTTGACGGCGTCGCGGGCGATCTCGGTGGACTGGGAGGCCTGACCGCTGATGGCGGCGACGGAATGGGACAGCTCCTCCACCGCTTCCGACACCATCTTGACGTTGATGCTCGCCTCTTCGGTGGCGGAAGCGCCCTGGGTGGCCAGTTCGACCGTCTGTTCCGCAACGCTGGCGAACAGGCGGGCGTTGGTCTCCACAACCTCGGCCTCGCGGATGACGTGCTGGACCACGTCCATGACCGTGCTTTCGAAGTTCTCGGCCAGGCTGTTCATGGCCTCGCGCTTCTCCGCCTCGTTGCGCAGCCGCTGCTCCTCCTGGGCGTTGCGCAGCCGCTCCATGTGGATGGCGTTTTCCTTGAAGACCTGGACCGCGCGGGCCATGTCGCCCACCTCGTCTCGGTTTTCGATGGCCGGGATTTCGATCGAGGTGTCGCCCTTGGCCAGAGCGCTCATGGCCGCCGTCATGCGGCGAATCGGGCCGACGATCGATCTGGCGATCAGCAGCGCGAAGACGATGCCGGCGAGCACGGCGATGACGGGCGTGATGACGGCCTGGCGCCAGCTGGCGTCGAGCGCATCGGCGGCCCGCGCCTGGGTCTGCGTCTGCGTGTCGGAAAAGGCGGTGACGATGCTGCGGACGATCTGCTGCAGTTCGGCCAGGATGTCGCGGATCCGGACCTGCGATCCGATCAGCGTCTGGCTACCGCCGATGGCGTCCTCCAGCCCCTTGGTGAAGGTGACCAGCTGCGGTTCCATGGAACCGAGGAAGCGCAGAAGGCGCTTGTTGGTGATGACGGTCTTGGCTTCCTGAATCGATTCACGCAGACGCGCCAACTCGCCCTTGGTGGCGTCGGCATCGTTGGGATCGAAGGTGGTGAAATAGCGGGCGGCCGCCATGCGGGTGGCCTGCAGCGCCTGCTGGAGGCGGAGTGCCGCCTGAAGTCCCGGCGCCTCGCCGATGTTCTGCGTGCCCTCCACCAGGGCCACGGCGGTGGTGTTCAGCTGGGCGCCGACCAGGAAGGATTGCCCGACGCCGTCGCGGCGGCGGGTGACGGCGGCGACGGTCTCGTCGAAGGCGGCGCGGTAGCTGGCGGCGGCCTTCTGCAGGGCGCCGATGCTCGCCCGGTCGACCGTCAGGTCCGTTCCGGTGTCGGTTTCGGCGATCGCCTTCACGAAGACATCCACCTCCTTGCGCGCGCTGAAGAGGTCGGTCTCCGATTGCGAGGCGATGTAGGTGAGGACCGCGCGGTCCATGTGCTCGCTGATCTCGACCAGCCGAGCCGTGCTCATGGCGTCGTGGCCGACCGATATGACCCCTTCCAACTCGCCGCGGATGGTGTCGACGTTGTTCACAAACTGAACGCCCAGAAACACGATCAGGGCGATCGAGGCCATGAAGCCTGCGTATATTTTCTGCGAGATCTTCATGTGCGAGGCCAAACGAAACATGCGGACACCCGTTGTGAAAAACGTCGCTTGGACGGCGGCGCGGGATCGCGTCAGGAGGGCGGGGAGGGTACGAGGGGCGGAATGTCCAGGCCCGCCGGCCTCCCCGCTGTTGTCGACGAACGTGAACGGTTACTTGGCGTTCTTGATCGCCATGATCTTTTCCATCGTGAACTGCTTGGCCGCCTCCTGATAGAACGGCTCAAGGGCCTTTTCGAAGGCCGCACGATCGAAATCGGTCGTGATGGTGATCGGCGACGCCTTGAGGACCTTCATCCCCTCGCGGTCGCGGTTGCGCACGAATTCACGCGACGCCTTGCCGCCGGCGCGGGCCGCTTCGACGAAGGCGGTCTTCATCTCGGGTGACAGGTCGTCGAAGAATTCCTTGTTGATCAGGATGACGGCCGGCGAATAGGTGTGGTTGCTGAGCGTGATGTTGCTCTGCACTTCGTACAGCTTGGAGCCGACGATCGTGGTGACCGGGTTTTCCTGGCCTTCGGCCTGACCGCTCTTCAAGGCGGGATAGAGCTGCGCGAAGGGCATGCTGAAGGGTTCGGCCCCCAGCGTCTGGAAGGCCTTCTTGAAGAGATCGCTTTCGGCGATGCGCATCTTCAGGCCCTTCATGTCCGCGGGGGTCTTGATCGGCCGGACCGAGTTGGTGAGCTGGCGGAAGCCGTTCTCCGCCCAGGCCAACGCCACCGTGTTGGTGTCCTTGAAGGAGTCGAGCAGGGACTTGCCGATGGGGCCGTCCAGGACCAGATCGGCGTGCGCCTCGTCACGGAACAGCAGCATCAGGTCGAGGATGCCGACGTTCGGGTTGAACTGCGCCAGCGCGCCGCCCGACGAGGACAGCACCAGGTCGATGGTGCCGAGCTTCACGGCCTCCAGCATGGCCGGGCCGGAGCCCAGTTCGCTGGCAGGATGTTCCTCGAGCACATATTTGTTGTTCGTACGGCGCTGGAGTTCTTCGCTCATCACCCGAACGGCTTCGCTGAACTGCGAACCCTTCGGCAGCACATGGCCGATCCGAAGCTTTTCCTGCGCCTGCGCGCCGCCCGCTGCCATCAGCAGGGCTGCGCCGATTACCAAACCCCAAAATGCTCTCATAACGAACCTCCGTGCGTGAACCTCTGAACCTGCACTAGAATTGCAGCACCTATACCGTTTGGTGGTTGCAAAAGTAGAAAGCCGATGCTTTTAGGTCAAACCTATTTTAGCAATCTGGCCTGTCAAAACCCTTTACGCGAGAGCAATGAATAATTCATTACCGTAGGATCGGCGCTACATTCTGGAGTATGCGTCCAAAAGTCGCATAAATACCGCGATATGTCCTGCATATGGGAGTATTTTAAAGACAGCCTGTCTTCAAAGCTGCCGTGGGGTTCGCGGCGATGGAGGATGGTCCGGACGGCACGGGACGCGCGCAACCCAAAAGGGGGGCCTCGCCACCGCTGTTCCACCGGGGCGCCGAACGGGCATGGGTGCGGCGGGAGGGGGCGAAAGCGCCGGTTCCACATTGCCGGCGCCAATGCCCTCTCCCGCCGCACCCATGCTGCCCCTGCCGGGGCGACCCCGACCGATGGTGAAAATCAGGCGGAGGATCAGGCCACCGCCTGCGCCGGGACGTTCTGGTTCATGCGGAACAGATTCTCCGGGTCGAAGCGCTGCTTCAGCGCGGTCATGCGCCGGTAGTTGGGGCCGTAGGCCGCCGCGACCCGTTCCTCGTCTTCGGTGATGAAGTTCACGTAAACGCCGCCGGTGGCATAGGGCGTGGTCGCCGTGAAGAAGTCCCGCGCCCAGTCCACGCAACGCCGGTCATCCGCCGGGTCGTCCCAACGGGTGTGTACGTTCATGACATACTCGGCGTCGCGGTGCGGATAGGCCATGGCATCGGGGGATACCCGCCGGGTGGCCCCACCGACCTGCGCGATGAAGATCTCGCATTGGGGAGTCGGCAACTGCCGGGCGTATTGGACGGAGAGGTCGAGCAGGCCGTCCTCCAGGGCCGTGAAATTGTGGGATTTCCAGTAATTGCGGGCACCCGGCGTCAGCAGCGGGTCGAAGGCGGCCTGCCATGCGACGTAGGGCATCATCTCCAGATGCGTGCCCAGCGGCTGCACCTGAGGCTGCCCAGGCGATTGTCCCAGCGATTCCCCAAGCGCCAGGATCGGTTCCACCGCTTGGCGTCCCGCCGCAGGATCGCCGGCATGGCAGAGGGCGAAGATCACCACCTCCGTCCCGTGCGCGTCGGCGGGCAGGAAGGGGAGGGGCGGCGCCTTGCGCAGAACCACCCAGCAGGCCAGCTCGTCCGGCATGCGGGCGGCGATCTCCCGATAGCGGCGCAGCAGCTCGCCGGCCCGGTCGAACGGATAGACGACGAGGCCGGCCAGCACCTCCGGCCCGACCGGGTGCAGTTGGAACTCGAAGGCGGTGACGACGCCGAAATTGCCGCCGCCGCCCCGGATGCCCCAGAACAGGTCCGGGTTCTCCGTCGCGCTGGCCCGCGTGAATTTTCCGTCGGCGGTGACCACGTCGGCGGCGGTCAGATTGTCGACCGTCAGCCCATGCTTGCGGCTCAGCCAGCCGAAGCCGCCGCCCAGCGTCAGCCCGGCCACCCCGGTGGTCGAGTTGATGCCGAGCGGCGTCGCCAGCCCGAAGGCCTGCGCCTCGCGGTCGAAGTCGCCGAGCGTCGCGCCGGGACCGACCCAGCCGGCACGGCGGTCGGGGTCGACGCGCACCGACGCCATCGGCGACAGGTCGATCATCAGCCCGCCATCGCAGACCGCGTTGCCGGCGATGTTGTGTCCGGCCCCGCGAATGGCGGTCAGCAGCCGGTGCCGCCGGGCCAGCCGGACGCAATGCAGGACGTCGGCCGCCCCATGGCAGCGGACGATCAGCCCCGGCCGGCGGTCGATCATGGCGTTCCAGATCCGGCGCGCCTCGTCATAGGACGGGGATTCCGGCGGTATGACGGTGCCGCGCAACTGCGCGGCCAACCCGCCGACGGCCTCCCCGTCCAGGGAAACCCGGCCTCCGTCGATGGTGCGCAGCGACAACTCGGTCATGACACCCTCCCTGTTCTGGCTATTCCTGTTCCGGTCATTTCCCGGCCACCGGGCCGCGACGACCGCTACCCCCTTCCGCACCGTCGTTTGCGGGAGGATACGGGCGTATGCTTGCGAATGCCGTCGGACATTACAGCCTCCTTGCTCCATTATTTTGGCAGAAGGCCAGCATGTCCCCAGGTGACGGCACGCCTCAAGTTCAGCATCTGTACCGCCAGCCGCAGGGAGGCCCGCATGGAGTCACAGAGCTACGGGCAATTCTGCCCGGTCGCCATGGCATCGGAGGTCCTGTGTACCCGCTGGACCATGCTGGTCCTGCGCGAGCTGGTCGCCGGCAGCACCCACTTCAACGAGTTGCGCAGGGGGGTGCCGCGCATGTCGCCGGCACTTCTGTCCAAGCGCCTGAAGGAGCTGGAGGAGGCCGGCGTCCTCTTCAGGGTGGTGGACGGAAAGGGCGCCGGGGAATACCGACTGACCGAAGCGGGGCGCGATCTGCGCGCGGTCGTGGAGTGTATCGGCTTCTGGGGGCAGCGCTGGGTTCAATCCAACCCCAGCCTTCGCAACCTCGACCCCAGCCTGCTGATGTGGGATATGCGGCGCAATCTCGACACCACGCCGATCGCCGACGGGCGGCGGGTGATACAGTTTCTGTATCCGGACCAGCCGCCCGCCCGGCGCAATTGGTGGCTCGTCGTCGAGACTGGCGAGGTGGATCTCTGCTCGGTCGATCCTGGATTCGACGTCGATCTCTATGTCGTGACCGAACTGCGCATCATGACCGCCATCTGGATGGGGTTGATGCGCCTCGGCGAAGCGGTCGAGGACGGGCGCGTGGAGCTGACCGGCGATTCCGCGCTCGTCCGCTCCATGCACCTGTGGCTCGGCCTCAGCCCCTTCGCCACCCAGCGCAAGCGCGCGGTCGGATAGCCGAAGGAGGGCAGCTCAGCAGGCGGCCCGCAACAACCGTTCCTGGGGCTCCGGCAGGGGTTCCTCGTGAGCCGGGGAAGCGTCGAGGTCGGTCCATTGCAGCGACCGGACATAGCGGCTCGCCATTCGGCCCTGCTCGTTCAGCCGGAACAGGTGGAGCCAGCCGTTGTCGAACAGCGCGCGCAGCTCGGGATGGCGGGACAGCACCCCGTCGATCGCCGTCTGCGGTGCCTCCACTACCACCGAAAGCCGCAGCGGCTCGTGCATGTAGCGCTCGCCGTCATGGACCGACTGCCAGGGCAGGCCGACGCGCAGGGGCCCGCCGTTGCCCTCGACCACGCCGATGCCGCCGGTGACGTTGTGCAGCAGCTTGTTGCCGGCGCCGAACATGGCCGGCGCGACGGTGGAGCCGTAATATTGCAGGCTGATCCAGCTCGCAACCACCACCGGCGCGGTGAGGATCAGCTCCAGCACCCGGAAGCCCTCGTCCTGCCGCCAGTCGTAGCTGTGCAGGAAGCTGCGGCCCTGCAGGTCGCGGCCGGCCGTGCGGCCGCGCGGGGCGGCGATGAAGGCGCCGCATCCGGCAAGGCCCCATTCCGGCCGGACCTCCGCCCAGTCGCGGCTGCGGCCGGCGACGTCGTCGGCGCCATTGGCCCGCGGCAGGCGCAGCGCCCGCTCGCCCCGGGCGATGGCCCCGGCGGCGGCGAGCCAGCCGCGCACCCGCTGCAGGTCGGCGGCGTGGGCTGCGGAGGGATGGTCGGCGTCGTAGAGAGTCACCGCGTCGGTGGTGGTGTCGTGCAGCGCGCCGACGAACAGCGTGTCGTCCGGGATGACGATGTCCTGGCCGGCCAGCGCGATCCGCACCTCCGGATCGTTGAGCAGGCCGGCGAGCAGGCGGGCGTTCACCTCCCCCGAATAGCCGCCGCAGGCGCCGCATTGCAGGGCGCTGGCATGCGGGTTGTTGACGGTGGTGGCGCCATGACCGGCGAGCAGGACGATCCGGGCAAAGCCGTCGGTCAGCGACATCGCCCGCAGGATGGTCGCCGCCATGCCGGCGCGCTGGTCCACCGGCAGGGCGGGATCGAGGCGCGGGGCCGGGTCGTGGGGCACTTTGGCGCCGCCCAGCGAGAAGGAGTCGCGCAGCAGCTTGCCGGCATAGACCGGACCCATCGCTTCCACGAAGGCGAAGGACGACACGGCGGCGAGCTTGAACCGGCCCCAGGCCCGCTTCGCCCGCGCGCTCAGCCGGGCCTTGGCGTCGCCGGAAAAGTGTTCGTGACAATGGTCGTGATGGCCGCAGTCGGTGGTCCGCGAGGTGGCGGCGGGGTTCAGCAGCACCGGGCAGCGCGCCTCGTCCACGTCGGAGGCATGGCGCCGGTGCGACAGGGCGAGGCCGAAGAAGCCGGCGAAGCCGATGGTCTCGATCCCCGGCCCGGTCGATTCCAGGGCGCGCCGGAACAGCTCCGACCGCACGTCGATGCAGAAGGCGGTCTGCAGGATGGGACGGCCGGGAGACGGCCGGGCCGCCCGCTCTTGCGCGAAGGTCTGGGCCAGCGCCCGCTGGGCGGCGCGGTCGGCGGCGTCCTGCAGGATGGCGTCGACGATCTGGCCGGCCGTGGGCGCCACCGGCTCGGCATGGGCGGCGCAGACGGTGCGCCAGCGCTTGGCGATCTGCTGTTCATAGCGCTCAAGGAGTGCCTGTTCCCAGACCAGCCGGATCGCCAGGAAATCGCTCAGCGTCGTATCGGATCCGCCGGCGAGTTCGGCCTGCCACAGCCGGTAGCGGGCGAACTGCGCCCAGCCGCCGAGGCCGGCCAGAAGCTGGTGGAAGTAGGTTTCGCAGGCGACGGTGGAAATGCCGAGCCGGGCGACGGCGGCGGCCAGAGCCTGCCCGGCGGTTTCCGGACCCTCGGCGACCCGGGTGGCGAAGCCGGTGAGGCCGAGGATTTCCGGCGTCAGGTCGTGGGTGGCGACGGCGCGCCACGCGGCATAGGCGGACTTGCCCTGCGGCGCCGCCCACAGCGCCTGCCCCATGTCGAAATAGCCGGCGGCCCAGCCGCCGAACCGTTCGGCGATCAGACCCGGCCAGTCGGTGCCGGAGACATCGGCCGCAAGCTCGGCGACGGTCGGCAGGGCCGTCAGCGGTGGGGCGGCGGTGGCGGCGGCGGCCTTGAGGGCTTCGGGCGAGGCCGGGCGGTTGGCGTGCGGGGAGGCCGACAGGGCGCCGGCGAGGTCGTCGTCGGTGATGGCGCCGGACGCGATCCGCTCCAGATACCAGGGGCGCGGCATGGTCACGGCGATGCCGGCGACCCGGCCGAGCCGGGCGGCGGTCTGGGCGAGGCTCTCGCCGCTCTGTCCCAGGAAGGGGTTGACGGCGACGCTGGAGGCGAGCGGCCAGACCGGCGGGATCGCGCGAACGGCGGCGTTGGCGACGGCGGCAAGGGCGGGGTTGCGGGCCGAGGCGGCGTCGATTGGCCGGGCCGATGACTGCGTGGTCATGGTGGGATCGTCCTTCCGGGATCAGGAAATCTTGCGCACGGACCAGCCGCCGAGCAGCCGATCGAAGACGGCGTTGGCGTAGAGGCCGTTGGACAGGTGGACCCGCAGCCCGGCGGCGGCCGGATGGTAGGCCCACAGCGGGAACATCGACTGGGCGACGGCGACGAGGCCGAAGCTGACCACCACCAGCACCATCAGCGCCCATTCCAGCGGGCCGGGGGCCGGCGTGTGCGGCAGCGGGCCGGTCAGCGCCCATTCGGTGACGCTCTGCAGCGCGAAGTAGGCGGTGGAGGCGGCGAGGGCGTAGAGCGCGGTGCGCCGGGTCAGGAAGGCCGGTGCGGCGCCGGCCAGCCCCTGCGCCAGCAGATAGGCGACGCCGAAGATCAGGATGGTGCCCAGCGCCACCGCCTGCGGCGGCTTGGCGGCGAAGCCGAACAGCGCGCCGAACAGGACGAAGAAGGCGGCGTAGATCGTCAGCGCCGCCAGGAAGGCGCGGCCGACCGCGGCGCCGTCGGGGATCGCCACCGGGCCGGGCCGACGGATCGCCGCCACCCCCTCCACCGCGCTGCCGGCGGCCAGGAAGGCGTGCGCCTTGTAGAGCGAGTGCGCCACGATGTGCAGCAGGGCGAGCGGGAACAGCGCCAGCCCGCATTGCAGGACCATGAAGCCCATCTGCGCCACGGTGGACCAGGCGAGCGAGGTCTTGACCGCCGGTTGGGTCAGCATCACCAGACCGCCGAACAGGGCGGTGAAGCCGCCGACGATCACAAGCACCGACAGCACGCCCGGCGCCAGCAGCATCAGGTCGGCGAAGCGGATCAGCAGGAAGCCCCCGCCGTTGATGACGCCGGCATGCAGCAGGGCCGACACCGGCGTCGGCGTCTCCATCACCTCGGTCACCCAGCCATGGGTCGGGAACTGCGCCGACTTCAGCAGGGCGGCCAGCGCGATCAGGCCGGCGGCCCAGGCGGCGACTTCCATGCCTTGGCCGGCGCGCGCCGCCTCGGCGATGGCGGCGATGTCGGAGGTGCCGTAGCCCGCGGCGAGCAGGACCGCGGCGCCGATCAGCGCCGCGTCGCCGACCCGCGCGGTGATCGCCTTCTTGCGCGCCGCCCGCCGGGCGGTGGGCCGGTTCGGGTAGAACAGCAGCAGCCGGTGCAGGAACAGGCTGGTGGCGATCCAGGCCAGGACGAAGTGCGCGAGGTTGCCGGCCTGCACCAGCAGCAGCACCGAGGCCAGCGTGGCGCAGAGCCAGCCGGTGAAGACGCCCTGCCGGTCCTCGCCGTCCAGATAGGTGGCGGTGTAGCGGACGACGATCCAGCCGACGAAGGAGACCAGGGTCAGCATCGTCACACTCACCGCGTCGAGCCGCACCGACAGGCCGACGCCCGCGGCGCCGAGCAGCGGGCTGGTGCCGGCGCCGGTGATGGCGAGCAGGCCGGCCGACAGCAGGGCGACGACGAAGGCGGCCAACGCAGCCATCTCCGCCAGTCGCGGGACGGAGCCGGGGCGTCGGCCCGGGGTGCGGAGCCCGGCAAAGGCGGCCAGCAGGAGGGCTATCGGGCTGAGGAGCGGCAGGAGGTGGGTGGACAACGCGGTCACTCCGGAAATGCGTGAGGAGCCTGTCCCTTCGATCTAGCAGCGCTGAAGCGTCGAAAAAAATTCATTGTTTTCGGGATATCGTTCGTTAAAATCGAACGATGCGCGATCTCAATTACCATCACCTGTTCTATTTCCGGGCGGTCGCCCATGACGGCAACCTGA
Source organism: Azospirillum sp. B2RO_4 (assembly GCF_051124815.1). Classification (NCBI taxonomy): domain Bacteria; kingdom Pseudomonadati; phylum Pseudomonadota; class Alphaproteobacteria; order Rhodospirillales; family Azospirillaceae; genus Azospirillum; species Azospirillum sp. B2RO_4. The sequence goes on along the minus strand of NZ_CP118486.1, from coordinate 395,314 downwards.
CGCGCACGGCGGCGCGGCTGAACCTGACCCAGTCGGCGCTGTCGGTGCAGATCCGCAAGCTGGAGGAACGGCTGGGCCATGCTCTGTTCGAGCGCGAGGGCCGGCAACTGCGCCTGACCGAGGCCGGGCGGATCGCGCTCGACCATGCGGATTCGATCTTCGCGCTCGGCGAGGAACTGGTGGGGACGCTGAAGGAAAGCGGGCGGAGCCGGCGGGCCTTGCGGGTGGGGGCGCAGGCGACGCTGTCGCGCAATTTCCAGATCGGGTTCCTGCGCCCGATCCTGGGGCAGGAGGATGTCGACGTCATCCTGCGCTCGGGCAGCCAGGCCGAGCTGCTGCAGGCGCTGGAGGCGCTGAACCTGGACGTGGTGCTGATGAACCGCGCGCCGGCCGGCGACGCGGCATCACCCTTCGTTGCCCACCGGCTGGCGGAACAGCCGGTCACCCTGGTTGGAACCCCGCATCGCGCGGCCGGCGGCGGCACCATCGCGGAGCTGTTGACCGCGCATCCGGTGATCCTGCCGACCGCCGACAGCAGCGTGCGCATCGCCTTCGACGCGCTGGCCGACCGCATCGGCATCCGCCCGCAGATCGCCGCCGAGGTTGACGACATGGCGATGATGCGCCTGCTCGCCCGCGAGGATGTCGGGCTGGCCGTACTGCCGCCCATCGTGGTGACGGACGAGCTGGCATCCGGCCGGCTGCACGCCGCCGACGTGCTGCCGGGGATCACCGAGACCTTCTACGCGGTGACGGTGCGGCGGCGCTTTCCCAACGCGCTGCTGCGCGCGCTGCTCAGTGCCGAACCGCTCCAGCCGGCGAGCCGTTAGGCAGTCCGGTCCTGGCTCAGGTTCAGCTCCTCGATCATGGTCTGGCGCATGACGAACTTCTGGATCTTGCCGGTCACCGTCATCGGGAACTCTTCGACGAAGCGGATGTATTTCGGGATCTTGTAGTGGGCGATGGCGCCCTGGCAGAAGGCGGTCACCTGCTGTTCGGTCAGCGCCTCCCCCGGCTTCGGCCGGATCCAGGCACAGAGCTGTTCGCCATACTGCTGGTCGGGAACGCCGAACACCTGCACGTCGGCGATGTCGGGGTGGGTGTAGAGGAATTCCTCCACCTCGCGCGGGTAGATGTTCTCGCCGCCGCGGATCACCATGTCCTTCAGCCGGCCGACGATGTTGCAGTAGCCCTCCGCGTCGATGGTGGCGAGGTCGCCGGTGTGCATCCAGCCGGCCGCGTCGATGGCCCGCGCCGTCTGCTCATCGTCGCCCCAATAGCCGCGCATTACCGAATAGCCGCGGGTCAGCAGCTCGCCCGGCGTTCCCGGCGGGACGATGCGGCCCTCGGCATCGACGATCTTCACCTCCAGATGCGGCTGGATGCGCCCGACGGTGGAGACGCGCCGTTCCAGCGGATCGTCGGTGGAGCTTTGGAAGCTGACCGGGCTGGTCTCCGTCATGCCGTAGGCGATGGTGATCTCGCGCTGGTTCATCTCGGAGACCACGCGCTTCATCACCTCGATCGGGCAGGGCGAGCCGGCCATGATGCCGGTGCGCAGGCTCGACAGGTCGTAGTTGGCGAAGTCGGGGTGGTCGAGCAGGGCGATGAACATGGTAGGCACGCCATGCAGGCCGGTGCAGCGCTCGTCCCGCACCGCCGCCAGCACGGCGACGGGGTCGAAGCCCTCGCCCGGAATCACCATGCAGGCGCGGTGGGTGACGCAGGCGAGGTTGCCCAGCACCATGCCGAAGCAATGATAGAAGGGCACCGGAATGCAGAGCTTGTCCTGTTCCGTCAGGCGCATCGCCTCGCCGACGAAGAAGCCGTTGTTCAGGATGTTGTGGTGGGTCAGCGTGGCGCCCTTCGGGCTGCCGGTGGTGCCGCTGGTGAACTGGATGTTCACGGGATCGTCGAATTGCAGGAGGCCGGCCAGCCGCCCCAGCTCCGCCACGTCGGCCGGGCGGGCCAGCAACGGCAGGTCGTCGAAGTTCAGCATGCCCGGCGTCTTTTCCGTGCCCAGCCGGATCAGGTGGCGCAGGGTCGGCAGTCGTTGCAGCGACAGGGGCTTGTCGGCGGTCGCCTGATCCAGTTCCGGCGCCAGCTTGGCGATCATGCCGAGATAGTCGCTGGACTTGAAGGACGGCGACAGGATCAGCGCGGCGCAGCCGACCTTGTTGATGGCGTATTCCAGCTCGTGCAGGCGGTAGGCCGGGTTGATGTTGACCAGGATCAGGCCGGCCTTGGCGGTGGCGAACTGGGTCACCACCCATTCGGCGTTGTTCTGCGACCAGATGCCGATGCGCTCGCCCGGCTTCAGCCCCAGCCCGACCAGCCCTGCCGCCACCTGATCGACCCGGCGCTTGAACTCCGCATATGTCCAGCGGACGTTCTGGTGACGGACGACGAGAGCCGGCCGGTCGGGCGACAGCGACGCCATGCGGTCGAGATGGGCGCCGATGGTCTCGCCCAGCAGCGGGGTGCGGCTCGCCCCGTGAACATAGCTCTGGGTCAGCGGCTGGGTGTCGGTATGCACGGTTGCGCTCCTCCGGAATTCGTTCTTGAGCGCAGCAGTTGGGGTGGCTGCGCATTCCGGTACTGAACCCATACCGACCCGTATTGTCGATACCCTTCTTGGTTAAATTTCCGCACCGAGATCGAGTTGACCGCGGCTCGACGCCGCGCGTGCGAGGCCGGCATAGTGGCGGACGTCGAAGGCGATGAACTCCACCTCGGCGTCGGTGACGTTGCGCAGGTGCTTCGCCGGGCTGCCGGCCCAGAGCTGGCGGGCGGGGACGCGCTTGCGCGGGGTCAGCAACGCACCGGCGCCGAGCATGGCGCCGCTTTCCACCACCGCACCGTCCAGAACGATGGAGCCGATGCCGATCAGGCAGCCGTCCTCCAGCGTGCAGCCATGCATCCGCACGCCATGACCGATCACCACGTCGGCGCCGATGATCGTGGGATAGTCGTTCAGCATGACATGGATGATGGTGCCGTCCTGGATGTTGGTGCGCGGCCCCACCGTGATGCTGTGGTCGTCGCCGCGCAGGACGCAGCCGTACCAGACGCTGGCCTCCGCCCCGATGGTGACGTCGCCGACCACCACCGCGCCGGGGGCGATGAAAGCGTCGGCGGCGATGCGCGGCCACACGCCGCGCACGGGCTGGATGATGGCGCCGGGGTGGCGGGCGAGCAGGGACTCTCCCGTTTCGAAATTGCTCTCGGTGGTCATTCCTGTTGTCCTTTTTGGGTCCCGCCGCGCTTTTGCGCCAGTCAGGAGGCGAGCCGTTCCGTCTCCTTCTCGGTCTTCGGAACGGCGACCACCCCGGCGGCGAGCAGCCGGTCGATATCGTCCGCAGTGTAGCCCAGTTCGGCCAGCAGCGTCGCGCTCTGCGCACCCACCGGCGGCAGCGCCATGCGCGGTCCCAGCCGGCGGCCGTCCAGCGTCAGCGGTAGCAGCGGCACGCGGGTCTCGCCGCCGGTCTCGGTGGTGATGCGGGCGAGGCCGCCACTCTGGTTCAGGTGGGGGTCGTCGAACAGCTCCTCCGGCCGATTGATCGGGGCGTAGGGCAGGCCGTTGCGCTCGAACAGGTCCGCGATTTCGGCCTTGCTGTAGGCGGCCAGCCGGCGCCGGATCTCCGGCAGCATCCAGTCGCGGGCCTGGCAGCGCTTGGTGTTGCCGTCCAGCCTGGGGTCGGCCAGCAGGTCGTCGAAGCCGAAGGCGGTGCAGAAGGTCCGCCACTGCACATCGCTGACCGCGCCGAGGAAGATCTGCTCGCCGTCCTTCACCTCGAAGGTGTCGTAGATGCTGAAGGCGGCGATGCGCTCCGGGAAGGGGGGCGGCGCCTCGCCGGTGACGGCGAACTGCTGCATGTGCTGGGCCGACAGCAGGACGCAGGTCTCGTACAGGCCGGACTGGATGTCCTGGCCGCGGCCGGTCGCCTCGCGGGTGCGCAGCGCCGCCATGATGCCGATCACGCCGAACATGCCGCCCATGATGTCGTTGACCGAACTGCCGGCGCGCAGCGGCCGGCCGGTCGGGCCGGTCATGTAGGCCAGCCCGGCCATCATCTGCACCACCTCGTCCAGCGCCGTGCGCTTTTCATAGGGGCCGGGCAGGAAGCCCTTCAGCGACAGGTTGATGATGCGCGGATTGCGCGCGGACAGGCTGGCGTAGTCGAGGCCGTATTTCGCCATCAGGCCGGGACGGAAATTCTCCAGCACCACGTCGGCGGTTTCAACCAGCCTGTGGACGGCGGCCAACCCGTCGGGGCTGTTCAGGTCGACTGCCAGCGACTGCTTGTTGCGGTTGAAGGTGCGGAAGAAGCCGGCGGCGGCCCCCGGCAGGGACCGGGTCTTGTCGCCGGTCACCGGCTCCACCTTGATGACGTCGGCGCCAAGGTCGCCCAGGATCATGCCGCAGGTCGGCCCCATCACCATGTGGGAGAATTCGACGACGCGGATGCCGGCCAGGGGAAGGTTGGTGGCGTCAGGCATGGACGGGGCTCCGGTTGAAGTGGCCTTGGACGAAATGCTTGGGCAGGCCGGCGGCGGCGATCTTGCCGTGCAGCGTCTGGCCGGGAAGAAGGGTGGCGAGCAGGCGCTGCGCCTCGATCAGGGCGTCCAGGTCGATGCCGGTGTCGAAGCCCATCGCCTCCAGCATGAAGACCAGATCCTCGGTCGCCACGTTGCCGCTGGCACCGGGGGCATGCGGGCAGCCGCCCAGCCCGCCGAGCGAGGCGTCGAACTCGCGGATGCCGATGTCCAGCACGGCGAGGCAGTTGGCGAGGCCGAGGCCGCGCGTGTCGTGGAAATGGGCACTCTGCAGCCGGTCGCCGGCGAGATCCTTCACCCGCTTGTAGAGGCGGCGGACCTGCGCCGGATCAGCATAGCCGACGGTGTCGGCAAGCGCCACGCGGTCGGCCCCGGCCTCCAGGCAGGCTTCGGCAAGGCGGACCACGTCGTCTTCCGGCACTTCGCCCTGGATGGTGCAGCCGAAGGCGGTGGAGAGGCCGGCGTCGATGCGGGTCTTGTAACCGCCTTCATCACGGGCGCGGCAGACGCGGGCCAGTTCCTCCACCGACTCCGCGCGGGTCTTGCGGATATTGGCGCGGCTGTGCGCCTCGCTGGCCGAGAGCGGCAGGACGATGACGTCGGAGCCGGCGGCGAGCGCCGCCACGGCGCCTTTCAGGTTGGGAGCCAGCGTGTGGACGACGATGCCGGGCAGTTGGCGGGCCCCGGCCACCACCTCGGCGGCGTCGGCCATTTGGGGCAGCAGCTTGGGCGGGACGAAGGAGGCGGCCTCGAAGCGGCGGACGCCGGCGCGGTGTTCGGCCTCCAGCCAGCGCAGCTTGTCGGCGGTCGGCATCACGCGGTCGAGAATCTGGAGCCCGTCGCGCAGGCCGACCTCGACGATGGTCACGGGGTCTTTCGTCATGGCAAGGGTCCTCCGTTCGGATGCGCCGGGACGGGGCGCATCCGGTGAAAACGGGATGGGGGAGCTTTGTAAGGGTCTAGGTCAGACGCCGAAGCCGGCGGCCTGCGGCAGCCAGAGCGACAGGGATGGGACCAGCCAGATCAGGAACAGGCCGGCCATCATCAGCAGCACATAGGGCAGGGCGCCGCGCGTCACCTCGGACAGGGACGAACTGGTGATGCCCTTGATGACGAACAGGTTCATGCCGACCGGCGGGGTGATCAGCGCCAATTCCAGGTTGATCATCAGCATCACGCCGTACCAGACCGGGTTGATGCCGAGCGCGGTCATCACCGGCAGGATGATCGGGGTGGTGATCAGGATGATGGCGATTGTTTCCAGGAACATGCCGAGGATGAAGATCGCCAGCATCACCGCCAGGATGAAGCCGCCCTGCGACAGCCCCAGCGCCGTCACCGTCTCCATGATCTGGGCCGGCAGGCGGATGATGGTGATGGCGTGGCCGAACATGCCGGCGGCGGCGATGATCATGAACAGCATGGCGGTGGTCCGCATGGTCTGCACGCCGCAGTCCAGAAGGTCGGCAAACGACACGTTGCGGTAGACCAGCAGCGCCACCGCCAGCGCATAGACCGCGCCGACCGCCGCCGCCTCGCCCGGCGTGAAGACGCCGAGATAGATGCCGCCCAGGATCAGCGGCGGCATGACCACCGCCCAGACCGATTTGCGGAATGCGGCGGCGACGGTGCCGAAGCCGGGCCAGGGCTGCGACCGGACGGCGTCCTGCCGCTTGGCCTGGAGCCAGCTGTAGCCGGCGAACAGCACCGCCATCAGCAGGCCCGGAATGATTCCGGCGAGGAAAAGCGCGCCGATCGAGGCGTCGGTGACGATGGCGTAGAGGATCATCGGCCCCGACGGCGGGATCAGGATGCCCAGCGTGCCGCCGGCGGCGATCAGCCCGTAGGTGTCGCGCTGGCGGTAGCCGAAGCGCTTCATCTGCGGGATGGAGATCGAGCCGATGGTCAGCGCCGTCGCCACCGACGAGCCGGAAATGGTCGAGAAGATGGTGCAGGACAGGATGGTGGCGAAGCTGAGCCCGCCCTTGATGTGGCCGACCAGCGTGTTCGACATCTCATAGAGATCGTCGACCACCTTGGCCTTGATCATGATGTGCGCCATGAAGGCGAACATCGGGATGGTGGCGAGCAGCGGGTTGTTCAGGCTGGAGAACACCGCGTCGGCCATGCTGTCGATGCTGCCCTCGAACAGGGCCAGCACGCCGAGCGAGGTGAGCGACAGCGCCGCGAAGATCGGCATGCCGCTGATCAGCAGGAGCAGCAGCAGGCCCAGGATCAGGAACGTCATCAGTGGCCTCCCCCCTTCTCATCCGCCTCTACCCCCGCCAGAGCGCCGACCAGCTTGGCGAAGGCGACGATTCCCAGCAGGGCGGCGCCGATGGGAAGCGTGGTCTGCGGGATCCACATCGGCAGCTCCAGCTGACCCGGCGAGAAGGCGTCGAAGTCGTAGGAGAACATCGCGGTTTCCCAGCCGGTGCGGGCCAGCAGCACGGCGAAGACCAGCACCGCCAGATTGGCCCAGGCATCCAGCCAGCGCCGGCCGCGCGGACCGACCAGGCCCATGATGAGGTCGATGCGGATGTGATGGCCGGTGCGCAGCGCCTCCGCCGCGCCGGCCATCACCATGGCGACGACCATGAAGCCGCAGGCCTCGTCGACCCCTTCCAGCGGCTGGCCCAGGACATAGCGGGCGAAGACCCCCGCGGTGGTCAGGGCCAGCACGACGACGATCAGCAGGACGCTCAGCGCACCGCCGATGCGCGCCAGGACCGACGCGGTGCCGGTCAGCAGGCGGAGCGCGGTGCTGGACGCGCCCTTTTCGCGGTCAGGCGTGACGGCGTCGGGGGTGGACATGCTGCTCATGGCCGGTCCCCTCTTCACTGGAGCTTGTTGACGAGTTCCAGCAGCTTGCGGCCGTCGGCTCCGGTCTCATCGGCGAAGCCCTCGGCGAAGGCGGGCGCCATGGCGGCCTTGAAGGCGGCATTCTCCTCCGGCGTCGCGATGTGGACCTTGACGCCCTTCGATTCCAGCTCCGCCGGGGCGTTGGCTGCGGCCTCCTGAGAGGCTTCGATCGCCCAGACGGCGGCCTTTTCGCCGGCCTTCTTCAGCGCGGCCTTGTCCTTGTCGGACAGCTTGTCGTACCAGCGCGGATTGACGTAGCCGTGCAGATAGGCGGCCAGCACCGGCACCACAGTCATGTGGTCCTGCACCTCGTAGTATTTGCGCGACCAGGCGGCGGCGACGTCGGTGATGGCGGCGTCGATGACGCCGGTCGCCAGCGCCTGATAGACCTCGCTGCCGGGGATCGCGACCGGGGTGGCGCCCATCGCCTTCAGACCGCGGTCGAAGGCCGGGCCGAGGCCGCGCATCTTCAGGCCCTTGAAATCCTCCGGCTTGAGCAGCGGCTTGCCCTGGGAGGTGAAGACGCTGGTGTTGGTCTGGAACATCCAGACGACGTTCTTCACGCCCTTCTTCAGCAGGCGCTCCTCAAGGAAGGCGGCCGCTTCGGAGGTCGGCCACTTCTTCCACGCCTCGATGGACGACATGGTGTAGGGACCGACCGTGACGTTCATCAGCGGCAGGGTCTTGCCCCACTGGAAATTCAGCGAGAAGGCGCATTCGATGTCGCCCTTGGCGACGGCCAGGATGTTCTCGTTGGCCTTGATCAGGCTGTCGGAGCCGAAGACCTGGACGTCGAGATCGCCGTCCGACAGCGTCTTCACCTCCGCCGCCCAGCGCTCGACGACCTTCGCGATGTGGTGGGCCGGCGGCAGCTGGTGGCTGCAGCGCATCCGCGTCGCGGCTTCGGCACCGGTCGGCAGCGCCAGCAGAGCCGTGGCGGACGCGGTGGCGAGCAGAGCCAGCATGGTCTTGAAACGGTTGGACGTCCTGGTGGGCGTCATGTCCTGCACCTCCCTCTGGTGGTTCTTACGGCGGTCCAAGGTGTTGAAACGCCGGGCCCATTCAACTGCGGGCTATCTGATTGTTCGTCTGCAAAACAGAACAGCACGGGGAGGGGGAGGTCGTAAAATACAAAGAAAAGAAGCGAGCTATCTGGTTTCGAGATGGCTGGCTTCGAGAAGGGCATCGCGCGGACGACCCGGCCAGCGGCCGGTTGCATGCGCCTCGCGCACCACGTCGATCATCAGCCGCCGCGCCTCGACCACAGCGCGGGAGGCGGTCTTCATGCGCGAGGACACCAGATAGAGCGTGCGGCCCATCGACGGGTTCACCACCGGCCGCGCCACCAGCTCGCCGCGGGCGATCTCGTCGCCGGCGAGCGCGGCCGACTGCACCGTCACGCCCAGCCCGGCGGTGACCGCCCGTTTCAGCGGGATGGCGGATTCGATTTCCAGATAGACCTTGGCGGCGATGGCGTTGCGCACCTGGGCGTCGCTGGCCAGCGCTTGCAGCACGGCGGTGCGGCCGGGCATGATCAGCGGCAGGCGCAGCACCTCATCCAGATCGATCGGGCCGCCGTCGCCGATCATGGCGCGGGTGCCGAGGCAGACCAGTTCCTCGTCCAGCAGCGGCACACCCTCCAGCCGGTCGTCGTTGGGCGGAACCAGGGTGAGGGCGAGGTCGGCCTGACCGGACAGCATCCATTGATGCATGATCTCGCTGTGTGCTTCGATCACGCGCAGCTTGACTTCGGTCAGGGTGGAGGCGATGCGACGGATGAAGGGCAGGCCGATGGCTTCCATCGCCGTATAGTTGAAGCCGACCATCACCGGCCCGACCACCGCCCGCGACAGCGACAGCACGTCCAATTCCGCCTGTTCCAGCGCATGCAGCACGCCGCGCGCATGGGCGAACAGCCGGTCGCCCGCCTCGGTCCGGCTGACGCCGCGCGGCTGACGCAGCAGGAGCTGGACACCCAGATCGCCCTCCAGCGTCGCCACATGCTGGCTGAGCGCCGATTGCGCGACGTTCAGGAACTCGCTGGCCTTGGAGAAGCTGCCGAGTTCGCAGACGGCGACGAAATAGCGGAGGCGGCGGAAGTCCAGCTTGATCGACATGCGGCTTTGTCCCACAGGCCCCGCTGCCGGACAAAGCGGAATATTGGCCGCGGACGGGGCGTATACTCAGGTCACATGCGCATCATGCGGAAGATGGCGATGAACATCACCACCACGCCCACTTCGGCGGCCGTGGCCATCCAGGCTGGGTGGAACACGATGCCCAGCGGCATGATGAGAAGGAGGATGAGCGCCGGGAACACGACGTATGGAGACTCAAGCCGGCGGGAATTCGCCTGCGTCGCGGTGTCTTCGTCGGCCGGCAGCGACGGCTGCGCCATCTGCATGGTCATCGGATCGGAACCCTTGTTGATGGTTGGGTGCGCGGGCCGGCAACAGCCCGGCGACGCCGATCCTAGGCAGCGGCATTCATCGGAAAAAGCGAAATTAACCGATGGTTCATATCGGCTTTTTCAATTCAAACCCGCACCTCCAGCGGAGCGGCCAGGATGGCCTTCAGCCCGGTGAGCGCCGGGTCGATGATCGCCTCGTCGGCGTCGGTCGGATAAGCGGCGTAGATGGGAAGGCTCAAGGGCCGGGCTTCCGGCAGGATTTCGCCCTTGCCGGCGTCGATCAGCGGTTGGACGAGCTGGCGGGGAAAGTGACCGGTGCCGCCGCATTGCTTGACATAATCGAGCCCCAGCGTGCCGACGCCGATCGACACCGGCGCCGACTGCACGTCGTCCGGCCGGTGCAGGCGCACGTTGCGGCGGAAATCGTCGCCCCAGTCGATGTGGACGTACGGCTCCTCTGAATAGTCGTCGACCGCCGGGATCCGGAAGAGGACCAATTCCTCCTCGATCAGCAGGCGGATCGACAGGCCGGGCAAGGCCCGCGGCGAATAGAGGACGGCGACATCCAGCGTCCCATCCTGAAGTCCCTGCAGCAGCCCGCTGGGCAGGCCGACGTCGCAGCGCAGTGCGATCTCGTTGGCGTTTCGGCGCATCCAGGGGATCCAGCGGTAGAGCAGGCGGTTCCACAAGCCGGCCTCGCTGCCGATGCGCAGAAGCGCCTTGTGGCCGGCGGGCAAGGTGGCCTCCTGGCGCGCCTGCTCCCACAGGCGGAGGATGGCGACGGCATGGCGCTGGAAGCGCAGGCCGGCGGTGGTCAGCGTGGCGCCGGTCTTGTTGCGCACGAACAGCCGGCAGCCAAGCTGCTGTTCCAGTTGCTGGATCCGCGTGCTGACCGTTGACTGCGTGACGTGGAGCCGGTCGGCCGCCGCCATGAAGCTGCCCGCCGCCGTGACCTCCAGAAATGTCCGCGCCATTTCCGTATCCATGACACCTCACCTGACCGCCGGTCCTTTCGGATCAGACCTAAAGCATCGGCGGCTTGATCGCGACCGGGCGGTATGAGACGATTCGTCGCATCCGCTGGGTGCAGCCGCTACCGGCAGATCCCCTAATGGGAGGAAATAATATCGAGGAAATCGATAATAACCATCGGTTAAATTCGCTTTCTGGCTTTTCCGACCGCCAGTAGCCTCCGCTTCGCCAGCCGGAAGCGATCCGGCCGACCTCTCCGGACATCCGGAGACAACGTTGAAAAATGGGAGTTCCGCTGTGTCCGTCATGCGCAATATTCTGTTGGCGTCCGTTCTTCTCATCTCCGGTGGAACCGTTGCCGCCCAGGCCGCGGATGCCGCGGCGGGCAAGACGGTGTTCAACGTTTGCAAGGCCTGCCACACGATCGAGGCCGGCGGCCCCAACCGCGTCGGTCCCAACCTGCACGGCATCGTCGGCCGCAAGGCGGGCACCCACGACGGCTTCAGCTATTCGGCGGCGATGAAGGATTCTGGCATCACCTGGGACGAGGCGAAGCTGAACGAATATCTGAAGGATCCGAAGGCGACCGTCCCCGGCAACAAGATGGCCTTCGCCGGCGTCAAGGACGACGCCAAGCGCGCCGACCTGATCGCCTATCTGGCGAGCGAGTCCAAGTAAGGTCTGGCTAACCTGATCGACGGAAGGCACCGGATACGGCCCTTGGCGGGATCGCGTCCGGTGCCTTCTGTGTTTGTCGCCTTCTGTGTTTGTCGCCTTCTGTGTTTGTCGAATGATCGCCGGGGATCAGTCGGCGGCGACTGCCGACAGCAGGTCGGAACAGGCGTCGGCGACGGCGGAGGGGGCCTCCAGCGGCGACAGGTGGCCGACGCCGGGGAGGATGCGGAACTCTGCCGCGGGCAGGATTTCGCCGTAGATCTGCCGGAGAGCGTCCGCGCGTTCGACCCGGTCGCAATCGCCCACCGCGATCAGCGTCGGGATGCCGATGCCCGCAATTCCGTCAAGGCGGGCGAGCATGCCGGCCTTCGTCCATTCCCGCTTGGCGCCCGCCGCCCCCTGCAGCGTATCCTCGACCACCTGCCTCCGGTCCTCCTCCGGTAGGCCGCGGTGGCTGAGGATTTTCAGCGCTTCGTCCACACCCTCCGCGCTCTGATAGGAGGCGAGCATCGCCTCGCGCACCTCGGCCGGCACCGGCATTCCGGTCGGCGGGGAGGGAGCGATCAGGACCAGTCCCGCAAGAGCGTCGTTGCCCTTCGCGGCGACGATCTGGGCGACCTTGCCGCCCATGGAATGACCCACCAGAATGCAGCGGGTCAGCCCCATCTTCGCGATGACTTCCGAAACGTCGCCGGCCATCGCGTCCAGGTCATAGCGCCCGTCCAGGGCGACGGACCCGCCCCAACCGCGCAGATCCAGGCTGACGCAGCGCGCCCGATCCTTCAGTCGTGCGACGACATGGCGCCAGGTGCGGGCGGAACCGCCCCAGTAATGCAGGAACACCAGTGCCGTGTCTCCTTGACCTTCGTCTAGCGCATGGATGACCGCCCCGTTCGTTTCGATCTTTTTGGACATTGCCAAGCTCCGTGATTTTGCTGTCGCGCTGAATTCGATTTAGTCGCTGAACGGAGCCGTGATAATCAGGCGCGAAATGGATTCATTCCGAACCAGGAGTGGATGATGGCGCTGGATACGCTGACCGGCATGACGGTGTTCCGCCATGCCATCGAAGAGGGCAGTTTGGCGGCGGCGGCGCGGCGGAACGGCCTGTCGGCGGAAATGGCCGGCCGGCATCTGAGGGCGCTGGAGGCACGGCTGGGGGTTCGGCTGGTCAACCGGTCGACGCGCAAGCTGAGTTTGACCGAGGCCGGTCAGGCCTATTTCCTCCGCTGCACGGCGATCCTGGATGAAATCGCCCTGGCCGAAGCCGACGCCGGAACACGACAGGCGGAGCCGCGAGGTCAATTGCGGGTGGCGGCGCCGCTTGCCTTTTCCAATGCGGTGCTTGGGCCGGCGGTGGCCGATTACATGCGCCGCTTTCCGGGCGTCACCCTGACGCTGGATCTCAGTGAACGGGAGACCGATCTGCTCGGCGAAGGGTTCGACGTCGCCTTGCGTCTCGGCACGCTGCCGGACACCGCGATGATCGCCAAGCGACTGGGCGGCTTTCCACTGATCCTGGTCGGCGCGCCGGGCTATTTCAGGTCCCGCACCTTACCGGAGCATCCGAAGGATCTGCGGGAACACGGGATTCTCGCCTATATGCAGACCGCGACGCCGGAGCGGTTCGTGCTGTCCGACGCCGCGGGACATCGGACGCAGGTTGCGTTCGAGGCGCAGCTTCGGGCAACGGATGCCGGTTTCCTCGTCACGCTCGCGCTGCTGGGACAGGGATTGGTTCTGGCGCCGTCCTTCCTCGTCATGGAGCACGTCGCCGAAGGCCGATTGGTTCATGTCCTGCCGGACTGGTCTGCACGGACGCTGCCGCTGCACGCGATCATTCCCCATCGCACGCTGATGCCGGCGACGGTCCGGAGCTTCATCGACGTCGTTGCCGCGTGGGTCGGGGGGCGTGACGGCGACGACGGAAATTTCCGCTCCCTCTAGGACAAATCCTCCTGCCCGGCGGAGGCCAGCGGCGGTTCGGCGCCGCGGTCCATGCGCTTGATGATGCCGGTCAGATGGGTGGCGAAGGCATACACCGCCTCCGGCAGATGGCGGCCGAGCATGGTCTGGATCTGGTAATAGCGCTGGTCGAGCGTGGGGGAGTCGATCGGGACCGACGCCACCGGATGGCCCACCGTGCTGGCATGGACGGTGAAGGGGCTGGCGATGGTGATGCCGCCGCCTTCCGCGGCGAAGGCCCACAGCCCGGCGATGTAGTTTGAAATCAGCACCGGTTCGATCACCACCCCGGCCAGCCCGCAGGCGATGTCGAACAGCTGCCGCACCGTGGTGTCCTTCTCCGGCAGCGCGATCGGTTCACGGGCCAGCTGGGCCAGCGTCAGGATGGGCCGACCGGCCAGCGGGTGGTCCTTCGCCATCACCGCCAGGACCGGCGCGCGGCCTTCCCCCATCGCTCTGACCCCCGGTTCGGGAGCGAAGGAGAAGGTGGCGCCGATGTCCACTTCCCCCTCCCGCACCATGCGGGTTACGGCGGCCGGCGCGACGATGCGCAATTCGATGCGAATGCCGGGATGGCGGTCGCGGAAGCTGCAGATGGCCGCCGGGATCAGGCTCATGCCGAACCCCTCGGTCGCGGCGACGCGCACCCGGCCGCTGGCCAGCCCGCGCAGCCGCTTCAACTCGGTCACGATGGCCTCTTCCTCAAGGAAGACACGCTGGGCATGGCGGGCGAGCAGGTCGCCGGCATAGCTCGGCACCATGCCGCGCGGCCGGCGTTCGAACAGTTCGACACCGAGATCGGCTTCGAGATGGGCGATCTGCCGGCTGATGGCGGAGGAGGCGACGTGCAGCCGCGCCGAGGCGTCGGCGATGGAGCCGGTACGGGCGACCTCCAAAAAATAACGGAGCGCGGTGGCGTTCATGGCGGTTCCCCTGGCCGGCGCCTGTTTGCTAAGCTTGCGGAAAATCAGCACCGCAAATCATACGGTTGCCGGTTCGGCAACGCTAACTTCCAACTATTATAATTGCGGCATGCCAGTCTGCACAATACCGTGTCATGGCTAACTTTCGTGCAAATGGACCCTCTTGGACGGAGTTCGGACATGGCGCCCTTTGCGTACGGTAAGTCGATGATGTTCGCAGCCGCGGCGGTCGCGGCCCTGGCCCTGCCTTCGGCGGCGTTCGCCGACAAGGCGAGCGACACGCTGGTCTATGCTTCCGACAGCGAGCCGGAGAACATCAGCCCCTATCACAACAATCTGCGCGAAGGCGTCATCATCGCCCATCTCGTGTGGGACACGCTGGTCTACCGGAATCCCAAGACCGGCGAGTATGAGCCGGAGCTGGCGACCTCGTGGAAATGGATCGATCCGGTCACGCTTGAACTGAAGCTGCGCAAGGGCGTGACCTTCCAGGACGGCTCGCCCTTCACCGCCGACGACGTGGTCTTCACCTTCAATTACGTGCTGACGCCGGAAGCGAAGGTGGTGACCAAGCAGAACGTCGAATGGATGGCCGGCGCCGACAAGGTCGACGACTACACGGTGCGCGTCCGCCTGAAGGGCCCGTTCCCGGCCGCGCTGGAATATCTGTCCGGCCCGACGCCGATCTATCCCGCCGCCTATTTCAAGAAGGTCGGGCTGGACGGCTTCTCCAAGGCGCCCATCGGCACCGGTCCCTACCGCGTCACCGCGGTGGAGAACGGCAAGGGCGTGACGATGGAGAAGTACAAGGACTATTTCAAGGACAGCCCGCTCGGCCAGCCGGCCATCGGCAAGATCCGGTTCCGCGTCATCCCCGACGGCGAAACCCGCATGGCCGAGCTGATGACCGGCGGCGTCGACTGGATCTGGCGCGTGCCGAAGGATCAGGCGGAACAGCTGAAATCGGTGCCGAACCTCACCGTGCTGTCGGCCGAGACGATGCGTGTCGGCTTCCTGCAGTTCGACGCCGCCGGCCGCACCGCCGCCGACACGCCGATGAAGAAGGAGAAGGTGCGCCAGGCCATCGCCTACGCCATCGATCGGCAGGCGATGGTCAAGAATCTGGCCGGCGAGGGCGCGCGGGTGATGCATTCCGCCTGCTTCATCGACCAGACCGGCTGCACCGACGACGGCGTGCCGCGCTATGAGTACAATCCCGAGAAGGCAAAGAAGCTGCTGGCCGAGGCCGGCTATCCGGACGGTTTCGAGACGGAACTCTACGCCTATCGCGAGCGTGACTATGCCGAGGCGGTCATCGGTTATCTGCGCGCGGTCGGCATCCGCGCCAACCTGCGGTTCCTGAAATACGCGGCGATGCGCGAGGCTGCCCGCGCCGGCAAGGTTCCGCTGGAGTACCAGACCTGGGGCTCCTTCTCGGTCAACGACGCCTCCGCCTTCACCGGCGTGTGGTTCAAGGAGAATGAGGACGACATGAGCCGCGACCCCAAGGTCAAGGCTCTGCTGGAGAAAGCCGACACGACGACCGACACCGCGGCGCGCAAGGACCTTTACAAGGAAGCGCTGTCGATGATCGCGCAGAAGGCCTATCTGCTGCCGCTGTTCTCCTATCCCAGCAATTACGCCTTCACCTCCGATCTCGCCTTCACTGCACAGCCGGACGAGCTTCCGCGCTTCTACGCCGCTCACTGGAAGTGAGGCCGCGGCGGCGGGCCGGCATGGTTGAAGGCCGGCCCGCAGCGTCCCTCCGCACGCTCCTTTTCAGGAGACCGCCATGCTCGCCTTCCTGCTTCGCCGGCTCGCCGTGGCGCTGTCGGTGGTGCTGACCGTATCGGTCATCGCCTTCCTGCTTCTGCATCTGTCGGGCGACCTCGCCACCGATCTCGCCGGTCCCGAAGCCTCGCCCGAACAGGTGGCGCAGGTGCGGGCCGAATACGGCCTGGACCAGCCCCTCGCCGTCCAGTACGGCCATTGGCTGGCCGGGGCCGTCCGCTTCGATTTCGGCCAGTCCTTCTATTTCCGGGAGTCGGTGGCGTCGCTGGTCGGCGACCGCATCCCGATCACACTGAAACTCGGCGCCATCGCGCTCGGCCTCGCCCTGCTGTTCGCCATCCCACTGGGGGCACTGGCCGCCGTGAAGCGCGGAAGCTGGTTCGACCGCGCGAGTCTGGCCTTCTGCGCGCTGGGGCAGGCGGTGCCGACCTT
Organism: Azospirillum sp. B2RO_4; assembly: GCF_051124815.1. Classification (NCBI taxonomy): domain Bacteria; kingdom Pseudomonadati; phylum Pseudomonadota; class Alphaproteobacteria; order Rhodospirillales; family Azospirillaceae; genus Azospirillum; species Azospirillum sp. B2RO_4. Next base: position 378,727 of record NZ_CP118486.1, on the reverse strand, counting down.
CTGGCTCGGCCTGACGCTCATCATCATCTTCTCGGTCAACCTGCGCTGGCTGCCGGTGTCGGGCAACGCGACCTGGAGCCATTACGTGCTGCCGTCGGTGGCGCTCGGCTGGTACGCGATCCCGGCGGTGATGCGGCTGACCCGCAACGGCATGCTGGACGTGATGGCGTCCGACTATATCCGGACGGCACGCGCCAAGGGGCTGCGCCCGAAGACGGTCATCTTCAAGCATGCGCTGCGCAACGCGGTGGTGCCGGTGGTGGCGCTGGCGGCGGTGCAGTTCGGCTTCATGCTCGGCGGCTCCATCGTGGTCGAGGCGGTCTTCTCGATGCAGGGGCTGGGGCAACTCGCCTGGGAAGCCATCGGGCGCAAGGATTTCCCGGTCGTCCAGGCCATCGTGATGCTGCTGGCCACGATCTACATCCTGCTGACCTTCCTCGCCGACATCCTCAACGCCTGGCTGGACCCAAGGATCCGCGTCGCATGAGCACCACGAGCGCTTCAGGTGCCGCCGCCACGGCCACAGCCGGGTTCGACGCCGTTCCGGTCCGCCGGTCGCCGCTGGCCCGCTTCACCAAACGGGCGGCCCGTCATCCCGGTTTCCTGGCCGGTGCCTTCATACTCGCCGTCATCCTCGTCATGTCGATCGGCGCGCCGCTGTTCACCGCCCACGATCCCTATGCGCAGGACATCTCCAAGCGGCTGATCCCGCCGATCTGGCACGCCAAGGGAACCTGGGAACATTGGCTGGGCACCGACAAGCTGGGGCGCGACTATTTCGCCCGGCTGCTCTACGGCGGGCGCATCTCGCTGATGATCGGTGCTGCGACGGTGCTGCTGTCGGGCGCCATCGGCACGGCGCTGGGCGTCGCCGCCGGCTTCTTCGGCGGGCGGGTCGATATGTTTATCGGCTACATCATCAATGTGCGCCTCGCCCTGCCGGTAGTGCTGGTGGCGCTGGCGGTGGCGGCCCTGGTCGGCACCTCGCTGAACACGGTGATCGTCGTGCTGGGACTGCTGCTGTGGGACCGCTTCGCCGTGGTGGCGCGGTCGACGACGCAGCAGATCGCCCATGCCGATTTCGTCGCGGCGGCCCGCGCCATCGGCTGCTCGACGCGGCTGATCGTCTTTTCGGAAGTGCTGCCCAACATCATCAACCCGCTGATCGTGGTCGCCACGCTGGAGATGGCCCATGCCATCCTGCTGGAGGCGGCGCTGTCCTTCCTGGGTCTTGGCGTACAGCCGCCGCTGCCGTCCTGGGGCCTGATGATCTCGGAGGGCAAGCAGTACATGTTCTTCAGCCCCTGGGTCATCACCATCCCCGGCGTGGCGCTGGTGGCGCTGGTCCTGGGCATCAACCTTCTGGGCGACGGCCTGCGCGACGTCACCGCCCCCGACAACCGGAGCTGACGGCCATGCCCCTGCTCGACGTCGACAATTTGACCATCCAGATCCCGACCGAGGCCGGACTGCTGAACGCCGTCAACGGGGTGTCCTTCACGCTGGAGCGCGGCGAGACGCTGGCCATCGTCGGGGAGAGCGGGTCGGGCAAGTCGCTGACCTCTCTGGCCCTGATGGATCTGCTGCCGTCCAGGGCGGTGCGCAAGGCGCGGACCATGCGCTTCGACGGCATCGACCTGATGACGGTCGGCCAGCGCAAGATGGAGGATCTGCGCGGCGACCGCATGGCGATGATCTTCCAGGAGCCGATGACCTCGCTGAACCCGGCCTACACCGTCGGCGACCAGCTGATCGAGGCGCTGCGGCGCCATCGTCCGGTCAGCCGGGCGGTGGCGCGGGAGCGGGCGGTCCATCTGCTGGAGCGGGTCGGCATCACCGCCGCCGCCTCACGCCTCGGACAATATCCGCACCAGCTGTCGGGCGGCCTGCGCCAGCGGGTGATGATCGCCATGGGGCTGATGTGCGAACCGGATCTGATCATCGCCGACGAGCCGACCACCGCGCTGGACGTGACGATCCAGGCGCAGATCCTGATGCTGCTGCGCGACATCCAGCGCGAGTTCGGCATGGGGCTGATCCTGGTCACCCACGATCTGGGCGTGGTCGCCCGCGTCGCCACCAAGGTGGCGGTGATGTATGCCGGCCGTCTGGTGGAGACCGGCCCGGTCGAGGCGGTGTTCGGCGCCCCCAGCCACCCCTACACCCAGGGGCTGCTGCGCGCCATCCCGGTCCCCGGCCGCACCCGCCCCGGCGAGCCGCTGGGCACCATTCCGGGGCAGGTGCCGAATCTGATCGGCCCGCTGACCGGCTGCGCCTTCCGCAACCGCTGCGACCACGCCACCGACGCCTGCGCCGCCGCCATTCCGGAACGGGATCTCGGCCCAGGCCACCGCATGGCCTGCGTGCTCGACCCCGTCGCCACCGCTGCATGACCGGAGACCGACAATGACCGTTCCGGTGCTCGAACTCGAAAACGTCACCAAGATCTATCCGGTGCCGCAGGGGATGTTCAAACCCAGGGCGATGCTGACCGCCGTCGGCGGGGTGTCGCTGACCGTCGCCCGCGGCGAGGTCCACGCGCTGGTCGGCGAAAGCGGGTCCGGCAAATCGACGCTGGCGAAGCTGCTGCTCGGCCTGACCAAGCCGACCTCCGGCGAGATCCGCATCGACGGCGTGCCCATCGCCAAGACCGACCGGCGGGAGGTGGCGCGCCGCATCCAGCCGGTGTTCCAGGACCCCTATTCCTCGCTGAACCCGCGCAAGTCGGTGGCTGACCTGATCGCCCTGCCGCTGGTCGCCCACCGCATCGGCACGTCGGAAAGCCGGCAGAAGACGGTGGCGGAGATGCTGGACGCGGTCGGGCTGCCGCGCCGGATGATCGACGCCTATCCCGGTCAGATGTCGGGCGGCCAGCGCCAGCGCGTCGCCATCGCCCGCGCGCTGGTGATGAAGCCGGACGTGCTGATCTGCGACGAGCCGACCTCGGCGCTCGACGTGTCGGTGCAGGCGCAGATCCTGAACCTGCTGATGGATCTGAAGCGCGAGTTCAAGCTGACCTACTTCTTCATCAGCCACAACCTCGCGGTGGTCGAGCATCTGGCCGACCGGGTGGCGGTGATGTATCTCGGCCGCATCGTCGAGGAACGCGGGCGCGAGGCGCTGTTCACCCACGCCAGCCATCCCTATTCCCGCGCGCTGCTCGACTGCGTGCTGACGCCCGATCCGACGCTGGGCATGCCCGACACGGTGATTTCCGGCTCCTTCCCCAACCCGATCGCGCCGCCGTCCGGCTGCGCCTTCCACCCGCGCTGTCCGCGCGCCACCGACCGCTGCCACTCCGTTGCCCCCGGCCCCGTGCCGGTCGCGGACGGCGTCGCCGCCTGCCATTACGCCAATTGACGACCCATCCCCCACACCCGAGTTCCGCCATGACCCAACAGCCATCGCGTGACGGCGCCATTGCGCGCGCCGCCCATCATTTCGCGTCCGGCGCCTTTCTGGCCGACCTGACGCGGCGTGTCGCCATCAAGTCGGAAAGCCAGTCCTCCGACCGTGGGGCGGAGCTGCATGCCTATCTGGACGAGGAGATGATCCCGTCGCTGGGCAAGCTCGGCTTCACCGGCACCATCGTGGAGAATCCGGTCGTCGGGCGCGGGCCGTTCCTGATCGCCGAACGCCATGAGGCCGACCATCTGCCGACCGTGCTGATCTACGGCCATGGCGACGTGGTGCCGGGCCATGAGGGGCGCTGGCGCGACGGCATCGACCCGTGGACGGTGACGGTGGTCGGCGACCGCTGGTACGGACGCGGCACTGCCGACAACAAGGGCCAGCATTCCGTCAACATCGCGGCGCTGGCCCAGGTGATGGAAGAGCGCGGCGGCAGCCTGGGATTCAACGCCAAGTTCGTGATCGAGATGGGCGAGGAGGCGGGATCGCCCGGCCTGCGCGCGCTGGCGGAAAGCCATGGCGAGGATCTCTCCGCCGACGTGCTGATCGCATCGGACGGGCCGCGGGTGATCGCCGAGCGGCCGACGGTGTTCCTGGGCTCGCGCGGCGCCATCAATTTCGAGATGACGGTGGATCTGCGCAAGGGCGCCCACCATTCCGGCAACTGGGGCGGGCTGCTTGCCAATCCCGGCACCATCCTCGCCAACGCCATCGCCTCGCTGATCGACGGGCAGGGGCGGATCAAGCTGGATGCGCTGAAGCCGGCCGGCATCCCGTCGGCGGTCAAGGCCGCCATCGCCGACCTGTCCGTCGGCGGCGGGCCGAACGATCCGGAGATCGACCGCGACTGGGGCGAGCCGGGCCTGACGCCGGAGGAACGGGTGTTCGGCTGGAACGCGCTGGAGGTGCTGGCCTTCGAGACCGGCAATCCGCGCGCGCCGGTCAATGCCGTGCCCGGCATCGCCAAGGCGACGCTGCAGCTGCGTTTCGTCGTCGGCACCGATCCGGCGACGGTGATCGACGCTGTGCGTGCCCATCTCGCCGCCAACGGCTTCGACCGGGTGCAGGTCACGCCCAGCCGCATGGAGGCCTTCACCGCCACCCGCCTCGATCCCAACGACCCGTGGGTGGGCTGGGCGCTGGATTCGCTGGCGCGGACCACGGGCAAGAAGCCGGCGCTGCTGCCCAACCTGGGCGGCTCGATCCCCAACGACGTCTTCTCCGAGATTCTGGGGTTGCCGACCATCTGGGTGCCGCATTCCTACCCCGCCTGTTCCCAGCACGCGCCGGACGAGCATCTGCTGGCGCCGGTCGTCGAGGAGGCCCTGCGGGTGATGGCCGGGCTGTTCTGGGACCTGGGTGAGACCGGTCCCGCCATCGCAGACGCCCGCAAGGAGGCCCGCCGCGCATGACCCCGCTCGCGCAACGCGCCAGCGACTGGCTGGCAACCCGCCGCGCGGAGATGGAGGATATGCTCCAGCGCATCGTCGACATCGATTCCGGCAGCCGCGACGGCGCCGGCATCGATGCGGTCGGCGACATCATGGCCGCGATGCTGGAGACCGACGGCATCGCCGTGACGCGCTTCCCCAACGAGACCTACGGCGCCGTGCTGAAGGCCGACATTCCCGGCAACATTCCCGGTAACGGGGGCGGGGCGCCGGTGCTGGTGATGGGGCACCGCGACACCGTCTATCCCAAGGGGACGGTGGCGGCCCGGCCCTTCACCCGCGACGGCGACACCGCGCGCGGGCCGGGGGTGGCCGACATGAAGGGCGGGCTGGTCGTCGACGTCTTCGTGCTGCGGGCGTTGAAGGCGGCGGGCGGCACCGGCTTTCCGCTGATCGGCCTGTTCACCGCCGACGAGGAGATCGGCTCGCCGTCCGGCCGCAAGATCATCGAGGAGGTGGCGCGCGGGGCCCGCGCCGCCTTCAACGCCGAGCCGGGGCGGGTGTCCGGCAATGTGGTCACCGCGCGCAAGGGCGGGCTGACGCTGGACATCACGGTGACCGGACGGGCGGCGCATTCCGGCGTCAACCATGCCGACGGGGCCAGCGCCATCGGCGCGCTGGCGGCGAAGATCACCGCGCTGCACGCGCTAACCGACTATCCCAGCGGCATCACCACCAATGTCGGGGTCATCCGCGGCGGCCGGACCCACAACACCGTCGCCGACCATGCGGAGGCCGCGCTGGACATCCGCTTCCGCTCGGTCGAGCAGTTGGACGGGATCCTGGCGCGGGTGGAAGCGATCCTGGCGGCGGAGGACGTGCCGGGCACCAGCGCGAGCTACCAGCGGGGGCATCTGTTCATGCCGCTGGAGGAACAGCACTCGGCCGATCTGTTCGCCCGTTACAAGGCGGCGGCGGCGGAAGTCGGATTCGAGGTGGATGGCGAGTTCACCGGCGGCTGCGCGGATTCCGGCTTCACCGGGGCGCTGGGCGTGCCGTCGCTGTGCGGGCTGGGGCCGGTCGGCGGAGCGGCCCATACGGAGCGGGAATGGTGCCGGCTCGAAACGCTGGTGCCGCGCGCCCAGGCGCTGGCGGTCACGATCGCGGGGCTGGAGGGGTAGATTTAGGTGCGTGTTTCCCCCTCTCCCCCCTGGGGAGAGGGGCGGGGTGAGGGGGATGCACAGGGGAAGATTCTCGAGAATCCTCCCCGCGTTCCCCCCTCACCCTAACCCTCTCCCCGGGGGGGAGAGGGGATCTTCCTTTGGGAGAGAGACTCAGCCGTTGCGATACGTATAGCTGTAGCCGTTCAGCGCCGGGGCGCCGCCGAGATGGGCGTAGAGGACCTTCGAGCCTTCGGGGAAATAACCACGCTTCACGAGGTCGATCATGCCCTGCATCGACTTGCCCTCATAGACCGGGTCGGTGATCATCGCCTCGGTGCGGGCGGCAAGGCGGATGGCCTCGTTGGTCTCGGCGCTCGGCACGCCGTAGGCCGGATAGGCGTAGTCTTCGAGGATGACGATCTCGTCGTCGCGGACCTTGCGGCCGAGTTCGACCAGTTCGGCGGTGTTGTCGACGATCTGGCGGACCTGGGCGCGGGTCTGTTCCGGGGTGCCGGAGGCGTCGATGCCGATGACGCGGTCGGCGCGGTCGTCGGCGGCGAAGCCGACGATCATGCCGCCCTGGGTCGAACCGGTGACCACGCAGACGACGATGTAGTCGAACTTGAAGCCGAGGTCGGCCTCCTGCTTGCGGACCTCCTCGGCGAAGTTGACGTAACCGAGACCGCCGTACTTGTGGACGGAACCGCCGGCCGGAATGCCGTAGGGCTTGCCGCCGGCATCCTTCACCGACTGGATGGCGTCCTCCCAGCTCTTGCGGATGCCGATGTCGAAGCCGTCCGAAACGATGCGGCTGTCGGCGCCCATCAGGCGGGTCAGCAGGATGTTGCCGACGCGGTCATAGACGGCATCCTCGTGCGGGACCCAGCTTTCCTGGACCACCACGCACTTCATGCCGAGCTTCGCCGCGGTCGCCGCCACCATGCGGGTGTGGTTCGACTGCACGCCGCCGATCGACACCAGCGTGTCGGCACCGGCCGCGATGGCGTCGGGAATGATGTATTCCAGCTTGCGCAGCTTGTTGCCGCCCATGGCGAGGCCCGAGTTGCAGTCGTCGCGCTTGGCGTAGATCTCGACCTTGCCGCCGAGCGCCTCGGTCAGGCGCGGCAGATGTTCGATGGGCGTCGGGCCGAAGGTGAGCGGATAACGTTCGAAACGATCGAGGCGCAGCATGGCGGGGCTCCACTGTCTAGGTGAAGGGACGGTATCACCGGTGAAATGAAAGGTGCTCTCGAACTTCGCTGGCGAATTGCCGCCAAACGCCCATAGAGTGACATCCGATGATTGGATTTGTGCAAAAGCCGGGGCTGAAATGAGAGAAACGTCCACATCAGATGGGCTGAGTCCCGCGGATCGCAAAATTCTCCAGCATCTTCAACGGGATGGCCGGATAACGAACGCCGATCTGGCGGCGGCGGTGAATCTCAGCCCGGCCACCTGCCACCGCCACACCCAGCGCCTGTTCGCCGAGGGCTACATCCGCTCCGTCCGGGCGGAGATCGAGCCGGCGAAGGTGGATCGCGGCACGCTGGTGATGGTCGGTGTCGAGTTGGACCGCTCCACCCCGGAGAGCTTTGCCGAGTTCGAGCGGGCGATCCGCAAGCTGCCCTTCGTCCTCGACTGCCATCTGGTTGCCGGGGATTTCGATTTCTTCCTGAAGATCCGGGTCAGCGACATTGCGGATTTCAACCGCCTGCACGGGCAGGAACTGATCGCGCTGCCCGGCGTGCGGCAGACGCGCACCTTCTTCGTCATGAAGGAAGTGATCGACAACGCGATGCTGGATTTCTGAATCCATCGGCACCTGTGGCGCAGGCCACAGCGGACCGCAGGTGGTTGCGGCAGGATGGGCGTCTCCCCCGGCTTCGTCCCTTTTCGCGGAGGAAACGCCCGATGCGCCGCCTTGCCGCCGTCATGCTTTGCCTGTCCGTCCTGGTAACGATTCCTACCGCAATCCGGCCGGCCTCCGCGTTCGAGGTGCAGTCCGGCGGCATCCCGCTGTCGGCAGCCGCCGTCTCCATGCTGGCGAACCGGGGCGGCGCCGCGCAGCCGACCGCCAGCGGTGCCGGCGGCGCATTCCCGCCCTGGATGGGCAGTGGCAGAAGCCAGGTGGTCGGCGCCGGGCTGCCGGGAATGAAGGGCGTCGGCTTGCCGCCGCCAGGCCGGGCGGCAGGTGCGGGTGTGCCGGATCGGGCGGCGATGAACGAGCAGCTGTTCGGGATCCGGCGCTGAGCGGCGATGGCCGCAATGATGGGGAAGACGGCCTCATTTCTCCGCCTATTCGGAAGAAGGAGCCGCAGAACCGGCTCGTTTTCCAACGGGATGGGATTACCCAAGAATTCGGGGGGACCCTGCTTCCCGGCGGAAGACTAAGATCGAGGTCATCGGACAAAGGGCAATGAAGAACACAGGGGGACATCATGCTGCGGACTGCCATGATCGCAGTCGGCGCCCTGCTGCTTCTGCCGCTGTTTCTGGCTGGGCAGGGAATGGCCGACCGGGCGAAAGCGCCCGAAGACGCGCGTGCCTACATCCTGTGGCCTCCCAACGGGGCGGTCATCAACGGCGGGAAGCTCTGGGTGCGGATGGGGCTCCAGAACATGGGGGTGGCGCCGGCCGGCATCAGCCATGCCGACACCGGACACCATCACCTGCTGGTCGACACCGACCTGCAGAACCCGGACGAGCCGATCCCCAACGACAAGCAGCACCTGCATTTCGGCGCCGGCCAGACCGAGGCGCGGCTGGAGCTTCCGCCGGGGGTCCACACGCTGCAGATGGTGCTGGGCGACGCCGAGCATGTTCCGCACAACCCGCCGGTGATGTCGGACAAGGTGACCATCACCGTCCGCTGACCGGTCCCATCCGGGTTCATGTCCGCCAGGGAGGGCACCATGAAGACAGGATTCCCAAATTTTGCGACCGGCCCCGCACCTTGGGCCGCCCGGATGGCGGTGCTTTGGGCGGCGCTGGCGGTCGCACCGCTGGTCTGCGCGGCGAGCCCGACGGCTGCCGAGCAGGCGTCATCCGCACACAGCGCGGATCATAAGGCCGATCCGAACGCCAGCACCGCTCCACAGCGGACGCCCGGCCGCAAGGATGCCTGGCTCTACATCGGCTGGCCCAACAACGGCGAGGTGGTTGGCACGCGGTTCAAGGTGTGGTTCGGGCTGCGCAATTTCGGCGTCGCGCCGGCCGGCGTGCGCAAGGACGGCACCGGTCACCATCACCTGCTGATCGACACCGACCTGAAGAATTTCGACGAGCCGATCCCCAACGACAAGCAACACCTGCATTTCGGCAAGGGCCAGACCGAGACGGTGCTGGAACTGCCGCCCGGCCGTCACACGCTGCAATTGGTCCTGGCCGATGCCGACCATATGCCGCACGACCCGCCGATCATGTCGAAGAAGATCACCATCACCGTTCGCGCCGACCGGGGCCAGCAGCTGTCGGAGCGGTGACGGTCCGAAGCCGCAACGCTTGAAACCGACGGCGGGACCGGACGCACCAACCCAGAGGAGACAGCGCCGATGAGCATGGTCCGGGTCCTTGGTTCCGTCGCGCTTTCCGCCGGGCTGACGCTGGCACTGGGCGGCTGCTTCACTTCCGGCGAGATGGCGCGCGTGGTGCAGCAGCCGAAGACACCGGCGGTGCGCACCATCAGCAGCTTCAGCGAGGCGCTGCGCTGCATGGACAGGCTGCTGTGGACCCACGGCAAGCGCGACATCTACATCACCGCCAACGGCCTGCCCGACGCCACCGGCCGGGTGGCCGGCGGCACCAAGGAGATGCTGATTACCGCCGTCTCCCGCATGTCGGAGACCTCCAACGCCTTCCGCTTCGTCGATTTCGAACCGGCGCTGGACGACGTCAACGCGCTGTATTGGATGATCGGTGTGCAGCCGAACTTCCGCGCGCCGTCTTATTACATCCGCGGCGCCATCACCCAGCTGGACGACAATGTGGTCAGCGAGGCGGCGGGGGCGGGGCTGTCGCTGCCCAAGCTGGACATCGGCGTGTCGGCCGATCAGGTGGTGTCGATGGTCTCGGTCGACCTGAATGTCGGGGAGCTGGTGACCCGTCAGATCATCCCCGGCATGTCGGCGTCCAATACGCTGGCCGTGGTGTCGTCGGGGCGCGGGGCGGATGCCGGCGGGGTGATCGGCAAGGCCGGCCTGTCCTTCAACATCTCGCTGAACCGGTCGGAGGGGCTGCATCAGGGTGTGCGCACGCTGGTCGAACTCAGCACCATCGAGGTGCTGGGCAAGCTGACCCGCGTGCCCTATTGGCAATGCCTGGGCATCGACCAGACCAACCCCGCCTTCATGGCGGAGGCGCGCGGCTGGTTCGACGGCATGGCGCCGGCGGAGCGCGTCACCTTCACCCAGCGCGCGCTGTCGGCGCAGGGCTATTACGACGGGCCGGTCAACGGGCAGCTCGACCAGCGAACCGCGGAAGCCGTCGGGCGTTTCCAGGCCGACCATGACCTGATCGCCACCGGCCGCATCGATTTCGACCTCTACCAACGCCTGCTCGCCAAACCGCCGGGCGAGGGCGGGGCTCCGCCGGCCCGGCTGCAGAGCGTCAGCAATGCCGGCGGCGAAGGGCTGCCGCGCGCCCAGCCGTCGCCGGCCCGGCTCGACCTGCTGCTGTCGTCGGATCGTGGGCCGGCACCGCGCTACCGCGCCGGGGAGGCGCTTGTCGTGCGGATGCAGCCGACGGCGGACGGCTTCGTCTATTGCTATTACCGCGATGCCGCCGGCACGGTCTCCCGCATCTTCCCCAACCGTTTCCAGCCCGACGCCTTCGTCGAGGCCGGCCGGCAGGTGGAGGTCCCGCCCGGCGTGCAGAAGCCCTTCAACCTGCGCATGGACCGGCCGGGGGCGGAGGAGACTGTGGCCTGCGTGCTGTCCCACGACGAGATCGGCGTGCGCATCCCGGAAGCGTTCAAAAGCGAGGACCTGCAGCCCATTCCCGGCGCCGCCCTGGACGACGTCATCAACGCCTTCGCCACGGCGAAGGGAAGCGACGCCCGCGCCAAGCGGCTGACGGTGAAGGTGCTGCCCGGCACGCTGGCGCAGGGGGAGTGAGGCTCCGGTCATTTCGGAAAAGGGGGCCGACTGTTGGCCGGCTCACAGCGCGGGGGGTGGGGGTGGCGCTAGAACCAGGGGCAACGCCGTTCCTTCTCCTGCCCATGGAGCCTCACATGACCAAATCCACTCTGTCCCATGTTCTGCCCCGCGTTCTGGCCGCCACCCTGCCGATGCTGGCCGTCTGGGCCGGTTCGGCGTCCGCCCAGACGGTGGAGGGCTCCGGCCAGTCGAAGGTGCTGATGTTCGACCGGCCGCCCAGCGTGGAGGAACTGCGCGAGGTGGTGGCGCCGGAGCCGAAGATCCGCACCCGCAGCATCGAGATCATCGGCGGCGCGGCCGGTGCCGCCGCCAGGCGCCCCCGCCCCATCGACGAGATCAATTACGGCACGGCGCCCCTGCCACAGGCGGCTCCCCAGGCGGAGATGCAGCCGGTCGCCCAGCCCGCTCCACAGCCGGCACCGAGCCGTCCCGCGCACAGGCAGCGCCGGCAGGAGGCGCGGATGGAAGCCGCCGCCGCGCCGCCGGCTGCCGCCGAACCGCCGGCCACTGCGGAACAGGAAGCGGCGCCTCAGGCTTTCGGCTTCCGCATCAACTTCGCCCTCAATTCGGCGGAGATCCCGGCGGAGTCCGCCTCCTACATCGACGCCGTCGGGGCGCTGATGAAGGAGGATCCGAACCTGGGGCTGACGGTGGAGGGCCACACCGACGCCAGCGGCAGCCTCGCCTACAACATGCTGCTTTCGCAGCGCCGCGCGGTGTCGGTGGGCGAGTATCTGGTCCGCGTCCACCAGATCGATCCCAAGCGCATCACCGTCGACGGCAAGGGGCCGAGCGAACCGCTCGCCGCCAACCCCTATGACGGCCGCAACCGGCGCGTCGAATTCAAGCCGACCCATTGAGCGGCGGCCGGAACGGAGGGGATGTCATGAAGCACGCCTTGCTCCTCGCTATTTGCCTAGGTCTTGCTGCGGTTGGCGTCGCCTCCACCGGGGCCGATGCCACGGTGGTCCGGAAAAAGGATGGCGAGACCTCCGGGGCCGCGAGCGGCGGCGTCGACATCGCCCCCGCCGGCAAAAAGGTCCGCGTTCAATGCTGGCAGGACGGCCACAAGATCATCGACGAAGCGGACCTCGCCGTCGTCTCGCTCAGCATCGCCAGCCAGATGAACGGGCTGCGCTTCCGCCGCAACGGCGCGACGGACGGGGCGGTGTCGGTGGTGACGCAGTCGCGCACCGCCTGCCTGCTCTCACCCGATGAGGGAAGGGCGCGAAGCCGCGACTGATTCCCCGAAACCGGAAGGTGACCATCATGTTCAATCGATCCCTTTCCAAAGCACTTGGCACCGCCGCGATCCTGGCATTGGGTTGCGGTCAGGCCGCGGCGGCGGAGGCCGTCGTCGTGTCGTCCAGCGCACCCGGCTTCGTCCAGGGCCAACTCGTCGCCGACGGGCAGGCCCTGCGGCTTCCCGATGGGGCGAACGCGACGCTGTTGTTCGCGAACGGCAGGCTGCTGCGGCTGCGCGGCCCCTATGACGGGGTGCCGGGCGACATGACCGACAGCGCGGTTTCGGCCCGTGCCGGCCCCGGCGACGACCGCTTCATGCAGAGCGACCTGGGTGCGGCGCGCGCCCTGGGGAACCCGCTGGACGCGGCGCTGGATCGGGCGCTGGCAATCGACCCGTCGGTGTCCGGCGTCCAGTGCGTCAAGGCGGGAAGCCCGCCCGCGCTGCGCCGCCCGGCGGAGCCTGGGCTGGACCGCCTGACGTTGCAGGACATGGCGGGCGGGGAGCGTGCAGCGGTGAGCTGGACGGACAATGGCCCGACGCCCTGGCCACGGACGCTGCCGCTGGCGGATGGGGCCGACATCGGCGCGCTGCGGCCGGATGGAACCCTGGTTGGCACGCTGCATGTCCGCATGGTTGGGGCAACGGGCGGGGCGGCGCTGGCGGTGGGCATGGCGTCGGCCGGCTGCGCCGGGCAGATCGCCGCGGCGATGGCGGGCCTGCGCGACGCGATGGTGCCGCTCGACCTCTTTCTCTCGGCGGATCGCGGCGGCGGACCCGCCTACCGGCCGGGCGAGGACATCCGCCTGCTGGTCCAGACCGACCGCGACGCCCATCTCTACTGCTATCTGCGCAACGCGCGCGCGCAACTGATTCCCATCTTCCCGGCCGGCGCCGCGATGAGCGCACGCGTGGCGGGCAATGTGCCGCTCAGCCTGTCGGGCGACCGCATGCCGCTGCGCGCCGGGGAGGGGCCTGCCGATCTGGAGGTGCGCTGCATCGCCGCCAGCCGCAATCTGGACGACGAGATGCCCGGCCGCGCCGCCGCCTTCCGCCCGCTGTCCGAGGATGCCGCCGTCCAGCTCGACCGCGCGGTGTCGCGCCTGCGCGAGACCGAGGTGGCCTCCGCCCACCTGTTCCTGAAGGTCCGGTGAGGGGCGCATGGACGGTGCGCCGGCGACACCGCGGGGAAGGCCGCATCCCTCTCCCATCGCCGGGCAGGCGGCGCACGATCGGCCGGCATCCGGCCGGCGCCGCTGGCCGGGCGGCTGGCTGGCCCTGGCCATCGTGCTGGGCAGCGCCCTGCTGGCGCTCGCCGCCGCGCGGCTGGTGCCGCCGCTGCGCACCGCCGACGAGAGCCTGGGCGATCGGCTGATCGCCACCGCCGCCCCGGCCCGGCCGCAGCATCCGGCCATCGCGCTGGTGCTGTTCGGGGAGGACAGCTTCGCCGGGCTCGCCTGCCGGTCGCCGGTGGATCGCGGCATGCTGGCCGACATCATCGGCGTGCTGGCGGCGGCACGGGTCCGCGCCATCGGCATCGACGTGCTGTTCGACCAGCCGACCTTGCCGGCGTTGGACGAGCGGCTGCGCCGCGCCATGCTGGGCGCGTCGGTCCCGGTGGTGGCGATCACCGCACTGGAGCAGACGCCGCTGACCGAGCGGCAGCGCCGTTTCCTCGGCGAATTCACCGACGGGCTGCCGCGCGGCCATGCCAATCTCGCCAAGGACCGGCTCGACGCCGCCGTGCGCTGGCACGTCCCCTTCGGCGGCGACGGCACGCCCAGCCTGCCGGTGCAACTCGCCCGGCTCGGCGGGGTGTCCGACGTGCCGGCGGAGCCGTTCCGCATCGACTGGCACGGCCGGCCCGACGGCGCCACCACCCCGTTCCCGATCTATCCCGCCGAGGCCGTCGCCGTGCTGCCGAAGAACTGGCTGACCGGGCGGACTGTGCTGGTCGGTACGGCGCTGGCCGGCATCGACCAGCACCGCACGCCGCTGTCGTCCGCCGGAGCCTCGACGCCGGGCGTGGAGATCGAGGCGCATGTGCTGGCCCAACTGCTGGACGGGCGGAGCAATCCGCGGCTTCCCGTCGCCGGGGAAGCGGCGCTCGCTCTGCTGATGGCGGCGGCGGGCGTGGCGCTGGCGATGGCCGGGCTGCCGCTGTGGCTGCTGGCCGCGGCGGGGCTGCTGGTTCCCGCCGCGGCCTGGGCCGGCTCGACGGCGCTGTTCGCGGCCGGCGGGCCGCTGGTGCCGCTGGTGGCGCCGTCGCTGGCCTGGGGCGCCGGCATCGCCGCCATGACGGTGCAGATGTCTCTGCGCGAACGGGCCGACCGGCGCGTCATGATGCAGCTGTTCGCCAACCATGTCTCCCAGCCGGTGGCGGAGGAGATCTGGAGGGAGCGCGCGACCTTCATGGCCGGCAACCGCCCGCGCCCGCAGCAGCTGACCGCCACCGTGCTGTTCTCCGACATCGAAGGCTTCACCACCATCTGCGAGGCGCTGGAACCGGAGCCGCTGATCCGCTGGCTGGAGGGCTATCTGGACGCCATGGTGCGCATCGTCACCGCCAACGAGGGGGTGGTGCTGCGTTTCGTCGGCGATGCGATCCTGGCTGTCTTCGGCGCGCCGGTCGCCCGCACCACCCAGGCGCAGATCGATGCCGATGCCTGCCGCGCCGTCCGCTGCGCCCTGCAGATGGGGCGGGAGCTGGAGGCGTTGAACCGCCGGTGGCGGGCGGAAGGGCTGCCGCCGGTCGGCATCCGCGTCGGCCTGTATACCGGCCCGCTGGTGGCCGGCAGCCTGGGCGGGTTGCGGCACAGCGAATATTCGCTGCTGGGCGACACCGCCAACACCGCCGCCCGCCTGGAAGCCTATGGCAAGATGGTGGACGCCCGATCCTCCCGCCATGCCCGCATCATCGTCGGCGATCCGACCTGGCAGGCGGTGCGCGACCGCTGCAAGGCGCTGCCCGTGGGGGAGGTGGCGCTGAAGGGCAAGACCAGGACGGTGCGGATCTGGCTGCTGATCGACGATGAGAATGCCGACGTCTGCGGGTGACGGGAGCCAGCATTCGGTTGCCGTTTATGAAGTAATCACTTCGGCATGCTACCTCCTCTTTTGCCAGGATCGGGCGGAAGGGGCGGATTGGCAATTGCCTCGTCCATGGGTATGCTTCTTCCAATCATGGCGGCCTGCCGGAAATTTCCGCAAATACAGCCGAAGCCGACCGCCATGCGTCGCAAGCCTTGCCGGCGGACCCCCATGGTCGAGGGGGCCACTTTGCTCGGGGACGGAGGCGGGGATGATGGGACCGGTCGGACCCTGCCGGATGCTTCTCGCGGTGCTGCTGCTTCTGCTGGTGGTCGCGGTGCCGGGCGGCTTTGCGCATGCGGCCCGTTCGGCTGGCGGTGGGCCGGGTACCGGTGCTTCGGCGGAAAGCCGGCTGGCGCTGGTGATCGGGGTCAGCAAGTACCGCAACGCGCCGGAATTGCTGAACCCGCGCAACGACGCCCGTGCCATCGGCGAGGCATTGCGGGCGCTGAACTTCACGGTGGATGAAGAGTACGACCTGGACGCCCGCGGCTTCGCCGTCGCCCTGCGGCGGTTCGGCATCAAGGCCTCGCAGGCCGACGTGGCGGTGATCTTTTACGCCGGGCACGGCATTCAGGTGAACGGCGTCAATTACCTGCTGCCAGCCGACGCCCAATTGGAGCGCGAACGCGATCTGGTCTATGAGGCCATCCCGCTGAACCTGCCGATGGGGGAACTGGCCGGCGCGCGCAAGCTCGGCATCCTCATCCTCGACGCCTGCCGCAACAATCCCTTCGTCGACCGCCTGACCCGCAGCGGGTCGAACCGCAATCAGGCGCATCCCGGCTTGGGCAGCGTCGACGACACCCCAAGCGACACGCTGGTGGCGATGGCGACCCGCGCCGACCAGCTGGCGGAGGACGGCACCGGCGACCACAGCCCCTTCAGCGCGGCGCTGCTCCAGCATCTCCAGACGCCGGGGCTGGAGCTGAGCCTGTTCTTCCGCAATGTGCGCGATACGGTGAAGCAGGCCACCAACGGCCGGCAGGAGCCGTTCGTCTACGGCTCGCTCGGCGCCACGCCCTTCTACTTCAACCCGCGCCCTCCCAACCGGCCGCCGGTGCTGGGCGAGTTGCGGGTGCTGACCGTGCTCGACCACGCAGGCCCGGAGCCGCTGGGGGCCGGCAAGCCGACCGACCCCGACGACGACCAGATGTACGCCCGCGTCACCGGCCTGCCGCGCGGCGGCACCGTTCGCGTCGGCGAGCGCAGCGTGCTGATCGGCGACTATCTGACGGTGGAGCAGCTGGCGGCGACCAGCTTCAAGCCCGACGGCAGCTTTCGAGGCGAGGCCGGCGCCTTCGAGTTCCTGGTGGCCGACGGCCGCGGCGGCATGGTCACCGGCACCATCCCGGTCACCATCAAGCCGAGCAACCAGCCGCCGGCCGTGGTGGCGGAGCGCAAGCTGCGCGTCGCCGGCAACCCGATGGGGATCGACGCCCCGGCCGATCCGGACGGCGACCCGCTGACCGTCACCGTCACCGCCGTGCCGGAGCGCGGAAGCGTCCATGACGGCGCGGCGGTGGTGAAACCGGGTGACCGGCTGACCGTCCAGGCGTTGACCGCGCTGACCTTCGACCCGGAGGCCGCGGCCCCCGGACCGGCCGGCACCCTGCGCTACAGCGTCGATGACGGGCGCGGCGGCACCGCGACGGCAAGCGTCAGCGTGGAGATCGCGCCGCCGGGAACCACGCCGGTGGCGGAACTGGAGGACAGCCTGTGGAAGCGCGTCCAGTCCAGCAAGGAACCCAACGACTATCGCGCCTTCCTGCAGCTGTTCGGCGGCAGCGGCTACGCCCCCATCGCCCGCCGCCAACTGGAAACGCTGACGCTTGCCGGCAAGCGGGCGGAAGAGCCGCCTAAGACGGAGACCAAGCAGGAGGCTGCCAAACAGGAGCCGGCATTGGGCCCCGGCCTGGAGCCGGCGGAGCCCGGACGCTACACCGCCACGGTGGACAGCGTGCTGCGGGCGGCGCCGGCCAACAGCGGTGCGCGGATCGGCCGGGTGCCGCGCGGGTCTGCGGTGCAGGTGCTGGGCCGCGTGCCGGACGGCGGGTGGTACCGCATCGCGCTGGAGGACGGCACCCAGGGCTTCGTCGCCGCCAGCCTGCTGAAGCACGAACCGCTGCCGGCGCCCGAGGCGGCCCCCCCGGCGGCATCCGTGGTGGAGGCCGCGGTCCAACCGCCGGCCGAGCCCGCTGCCGCCGAACCGCAGGTGGCGGCGGCCACGCCGCCGGCGCCCGCACCGGCACAGGGCAACGGGACGGCGCGCAACCATGGCAACGGCAACAGCTTCCAGGATTGTCCGACCTGCCCGGTGCTGGTGCGGGTGCCGGCCGGAAGCTTCATGATGGGGAACGACCGAGGCGATCCGTCGGAGCGGCCGGTCCACCGCGTCACCATCGACAAGCCCTTCGCGCTCGGCATGTATGAGGTGACGGTCGGCGAATGGCGCGCCTGCATCCAGGAGGGCGGCTGCACCGACATGCCGCGCATGGTCAACCCGACCGATGGGACGCCTGTCCACAATCTGCATTGGCAGGATGCCCAGGCCTATGTGGCGTGGCTCAGCCGCAAGACCGGACAGCGCTACCGCCTGCCGAGCGAGGCGGAATGGGAATTCGCCGCGCGCGCCGGCACCACCGCCCCCTACTGGTGGGCGGGGGAAGGCGGCCTCCACGCCGATTGCGACGATTGCGGCGGCCCGCACGAGCACCTGACCCCGATCGCGGCCGGCAGCTACAAGGCGAACCCCTTTGGCCTGCACGACATGAACGGCAGCGTGGCGGAATGGGTGGAGGATTGCTGGAACAGGAACTATCACGGCGCGCCGGACGACGGCAGCGCCTGGACCCGCGGCGACTGCCGCAAGCGGGTGCTGCGCGGCGGCTCCTGGCGCGACCGGCTGGAGGCGATCAACGGCACGGTGCGCAACAGCTACGACATCGACGTGCGCTATCTCACCAACGGCTTCCGGGTGGCGCGCGAGGTGAACTGACTTGACGTTCAGCGCTGGACGGTGACGGCGGTCTGGGTCGCGCGGTTGTGCGTACCGACCGCGGTGTTGGTCACGGTGTTCACGTTGTTGAACTGCACCCCGCCATGTGCCAGCGCCGTGGGCAGATGCGGCAGCGGCCCTGCCGTGCTCATCAGCAGGTCCAATGTCGAAGGGCCGGCAGGCTTGGCGGGCGGAGTTGGGGCCGGTTCGGGTGCCGGCGTGGCCGGGGCGGCGGTCTCCGCCGGCCCGGCGCTGCCGTCGCCGAGCTGCTGCTGGCTGACGTTGCCGTCGCCGAAGGCGAAGTTCAGCGCGCTGTTGAAGTTGTTCACGATGAAGGGCGCGTCGATGATGGTGAAGCCGGGATCGGGCTGCAGCGGCGGCTGTCGGCTGGCGGCCAGCGGCTGACCCTTGTTGAAGCCGGCGAGATAGCCGGCGTCGCCACGGATGCGGGTGATCGCCTGCTGGTTCACGGAAGACCGGCGGACCGACGGGTTGGTCACCATCGCGCCGGGGGGCGCGCCGCGAGGCGTCGGATTCACCGACACCGGCAGGCGCGGCGCCTGGGAGAAGGCCTGCGCCATAGCGGCGCCGGGGATCGGGCCGGGCGGAAAGGCGATGCCGCCGGTGACCTGGGCTGCGGCCGTTCCGGCGGTCAGCAGCAGGGCGGCGACCGCGGGAAGAAGGGCGGTGCGGGTCGACATCGTCATGGGCTCCCTCTGGACTTGCGGCCGGGTGTGGGGAGCAGAATAGGGCGGACGCCGATGCCGGCGCTGTGGCGCGGCTCACAAAATGGTGCCGATTGGCGTCTCAGCCGCAGGATTCGCCGATCTCGTCCAGCGCGCGGGTGTCGCGGATGACGATATGGCCGGCATCCATTTCGATGACCCCGGCACGCTGCCATTCGTTCAGCAGCTTGTTGACGCTCTCGCGCGACACGCCGACGAGGCAGCCGAGCTGCTGCTGCGACAGCTTGATGTCCAGCCGCAGACCCTGCGGTCCCGGCTTGCCGAAGGCCTCGCCCAGCCGTTTCAGTGCGCGGGCGAAGCGGGAGGACGCTTCCAGGAAAAGCGTGTCCTCCAGATGCTCGCTGGTCGTGCGAAGCCGCTTGCACAGCACGCCGATGATACGGAACGCCAGATCGGGCCTTGCGTTCAGCACCGGCATCAACTGCGACCGGTCGAGGACCAGCAGGTCGGTCTCCTCCAGCGCCACCGCATCGGCGGTGCGCGGCTCGCCGTCCAGAAGCGCGATCTCGCCGAACAGGCCGCCCTTGTTGATGATGCTCAGCACCAGCTCCTTGCCGTCCATCGAGTGGCAGCAGATCTTCACCCGGCCGCGGATGACCGCCATCATGCTGTCGCCCGGATCGCCCTTCTGGAAGATCATGGCGCCGCGCGGGTGGTGGGACAGCCGGGCGGTATTGGCCAGACGCTGCCGTTCCTCCCGCTCCAGATGCTTGAGCAGGAAATGTCCGGCGAGGACGAGATCCTTGTCGAAGTTGATCCGTATCGCGGTCATGGCCGCCACTCCCTTGCTGACATCGTGGCTGACATCGCGGGCCGCTTCTCCAGCCACGGAATGGTACGCCGGCAACCGGGCTGCCTTACTCCGTCAAAGGCGGTACGCCGTCGTTGGCACTTCTGCACCGTCCGTGCGCGGGGCGGACACGAAAAGGGCGGCCGGCGCTGGCCGGTCGCCCTTTGGTTGGAAAATCGCTGGTCAGCGGAAGATCGCCTTCGGCGGCAGTGGCTGCGGATTGAGGGCGCGGTCGCCGCCGAAGGTTGGACCCGGCGTGATCCCCGGCAGGGTCGTCCGGCCGCAGGTCAGGCAGGGCGGCGGCCTCGGGATGCCGGGGGCCGGCTGGAGGATCAGCGGGCCGAGCGTGGTGGCGCGCGTGTAGGACAGGACAGGCGTCGCGGCGAAGGCCGGTGCCGCGGCGATGGTGGCAAGCGCCAGCGACAGGGTGAGGAGGCGGGACATGGCGGTGTCTCCGGGTCGGTTGCGGTGGGGATCAGTCGATGTCGGGGTCGTCGTCGTCATCCATGTCGAGGGAGCGGGCCTGATGGCCGAAGGGGAAGCCCCGGCGGTCGAAAAGGCCGTGCAGGTCGGGGGCGACCGGTCGGGGAAGCAGAAGGGCTTCCGCATCGGGAACGACCTCAGACCGCGGGTCGGACGGCGTGGCGGAGCAGCGGGTCTGGCCGTCGAGGGTCACGCAGCTCAGCGTTCCCGATCCCCGCATGCAGACGGTCTTGCCGTTGACCGTCTGGCAGGCGAGGGAGCCGGCCTGCACCGGTGCCGATAGAGCGGCGAACAGCAGGACGGGCGCGGCGATGGTCAGGATTGTCGGGACTATGAGCGGGAGCTTCGGCATCGGTGGCCTCCCGGATAAGAGGGGGGGATCAGCGGCGCAGGCCGGTCAGCGATTGGCCGGCGCTGTTGCCGATGCCGGCGGTGACGTTGGTGCCGACACCGACATTGGTGCTGACCAGAGGCCCGCGGCCGCTGAAATTGAGCCCGACTTGAACACCGTTGCCCTGGAAGCCGAGCAGCCTCTGGCCGGCACTGTTTCCGATGCCGGCGGCGACGTTGGTGGCGGTGCCGACATTGGTGCTGACCAGCGGGCCGACGCCGCGGATGGGCGCACCGCCGCCGCCCTGGAAGACGGCGCCCTGTTGCTGTGCCGAGTTGCCGATGCCGGCGCCGACATTGGTGGCGTTGGCGACGTTGGTGCTGGTCAGACCGGGAACGGCCATCATGGTGGGCAGGCCGGGACCGACGGCGGATTTGGGTTGCGCCAGGGCGGGGGTGGCGAGCAGGGCAGTGGCGAGGGCGCCAAGGACGAAATTGCGGATCATGTCGTGGGTTCCTTCAATGGGGGATGAGGCTTCGGGCTTCCGCGCCCCGCTGTTCTCTTGAAGGAAGCTTAGTGGAGTGCCCGGAAGGCTTCTGTGAGTTGACCCACAGTTTGCGGGCGTTTTCCGGGAAGGTCCCGGCCGCATCATGCGGGCAAAAGAAAGCTCCGGCCGGGGGTCCGGCCGGAGCGAGGTCTGGGGAGGAAGCCTGGAAGGAGAGGGCCGGTGGTCAGCGCTGCTTGACCAGGGCGCTCTGGCCGGCAAAGTTGCCGACGCCTGCCGACAGGTTCTGCATGGAGCTGTGGTTGAAGGGGCCGAGCAGACCGCCGGAGCGCTGCAGGACGGTGCCGTTCTGCAGGGCGGTGTTGCCGATGCCGGCCGCCGTGTTGCCGACATTGGCGACCGAGCCGCCGCTCAGCAGGCCGCCGCTGCGCTGCATCACCGTGGCCATCTGGCCGGCGTTGTTGCCGATGCCGGCGGCGGTGTTGCCGATGGTCGCCGCCGAGCCGCCGCCGAACACGCCGCCGCTGCGCTGCTTCACGAAGGCGCCCTGGTTGGCCGTGTTGCCGATGCCGGCGGCGAGGTTCGACACGGTTGCGACGTTCGGCCCGGCAAAGGGACCCTTCGACCGCTGCATGACCAGCGCGCTCTGGTTGGCGGTGTTGCCGATGCCGGCCGCGGTGTTGGAGATGTCGGAGATGTTCTGGGCCATCGCCGGGGCGGCGAACAGGGCGAGCGAAGCGAAGCCGGTCAGCAGGGAGGTGCGGATCATGATCTGGTCTCCTGTCTCGGTGCCGCGGGATGCGGCGTGTTGCCGATGGACAGACCCTACCCAAGACCCGGATTCCGGGATGTGAGCCGCACCACAAACTTGTGCCTTTTCCCGATCAGGCCGATGCGAGCGCCACCGCGTCGGCGCCGGCGGCAAGGCGCATCGGGCAGGACGGATCGGTCGCGGCGCGCCACAAGACTTCCGCGACATCGCTGGCGTGGGTGACCGGACCCGGCTGCTGCCATGCCGCGAATACGCTTTGCGCCAGGGCAGTATAGGCCTCCGGAATGGCGTCGCGCATGCGGGACCGGGCATTCTCGCCGAAGGCGGTTTCCGGCGCCCGGCCGGGAAGGACCAGATGCGTCCGGATATTGAAAGGCTCCAGTTCCAGAGCCAGCGATTCGGTGAAGGCGTTCACCGCCGCCTTGCTCGCCGTATAGACCGAGAGCAGATGCAGCGGCTTCAGCGTCACGCTGGAGGTGACGTTGACGATGACGCCCGACTTCCGCGCCCTGAATTGCGGCAACAGCGCCTGCGTCATCGCCATGGTGCCGAAGGCGTTGGTCGCGAAGATCTCGCGCACGCTGTCCATCGTCACCCCTTCCAGCGCGCCCAGCAGGCCGATGCCGGCATTGTTGACCAGCACATCGACCGGCCCGGCTTCTTCCACTGCCCGGCCGATGCTGTCCACATCGGTGACGTCGAGGCGGAGGATGCGCAGCCGGTCGGAGCGGGGCAGAACATCCTCGCGCGGAGTGCGCATGGTGGCGATGACTGTCCAGTCGCGATCGAGGAAATGACGGGCCGTCTCCAGGCCGAAGCCGGACGAGCAGCCGGTGATGAGGATGGTTTTCATGGAATGGCTCCTGCCGAAATGGTGTGAAGCGGAAGATAGACCGCAACGGCTGGACCATCTACAATCGGAAGTCCGGAATTCATTCGCAGGAGTCCGAACATGATCGACCCCCTGGCGCAGGTGGTCGGCCTGCTCCGCCCGAGCGCTTCCTTCTCGAAGCTCACCTATGGGGCCGGCTGCTGGCGGGTGCGGCGGACGGAGACCGGGCGGCCGTTCTATTGCGTGGTCCTCGACGGCTCGTGCCGCCTGAGCCTCGGCGGGGGCGAGCCGATCACCCTGGAGGCGGACGACTTCGTGCTGATTCCCGCGGCCTACGAGTTCACGGTGGCGAGCATCGAGCCGATGCCGGCGGGGGCCGCCGATACCTGTCCGGTCGAACTGCGGCCGGGCGAATATCTGCTGGGCAGTCCCGACCGGTCACCGGACGTCTGCAATTTGGTCGGTTACTGCGATTTCGCGTCGCCCGACGCCGACCTGCTGGTGTCGCTGCTGCCGCAACTGGTGCATGTCCGCGGCGAGAAGCGGTTGAGCGCGCTGGTGCGGATGGTGAACGAGGAATCGCGCGCGCAGCGGCCGGCGCGCGAGGTGATCCTGGCGCGGCTGCTGGAGATTCTGCTGATCGAGGCGCTGCGGTCGACGACGGTGTCGACCGGATCGCCGGGGCTGCTGCGGGGGTTGGGCGACGACCGGCTCGCCATCGCCCTCCGGCACATCCATGACCGTCCATCCGCGCCCTGGACGGTCGCCCAGTTGGCCAAGGAGGCCGCGCTGTCGCGTTCGACCTTCTTCGAGCGGTTCCGGCAGGCGGTCGGCGTCGCCCCGATGGAATATCTGCTGCAATGGCGCATGGCCCTGGCCAAGGACATGCTCCGGCGGCGCGACGGCGGGATCGCCGATGTCGCCGAGCGTGTCGGCTACAGCTCCGCCAGCACGTTCAGCGTCGCCTTCACCCGCCAAGTCGGCGTTCCGCCGACGGTCTATGCCCGCCGGCAGGTGGAGGGGGAGGCGACGCTTTCCGAAGCCTTGCCGGCCGGCGTCGCGCCGTGAGGATGGCGCCTTACGCCGGTGCGCCGTCGCGGGTCCGCAGCATGCGCAGGGGGTTGTAGGTCATGACGACGGTTCCGTCCTGCCGCGTCACGCGATTGGACGTGCGGATCAGGCCGCGGCCCGGCTTTGAGGTCGGGCGGGCCTCGATCACCTCGCAGGCGACATGGATGGTGTCGCCGACGAAGGTCGGCGCCTTCACGTCGATTTCGGCGTTGAGAAAGGCGAGGCCGGTGCGCTGCATGCTGGCGGTCAGCAGGCCTTCGGAGAAGGAATAGACCAGGGCCGCCGGCACGACCCGGCCGGCGATGGCCATATGCTCGCGGTCGGCGGTGTTGGTGAACAGCTCCTCGGTGAACCAGCTGAGATTCACGAAGGCGGTGAGGTCGGATTCGGTGATCGTGCGGGCGACCGTGCGGAAGCGCGTGCCGACGGGCAGATCCTCGAAATGGAAGCCGAGCCCGATGGTGGGGCCTTCCTGGTCCTGGTTAGCGATGGTCATGGTGCGTCCCCTTTCGCGGTGATGGCCGTTCCGGCCCGCAGCGGCGGCGTGGCCGGGATCGCCCCGGCGATCGCCGGGCTGAGAAGGAAGGGCAGGGGGGCCGCGCCGATGGCGGCGGCGGCCACCACCAGCGAGACCGCGTAGCCCTGCGTGAGGTCGTGCAGCAGGCCGGACAGCCATGCCCCCAGCGCCGCGCCGATCGACATGGTGGCGTAGATGCTGCCGAAGATGGTCGCCGAACCGCCGACGAAGATCCGGCTGGTCAGGGTGGAGACGATGGGACCGCGCGCCCCCTGGGCGACGCCGAACAGCAGCGTGTAGCCGGCAAGCAGGATGGGGCTCGGCCGCTCATACAGCCCGATCAGGCAGAGGATGCCGGCCAGCGTGCCGGCGAAGCTTGCCAGTGCCGTGGTGCGGAAGCCGATGCGGTCGCACAGGCCGCCCGCAGCGATCACCCCGGCCACCGACAGCATGCCGGCCGAGCCGAAGGCCGCCGCCGCCTCGATCGGCGGATAGCCGCTTTCCACCAGCATCGCCACGACCTGGACGATGACGATGTACATGCCGAAGGCGGTGAAGAACAGCACATGGACCAGACCCCAGAAGGGCAGGGTGCGCATGGCCTCGGGCAGGCGCCATCCGGTCCCGGCGCGGCGGACGGGGGTGGCGCCGCCATCATCCTGTTCCGCCGGGCGGCCGTCGGCCAGCCGGCGCCACGGCAGCAGAAGCACCGGCAGGGCGAGCGCGGCGAGCAGCAGGCCCATCGCCTGATAGGCGCCGCGCCAGCCGAGCCTTTCGATCAGCAACTGCGCCAACGGCGCGATCACCAGGATGCCCGAGCCGAAGCCGGCATAGGCGATGGCGATGGCCGTGCCGAGATGCCGGCGGTGCCAGCGGCCGATCAGCGCCGCCGCCGGGATCATGCCGATGGCGGCGACCCCGAGCCCGGTGACGATACCGAGACAGAGATAGAGCTGCCAGCGCGCCTCCAGCATGCTGCCGCCCAGCGTCGCCAGCGCCAGCAGGACCAGACCCGCCGGGTAGACGACGCGCGGGCCGAACCGCTCGAATGCCATGCCGCTGACGGGAGCGGCCAGACCCTGCACCAGCATGTAGAGCGCGTAGACGCTGGT
The DNA here is from genome assembly GCF_051124815.1 of Azospirillum sp. B2RO_4. Classification (NCBI taxonomy): domain Bacteria; kingdom Pseudomonadati; phylum Pseudomonadota; class Alphaproteobacteria; order Rhodospirillales; family Azospirillaceae; genus Azospirillum; species Azospirillum sp. B2RO_4. The sequence goes on along the minus strand of NZ_CP118486.1, from coordinate 353,119 downwards.
CAGGGTGCTGCGCGGCCAGCCGGTTTCCTGTTCGATGGGGACCAGGAACACCGTGTAGGCATCGGCAACCCCCCGCGCCACGAAGTTGAAAAGAAAGGCGAACAGGACGACGAGCAGCGCCGGCAACAGCGTCGGATTCCGTCGTGGACTCCCGCCGGGCCGGTTGCCGAAGGGCAAGGCTCAGCCCTCCGCTGCGGTGGCGGCCGAAGAGGGCGATACCGCAGCGGGGCTGCGCGTGATACCGCGCGCCAGAAGGTCGGCGATCCGCTCCTCGTCGTATCCGGCCTCGCGCAGCAGTTCCACGCTGTGTTCACCCAGGCGCGGGGCCTGGCGGACGGGTTGCGGACGGCGGCCGGACCAGCGGGTCGGCACGCCGATGGAGCGCACCGTGCCTTCATGGGGATGCTCGACCGGTCGCAGGAAGCCGGTCGCCGCATGGTGGCCGTCGTCGATCAGGCTGTCGGGCGTGTGCAGCGGCATGACCGGGATGTCGGCCTTCGTCAGCGCGGCCAGCCAGTCCGCCGTGCTGCGGGTGGCGATGGCGTCGGCGACCAGCCCGTACAGCTCGTTGATGTGGCGGGTGCGGCTGCCGATGTCGGCGAAGCGGGGGTCGCTGTCGAGGTCGCCGTCCCGCCCGATCAGCGCGAAGAAGTTGCGCCATTGCTTGTCGTTGTAGATCACCACGCAGATGTGGCCGTCGCTGGTCCGGTAGGGGCGGCGGTGGCGGGCGAGCAGCCGGGGATAGCCGGTGGGACCCAGCGGCGGCTCGAAGGTCATGCCGCCCATATGGTCGCCGAGGACGAACTCGGTCATCGCCTCGAACATCGGGATCTCGATCTCCTGTCCCTCGCCGGTGCGCTCGCGCTGGAACAGGGCGGCGGCGACCGCATAGACGGCGTGCAGACCGACGGTGCGGTCGGCCATGGTCGCCGGCACATAGCGGGGATCGCCGCCGGAGGAGTCGGCGATCAGGGTGGGAATCGCCGCCGCGCCCTGGATCAGGTCGTCGTAGGCCGGCTTTTCCGCATAAGGACCATCCTGGCCGAACCCGGTGACCGCCGCGTAGATGATCGACGGGTTGACGGCGGCGAGGTCGGCGTAGGACAGGCCGAGCCGCGCCATGGCGCGCGGCCGGACATTGTGGATGAGGACGTCGGCGCCGCGCGCCAGATCGAGCAGCGCCTGCCGCCCGTCCGGCGCCTTCAGGTCCAGCACGATGCTGCGCTTGGAGCGGTTGGCGTGCAGGAAGATGGCCCCCATGCCGGGATGGCGCATCGGCCCGATGCCGCGGACATTGTCGCCGGCCGGAGATTCGACCTTGAGGACATCGGCGCCGAGATCGCCCAGGATCTGCGTCGCATAGGGCCCCACCAGGACCGAAGTGAGATCGAGGATCCGAACGCCGTGCAGCGGGCCGTTCATGCCGGGCCTCCGTGATTGGGAAGTTTGGACGGGGTCGGAGCGCCGATCTCCGCGCCGATCTCCGCCAGAATGGCTTCGGCGTCGCCGTTCAGGGCCGGCGCCGGTGCATGCAGGGGAGAGGACTGTCCGGCGGCGCGGACGGGAAAGCCGACCTGCCGCCCGTCGGGACCGGCGACCGACAGGCCCAGCGCCTCCGCCTGGGCAGAGGCGGCGGCCTCGTGGGGAAGGCGGCAGATGTCGGCCGGCACGTCGGCCTCGGTCAGCCTCGCGATCCAGCGGTCGGCGCTGTCGCCGGCGATCACCTCCGCCAGCAGGCCGGCGAGCCGGTCGCCATGCTCCTGACGGCCGGAGTGGCTGTCGAATGCCGGGTCGGAGAGCGCCGCCGCAGCGGGGCCGGACGGCTGGGCCGCCACCGCGGCGCGGAAGCGTTGCCAGAAATGGTCCTCCATCAGGCCGAGCGCGATCCAGCGGCCGTCGGCGGTTTGGTAGATGTCGTTTGCCGGGCTGAGATGGGCGCGCGGGTCCTGCTGCGGCTCGGTGCCATGGCGCAGGCCGGCGCAATAAAGCACGGCGCCGAACAGGCTGGCGTCGAGATGCCGACCGCGACCGGTGCGGTCCCGCTCCGCCAACGCCGCGGTGATGGAGGCGGCGGCAAGCGCCCCCGCCGCGAAGTCGCCGACGGGAATGCTGGGGCGGGAGGGCGGGCGGCTCCAATGTCCCGGAAGCCCGAGCGCGCCGGCCGCCGCCATGATGTTGATGTCGTGGGCCGGTCGATCCCGCGCCGGCCCCGTCTGGCCGAAGCTGGAGACTGAACAGTAGACGATCCGCGGGTTGAGAGCACTGAGCGCCGCGTAGCCGATTCCCAGCCGGTCGGCGACGCCGGGCCGGCTGGATTCGATCACCACGTCGGCCCAGCCCGCCAGCCGCGCCACGATGGGCGCGGACTGCGGGTCCTTGAGGTCGAGGGCCACGCTCCGCTTGCCGCGGTTGACTGCCGCGAACATCGCCCGCTGATAGCTGCGGGCGCTGTCGCCGCCGGGCGGCTCGACCTTCACGACGCCGGCGCCCAGATCGGCCAGCACCGTGGAGATGAAGGGACCCGGCAGCAGGGCTGAGAAATCGACCACCCTGGTGCCGGCCAGCGGACACCAGATCTGGGAGGATCGGTCGGACGTCATCGGCTTTCCTGTGAAGCGGCTTACCTGCGAAGCGGAGCGGGGATCAGGTCCGGGCGGTCATTTCCCGTCCTTCAGCGCCTGCTGGAAGGCGGCCAGCACCTCGCTGCCGGGCAGGCGGCGCTTGTCCAGGTTGGCCGCCCATTCCTTGCTGACCGACGACAGCATGTCCTTCAGCTTGGCGCTTTCCGCCTCCGGCAGATGGACCATGGTCACCCCGGCCTTCTTCAGCCGTTCGATGTCTTTGGCCTCGTCGTGGTCGGTCTTTTCGCAGGCGTTGTGGTTGATGGTCTCGGCGGCCTTGTCCATGGCGTCGCGGACGTCGGCGGGCAGCTGGTCCCATTTGCGCTTGCTGATCATGTAGGTGATGACGAAGCTGCCCAGATTCTCGCCGACGGTCGCCGACTTCACGGTGTTCTGCAGGTCGTAGGACAGCACGCTGGAATGGGGGAACAGCATCCCGTCGACGGTCCCGCGCGACAGCGCCTCCAGCACGTCGGGGGTCGGGATCTGCACCGGCACGGCCCCCATCTTGCGGATCGCCAGTTCCTTGGCGGCGCCGGTCGTGCGAATCTTCTTGCCCTTGACGACGTCGACGCCCTCGATGCCGGTCTTGCCCATGTAAAGCTGGTAGGGCGGCAGGACCATCGTCCACAGCACCCGCATGCCCGCCGGCCCGATCTCGCGCTTGTCGAGGATGCCGCCGGGCTTGACCAGCTGCCAGTAGGCGTTGGTGCCGGCGCAGGACGAGTTGAAGGCCTCCGGCAGCTCGGCCACGGTGGACAGCGGAAGCTTGTCGGTCACGAAGGCCGGCGCGACGTAGCCGATGTCGACCACGCCGTTCTGCGTCAGGGACAGCAGGTCCTTGGCCTTGCCCAGCTGTTCGGCCGGGTAATACTCGAAATCCACCTTGCCGTTGGTCAGGCGCTTGATCTCGTCCATCCAGGGTTTGGTGCCGTATTCGACGACATAATGGCCGGCGGGGAAGGAATCGGCGACGCGCAGCTTCGTCTGCTGTGCCGCCGCCGGCGACGCGGTGACGGCAACGGCGACGGCGAAAAGAGTCGCGGCGGTGGTCGGCTTCATGGGTTTCCTCCGGATTTTCTGCGGGTTTGTTGTCGTTCGGCCGCGGGTCAGTAGCTCATCGTCGACGGCAGCCAGGTGATGATCTGCGGGAAGGCGGTCAGCGCCGCGATCAGGATCAGGTGCGCCACCACATGGGGCATCACGCCGGCGAAGATCTCTTCCAAAGGCCGGCCGGTGTAGCGGGAGACGACGAAGACGTTCAGCCCCATCGGCGGGGTCACCATGCCGACCTCGGCGGTGATGACCACGATCACGCCGAACCAGACCGGGTCGAAGCCCAGCGACAGGACTACCGGCAGCACCACCGGCACGGTCAGGATCAGGATGGCGATCTGGTCCATGACGCAGCCCAGCAGCACATAGCCGAACAGGATCAGCGCCATGATCACCCACGGCGACACGTCGAGCGACCCGACCCAATGGACCAGCTCCTGGGTGATCTGCGTCAGGGTGAAGAAGGTCCCGAACACATGGGCGCCCAGCATGATCATCAGGATCATCGCGGTGGCGTGGACCGCGCGGACCAGGGCGGCGCGCAGGGTTCCGGCGGTCAGGTTGCCCGAGCGCAGCGCCAATAGGAACGCGCCGAAGGCGCCGATGCCAGCCGCCTCGGTCGGGGTGGCGATACCGGCATAGATCGTCCCGGTGACACCGGAGAACAGCAGGATCATCGCGCCGCAGACCTTCAGCGAGGCGAATTTCTCGCGCAGGGTATAGCTGCGGCCCGCCGGCGCGCGGCTGCGGTCCTGGATGACCAGAAGATAGACTGTCAGGACGATGGTCAGCGTCACCAGGATGCCGGGGATGATGCCGCCGACCAGAAGCGCGCCGATGCTGACGTCGGCGATGATGCCGTAGAGCACCAGCGCGATGCTGGGCGGGATCAGCATCGCCAGCGTGCCGGAGATCGCCACCACGCCGCCTGCCAGTTTCGGCTCGTAGCCCTGTTCCAGCATGGCCGGGATCGAGGTGGAGGACAGCGTCGCCGCCGCCGCCGTGCTGGAGCCGGAGATGGCGCCGAAGCCGGCCCCGGCCACCGCCGTCGCCATGCCAAGGCCGCCCGGCACCCGGCCGACCCATTTGGCCGCCGCGGCGAACAGGTCGTTGGCGACCCCGCTGAGGATCACGAACTCCGCCATCAGGATGAACATCGGGATGGTGATCATCTCGTAGGAGTTGGCGGTGGAGAAGGGCACCGTTTCGAGGATGCCCATCACCATGTCGACGCCGCCGATCATCATCAGCCCGGCCGCGCCGGAAACCGCCATGGCGAAGGCCACCGGCAGCCCGAAGGCCAGCATCAGGAAGAGGATGGAGATTCCGCCGAGCGCCACCATCAGATGCGTTCCTCCAGATTTGGGGTGGGGGCATGTTCGGTGCCCTGGGCGCCGCCGAAGGCGTCGCGGAGGTTGGTCGCGGTCAGCAGAAGATTGCGGAGCGTCAGCAGGACCCCGCCGATGACGACCGGCACCAGCGCGATCCAGGTCGGCCACAGATAGGCGCCGGACAGCGCCTCTTCGTTCTGCCAGGCGGAGAGGGAGCGCTGGAAGGCAAGCCAGCCGATCGCCGCCGTGACCATGGCGGACACGAGGTAACCGGCCGCCTCGCCGATATGGCGCATCGGTGCCGGCATGCTGCGCTGGAGAATGTCGATGCCGATATGGCCGTTCTCGCGCAGGGTGTCCGACACGCCGAAGAAGAACATCCCGACCATGAGGTACAGGGAGATCACGTCGTAGGACCACGCCAGCGGCATGGCGAAGAAATACCTCATGACCACGTCGGCCACGACGACCAGCATGATCAGCATCATGCAGGCCGCCGCGACCAAGGAGAAGACATGGTCGACGGCATCGAGGATGCCCGTCGGTCCGCGTGTCCTGCTCATGCCTGGCACCTCCCTCGATGTTTTATCGGCCGCCGTCTTGGACGAGCAGCACCGTCTTTCCCTTGTGCCGGCGGGCCAGCAGGTCCGCGGCGGCCTCCGGCATCTCCGCCCATGGGCGCCGGACGGCGATCTCCGCCGCCAGCCGGCCCTCGGCGGCCAGCGCCAGCAGCAGGGACAGGTCGCGCGCGGCAGGCTCGCCGCTTTTGATGTCTTCGAAGACCGCGAGGCCGGTTACGGTTCGCGAACCGCTCATGTAGAAGGCGCGGGCGTCGATGGTGGCTTCCGAGCCGCCGGTGACGCCGAAGACGACACAGATGCCGCCGGGCGCCAGCATGCCGAGCGACCGTGCCAGCGACGGGCCGCCGACGGATTCGACGATCAGGTCGAAGGTTCCGATGCTTGCGGTTTCGTCCTGATCCTCCGCCATCACCGCGGCATGGTGGGCACCGAAGCCGAGCGCCCGAGGCGCGTCCTCGGCGGTGCGGACCATCGCGGTCACCCGCGCCCCGGCCTGCCGGGCCAGCTGGCAGGCGAGATGCCCGACGCCGCCGGTGGCGCCGGTGACGAGCACGCGCCTGCCCAGCAGGTCGCCGCCCCGTCTCAGCGCATGCAGCGCCGTCAATCCGGCGACCGGCAGACAGGCGGCCTGTTCCGTCGCCACCCCGTCGGGGATCGCCGCAAGCTGGCGAACCGGCACGGCAACCAGTTCGGCCCATGCGCCCGCCGCCAGCAGTCCGGCGACCCTGGTCCCGGCGGTGGGGCCGGAGCCGTCGGCCGCCTGCTGTTCCACCACGCCGGCAAGATCCCAGCCCGGCCGTGTGCCCGCACGGGCGGACAGCGCCCGCGTCGCCTCGCCGCGATTGAGCGAGATCGCCTCCACCCGCACCAGCGCCTCCGAGGGCTTCGGTTCGGGGGGCGGCACGTCGCGCAATGCGAAGACCCCTCCCGCCTCCATGACGATCGCCTGCATGGCCCTATCCTCCTGTTCGGCGGTTTCCGGTGCGAAAGGTCGCGGGTCGGCCGCCGGTGGTCAGCGGCCAAGTGGTCAGCGGCCGGTGAAACGCGGGTCCCGCCGCTCCAGCAGGCCCGCCACGGCTTCGCGGTGATCGTCCGTCGCATGGGCGAGTGCCTGCATCGCGGCCGACATCTCCAGCAGGCTGTCGAGGTCGGCATTGCGGCCCTGGCGCAGCAGGCGCCGCGTCATCCGCACGGCGTGCGGCGGGTTGGCGGCGATGCGGGCGGCGAGCGCACGCGCCTCCGCCAGCAGATCGGCGTCGGGCACCACGCGGGAGACCAGCCCGCAGGCCAGCGCCTCCCGCGCGTCGATGGCGTCGCCGGTCAGCGCCATCTCGCAGGCCTTGGAGAAGCCGACGACCCGCGGCAGGAACCAGGCGCCGCCGTCGCCGGGCACGATGCCGACCTTGACGAAGCTTTCGGCGAAGCGGGCGCTTTCCCCGGCGATGCGCAGATCGCACATGCAGGCGAGGTCGCAGCCCGCACCGACTGCCGGCCCGTTCACTGCGGCGATGGTCGGTACCTCCATCGCCTCGATCAGCAGGGGAAGGCGCTGGATGCCGCGGCGGTAATTCAGCCGGGTCTGCGCCGGCAGCGGATCGTTGAGCCCACCCGACGCCCCCATCTTCTTGAGGTTCCCGCCGGACGAGAAGGCCGAACCGGCGCCGGTGATGATGATCGCGCGGGTGGCGTTGTCGGCGTCGAGCCGGGCCAGCGCGGCGATCAGCGTTTCCAGCACATCCTCATCGGAAATGGGGTTGCGCTGTTCCGGCCGGTTCAGGGTCAGCGTGACGATGCCGTCCGCATTCTCTTCAAGCACCGCGTCGGTCATGGCGGTCGGGTCCTTCCTGTTGTGTCTTCTCCGGCCCTGCGCGGTCGCGCCGGCAGTGCGTCAGCGCAGGCCGAGGCCGCGGGCGATGATGCCGCGCAGGATCTCGCGGGTGCCGCCGCGCAGCGAATAGGCCGGGGCGTTGAGGATGGTGTGGGCCAGCACGGCGGCCAGTTCGGTGTCGGCCTGCAGTGACGGCTCCACCGACACGACGCCGCGGACGATCTCGGGGATCTCCTGCTCCACCAGGGCGCCGAGATCCTTGACCAGCGCCGCCTGCAGCGCCGGGTTCTCGCCGTTCTGGAGCATGCCGGCCACCGAGCGGGACAGCCGCCGCAGCGTGACGATGTGCGCGGTCAGCCGGCCGACGGCTTCCCTGGCGCGATCCGACGGGTCGTTGCCCAGCGCACGCACCAGCTCCACCAGCAGGGTGAAGGAGGACAGGAATCGCTCCGGCCCGCTGCGTTCGAAGGCCAGTTCGCCCATCACCTGGTTCCAGCCATCGCCCAGCCGGCCGATCAGGGCGCTGTCCGGTATGAAGGCGTCTTCGAACACCACCTCGTTGAAGTGACGCTCGCCTGACAAATCGGCGATCGGGCGGATGGTGATCCCCGGCGTGTTCAGGTCGACCAGCAACTGGCTGGTGCCGCCCTGCCGCTCCTCCTGGCCGCCGGTGCGGCAGAACAGGATCATGTAGTGGGACTTGTGGGCGTAGGTCGTCCACAGCTTGGTGCCGGTGACGCGGAAACCACCGTCCACCGGGGTGGCGCGGGTGCGCACCGCCGCAAGGTCGGACCCGGAATCCGGCTCGCTCATGCCGATGCAGAAGAAGCATTCGCCGGCGGCGATGCGCGGCAGGATGGTTTGGCGCTGTTCCTCGGTCCCGACCTTCAGCAGCAGCGGGCCGCTCTGGCGGTCGGCGATCCAGTGGGCCGCCACCGGCGCCCCGGCCGCCAGCATCTCCTCCAGCACGACATAGCGTTCGAGCGCGCTGCGTTCGTGGCCGCCATAGGCCTTCGGCCAGGTCATGCCGATCCAGCCGCGCTCGCCCATCTTGCGGCTGAAGTCGGCGTCGAAGCCGCTCCAGGAGCGGGCGCGGTCGCGCGGCCTGCGGGCGGCCAGCTCGGTGGCGAGGAAGTCGCGGACTTCGGCGCGCAATTCCTCGACATCGGCGGGCGGGGGCGCGGGGAAGGTGAATACGGTCATTGTCGGGTGTCTCCGCTGCTCAGGCCGCCGTGACCATCGGCCACAGGCCGTCGGCGCCGGCGGCAATGGCGGCGTGTCCCAGGCGGCGGGACCATTCGGCGTCGTTGCCGAACTCGTCGCGCCAGGACCACAGACGCCGGGTGAGGTGGTGGAGGCCGTGTTCGTGGGTGAAGCCGATGGCGCCATGGACCTGATGGGCGATGGCCGCCGCCACGCCCGCCGCCTCGCCGGTGCGGGCCTTGGCGACGGCGATGCGATGGTCGCCGGCGGGCGCGGTGATCGCTTCCGCGGCGAGATCGGCGGCGGCCGAGGCGGCGGCGGTCTGGCCGGCCAGCACCGCGAGGGATTGCTGGATCGCCTGGAACTTGCCGATGGGCCGGCCGAACTGCGACCGCTCGTTGGCGTACTGCACCGTCATCTCCAGAACCCGCGCCAACGCGCCGGCGATCTGGATGCTGCGCAGGGCGGCGCCGGCGGCGTGCAGGTCCTCCGGAGTGCCACCGGCGGCGGCGGGCGCCACCTGCGACGGCTCCAGCAGGCAGCCGAAGGTCAGGTCGTCGCGCGGCTCCCCGGCGAGATTGGTGCCGGGCGCCACGTCGAAGCGGCCGGCGGGAACCAGCGCGACATGCGGCACGCCGGCAGCCTCGGCGACCACCACGACGCCGGTCACCTTGCCGCCCCAGGGCACGCGGCGCGCCACCCCGGTCAGCCGCCAGCCGCCATTTTCCGGCACAAGGCCGAGTGGGCGGGCCGTCCGGCCGGTGGGGATGGCAGCCGATGCGACCGACAGCGGTCCACCCGGCGCGTCGATGCCGGCGCCGGCCAGCAGGCGGTTGGCCAGCATCGTCTCGCCCAGCGGAAGCGGCAGCGCGAAAGCGGCGGCGACGCGGATCGCCGCCAGCGCCTCCACCGGGTCGATGCCGAATCCGCCCTGGTCCTCCGGGACCAGCGCCAATGGCAGGCCAAGCTCCTCCACCGCGTTCCAGACGTCGCCCGGCCACTCGCCCGCTTCGGCGCGGGCCAGTTCCCTGGGCGTGACGATGTTCTGGAACAGTCTGGTCGCCGTATCGACGAGGATCCGACCGGTTTCGCTCATCTTCGTCCCCCCAGCTTTGCCGGTTCAAGATCGTTTCATTGTATGAAACGCCTTTTCATTGTTAAAACCGTACAGGGGGATGGTTTGGTTGGCAACCAAATTTGTTAGGGTCACCACCAATAGCCGAGGGGAGGAAGAGGGTCGGCACCGCATATCTGGGCATGCGGATGGCGGCATGCAGATGGCAGATTGCGGGCACGGGGAGTTCTGCCCGACTGGACTGATAAACCGGGGAAAAAGAGCGGGCCGGATCAGCCCTGGGCGCGGAAAACCTCGGCAAGGCGGGCGGCGGTCGCCTTCAGCGGCTCCAGCAGGCGGTCCACCGCCATTTCGTAGGACATGGCGTTGCGCAGCATCAGGATGTTCACCGATGCGCAGGCGCGCTCGCCATTCATTACCGGGACGGCGATGGCCCAGACGAGGCCTTCGTATTCGCGGTCGCTGTAGGTGCTGTCCATCACGGAGAAGCCGCGCTCCCGCACTTCCGCCAGTATGGCGTCGGCCTTGCCCAGATCGACGCTCTCCGCGTTCGGGCGGGCGGCGATCTGGGCCAGGATGGCCTGCCGCTCCTCGTCCGGGCAGAAGGCCAGATAGGCGCGGCCGACGGACGTCGACAGGATCGGCGCCTGATAGCCGGGCCGGCGGTTCAGGGACAGCGGCCCCTGCTCGCGGCTGGTCTGGACGACGATCATGGCGCCGCGATCGCAGATCGCCAGATCCGACGGCCAGCCGATGGATTTGCGGAAGTTCGTCAGGATCGGTTCCGCCGCGGCGCCCAGGCTGCGCTGCAGGTCGTAGCCCTGGCTGAGCTGCAAGGTGCGCCAGGAGGGAACATAGGCCGGCCGGCCGGCGACGCGCACGATGTAGCCGGCATGTTCCAGCGTTTCCAGCATCCGCACCACGGTCGCCTTGTCCAGCCCGGTCGCGGCATGGACCGATCCGACCGTCGCCTCCCGCGATGCATTCACCGCATTGAGGACATCCAGCCCACGCAACAGGGCGACCACGGGCTTAAAGGACGGCATCTCGGTTCCTCCAACTCATGGGCGATGACGAATCATGGCCATCTGTCCGGCCCGGCGGGGGCCGGGGACGTTAGCCGGACCGCGTTGGATTGTACAGGCAGCCGATTGCCATTCCGTTGAGCATTGTAACCCAGCCGGCGGCAGGCTACCATCGATATGAAAAGCCATTTCGCACAATGAAATGCCGGGGTCTGGTTGGCGCCCGCCGACCAGACGGCGCCCATCGGACAGCAGTCTAGCCAGGACGATCATGAGCACAGAAAACCACGGGGATTCGCAAGGCAACGCCGGAGCCGGAGCAGACGGCGGCGGCGCGCTGGCCGGCATCCGTGTCCTCGACCTCAGCCGGGTGCTGGCGGGTCCCTGGGCGTCGCAGGCGTTGGGTGACCTCGGCGCCGACGTCATCAAGGTGGAGCATCCCGGACATGGCGACGACACCCGCGCCTGGGGGCCGCCGTTCCTGTCGGCGGATGGGGCGGAGGGAGACTGGGCAGACGGTGATGCGGAGCGGCTGAGCGCCTATTACCTGTCCTGCAACCGCAACAAGCGATCCATCGCCATCGACATCGCCAAACCGGACGGGGCCGACATCGTCCGCCGGCTGGCCGCGGAGTGCGACGTGGTGATCGAGAATTTCAAGGTCGGTGGCCTTGCCCGCTATGGGCTGGATCATGCCGCCCTGTCACGCATCAACCCGCGTCTGGTCTATTGCTCCATCACCGGATTCGGCCAGACCGGGCCGCTGGCTCCACGTCCCGGCTATGATTTCCTGATCCAGGGAATGAGCGGGCTGATGAGCATCACCGGCCAACCGGAGGGAGAGCCGGGCAGCGAGCCGCTGAAGGTCGGCGTCGCCGTGTCGGACGTCTTCACCGGGCTCTACGCCACGATCTCGATCCTGGCCGCACTGCGCCACCGCGACCGCACCGGGCAGGGCCAGCATATCGACTGCGCACTTCTGGATACCCAGGTGTCGGTCCTCGCCAATCAGGCGATGAACTGGCTGGTCGGGGGAATGGTTCCCGGACTGATGGGCAACAAACACCCGAACGTCGTGCCATACCGCACCTTCAAGGCCCGCGACGGACACGTGATCGTCGCCACCGGCAATGACGGCCAGTTCCGGGCGCTGTGCCGGCTGCTGGGATTGGAGGAGGTGGGGACCAGTCCACGCTTCGCCGACAATGCCAGCCGGCTCGGCCGGCGCGACGAGCTGGAAGGTCTTCTGGCCGACGCCATCGCCGGGTGGGATCAGGCGGCGCTGATTGCCGCCATGGCGAAGGCCGGCGTGCCCGGCGGGCCGATCAACCGGATCGATCAGGTCTTCGCCGAACCCCATCTGGCCGAACGCGGGCTGGTGCGGGAAATGACGCTGGAGGACGGCCGCAAGGTGCCGGTGGTGGGCTACCCGGCCCGGCTGTCGAATTCCCCCGCGACCTACCGCCGCCCGCCGCCCCGGCTGGGACAGGAGACCGCGGAGGTTCTGGAGGAGATGCTGGGCTACGGTCCCGACCGGGTCGAGCAACTGCGGACCTCGGGTGTGCTGGGCGGATAAGGCCGGGGAGTCCCCCCGGTCACCCCGCCGCCACGTCATCCCGGATGCACGACACCGAATGCCCCGGCGCCACCTGCCGCAGCGCCCGCGCCTCCGGTTCCGCGCAGGCGGGCAGGGCGAAGGGGCAGCGGGTGCGGAAGACGCAGCCGGACGGCGGGTTCATCGGGCTCGGCACGTCGCCGTCCAGCAGCATGCGGGTCTTCGGCGCGTCGGGGTCCGGGTTGGGGGCGGCGGACAGCAGGGCCATGGTGTAGGGATGGCGCGGGCGCTCGTAGAGGGAGTCGCTGGGCGCGATCTCCATCAGGCGGCCGAGATACATCACCGCCACGCGGTCGCTGATGTAGCGCACCACCGCCAGATCATGGGCGATGAACAGCACCGCCAGCCCAAGCTCGCGCTGCAAGTCGCCCAGCAGGTTCACCACCTGCGCCTGCACCGAGACGTCGAGCGCCGATACCGGCTCGTCCGCGACGATGAAGTCGGGCTCGACCGCGAGCGCGCGGGCGATGCCGATGCGCTGGCGCTGGCCGCCGGAGAACTCGTGCGGGAAGCGATCCATGGCGTCGGCGGTCAGACCGACCTTTTCCAAGAGCGCGGCCACGCGGTCTCGGCGGTCGGCGCGGCTGCCAATGCCATGGATCACCAGAGCCTCGCCGATCACGTCGCGCACGCGCTGGCGCGGGTCGAGGCTGGCGTATGGATCCTGAAAGACGATCTGCATGCGGCGGCGCTGCGCCCGCATCTCGGCGGTCGGCAGACCGGTGATCTCCTGCCCGTCGAAACGGATGGAGCCGCCGGTCGGCTCGATCAGCCGCAGGATGCTGCGGCCGGCGGTGGTCTTGCCCGATCCGGACTCGCCGACCAGCCCCAGCACCTCGCCGCGGTTCAGGTCGAAGGACAGATCGTCCACCGCCTTCACCCAGCCGACCGGCCGTTGCAGCAGCCCGCCCCGCACGGGAAAGCGTTTTTCCAGATTGCGGACGCTCAGCAAGGGCTCTTCGGACACGGTGACGGCGCTCATTGCACGTCCCTCCAGCGGCGGCAGCGGGCGGAATGGTCGGGGCCGACCGGCTCCAGCACGGGTTCGGCGGCGGTGCAGGCCGGCTCGGCCAGCGGGCAGCGTGGGGCGAAGGTGCACCCCTGAGGGCGGTTCACCGGGCTGGGTACGCTGCCGGGGATGGCGTGCAGCCGGCCGCCGTCGCCGCGGCGCTGGCCCAGATGCGGCATGCAGGACAACAGCCCACGGGTGTAGGGGTGCCTGGGCGATTTCAGCAGGGAGCGGACATCGCCTTCCTCGACGATGCGGCCGGCATACATCACCACCACCCGATGCGCCACCTCCGCCACCACGCCCAGATTGTGGGTGATGAACAGGATCGAGGTGCCGGTCTCCTCCTGCAATCGCCGCATCAGGTCGAGGATCTGCGCCTGGATGGTCACGTCCAGCGCCGTTGTCGGCTCGTCGGCGATCAGCAGGGTGGGGCGGCAGGCCAGCGCCATGGCGATCATCACGCGCTGGCGCATGCCGCCCGACATCTGGTGCGGATACTCGTCCAGCCGCCGCTCCGCCGCCGGGATGCCGACCTTCTTCAGCATGGCCAGCGCCTCCGCCCGCGCCGCCCGGCGGTCGAGGCCCTGGTGATAGCGCAGCGCCTCGCCGATCTGGTCGCCGACGGTGTAGACCGGGTTCAGCGAGGTCATCGGCTCCTGAAAGATCATGCCGATCTCGTTGCCGCGCACGCTGCGCATGGCGCGCTCGCTGAGGCGGGCGAGGTCGCGCACCTGCCCGTCGCGGCCGCGGAACAGGATCTCGCCGCCGGCGATGATGCCCGGCGGCGACGGGATCAGCCGCATCGCCGACAGGCTGGTCACCGACTTGCCGCTGCCGGATTCGCCGACGACGGCCAGCGTCTCGTTGCGGCGCACGGCGAAGGACACGCCGTCCACCGCCTTCGACACGCCCGGATCGGCGGTGAAGTGGGTTTGCAGGTTGCGGATGTCGAGCGTGAGGTCAGCGTCCATGACGGGATCCCATGGTTCGGATCAGCGGGTGCAGCCGCGCGCCGGCACCGGCCAGTCGCCGACGACCTCGCCGTTGCGGGTAATCGCCATGCGGTCGTGCAGGTTGGTCACCACGCAGACATGGTTGGGCAGGATCATCACGCGGTCGCCGATTTCCGGCTTCGCCTCGCTTCGGCTGAGGTCGACCACGGCATGCTCCTCGTTGACGCGGACGATCACAGCGTCGGGGTAATCGAGGATCAGGCCATAGCCTTCGCCGACCGACGGTGCGACGCGGTCGCTCGACAGGGTCTTGCTGCCGCAATCCAGAACGGCGCGGTCGGGGGTGGGACGGCTGACCACGGTGGCGTGGACATGCACGGCGCATTCGTCCAGCGTCGCCACCCCGGCGCCGACGGTGGCGCGGTCGTGATAGATGTAGGTGCCGACGCGCAGCTCGGTCACGCCGGGAAGCTCGTGGGTGTCCCAGCAGCCGGGGGTGCCGCCGACCGACACCGTCTCCACCGCGATGCCGGCGCCGTCCAGCAGGGCGCGCGTCTCGGCGACGAAGGGCACGGTGCGGGGACCGCGCGGGTAGGTCATCAGACCGCGGAAGCGGGTCAGCCCGTTGCCGGCGGCGCGGCGGGCCAGCGTCAGCACCTCGTCCGGGGTCTGCACGCCGCAACGGCCGTCGCCGCTGTCGAACTCCACCAGAATGCCGATCTCGACGCCGGCCTCGGCCGCCGCGGCGGCAACGGTGTCGAGCGCGACGGCGTTGTCGAGTGCGACCGTCAGCTTGGTCTTGGCGGCCAGTTCGGCCAGCGGCTTCACCTTGGAGGCGCCGACGATGGGGTAGGTCAGTAGGATGTCGGTGCAGCCGGCCTCCGCCATCACCAGCGCCTCGCTGATCTTCTGGCAGGTGATGCCGACGGCGCCCAGCTCGATCTGGCGGCGCGCGAATTGGGGAAGCTTGTGGGTCTTGATGTGCGGGCGCAGCGCCAACCCGTGCCGGTCGCAATAGGCCTGCATCTTGGTCAGGTTATGCTCGACCCTGTCGAGGTCGATGACGGGGACGGGGGTGTCGAGATCGTCGACGCGCATGGGACCGCTCCGGAACGCAAGAAGAGGGAAAGGGGCCGACCCCGGCGGTGACGCTGTGGGATCGGCCGTGTACTGACGATGTTACGCTGTCGGCAGGACGGCGATGCAGTCGATTTCGACCTGGATGTTGTTCAACTGGCAGCCGATGGTGGTGCGGGCCGGCGGCTCGGTCGGGAAGAACTCCGAATAGAGCGCATTGTATTCCTGGAAGCGGCCGAGGTCGCTGAGGTAGCTGTTGACCTTCACCACATGGGCGAGGTCGGTACCGGCGGCCTTCAGGATGATCTCCAGATTGCGCAGGGTCTGGCGCACCTCGCCGGCGAAATCCTCGGGCAGCGCGCCGGTCTCCGGATGGTGCGGCCCCTGGCCCGACACATAGACGAAGCCGTTCGCGACGATCGCATGGCTGTACTGGCCGGCGGGCTTCGCCCCCTTTTCGGCGAAGATCGGCTTGCGGTTGGTCATCGGGTCCTCACTGGTTGAAAGATCAGGCGCGGGACAGGGCCTTGCCCGGACGCGCGCCGGTGTGCCCGCCGTCGCGCAGGACGAACTGTCCGGCGACGAGCACGTCGGTGATGCCGTGGGGTGGGCGCGTCGGGTCCTGGAAGGTCGCGCGGTCCGCCACGTCGGCAGTGAACAGGTTCAGGTCGGCCACCATGCCGGGCCGGATCAGCCCACGGTCGGACAGGCCGAAGCGTTGGGCCGGAACGGCGGTCATGTGGCGCACGGCATCCTCCAGCCCCAGCTTGCCTTCGCCGCTCAGGGCGCGGGCGAGATAACGCGGGAAGCTGCCGAAGGCGCGGGGGTGCGGCTTGCCGGTCTCGCGCGGCAAACCGTCGGAGCCCAGCATGTGCAGCGGGTGCGACAGCGCGGTTTCCAGATCGGCTTCGGCCAATTGGAACATGACGATGTTGGTCCGGCCGCGGTCGAGGGCGATCAGCCGGACCAGCGTGTCGAAGGGCTGCTCCCACCGCGTCGCCGCGATTTCCGCCAGCGACATTCCCTCAAGGTCACGCAACTCGTGCGCGGAAACGCCGCCGATGCGGACATTCTCCCAGCCGATCAGGCGGATCTTGGATTCCCAGCCGGCGTCGTCGGGAGCCTCGCCGTCCTCCACCGCGTGGCGCAGCGCCGCCAACCCGTCCGCATCGGCCATGCGCGCCAGCAGCGCCTCCACGCCGCCCGCCAGCGCCGAGGGCGGCAGCAGTTGCAGGATGGTGCTGGAGCCGGCCGGGTAGGGGTACATGTCGAAGCTGACGTCGGTGCCGTCATGCCGCGCGATCTCCAGCCGCTCCACCGCCCGCGGCAGGCTGCCCCAATAGGGCTTTCCGGCGGCTTGCAGGTGGGACAGCAGGCCGCTCGCCCCGCCGGCCTTCAGCAGGTCGAGGAACTCGTCCACCGAGGCGATCAGCCCGCCTTCGTAAGAGCGGACATGGGCGGTCAGCAGGGCGCCATGCTCCGCCACCACCTCGGCCAGCCGCACCAGCTCGGCGCGGTCGGCCCAGGCGCTGGGCGGATAGACGAGGCCGAGCGACAGGCCGTGGGCGCCCTGGCGAAGCTGGTCCGCCAGCAGGGCCGCCATCGCCTCGCGCTCTTCGGCGGTGGCGGCGCGGTTCTGCCAGCCCATCACGGCGAGGCGCAAGGCCGCGTGCCCGACCAGCGAGACGAGGTTGATGGCGGTGCCGCGCCTGTCGAGCGCCGCACGGTAGCCGGCGAAATCGGTGAAGGTCTCCTGATCGGATACCGTGCCCAGCAGGTTGCCGAAATGCTCGCGCAAGGGGGCACCGCTGTCGGCGCTCTGCGGGTAGAGGCCGAAGGAGCAGTTGCCGACCACCACGGTGGTGACGCCCTGCGCCACCTTCTCCGGCCGGCCGGGCTGGCGCAGCTGGATCAAATCGTCGTGGCAGTGGGCATCGATGAAGCCGGGGGCGAGGAAGCGGCCCTGCGCCTCCAGCGGTTCGGCGTCGGGCACGTCCAGCATCGGGCCGACGGCGGCGATGCGTCCGCGCTCCACCAGCACGTCGGCCGGGAACCAGGGGGCACCGGTGCCGTCGACGACGCGGGCGCCCTTGATGAGGAGAGTGGTACTCATCTCACTTCGCCTTCTGGAGCCGGGGGTCGAGCGCGTCGCGCAGCCCGTCGCCGACGATCTGCAGCGACAGCACGGTCAGGACGATGGCGCAGCCGGGGAACAGGATCAGCCAGTCGGCCTGCTGGAAATACTGCTGGGCACCGGCGATCATGTTGCCCCAGGTCGGAGTGGTCGGCGGCACGCCGACGCCGAGGAAGGACAGCGCCGCCTCCGTCAGGATGGCGTAGGCGAAGATGAAGGTGGCCTGCACCAGGATCGGCGACATCAGGTTGGGCAGGATGTGCAGGAAGACGATGCGCGGGGTGGAGGCGCCGAGCGCGGTGGCCGCCTCGATGAAGGGCATCTCGCGCACCACGAGGCAGGCGGCGCGCACCACGCGGGCCACGCGCGGGGTGTAGACGATGCCGAGCGCCAGCACGACGTTGTAGAGCGACGGCCCCAGCGCCGCCATGAAGGCGATGGCGAGCAGGATGTCCGGGAAGGCCATCAGCGCGTCGGTCAGCCGCATCAGCAGACCGTCGAGCGGCCGGATATAGCCGGCCGCCAGACCCAGCAGCGTGCCGAGCAGCGTCGCCACCACCACCACCAGCAGGCCGACCAGCAGCGACAGCCGGGCGCCCAGCATCACGCGGGACAGCACGTCGCGGCCATACTCGTCGGTGCCGAACCAGTGGGCGGCGGACGGCGGTTTCAGCCGGCCAAGGATGTCCATCTTCATCGGGTTGAAGGGCGTGATACACGGCGCCAGCAGCGCCACCGCCAGGATCGCTGCCATGATCAGGAAGGACAGCACCACCAGCCGGCGGCGGAAAAGCTGGCGCATCAGCAGGGCGGCCGGCGAGCGGCTTTGCCGAGGTTTGGCGGAGGGAAGGGGGACGCTGCCGTGACCGGCGGGGACGCTTGCCATGGGAACCCTCCCTCTCAATAGCGGACCCGCGGATCGACCACGGCATAGAGCAGGTCGACCGTCAGGTTGATCAGCACATAGATGGCGGACACCACCAGCAGGGCGCCCTGGATCACCGGATAGTCGCGACGCAGCACGGCGGAGACGATCAGGTTGCCGACGCCGGGCAGGCCGAACACGGTTTCCGTCACGATGGCGCCGGCGATCATCACCGCGGTGGTCAGGCCGATCACCGTCAGGATCGGGATCATCGCGTTGCGCAGCGCGTGCTTCAGCACGACGACCAGCGGCGGCAGCCCCTTGGCCCGCGCGGTGCGGACATAATCGTGACTCATCACGTCCAGCATGCTGGTGCGGGTGAAGCGCAGGATCAGCGCCGAGTTGGGGATGCCGAGCGCGATGGCGGGCAGAACCAGATGGCGCATGCGCTCCAGCAGGTCGGCCTCGGGCGGGCCATAGCCGGCGACCGGGAACCAGGCATGGTCGACCGCCAGATACTTGATGAGGGTCAGTCCGATCCAGAAGCTGGGCACGCTGGCCGCCAGCATGGCGAGGCCGACGGCGGTCTGGTCGATCAGCCCGCCGCGCTTGGCCGCCGACAGGATGCCGATCGGCACGCCGATCAGCATGGCGATCCCCACCGACATCATCGTCAGTAGCCCGGTCAGCTCCGACCGTTCGGCCAGCGCCTGCGCCACCGGACGGTTGAGGAAGATGGATTCGCCGAGGTCGAAGCGGACGATCTGCCCGAGATAGAGCAGGAACTGCGTCAGCAGCGGTTCGTCGAGCCCCAACCGGCCGCGCAGCGCCGCGATGTCTTCCGGCGTGGCGGCGGAGCCCAGCATGACGGCGGCGGGATCGCCCGGCACCACACGGGCGATCACGAAGACCACCATGGCGACGAGCAGCATGACGACCATCATGCCGGCGAACCGGCGGACGATGTAAACGAGCATGGTTGCGGTCCCGTAAGGAATCCCCTCTCCCCCCCGGGGAGAGGGTTAGGGTGAGGGGGACGCGCGGCGAGGATTCACAAGAATTGTGACGCTGCGATCATCCCCCGATCCACCCTATGCATCCCCCTCACCCCGACCCTCTCCCCAGGGGGGAGAGGGGGATTTCCGGGGAGATGTCGTAATTCCGACTTCAGCCCTTCAGGTCGGTGTTCCAGAAGAAGGGCCAGGGCGTCGGGGTGTAGCCGGTCAGCTTGTCGCTGCTGGCGGCGAGGTTGTAGAAATCGCCGACCTTGATGCTCGGCACCTCGCTGTAGAACAGCGTCTGCAGCGTCACCCACTTCGCCTTGCGGGCGGCCGGGTCCATCTCACGGTTGAAGGCGGCGAGCGCCTCATGCTTGGCCGGGCTGTCCCACCAGCCGGGATAGCTGGGGTTCAGCACGGTGATCAGCGACGGTTCCGGCACGAAGGTGTGGTAGGTGAAGAAGGCATCCCACGCCTTTTCGTCGCCGCGCCGCTGCAGCAGCGTCGCCCAGTCCAGCACCTGCAGATCGACCTTGAAGCCGGCCATTTCGAGCTGGGCCTGCGCTACCATGCTCATCTTGTACAGGAACTCGTACTGCACCGAGGTCATGATGCGGATCGGCTCGCCCTTGTAGCCGGCGGCCTTCAGCAGGTCCGCCGCCTTGCCGGCGGCATGGTCGCTGTAGGGCTTGGCGCTGGCCGCGTCGTAATAAGGCGTGCCCTGGGCGTAGATCGATCCCTCCGCCTGGACGAAGGCGGGATCGCCGAAGCCGGCCAGCAGCATGTCGTTGGGCTCCAGCGCCGCCAGCACCGCCTGGCGGAGCTTCTGGTTCGCCATGACACCGGTCCGGGTGTTCATGATCATCAGCGGGAAGCCGAAGGGCTTGACGATCACCGGCTTGACACCGGCGGCGTCCTTGATGCGCGGCAGGGTTTCCGCCGGCAGGCTGTCGGCGAACTGGTATTGGCCGGCCAGCACGCCCGACACGCGGGTGGCGGCGTTCGGCACGGGGACGAAGCGCACCTCGCCGATGACGGCCTTGCGGCTGCCGGCATAGCCGCTGGGCGTGCCGGCGGGAGAGGCGTAGCCGTCGTGGCGGACCAGCCGGATATACTGGTCGGGCTTGTGCTCCAGCAGCTTGTAGGGGCCGGTGCCGATCAGCGACTTCAGCGCGCCCGGCCCGTCGATCACCGATTTCGGCACGATGGCGGCGGCGCCGTTGTTCATGGCCAGCAGCGCGGTCAGCGGCGCGAACGGCTCCTTCAGCGCGATGATGACGGCGTCCGCGCCCTTGGCGGCGATGCTCTCGACCAGCGGGGCGACGGTCTTGCCGCGTGGGGAGGCCTTGGTCCAGTGGTCCAGCGAGGCGACCACGTCGTCGGCTGTGACGGTGCTGCCGTCATGGAAGGTGACGCCGCTGCGCAGCGGGATCGTGTAGGTCTTGCCGTCCGCCGACACCTGCGGCAGAGCCGACGCCACCAGCGGGGCCAGCTTCCACTCGCCGTCGAAGGTGAACAGCGTCTCGAACATATGCTGGGTGATGATGCTGACGAGGTCGGAGGTGGTGCCGACCGGGTCCAGCGTCGGCGGTTCACCGATGGTGGCGACCGTGACGACCGAGGCACCGCCCTGCTGGGCCAGCGCCGGCGTGGTCCAGGTTCCGAGGATTCCAGAGGAAAGCCCGCCGGCGGCCAGTGTCGTGCCGAGGGCGGTGTTGAACAGACGTCGCGTGATCCCTGTCATTTCTGCCTCCCCGACCGTTTGTCCGAAATATCGGACATCGGTCTTGTATTCCAGACAAGGAAACGGTATATCGGACAATGACCACTGGCAAGCCGAAAATCCGCGTGCTAATCGGTTGCGGGACGGCAGGGAGCGCGGATCGGATGAAGAGCAGCGGCGTGGCGGAAAAGCAGAGAGCGGAAAAGCAGGCGGAAGAGAAGTCGACGGGCCGCGCCCGCGGCATCGACCGCGTCATTGCGCTGATGGAGCATCTGCACAGCCGGCGTGCGCCGACACGCATCGCCGACATCGCGCGCGACACCGGTACGCCGCGCTCCACCATGTACGAACTGGTCAACACGCTGGTGGAGGCGCGCTGGCTGGAACTGCGCGACGGCGATGGCACGGTCTATTTCGGGCCGGCGATGCATTATTACGGCAGCGATTACCTCGACAGCGTCGACCTGATCCGCAAGGCGCGGGTGGAGGTCGCCCACATCGCCGAGACGGTGGGGGAGACGGCGCAGTTCTGTACGCTGGATGGCGACAAATATCTGGTCGTGCTGAATGAGCCGGGGCGGCGCATGTTCCGCATCAGCTCCGAGATCGGCATCAAGGTGCCGATCCCCTGGACGGCGTCCGGCCGGCTGCTGGTCGATCACATGGCCGCCGACGAGATCCGGCGCTTCATCCCGCCCGAGGATTTCGTCCTGCCCGACGGCCGCCGCATCGCCGAGGATGAGTTTCTGCAAGACATCGGCCGCGCCCGGACCCAGGGCTATGTCCGCACCACGGCGCTGGTCGACCGCTTCACCACCTGCCTCGCCGCGCCGGTCCGCGATGCGGCCGGCCGCTGCATCGCCACCATCTGCTTCGTCGTCCCGGCCGACACGACGGAAGAGGCGCAGCAGGGGATGATCGACACGCTGAAGGCCAGCGCGGAGCGGCTGTCGCCGGGGCGGCCCTGACGCGTTGCCGAGGTCGCGCCTATTCGCCCTTCGGTTCGAAGCGATAGCGGAAGTCGCAGTGGTCGGCGCCCTGCATGATGGTCTGCGTGCGCTCCATTGTGATGCGCGGGTCGTAGCCGGTGCAGAAGGCGGCGTCCCGGTTGCAGGACAGCAGGTGCCCGATCGACCCCAGCCCCATCTCCCGGTACATTTCGGCGTAACGGCAGCGGGTGACGTTGTAATCGAAATGGGTGTCGTCCTGCCGCTTCACATCCAGCCGCAGGGCGTCGTCCTTGGTCCATAGCGGCTGAAGATCGGCGAAGCTCTTCAGGCTGGTGCCTCCCTCCTCGGTCGCGGCGAAGGATTGGGCGGCGGCCAGGGCAGCCTTGGTGATCGCGGCGCCCAGGATTTCCTGCGCCGTGGCCTCGCCCAGCCGGGCGACCATCTCCTCATAGACCGGCTTCAGGATTTCCGCCTCGATGCGGCGGCGCTCCAGAATGCCCAGGGTTTGGGTCCCCTTGGTTTCGGTCATGACAGGCTTCCTTCCGTCAGGTGGCGTCAATGGGTGTGGCCGCCGAGATAGGCCTCGGCGATGCGCGGGTCGTCGCGCAGTTGGGCGGCCGGGCCGGCCAGCACGATGCGGCCATCCTCCAGCACCGCGGCGTGGTCGGCGATGCGCAGGGCGGCGCGGGCGTTCTGTTCGACCAGCAGGATCGACACCCCTTCCGCCCGGATGCGTCCGATCAGATCGAAGATCTGCGCGACGATCTTCGGGGCCAGCCCCAGCGACGGCTCGTCGAGAAGCAGCAGCGTCGGCTTGCGCATCAGGGCGCGGGCGATGCACAGCATCTGCTGTTCGCCGCCGGAAAGCGAACCGGCATTCTGGCGCAGCCGCTCGCTCAGGATCGGGAACATCGCCAGCACGCGGTCCAGTTCGCCCAGCCCGACCTCGCCGCCGCCGAGCACCAGATTCTCGCGGACATTCATGTTGGAGAAGATCTGCCGCCCTTCCGGCGCCTGCGACAGGCCGAGCCGGACGATGTGGTGGGCCGGCATGTTGGCGATCGGCTGGCCGCGAAAGGTGATGGTCCCCTGCTTCGCGCGGTAGATGCCGGAGACGGTGCGCATCAGCGTGGTCTTGCCGACGCCGTTGGAGCCGAGCACGGCGACGATGGCGCCCTGGGCCACGTCCAGCCTGACGCCGTGCAGGATCTCCTGCGGCCCCATGGCGACATGCAGGTCCGTGATGGAAAGCAGCGGCGCGGTCATTCATCCACCCCAAGATAGGCTTCGAGGACGGCCGCATCGTTGCGGATCGCGTCGGGGGTGCCGTCGGCGATCTTGCGGCCGGAGGCCAGCACCAGGATGCGCTGGCAGATGCCCATCACCAGCGCCATGTCGTGTTCGACCAGCATGACTGTCAGGCCCTGTCCGTGCAGCCGCTTGATGAAGGCGGCCAGGTCGCGCGTCTCGGTGTCGTTCAGCCCGGCGGCCGGCTCGTCCAGGATCAGGAAGCGCGGCCGCATGGCGAGCGCGCGGGCGATCTCCAGATATTTGCGCTGGCCGTAGGGCAGGTTGGCCGCCAGCTCCGCCGCGACATGGGTCAGGCCGACCGCCTCCAGCGCCTCCCAGGTGCGGCGGCTGATCTCGTCGGAGTGGGCTCTGCCGCCCTTGGACAAGGGGCCGAACAGGGCGCCGAACGCGCCTTGCGGCAGCGTGCCGACCGCGCCGACCGACACGTTGTCGAAGACCGACATGTTGGGGAAGACGCGCAGGTTCTGGAAGGTGCGGCTGATGCCCAGCCGCGCCACCTGATTGGGCTTCAGGCCGCTGATGGTCCTGCCGGCGAAGGCGACGGTCCCGCCGGACAGCGGGGTGAAGCCGGAGATCAGGTTGAACAGTGTGGTCTTGCCGGCGCCGTTCGGTCCGATCAGCCCGACCAGTTCGCCCTCGTCCACATGGGCGGTGACGTCGCCGACCGCCTGCACGCCACCGAACCGGCGGCTGACATTGCGGATTTCAAGAAGATGGGTCATCGCCAGCCGATCCCTTCGCCCTTCCGGTCACCGTCATTGGTGTTGCACCACGCCGCACCCAGTTGCCGGCGCACCAGCCGCAGGGCGGACACCTCGCCCAGCAATCCCTTGGGCAGCAGCAGGATGGAGAGGAACATCACCAGCCCGACCATGATGTTGCGGAAATCGCCAAGGCCGCGCAGGCCCTCCGGCAGCAGGATCAGCAGCAGCGCGCCGATGATCGCGCCGGGCAGGCTGCCGAGGCCGCCGACCACCACCATCGCCAGGATCAGGATCGATTCGGAGAATTTGAAGTCGCCCGGCGAAATGTAGCCGGTCATGTGCGCCCACAGGCTGCCCGCCACTCCGGCGAAGAAGGCCGACAGGGTGAAGGCCTCCATCTTAAGCCGCACGGTGCGCACGCCCATGGCGTCGGCGCACTGGTCGTCCTCGCGGATCGAACGCAGCGCGTTGCCGTAATAGGAGTGGCTGAGCCGGCCGATCGCGACGACCGACAGCGTCACCACCGCCGCCACGGTGTAGTAGGTGGCGATGCGACCGGACAGGCTGAACCCGAACAGTTCGAAGCCTCTGGTGACGATGATGCCGTTGGGACCCTTGGTGAAATCCACCCAGTTCAGCATGACCAGATACAGCATCTGCCCGATGGCCAGCGTCGCCACGGCGAAATAGATGCTGACCAGTCGCATGGTCGGCAGCGCCACCAGGAAGGCGACCAGCGCCGCCACCAGACCGGACAGCGGCAGCGTGACGGTGAAGCCCAGCCCCAGCTTGGAGGTCAGCAGCGCCGCCGTGTAGGCGCCGACGCCGTAGAAGGCGGCATGCCCCAGATGCAGCAGCCCCGCCACCCCCGTCACCAGATGCATGGAGGCCGAGAGCAGGACGAAGATCAGCGCCAGATTGGCGATCTGGTAGAAATAGCCCCGGTCGAAGCCGGCCAGCAGCGCCGGCAGCGCCGCGAACACCAGCAGCAGGATCAGCGCCGGAACCAGCCGGCCCCGGCGGCGGCCGGCGTGACCGGCGGGCGCGACAGTCTCAAACGCGTTCACGGCGCGCTCCGAACAAGCCGTTGGGGAAGAAGATCAGGGTCAGGATCAGGAAGCCGTAGGCCACCATGTCCGACCAGCCCGACGAGACGAAGGTCGTCGCCATGCTTTCCGAAATGCCGAGGATCAGCGCGCAGATCACCGCGCCGGGGATGGAGGACAGCCCGCCCATCACCATGGCGACGAAGGCCTTGATGCCGGGGGTGAAGCCCATGGCGGGGAAGACCGCGCCGTAATAGAGCCCCATCAGGATGCCGGCCGCCGCCCCCATCATCGATCCGACGACGAAGGTGGTGATGATGGTGCGGTCGGTGTCGATGCCCACATATTTGGCGCCCAGCGGGTTGTTGGACACCGCGCGGATCGCCAGCCCGACGCGGGTGCGCGTCAGCAGATACTGGAGGCCGATCAGCATGGCGGCGGCGACGCCGAAGATGATGAAGTCGCCGGTCACCAGGATCACCGGGCCGACGCGCACCGGCGTGTTGATCAGATACTCGAAGGGGATGGACCGCATCTGCGATCCGAAGACGATCTCCAGCGCCTCGCGCACCACGATGGACACCGCCAGCGAGGAGAGCAGCGTCGATTCCCGCATCGCCCGCGATTTCAGCGACGCCTCGTCGGTGAAGCGGCGAAACGGCTTGAAGGCCAGCCGCTCCAGCGAGAAGCCGGCCAGCGCCCCGATCGCCAGCGCGCCCAGGATCACCGCCACGATGGGCGGCGCGGTGGCGGAGATCAGCACGAGGCCGGCGAAGGCGCCCAGCGTGTAGATCTCGCCATGGGCGAAGTTGACGACGTTCAGCACGCCGAAGATCAGCGTGAAGCCGATCGCCATCAGCGCATAGGTCATGCCCAGCGACAGGCCGATGGCGAGCTGCTGGAGATAATAGGGATCGAACATGCGGGCTCTGTCGCTGGGGAATGGGCGGAGATCGGGGCGCTGGAGATCGGGTGCCGGGGGCCTCAGTCCTTGACGGGAACGAAGGCGCCGCCCTTGACCTCGACCTTCACCAGTTCCTTTTCCGCTTCGCGGTCGGCGCTGAAGCTGGTCTTGCCGGTCACGCCGGGGAAGTCCTTGGTCTGGGCCAGCGCGTCGCGCACCTTCTCGCGCGTCGGGTTGGGCTGGGCCTTTTCCACCGCCGCCAGCATGATGCGCACCGCGTCATAGGCCTGGGCCGGGAACTGGCCGGGGACGGCGCCGTCCGAGCGCTTCTTCCATTCCTCTACGAAATGCTGGACGTTCGGCGACGGGTCGGTCGGCAGGAAGTTGGAGGTGAGGTGCATGCCCTCCGCCGCCTCGCCGGCCAGTTCGATCAGCTTCGGGCTGTAGGCCGCCGAGGTCGAATAGACCGGAGTCTTGACGCCGAGCTGGTGCAACTGCTTCAGGAACTGCGCCCCGTCCTCATAGAAGAAGCCGGTGTAGATCGCATCGGGCTTCGCACGCTCCAGCTTGCTGATCAGCGAGCGGTAATCCTTCAGGCCGCGGTTGAAGAACTCCGAAAAAACGACTTTGCCGCCGTCGGCCTTCACCGCGTCGGAGAAGCCGCCGACCACCGACTGTCCCCAATCGGTCTGCTCGGCGATCACCGCGACGTTCTTGAGACCCTTGGACGCCATCCATTTGGCGTTGTAGGGGCCTTCCTGCGCCTGGGTGGCGATGTTGCGGAACTGGTACTTGGAGATCTTGGTGTAGTCGGGGTGCGAAGCGGTCTGCGACAGCTGAGGCATGCCGGCCTCCTTGTAGACCTGCGCCGCGGCCATCGACACGCCCGAGGTGAAGTCGCCGAGAACGCCGACGATCTCCTTGTCGTCCACGAACTTGCGGGCGATGTTGGTGCCTTCCTTGGCGTCGGACCGGCTGTCCTCGAAGACGATCTCGACCTTGAACGGCTTGCCGGCGGCGTTGAACTCGCTCAGCGCGATTTCGGCGGCCTTGCGGAAATCCTGGCCGTACTGCGCGGTGTCGCCGGTCAGCGGCAACTGGTAGCCGAGCTTGACCGTGTCGGCGGCGAAGGCCGAACCGGCGATCCCGGCGGCGGTGAGGGTCGTCAGCGTGAGGAGGCGGAACGTCATGGCGGGAACACCCTCTTCTTCTGTTTGGCTTCTTCTGCTTCGCAACGCGTGGACTTATTCGGCGGAGCCGGAACCCGGCAGGACCTTCAGCCTGCAGCAGCCCTCGTCGCCCGGCTTCCAGGTTTCGCCCTTGAAGACGAAGCCGGCCGCTTCGAACAGCCCGCCGTCGATGGCGCCGGCCATCTTGCACAGCAGTTCCAGATCGGTGTCGGAGCGGCCCTGGGCCTGCCAGGCTTCTTTCAGCGGGCAGCGGTGGAAGTGGATTTCCAGCGCCTCGCCGTCGCAGCGCTTGATCTCCGGCGCGAACATGCTGTCGCGGTTGGGGATGCCGTCGAGGAAGGCATGGCAGAGACCGGTCAGGTCGTCCGGACCATGGCCGGCATACTTTGCGCCCATCGCCTCGCCGAGGCGGCGGGTGGCCTCCTGCCCGACCTCCAGCGCCGTTTCGGTGCCGAACCGCTCGCGCAGCACGTCGAACATGTGGGCGTAGGACGCCGCGCGCATCGCGTAGGCATTGCGCAGAAGGGTGGGGTAATCGGGGGTATCCGACATGCCGGCCGTCTCCTTGATTAAATTTCGCGGGCGTCGTTCCAGCGGTATTGCAGGATCTTCAGCGGTCCGACGCGTTGCAGCAGGGCATTGAAGGGCAGGGGCGTCGGCGGGGTGAAGGGCAGGGCGAGATCCTTCGGATCCTGGCCGATCGCCGCCCGCGCCAGTTCTCGACCGAGTGAGACCGACAGCGCCACGCCGCGCCCGTTGCACCCGGCCCAGCCGAAGCCGTTCGGCCCCAGCCGGTGGACGCGGGGAAAGTAGTCGGTGGTCATGGCGATGCGGCCGTTCCACACGTGATCGAAGGTGACGCCTTGCAGGGCCGGGAACATCCCGGCCAGACGGTCGCCGATGATCCGCTTCAGCCGTTCCGCCCCGTTCACCGGGATCAGCAGCGCGCCGCCGGTCACCAGCCGGTTGTCGGCGGTGTAGCGCATGAATCGCAGATCGCCATGGGTGTCAGACATCGCCTGACGGCCCGGCAGGATGGTCTTCCGGACATTGTCGCCCAGGGGCGCGGTCGCCATCTGCCAGGACAGCACCGGCACCACCTCCGTCCGGATTTCCGGAAAGACGACGGCGGCATAGCCGTTGGTGCCCAGAACCAGAGCGTCGGCGGTCACCATTCCCTGCGGGGTGCGGGCGACCCACATGTCGCCGCGCCGCTCCACCGACAATGCCGGGGAGTTGACGTAGACCGCCGCCCCGGCCTCGACGGCCTTGGCGGCAAGCCCGCGCACCAGCGCCAGCGGGTTGATGTGCCCGCCGGTCCGGTTCATCCAGCCGCCGTAATAGACATCGGTGCCGAGAAGGGCGGAAACCGCGGCACGGTCCAGCAACTCCACGTCGGCACCGTAGCGGCCCCATTGGGCGGCCCGGCGCTCGGCAATTTTGATGCGGCCCGGCGAATGCACCGGCTGGACCCAGCCGGTCTGCTCCGCCGCACAGTCGATGCCGAGGCGGCGCACCAGATCAAACAGGGTGGAGGCGCTGTCGCGGATCAGGCCGACGAAGCGCTCCCCGGCCTCGCCGCCGAAACGGGCGACGAGGTCGGCGGGGTCGGGCCGGGTCAGTGTCGGAATGACCTGCCCGTTGTTGCGTCCCGAAGCACCCCGGCCGAGTTCGGAGGCTTCAAGCACCACCGCGTGCTTGCCGGCCTCCGCCGCGTGCAGGGCGGCAGACAGGCCGGTGAAGCCGCCGCCAATCACCAGCACATCGGCCTGCACGTTGCCCTGCAGCACCGGCAGCTCCGGGGGCGGCGGGGCGGTGGCCTCCCACAGCGAGTCCGGGCGTCGCCAAATTCCGCCCTGGCCTGGAATATCCTGCGCCTGGTCTGCCACGTCCGCCTGCCCCCGCTCGGCCAAATCCGTCCGGCCCGAACATTTCTGGTCAGGCCCGACCGTCTCCAGTCGAACTATGGGTCAAAAGCCACACGTGCGCAATTCCCAAGATTTTCTAGCGAAAACATTATTACACCAAGTGCGACGCTGGGAAATCGGTAGGAATTGCACACAAGATCGATCACCCGGCCTTCGGCAGGACGGTCTCGGCCAATCGCACCCAATAGCTGGCGCCGATCGGCAGCACCGCGTCGTTGAAGTCGTAATGCGGGCTGTGCAGATTGCGCCCCTGGTCGGATGGTCCGGCGCCGACCCAGATGTAGCAGCCCGGCCGCTTCTGCAGCATGAAGGAGAAATCCTCGGCCCCCATGCTGGGCATCGGATCCAGATCGAGGGCATCTTCTCCGACGACGCGCGCCGCCGCCTGCCGCGCCAGTTCGGTTTCCTTGGCGCTGTTGGTGGTGGGGGGATAGCGCCGTTCGTAGCGCAAGCTGGCCTCGACGCCGAAGCCGCCGGCGATGGCGGTCGCGACCTCGCCCATGCGGCGCTGGACCAGATCCTGAACCTCCGGCCGGAATGTCCGCACCGTGCCGCGGAGAACGGCCGTGGCCGGCAGCACATTCCACGTATCGCCGGCGTGGAACTGGGTTACGCTGACGACGGCCGAATCGATGGGATGGACGCTGCGGGCGGCGATGGTCTGCCAGGCGCCGACGATCTGGCTGCCGACCATGATCGTGTCCGTTCCCATATGCGGCATGCCGGCGTGGGTGCCCCGGCCGGTCAGGGTCAGTTCGAAGATGTCATAGGCGGCCATCAGCGGGCCGGGACGCAACGCGATGCGGCCGACCTCCAGCCCCGGCCAATTGTGCATGCCGAAGACCTTCTCCACCGGGAAACGGTCGAACAGCCCTTCCTCCACCATCACGCGCCCGCCGCCTTCATTTTCCTCGGCCGGCTGGAAGATGAAGACGATGGTGCCCTGGAACAGGTTGGGATTTTCGGTCAGGTGGCGGGCCGCACCCAGCAGCATCGCTGTATGGCCGTCATGCCCACAGGCGTGCATGCGCCCCGGATTGCGCGAGCTGTGGGGCAGGTTGGTTTCCTCGTGGATGTGCAGCGCATCCATGTCGGCGCGGAACCCGACCATGGGGCCCTCGCCGTTGCGCAGGATCCCGACCACCCCGGTCTTGGCGAGGCCGCGGTGGACCTCCAGCCCGAAGGAGGCCAGCTTTTCCGCCACGAAGTCGCTGGTCCGCTGCTCCTCGAAGGCGGTTTCCGGATGGGCATGCAGATCGCGCCGCCATTCCGTCATGTCCGCCGTCAGCCGGTCCATCCCCGTCGCCATCCCGTCCATCGCCTGTTCCTCTTGTTCGGGCAAAATCCTGTTTCAATCCTGCCCAACTTATACCGGAACCGAAACGGTCTATTTTTGCATGCAACGTCCGCAGCCTTTCCGTGCCCCCTCCGCGTTGCGCGCACTTCCGATGGGCGCAGGAGTACGCCGCCGCCGCCGTACAACGAACAAGCGCGGCCCGATGCCGCCGACGGGTTCATTGACGGAATGGCGACGACCATGGACGGGAACGCGACACGGCGTACCGACGGATTGCTGCGTCTCGCGGTCCAGCATCACAATGCCGGACAGAGCGAGCGGGCGGAGCGGTTTTGCCGCGAAATCCTGCGGATCGATCCGACACATGGCGATGCCGCCCATCTGCTGGGCCATATCGCCTATCAGGACGGGCGAAGGACCGACGCCACCCGGCTGTTCGACACCGCGGCGCGGAACAATGCGCTGGTCGGCTCCTACCATCTGGCGCTCGGACAGGCATTGATGGAGGAGGGGCGGGTGGCTGCCGCACTGGCCAGCGCCCGCCGGGCTCTTGCCATCGATCCCGACAATGCCGCCGCGCTGTGCCTG
Organism: Azospirillum sp. B2RO_4; assembly: GCF_051124815.1. Classification (NCBI taxonomy): domain Bacteria; kingdom Pseudomonadati; phylum Pseudomonadota; class Alphaproteobacteria; order Rhodospirillales; family Azospirillaceae; genus Azospirillum; species Azospirillum sp. B2RO_4. The sequence goes on along the minus strand of NZ_CP118486.1, from coordinate 322,104 downwards.
CTGGGCTCGGTCGCCGGGCGGCAGGGGCAGCCAGTGGCCGCGCTACGCTGCTATCGCGCCGCGGCGCGTCTGGTGCCGAGCGCGGCCGAACCGCGGCTCGGCATGGGGCGGGCGCTGGAGGAGTTGCGGCAGGCCGGACCCGCCATCGGCTGCTACCGGCTGGCGGCAAGGCTGCGGCCGCAGGATGGCGCCATCCGCATTGCGCTGGCCAATGCGCTGCGTCGCTGGGGTGCGATGGCCGAGGCTGCCGCCGCCTATCGGGACGCCATCGGGCTGGGCGCCGGCAACGGGTCGGTCTGGGCCAATCTGGGCGCCACGCTACAAGGGCTGGGCCGGTTGGGCGAGGCCGAGGGCGCCTATGTCGAGGCTCTGCGTCGTGAGCCAGGCCATACCGAGATCCGCAACAATCTGGGCCTGCTGCTGCATGCGCAGGGCCGCCATGAGGAGGCGCGGGCGCGGTTCCGCACCGCGCTGGTGCTCGACCCGTGCCATGTTCCGGCGCTCGTCAACCTGGGGCTGGCGGACTCGGCGCTCGGCGACCTTGGCGGTGCGGAGCGGTGGCAACGCCGCGCCATTGCCCGCGCGCCCGGCCGGGCCGAGGCCTGGAACAATCTCGGCAACGCCTGCAAGTCGCAGGCCCGGCGGGCGGAAGCGGAGCATTGCTGGAAACGTGCGCTGGCGCTGAATCCCGGCTTCGCCGATGCGCTGGGCAATCTCGGCGCCGACCTGTCGGACCGCGAAGCTTTCGAGCCGGCGGTGGTGCAGGTGCGCCGTGCCATCCGGCTGATGCCCGGCCATGCGCCGCTGCATGCCGTGCTGGCCTATGCGCTGAATGGCGCCCAGAGCCCTGTCGAGGCCGACGTCGCCTGCCGCAAGGCGCTGGCGCTGGCGCCGTCGCTGGCCGACCCGCTCTGCACCCTGGGGCTGGCGGAGCAGCGGCAGGGGCGCGCCGATGCCGGCCGCTGGTTCGAGCGTGCCGTCGCCGCCGCGCCCGGCCATGCGCTGGCCCGCTTCAACCGCGGCCTGCTGTCGCTGGAACGCGGAGCGCTGAGCGCCGGCTGGGCCGATTACGCCTTCCGCTTCAAGGCCGGACGCGTGCGGCCGGAGCGGCGCTTCACCATCCCCGAATGGACCGGAGAGCCGCTGGAGGGCAAACGCCTGTTCGTCTGGCGTGAACAGGGGGTGGGGGACGAGTTCCTCTTCGCCTCCTGCTATCCCGACCTGATCCGAATGGCCGGGCGGGTGGTGATCGAGTGTGAACGCCGGCTGGTTCCGCTGTTCGCCCGCTCCTTTCCGAAGGCGACGGTGCGCGCCGAACAGCCACCCTGCGGGATGACGGAGGCCGAGACGGTCGATTGCGACTATCACATCCCGGCCGGCTCGGTCCCGCGCCTGCTGCGCGAACGGCTGTCGGGCTTTCCGGCGCGGTCCTGCTGGCTGTTCGCCGACGGCAACCGCGTCGCCGACTGGCGCGAGCGGCTGGATGGCGCGGGCGACGACCTGCGGGTCGGCATCAGCTGGCGCAGCCAGGTGATGACCGCCGACCGCCGCAGCGCCTATCTGCCGCTGGATGGCTGGGGACCAATCTTCGCGGTGCCCGGCGTCACCTTCGTGAACCTGCAGTATGACGACTGCCAGCGCGAGATTCTGGCGGCGGAGCGCCGGTTCGGTCAGCCGATCTATGGCTGGACCGGGCTGGATCTGCGCGACGATTTCGAGGAGACGGCGGCACTGGTGTCGGCGCTCGACCTCGTCATCGCGCCGGCGAATTCGGTGGCGGAGCTGGCCGGTGCGCTGGGAGTGCCGGTCTGGCGCTTCGGGCACCGGGATTGGACGCAGCTCGGCACCGCCGGCCGACCCTGGTATCCGTCGATGCGCGTGTTCCAGCCGCTGGGCGGGCAGGGACTTGAACAGGCGCTGGAGCGGATATCGGCGGAACTGCGGCGGGTGGCGGGGGGCTGACCGGCCTACATCAGCCGCGGCGGCTGATCGCCATCCTCGTCGAAGGTCCGGTTGGACGGCGGCAGGCGGAAGGCGGCGGCGAAGATGCGGTCGGCGAGGTCCGGGGGCGGGCGGTCTTCCGATTGCCCGAGCGCCAGCTCCATCGTCACCATGTCGTCCAGCATCGCCTGCGCCTTGACCGAACGCAGAAGAAGGCGCCGCGCGTCCCTGGCCGCATCGGCCGGCCAGAGGGCGAGGTCGCCCCCAAAGCGATCGAGCCGATCGCGAAACTCCTCATCCGTCATCGAAGGAATCCCTGGCCGCCTGCGCACTGGCGCGCAGCAGCAGCCGGAGCTGCTGGCGCGCGCGTTTCAAAAGCGACTCTACAGCACCGACGCTGATTTGCATAACGGCGGCGATGTCGGCGTTGCTTAAATTCTCGTAATAAAACAGCGTCACGGCGGCGCGCTGCTGCGGGGTCAGCCTGTTCTGGGCATCCAGAAGCCGGGCGGCGACCTGCCGGCGGTGGATGGTGCTGATCGCATCGGGCGCGCTGTCCGACGGCTCCGCCACGGTTTCCAGATCCTGGCCGACCGGCCGGCGCTTGTGGTCGATGCAGCGGTTCACCACCACGCGGTAGAGCCACGTCGTGAAGCGGGCGCCACCGTCGTCGCTCCATTGGGTGCGGCGCTGCCAGACCTGGAGAAAGGCGTCCTGCACGACATCCTCGGCCTCCGCCTCGTTGCCGGTCAGGCGGCGGGCCAGTGCATAGGTGCGTTTCAGGTGGCGATGCACCAGCCGCCGGTAGGCCGTCTGGCTGCCGGCGCGGATCTGCGCCATCAATGCTTCGTCGCCGTCCTCGTCCGCGGGGATGATGACACCGGAGGCGGAACCCCGGCTCAGGTCCCCGGACATGGAGCGCCCGACGCTGGAATCCTCCCGCCGGAGGTCAAGCCGAGAGTCCGCCATTCGCATGATCCATCGTTCTCCCGACGACGGATGCATGCGGCCCTTTGGCCGGCGCACCGACGACAGTGGATGGCCCGCCGCGTTCTGCGGCGATGGCCTGCCAAGCCTTCAGCATGAAGGACGTCTGGCGGATGAGCGAGTCACAGGCCGCCACCGGATCCTTCCGGCTGGCGGCGGCGCCTGCCTGCGCGATCAGCCGGTGGTAGAACCGTCGAAGCGTCAGCGCGACATCCTCATTTTTGTCGAAAACCAGAATGGAATCAAGGCCTGCGAACACCATGACCGCATTTCGGATCGCGTTGTGGTGCGCTTCGAACCGTCGGTTCGAAGCGGCGTCGCGGGCGGCATACAGATGGGTCATCGCCCGCTCGTACAGCCGCAGGACGGCGACCAGCGGCGGCACCGCGCTGTTGGCGACGGCATAGGCATTCAGGGCTTTCGAATAGGCGGAATTGCGCATGGCGCCAAATCCTCTCGATGGGATGTGCCGTGACCGGGTGTCAGCTGTCGCTGCTGCTGTCGCTGTAGGTCAGCTGTTTCAGGAGAAGGGCCGCCGTTTCCGCCGCGGCTTCCAGCCGGGCGTAATAGGCGGTCAGCGTGGTGCGGTAGGTCTCGGCTTTGGTCTTGATGTCGGTCGAGCGGCTTTCCAGCTCGGTGTCCCGGGTTTCCAGATCGTCGATGGCGGTGGCGAGGTCGCTGTCGTAGTCGGCCGACGCGTCGTCGATGACGCCGAACAGCTTGTCGGCCAGCCCTTGCGAAAAATCGATGTCGACGCTGCCGCTGTTGCCGGAATAGACCAGAACGATGCCTTCATAGGCGGTGCCGGTCGCGCCGATGATGCGGTTGCCGCTTACGGTGAACAGGCTGCTGTCGCCGTCGACCGATGCCGAGGTGAGGGTTCCATCGTCGTCGCGCACGATGTCCAGCGTGAAGGACAGAGCCGAGGCGCTGCTGGTGTAGCGCAGCAGCGACATCTGGCTCGACGAACTCGTCATGTTGAGGCCGAGCAATTGCTTGACCGCATCGACATCGGTGCTGAGGATGCTGTTCAGCGTGTCTTCGTCCAGTTCCAGCTCGTTGGAGCTGTTGAAACTGATGCCCAGCGAGGCCATCGACAGCACCGTGCCGTCGTCGGTGGTGATCGACGTGTTGAGGGCGCTGTTGACCGAGCGCACGATCTGGCGCAGCAGCGTGTCGGAAAACAGCGTCGCGTCGCTGGACGCCGTACCGTCGCTGGTTGTCGCCTGCTGCGTCAGCACGAAGTCGCGGTATTCGTTGTAGGCGTCGACGAAGCTGGTGATCGCCGACTTGATCGAGGACAGGTCGGTCGCCACCTCCATCGAAATCGCCGTGTCCGGGCTGGCGCTGTAGAGGTTCAGCGTCACGCCTTCGATGGCATCGTCGATGGTGTTGGAACTGCGGGTGACGGTGACGCCATCGATCTCGACGATCGCATCCTGCACTGCGACCAGCTCGTTCTTGATGGCGCCGTCGCTGTCGGTCAGGCCGAGCGACGACAGGACGCCGGCGCCGTCGTCGGTCAGGCTGATTTCCTCGCCCGTGTTGTTGGCGGTCAGGATCAGCTGATAGCTGCTGTCGCTGACCTGCACGATGCTGGCGGAGACGCCGCTGGTCGATTTGTTGGCGTTGATGGCGTCGCGCAGGTCGGTCAGGCTGTCATCGCTTTCCATCGAGATGGTCACGGCGCTGCCGTCGGCGGCCTGGAGCGTGAAGCTGCCGGAATAGCCCAGCGCGTCGGTCTTGCTGTCGACGCCGTCCGCCGCGATCTTGTGCTTGGTGGCAAGCTGCTGCACCACGACCGAATAGGTGCCGACCTCCGTGTCGTCGTCCACCGTGGCGCTGAACACGTCATCGTCGCCGACATAGGCGGTGCGCTGGCTGAACAGGTTGGAGGACGAGCCGGTGGAGACGCTGCGGTTGCGCAGCCCGTCGATGGCGTCGTTGACCGCCTGCAGCTTGTCCTGAAGGTCGGTGTAGGCGGTGATCTTCGCTTCGTTCGCCGTGATCTTGGTGTCGATGCGGTCTGCCTTCGCCAGCCTCGCATTGACCTTCGCCTCGATCAGGGTGGCGTAATCGATGCCGGTACCCGAATCGCTGGAAGACAGCGCCGAGTAGCCCGTCGTCGCCGCTGTGCTGGAGGAGGTGGAACTGACGGTGGTCATGGCAGGGCTCTCCCGTTTCCGGCCGCGAAGAGTGCGGCGGATGGCACGGCGATGCGGGTTTGGTGGCGGCTTCGGCTGAAAAGGGGAAGCGGCCGCCGGCCGGGACGCGCACCCCCGCCGGCGGCCTTACGAAACGTCAGCGGAGAAGGGAGAGCAGATTCTCCGGCATCTGGTTCGCTTGCGACAGCACGGCGATGGCGGCCTGGGTCAGGACCTTTTCCGATGCCAGTTTGGATTGCTCCTCGGCCACGTCGACGTCCATGATGGCGGACTGCGCGGCCTCGGTGTTCTCGATGGTGGTGTCGATCATGTCGCTGCGGAATTCGAAGCGCGAGATCAGCGCGCCGACGTCGGCGCGCGCATCCGACAGGGTGGTCACCGCGGTGTCGAGCGCCGTCAGCGCGGCGGCGGCGGTGGCCGAGGTGCCGACGTCCAACGTGTTGATGCCCAGCCCCGTGGTGGTGACGCCGGCGATCTGCACGGTGATGTTGTCGGACGAGGTGGTGCCGACGCGGAAGTTCACGCCCGACGACCAGTTGGTCGAGCCGTCGAGCAGCGATTCGTCGTTGAAGCGGGTGCCCGACGCGATGCCGTCGATTTCATCCTGCAACTGCTGGAACTCGGCGTCGAGATAGGAGCGTTCGTTGTCGGTGACCGAGCCGGACAGCGATTGCGTTGCCAGCGACCGCATGCGCTGCACGATGTCGGAGATGCTGGACATGCCGCCGTCGGCGGTCTGCAGGATCGACGACCCGTGCGAGGCATTGGTGGCCGCCTGGTTCAGCACCGTGATGTCCGACTGCAGCGATGTGCCGACGGCAAGGCCGGCGGCGTCGTCCGACGCCTTGGTGATGCGCGAACCGCTGGCGATCTTCGAGACCGAATCCGACTGGTTGGTCGAATTGATGTTCAGGTAGCGAAGGGCCGAATTGGAAGCCGTGTTGGTCGAGATGACGGGCATGATGTGGTCTCCTGATCGAACCGGGCCGTTTCGGCGACCCTCACCTGGGACTCACGGGGCAGGCGGAGAAAGCTGGCGGGATTTTTCGATCGGGCTAGCGCTTTTTCGCGCCGCCTCTGCGGTCACAGGTATTTGGAGAGATTGTTTTCCTCCAGGATCTTCATCAGGCTCATGGTCGCCTCCAGCGAGGCCTGGAGTTGCGACAGCCTGGTGGTGGATTCGGCCAGATCGATGCTGCGGATGTCGTCCACCTGGGTTTGCAGAACCAGCTGCTCGTCGACATGGCGGTCGATGCTGTTCTCCAGCGAGGAGCTGGCGGCGCCGAGCTTGGCCTGGACGATCGACAGCCCGTCGGTGGCGTCGGAGGCGAGCTGCGTCGCCTCGGCCAGCAGATCGTCGTCGACCGGATCGGTCGACATGTTGGCGATCAGGCTGAAGGCGCGCAGCGCCTTCTCGAACGCCGGTTGATCGGCGGTGACGCCGTAGGCCAGCACGAAATCGTCGGCCGCCTGGAAATGGGCGACGGTCGAATCCCCCTGGTAATAGCCGGTGTCGGCGCTCGACGGGTAGGTCGCGGCGGTGTAGCTGTCGAGATCGACCGCCTGTTGGTCGGTGCGCCCGCCGGCGAAAAGATAGCGGCCGTCCTGCTGCGTGTTCAGCAAGCCGCCCAGTTCCTCCATCAGTTGGGCTGATTCCGCCACTACGCCTTCGACGCCGGCGGCGTTGTCGCCCTGCAGGCCGGTGATCAGGGCGCTGAGGCGGGAAGTCAGGTCCGACATGCCGCCGACCGCATCGTACATCGACTGGATGCGGCCGTTCACGACCTCGCCCTCGTCGATATACTGTTCCAGCCGGCGGTAGTGGCTTTCGAGGTTGACCAGCCGGCCGCTGTCCGACGCGATGCCCTTGTAGTCGGTGGAGTTCAGTCCCGACGCCGAGCGGACCTGTTCCGCGGCCACCTTGGCCTCGGCCTTCATCATATATTGGACGAGCGTGTTCTGATGGTTGTAGGTCGCGACCCGTTCCATCGCGGTCTCCTCTACTGGACCATGTCGAGCGCCGTGCTGAACATCTCCTGCAGCGTCTTCATGACCGCGGCTGCGGCCTCATAGGCGGATTGCAGGGTGGAGATCGCGGCGGTCTCCTCGTCGACATTGACGCCGCTCTGCGACGAGAAGGTCGATTCGAGGCTGCTGGTGTAGGTGTTCTGGCTGTCGTAGGCGGCGGATGCCGTGTCGGCGAGGGTGGCTGCGCCCTGGATTATCGCCCCGGCATAGCCGGCGAAGGTCGTGCTGCGGGCACTCAAACCGCCGGCGGCATCGAAGTCGTGGCTGGTGGAAAAGGCTGCCGACAGTGCTTGCGCCACCGATCCCTCGCCGCTGGTCAGCACCGTGTCGCCGGCGGTCAGCCCGCTGTTCGAGGACAGGGCGCCAGTGGCGAGCAGGCTGCTGTCGCCGGCGATGCGGGTCGCAACCTTGATGTCGGATGCGCCGGTGCCGGTCAGCAGGTCGTTCATGCCATAGGCGGTGGAGAAGGCGCCGTCATCGCCGCCGACCGCGATGCCGTTGCTGGCATCGGTAGCGGCGATCACCAGCTTGCCGTCGGCGGAGATCGAGGCGGACGCAGTGCCCATCGTGTTGATGGCGTCGACCACGTCCTGCAGCGTCGACAGGGTCGACAGGTCGATGTCCAGAACTTCGGCCGCGGTGCCGCTGCCGTCGGTGACGGCGACGCGCAGCGTGCCGCTGGTCACCTTCAGCGCGTCGCCGGCCGAGACGGTCTCGGTGCCGGTCAGGCTTTGCGGGGCGGGATAGGAGGTGCCCTGGTTCTGGATGGCGTTCAGGCTGTCCATCAGGGTGGTCGCCAGTTCGTCCAGGGCTGCCTGCTGTGCCGGCAGGTCGGTGTCGCGCAGTTGCACCAAGGCGCCCAGAGTCCCTCCCAGAGAGGAGCCGGTGACGTCGGTGCCGTTCAGCATGATTCCGTTGAATCCGCTGCTGCCGCTGGCGCTGTAGGCCGTGCCGGCGCTGACCGAGGCGGCCGGCGTGTAGGACAGCTCATGCACCTTGCTGTCGAGCAGCGACTTGCCTGACGCGGTGGAGATGCGCATCAGCCCGCTGTCGTCGACCTGATAGGTGACGTCGATGTTGGTCGCCAGGCTCTTCAGCGCCGTGTTGCGCTGGTCTTCCAGGTCGGTGACGTTCTGGCCCAGCGCCTTGCCCTTGACGATTTGGTCGTTCAGGGAATCGATGCTGTTCAGTGTCTCGTTGATGCTGTCGACGGTGCTGGCGATTTCGTCGTCGGCCTGGGCGCGCAGGGACTGGATGGAAGAGGAGGTGCTGCGCAGCGATTCCGCCAGATCCGACAGATCCTGCACGGTGGCGGCCTTGGCGCTCTCGCTTTCGGGCGAGGTGGCGAGCGTGCCCAGCGTGTCGGCAAGCGCGTCGATCATCGATCCGATGTCGGTGCCGCCGCTGTCGTCGTCGCTGACGCTGCCGAAGGCCGACTGCATCCGGTCGAGATAGCTGTTGCGGGTGTCGGTATAGCCGAGGTCCGATTGCGCCGCGACCAGGGTCTTCAGCAGATAGCGGTCGACATTGCTGTTGACGGCGGAGACATCGACGCTGGAGATGTTGGTGCCGGTGCTGCGCGTGACATTGGACGCGGTTTTGCGGGTGTAGCCGTCGGTATCGGCATTGGCGACGTTGGAGGAGGCGACGGCGATCCCGACCTCGGACGTGCGCAGTGCCGACGTGGCGATGGAACCGGCGACGCGAAGCGACATGGCGGGTTTCCTCCCCTGTGTTGCCTGCCGTCAGGCCGTCAGGCCGACGACATGGCCGGTGGTACGCGTCGCCACCCGTGCGCCGTAGCGCCCCGCGGCGCCATAGGCGACGCCATACACGCCGGCCGGCGCGGTGGATGCCGCGCGCAGGGCGGCGCCGATGGCGTTCTGGCGGGCGCGGTGGACCTTGATCTGCGCCTCGATCTCCCGCATGCGGGCGGCAAGCGATGGCAGGACCTTGTCGGCGGCGGCCCTCGCCGCTCCGCGCACGGTGGGGGCGACGCGCTTGCTGCGCGTCTGCGCCAGCGCATCGTCCAGCCGGTCCTTCCAGGTCCGCAGCAGAGTCTGCATGTCGCCGGCCGCCAGCAGCGCGTCGCGCGGCCGTCCCTCGCGCACAGCCGCCTCGGCACGGGCCGCGTTGCGGTCCAGTTCGGCGACGAAGGCCTCCAGCACCTCCACCGCGTCAACGCGGAGGAAGATGGAGGGGGAGGCGGGTTCGGCGGGATGGGCGGGCGCCTGGGCCTTGGTCAGGACGGGCTTCGGCGGGGCCGGCTTCCGCAGGGTCTGCTTGAGCGCCATGGATTTGGCTCCGGGTGTTGGATGTCTGGTTCCACGGCGGGCGGGTGGAAAGCTGGCGGGGAATTTTTGGGGCGAGCGCCGGCAGTCGACACCGCTACTCAATTCACCGCCGCGCCGCCATCGCCCGGCCATAGGCGTGGACCGCTGCGTTCGCGACCCGTCCGCGGTGGATCCGTGCTCCCAACGCACGCTTCTCCACATCCAGCCCGTCGATCAGCGCGATCAGGTCGTCGGCCAGCGCCAGCCGTTCGGCCCGCGTGGTCGGGCGCACCAGCAATGCCCTCGCCTGCACCATCAGCCGGCGGTGGTCCAGCAGCAGGGCTTCGGCGCGAGCGAACCCCTCGTCCGGTGCGGCGGTCATGGCGTCACCGCTTCATCGAAATCAGCGTGTCCAGCATGTCCTGCGCCGTGGTCATCACCTTGGATGCGGCGGAATAAGCCTGCTGGGCCACGATCATGCGGCTGAACTCGTCGGTCAGTTCCACCGTGGAGCTTTCCAGGGAACTCGCCTCGATCTCGCCAGCGGCGCCGTCGCCGGCGGTGCGCAGCTGGTAATTGCCGGACTCGTAGGTCTGGGTGAAGGTGGTTCCGCTCTCGCTCTCCAGCCCGTCGGAATTGGCGAAGGTCGCGATGGGGATCTGGTAGATCGCCCGCGTTTCGCCATTGTCGAAGGTGGCGCGGACCACGCCGCTGCTGTCGATGGTGGTGCCGGTCAGAGTGCCGGGTTCATAGCCGTCGCCGGTCGCCGTCCAGTCGCCGATCGAGGCGGTGTCCTCGCCCGAAGCGTACTGCGTCAACCCGGTCGTGCTGTCGGCGCTGCCGAGATTCATCGATACCGTGCTGTCGCTGGCGCCGGTGGTCCAGCCGCCGACAGAGAAGCTGATGGCCGACGGATCGACGCTGGTCGTGGTGCCGCTGCTGTCGGTCTGGGTGGCGCCGGCCAGCGAGCCGTCGCTGTTGAAGGTGATGGCGATGGGGAAGCCGGAGATCGTGCCGGTGGTGGTGGTGCCGTCGGCGGAACTGGTCGGGGCGGACGCACTGAGCGACCATGTGTTGTCGGCCGTCTTGCTCCAGGTCATCGTCACCGAATGGCTGTTGCCCAGCGCGTCGAACAGCTCGACGTCGGTGGTGAAGCTGTCGCCGGTCTCGGCGTCGGAGGGCAGGTTGGCTTCGATATCCAGCGTCGAGGTCGCCTTGGGCGTGCCCTTGATGCTGGTGAGGTTGATCGCCTCCAGGCTGTCGGTGGAGGTCTTGTTGGCGGCCTTGACGGTGCCGTCGTCGCCAACCGCCCAGCCATAGAGGTAATAGCCCTCCGAATTGACCAGATTGCCGTTGGAATCGGTGGAGAAGGAGCCGTTGCGGGTGAAGTAGGTGCCACCGCTCGACGTCTTGTCCGACACCACGAAGAAGCCGTCGCCGTTGACCGCCATGTTGGTGGTGGTTGCCGACGACTGGATTTCGCCCTGGCGGCTGACGCTGCGGGTGTTCGATGCGATGACGCCGCCGACCTGCTCGTCCACCGTGGTGGTCTTGTTGATGTAGGACGTGAACTCCGTCACCGTGCCCTTGAAGCCGGTGGTGCTGGAATTGGCGATGTTGCTGGAGATGCTGGCGAGCGCCTTGCTCTGGGCGGTCAGCCCGGACGTGGCGCTGTACATCGCGCTGGTGAGGCTCATGGCGGCACCTGTCTTTCAAAAATCCGGGGAGGGGGATCAGGACACCGACAGCACGTCGCCCGCCGACAGGCTGACGCCGCCGACGCTCAGCACCGCAGTGCCGGTCGAGCTGTCCACCGACGTCACAGTGCCCTTGAAGCGCGTGGTGGTGTCGATGGCGTTGCCGCTGGAATCCAACGCGGTTATCGACAGCGTGTAGGTGCCGCCGCTGTAGCTCTGGCCGTCGGTGCCGACGCCGTCCCAGGTCACCTCATGGGTGCCGGCGGCGGTGTTGGAGCTGACATCGCTGTAGACGGTGTTGCCGCTGGAATCGGTGATGGTCAGCTTGAGCGAGGAGGCGGCGGACTCGAGGTCGTATTCCCAGGTCGCCTCGCCGTCCTGCAATGGCGTGGTCGAGCCTTCGGCCTCCACCGTCTTGCCGTAGTAGCTCACGGCGCCGCTGGTGGTGCCGAGCGACGACGTGACCGAACTGGCGAGGTCCGAGACCGTGCTGGTCAGCTCGTCCAGCTTGTCGTTGGTCGACATCTGCTGTTCCAGCGAGGACATCTGGACGAGCTGGGTGGTGAAGCTGGTGGTGTCGACCGGATTGGTCGGGTCCTGGTTCTGCAGCTGCGTCGTCAGCAGGGTCAGAAAGGTTTGGTAGGTGTCGCTCGTGGACGTTGTTGACGAACCGCTCGACGAGGATGTGGATTTCGTCGAGGTCGTTGACGTCGTTGCGCTGACAGAATCGACCAGCATCGCCTTCTCCACCCAATCGCGGCCCGTTCGCGGAATCCGGGCGGGATTTCGCGGCGGTTCAGGCCGATGGCTCTTCGGGATGGGCGGCGGGCTGGCGCCGCCCCGTTCGTTCTGTGGCTATCCACGGAACGGCCGGCGAAAGCTGGCGCGGATTCTTTCAAGAAAATGCGGAGAGTGTGAAAAGGCCCTGGCTGTCCGCCTCAGGGGAGGGCGGAACCGGCATGATGCTTTGCCGGTTGGGGTGGGTATCCTCAACTGTCCCAGGGAGCCGTCCATGTCCGGCACGAAAGAGCGGAATCAGGAACAGGACCGGCCGGCGGGCCGCGATCCGGCCGCACCCGTCGAAGGCGGCGGCACAGTGCCGCGTACCACCGAGGAAAACAAGAAGGCCGCCGAGGGCGAGCGCTTTGAGAAGGCTCCCAATCCGGGGCATCCGGTTTGACGCCGGCTTGCCCGCCCCGGACTGGCTCTTTCTGAAATCGTTCTGCCGGCTCTGACGGTTTCGGTTACTCCGCCGCCGTCAGTGCCGGCGCTGCGGCCTGCGTCTGCTTGCCGGAGCGGAAAACCAGCAGGGTGAACAGCCCGAGCGCGCCGAGCAGCAGCAGCGAGCTGACCGCGGCGACCGGCTCGAACGCGGAATAGCCGAGATGCAGGGCGGCGACCGCGACGGTCAGGAAAGCCGTGCCGACGCACCAGACGACGATCTGCGTCATCGCGAGCCGGCTGGTCTCCAACGCCGGATGCAGCCGGTAATAGACGCCGAACAGGAAGAGCGACACCCAGCCCAGCAGATTGAGGTGGGCATGGGCCGGCATAATGCTGTGATTCTGCGATGCGGCCATTCCGATCCCCATGCCGATGCCGGCAAGTGCGAACAGGCAGGCTGCCCTGAAACTTGTGGATGAGGTTTTCATTGCCCTGGTCTCCAATCACCGTCCCTGTGAAGGTTCGTATTCGAACGATGTCAGAGCACTCAAATGCTGTCCATTGAAAAACCGTCCATGTCCTTTGGATCAGGCGGGGCGGATATTTTAAAATATCGAGTATCGACTGAGATATCGCCGCGCCTGCAAGTCAAGCCGTGTGAAGTCAACTGAGACAGGGCTATGGACCGCCCGGCCTTGCCTGATGGTCCTCGCCGTTGCGCGGTTGGGATTTCAGCGCGCCGGCGATAGTGCGGGGGCGCGGCGGTTCCCCTCCGGGCGGCCAGCCTTCGCGCTGGCGGGTGCGGTCGCCGTCCGTCTCTTCGGTCTGGTCGTGGAACAGCACGACACGGGTCGGGAAGGGCAGGTCGATGCCGGCGTCGCCCAGCTTCTGCTTGATGGACGCGATGGCCTGATGGCGCACGCGCAGGACCTCGTGCTGGTGCGCGTCGGTCCACCAGCGCGCTCGGACGGTCACGCTCGACCCGGCGAGTTCCATCACCAGCGCTTCCGGCGCCGGATCGGCCAGCACGCCGTCGACGCTGCAAAGTGCCTCGACGATCAGGACGGATGCACGAAGTGCATCGTCGCCATAGCCGATGCCGATGTCATGCTCGCTGCGGCGGAGGCCGTAGGCGGTGTTGACGGTGACGGCGTTGGTGAAGATCTCCCCATTCGGCACGAAGACGCGGCGGCCGTCATAGGTCTTGATGACCGTCGTGCGGGTTTCGATGTCCTCGACCGTCCCTTCGAAGCTCTTGAAGACGATCTGGTCGCCGATCCGGAAGGGCTGGCGCAGCAGGATTAGGATTCCCGCCAGGAAATTCTGCAGGATGTCCTTGAAGGCGAAGCCGATGGCGACGCTGCCGACGCCCAGCAACCCCAGCACGTCGACCGGCTTGACCGACGGGAACATCACCGTCACCGCGATCAGCAGGCCGAGGAAGCGCAAGCCCCATTGCGAAAGCCGGGCGAGCACGAGCCCGACATTGCGGGCGGGGCGGTTCAGAGTTGCCCGGCGGACGCCGGCCCGCATGCCCCACCCGATCATCCAGAACAGCAGGAAGATGACGGCGCCGACGGCGAATTTGGGAAGGAAGGCCAGCGTCCAGTCGACGATGCCGTCGATGGACGCCAGAGTGGTCGAGATGTCGCCGTCTACCTGTTCCAGACCCTGTGCCATGCACCCACACCCGATCCGCCCGAACTGATTGCTTCTGCCTCGCCCTTCCGGCGGTCAGTTCTCCCGGTCCGGCTCGCCGGACGAGCCCATGCCAAGCGATCCATTGCGGGAATCGCCGCTTGTCCCGCTCGATCCGCCGATCGGCTCGTCATGATTGGCGGCGGCGGCGGCGGCGGCATTGTTGGGGGTGACCAGAATATTGCCGGCCGGCGGGCCGGATTGGCGCCCTATGCCCATTTCACCGGCCTCCAGCCCCTCACCGGGGCCGCCGGTCTGCGAGGCGTCCGGCCGCTGCCAGCCCGGCGGGGGCGCCGGCAACAGTGCGTCTCCCTTCTCCGTCTCCAGTCCTGCCCCTTGTCCGACCCCCTGGCCGGCATGCAGCGCGGCGGTCGTCGGAAGGGCCAGCAATGCCGCGAGGGCGAGCGTCTTGGCGGTTCTCATGGCATGTCCTCCGTGAAAGGGTCTCCTCCGCCAACTCTGGCGGGCGGCACTGGTTCCGCCGGCGGCCTATTCGCCGGAATCGCCGCCGTGTTCCTGGGCCAGCAGGTCGGCGATCCAGGCGGTGCGGGGGAAATGCTGCAGCACGATCACCAGCGACGCCGTCAGCGGAACGGCGATCAGGGCGCCGGCGATGCCCCAGACCCAGCTCCAGAAGGCCAGCGCCAGGATGATGGCGACCGGCGACAGCGACAGGCTGCGCCCCTGCAGCGCGGGATAGACGAAGTTGCTGATGATGAACTGCAGCACGGCGTAGCCGGCGAAGACCACGGCCGGCATGGTCCACCCGTCATACTGGATCATCGCGTAGAGGGTCGGCGGCAGGATGCCGACGACGTTGCCGATCACCGGCACATAGTTAAGCAGGAAGTTCAGCACGCCCCAGACCAGCGCAAGGTCCAGCCCCACCGCCAGCGCCCAAAGGCCCGACGCCACCCCGGTGACGATGCTGGCCAGCGTCGCCGCCCCCAGGTAGGAGCGGACCTGATCGGCGCTGCGCCCGGCGATGTCGATCAGGGCCTGCCGGTTGTCGTATTCCAGGCTGGTGCGCAGCTTGCGGCGGACGGCCTTCACCTCCGGCAGGCCGAAGATGACGAGGACGCCGATGAAGCCGAAATAGCCGAGCATGGTGTAGGCGCTCGACAGCACCTGTTGCGCGATGCCGGCCAGCCGGCCCGAGGTTTTCGCCCCGTCCAGTGCCGGCAGTCCCCATTTCTCGGCCTGTTGCGACAATGACTGGAACAGTGCGTTCAACTGGTCCTGCTGGTCGGTGAAGGCGCCGACAATCTGGGCGGCGGAGAAATAGATGGCGGCGAAGAAGCCGATCAACAGGCAGAAAAGAAGAAGCGCCATGGCGGTGGTGCCGACGAAGGACGGCAGCACCCGGTCCATGCGGCTCTTGATCGGCCAAAGGGCGGCGACCACCACGACCGCGGCGGCGAGCGGCATGGTGACCGGATAGCTGGCGCGCAGGCCGGCGATCACCAGCAGGACGGTGACGATACCCAGCATCAGGTTGCGGTTGCCGGAGCTGTGGCGGCCGGGGCCGCCTTCGGGCGTATCGCCGGCGGTCGGGTCAGCCATGGCGGCACCATGCAGGCTCCGGGAGGGCGGGCTCCGGAAGGTTTGTCAGCCATTCTTCGGCATGTCGTGCGCTCCCATTCCGCCGATCTCGTTCTGGTTCAACTTCGGCAAAGGCGGTCCGTCTCGCGGCATGCCGGCCCCGATCAGGCGAAACGGCTTCCGGTGTCGCGAGTTGACCAACCAAGGAGCAGCCCGGTGGGAGGCTTCGCACATGACAACGACACCGGAGGAACGACGATGAGCACCCGCCTGATCACCATGGCCACCGCGGCACTGGCGCTCACGCTGCCGATCCCCTCCCAGGCCGCGTCCCAAGGCACATCCCAGGCGCAGCAGCCGGGAACGGCCTCCCAGAAAACTGCGCAGACCTCTTCCCAGACACAGGGCAACACGCAGGGTAACTCCCAGGGCAACACGCAGATGCAGGCGTCGAACGCCGATCAGCAGTGCCTTCAGCAATTGCAGCAGGTGAACCAGGGGCTGGTCGGCGCCGGCTATGGTGTCGCCGGGCCGCGCGGCTATGCCGGCTATCCCGGCTACAGCGCGGCGGCCGCGCCGGGCATGACCGGCCGGGTCGGCGGACTGGCGGCGACGCCGCGCGTGCAGATGCGCACCCTGATGCGCGCCGGCTATATCCTGGGCATCAACGGCTATGGCGACGGCTGCCGGTCGGTGGTGCAGGCGGTGCAGGAGATGCAGCAGCGCTTCACCACCGCCGCAGCGAACGGCGACACGGAGTTCCGTGACTGGCGCAACCGCTATGTCGCCGCAGCGGTGCCGGTCACCAAGGCCGCGGCACCGATGCAGGCGGACGACATCGTCGGTGCCGACCTGCGCAACCTGCGGGACGACGACCTCGGCGACATCGACAATGTGGTGATCGGCGCCGATGGTCGGGTCCAATATGTGCTGGTCGGCCGTGGCGGCTTCCTGGGGATCGGCGAGGAACTGGTGCCGGTGCCCTGGAAGGATCTGCGGGTCACCCCGGCCCCGAACCAGGACACCTTCGTGCTGAATGTGCCTGACTCCGTGCTGGAGAAGGCGCCGTCGATCGGCAACGACATCGGCCGCGAGGCCAGTGCCGCCACCTGGAACAAGCAGGTCGATGCGTATTGGAGCAAACAGCTGGCCCAGGGAGTCAACGGCCAGGGCAACGCCAAGACCTCCGCGGGCAGCAGCGGCCGGAAGCCGACCCATGACCAGAACGGATCGGGCCAGTCGGGTTCGAACCCGTCGGGCAAGCAGTAAGGGCATCGTCGGGCCGGCGTGGGGCGCTGACAGGGGCAGGATTCCAAACTTGCCTTCAACTGCGCCGCCGCCGCCCGGCGATCATGCCGTCCCCTCCCTCAGACCACGCCGCCGTTCGCCCGCAGGGTCTGGCCGTTGATCCAGCCGCCATCCGGCCCGACGAGCAGGGAAACCACGCGGGCGATGTCGTCGACCTCGCCCAGGCGGCCGAGCGGGATCATCTGCCGGATGCGATCGAGCGTGGCCTGATCCTTGCCCTGGAAGAAGAGCTCGGTGGCGACCGGGCCGGGTGCGACCGCGTTGACGGTGATCCCCCGGGACCCCAGCTCCTTCGCCAGAATATGCGTCAGGGCTTCGACCGCCGCCTTCGTGGCCGCATAGACCCCGTAGGTCGGCTGATAGAGACCAACGACGCTCGTGGAGAAATTCACGATCCGGCCGCCGTCGCGCAGCCGGTTCGCCGCCTCGCGCAGCCCGTTGAACGTCCCCTTGAGGTTGGTCGCGATGATCCGGTCGAAGGCGTCGTCGTCCATCTGTGCAATGGGCGAAAGCGTCATGACGCCGGCATTGTTCACCAGCACGTCCACTCCGCCAAAGGCCGCCTCGGCGGCATCGAACATCCGCTTCACCGCCGCCGGGTCGCCGACGTCGGCCTGGACGGGAATGGCCCTGCCGCCGGCCGCTTCGATCTCTTCGACCAGCGTGCCGGCGGCGCCGGCGCTGCCGGCATAGTTGACGACGACCGCGAGGCCGTCACTGGCCAGCCGCCGGGCAATGGCGGCGCCGATGCCGCGGGACGCTCCGGTGACGATCGCGACCCGGTTCGTTGATGACGTCATTGTCCTGCTCCCTCGATCCTGTTGCGGGTGGTGGTGTCCGGCCGGCTTCAATCCTTCGCCCGATAGGCGTCCGGAATGACGAAAACCTCGTCGGCGCGGGCATAGCCGCCGTCCTTGACCTCTTCGATCAGGACCATGGTGTGCGGGCGGGCAGCTTCAGAGAAATACTCGACGAGCATCGCGGTGGTGCGATGAACGATCTCTTCCTTCTGGGCACGATTCAGCGCGGCCTCGGGAACCTTGAAATTGACGAACGGCATGGTCTTCGCTCCTGTGGGGGTGATCGACGAGCAGCGCCTCGGTCGGCCGCCGCTCTCGGGACCGAAATTCGTTCGTTTTGAGGTTCAGGGGTAGACCGACGAATTCGACATCACTATTTCGCTGGAATTAACAATCGCGCGGGCCGGCTATGGATCGCATCGACGTCATGCGTCTGTTCGTCAGGATCGTCGAGCGTGGGAGCTTCGCTCAGGCCGCGCGGGACCTGCAGGTTCCGCGCCCGACCGCCACGCATGCGATCCAGCGCCTGGAGGCGGATCTCGGCGTCCGGCTGCTGGAGCGGACGACACGCAAAGTCCGGCCGACGCTCGACGGCTCGCTCTACCATGAGCGCTGCCTTCGGCTCCTCGCCGATCTCGACGAGATGCAGAGCGTCTTCAGGAACGCCGAGCCCAGGGGGCCGCTCCGTGTCGACATGCAGGGGACCATCGCGCGGTTCTTCATCCTGCCGGCGCTGCCTGCGTTCATCGCGCGCTATCCGGGGATTTCACTGAATCTCAGCGAAGGCGACCGGATGGTGGACCTCATCACCGAAGGGGTCGATTGCGTCGTTCGGGCCGGCGATCTGTCCGACTCTTCCCTGATCGGCCGCCGCATCACGCTGTTCGAGCAATCGACCCTGGCGAGCCCCGCCTACCTCGACCGTCATGGCATCCCGTCGACGCCGGACGATCTCGACGGTCATCGGATGGTCGGCTATGCCGCCTCGGCGACCGGGCAATCCTATCCGATGGAGTTCACGACGCCGGAGCGGGACTGGGAGGTGCAACTGCCCTACGACGTGGTCGTCCGCGGGGCGGAGATCTACACGGCGTCGGCCGTCGCGGGGTTGGGGCTGGTCCAGGTTCCGCGATACCGCGTGGAGCACCAGATCGCCGCCGGACAGTTGGTCGCGATATTGGAAGCCTTCCCGCCCCCACCGATGCCGGTTTCGGTGGTCTATCCGCAGAACCGCCATCTCTCTTCGCGGTTAAGAGTGTTCATCGATTGGCTGACGGAGGTTTTCGACAGTCCGCACGGCTAGAAGGGATTGCTCGCCACCCGGGCAAGAGAAAAGCCCCCGCATCGGTGCGGAGGCCTTTCTCTTGCTGAATGCCCGTCCTTACCAGGACTTCTTCGACCCGTCCTTACCAGGACGAGGAAGACGAGTTCCCGGCGGTGTTCGGCAGCGACTTGCGGGTATTGCTCTGGCCCATGCCCGGCTCGTTCGGCGAAACCGTCTCGTTGTTGTCGTAGGCCATGCCGCTGGAGCCCGAGCCGGCCCGGCTGGAGTTGTTCAGCGACTTGCGGGTCATGCCCTGGTCCAGGCCGGGCTCGTTCGGCGAGACCGACCGGTTGTCATAGGTCGTGCCGGTGGAGCCGGAACCGGCCGGAGCGGCGTTGTTCAGCGACTTGCGGGTCATGCCCTGGCCCATGCCGGGCTCATTCGGCGAGACCGACTGCTGGCTCGTTCCCGTGCTGCCGGAGGTGCCATAGCTGCTGCTGTTTTCGGAAGCACAGCCCGCAAGCATCAGGGGCACGGCGGCGGCAGCAAGGATGAGAATGTGTCGCATGGGTTTACTCCGTCCAAATGTTCCGGGAAATCCTGCAGTCCTCAGAAGGACCTGCGTGAAAAGCTGGTTGCGGCGACCGCCCGCAAGACCTGTCCAGTACAACTCGATAAAGCAGCCCAGGTTCCCGGAATTCGGTTCTGGAAATGACGTCTTCTGTGGAACCGTGCCGGAATTGGCGATTCGGGAGGGCGGCAAGGGCCTTCGGTGCCCAAGCGCGGGCGCTGCGGGAACCAGCGGGGTGCCGCGGGGTTACCAGCGGGCGATATCAACGGACGGACCCCCCGATGACCCTGCAGCAGTTCATGGCCTTCGCGCTGGTGGGCATCGTGGTGGCGATGCTGATCTGGAACAGGCTGCGTTACGATGTGGTTGCGGTGCTGGCCCTGCTGGCCGGCGTTTTCCTGGGGCTGGTCCCGGCGAAGGAGGCGTTTTCCGGCTTCGCCGACGACATCGTCATCATCATCGCCTCCGCCCTGATCGTCAGCGCCGGTATCGCCCGCTCCGGCGTGATCGACGCGCTGGTGCGGCCGGTGGCGGCGAAGCTCAGCACGCCGACGCGGCAGATCGCCTTCCTGTGCGGATCAGTGGCCTTCATGTCGGCGCTGATGAAGAACATCGGTGCGCTCGCCATCTTCCTGCCGATCACCATGCAACTGGCACGGCGGCACCGGACCGGAGCGCACCGGGTGCTGATGCCGATGGCCTTCGCCTCGCTGATGGGCGGGCTGATGACGCTGGTCGGCACCTCCCCCAACATCATCGTCTCGCGCGTGCGGGCCGAGTTGACGGGCCAGCCCTTCTCGATGTTCGACTATCTGCCGGTCGGGCTGGGCATCACCGTCGTCGGGCTGCTGTTCCTGATGGTCGGCTGGCGCCTGCTGCCCCAGGACCGCGGCGGTGCCCGGTCGGCCGAGGAGACCTTCGCCGTTGAGAATTACGCCAGCGAGATGAGGTTGCCGGCCGGATCGTCCTTTGTCGGCCGCACCGTCGCCGACGTCGAGGCGCTGGCGGAGGGCGAGGCGCAGGTGATCGGACTGGTCCGCGAGAGGTTCCGCCGCTATGTGCCCGACCGGCACTGGACCCTGCTGGCCGACGACGTGCTGGTGCTGGAGGGCGACGCCCCGGCGCTGCAGCGCCTCGTCCAGGGCGCGTCGCTGGAGCCGCTGGGCATCCTGGAGGGGGTGGAGGGCGAGCTGCTGGCGGTGGAGGCGGTGGTGACGCCGGACTCGCCGCTGACCGGCCAGTCCGATCGGAAGCTGGACTTGCGCGGCCGGTTCGGCGTCAGCCTGCTGGCGGTCAGCCGCACCGGCGAGCGGATCGCCCGGCGCCTGCACCATGTGATGTTCCGGGAGGGCGACCTGCTGCTGCTCCAGGTGCCGGCGGAGCGCTATCCCGATGCGCTGGCCGATGCCGGGCTGATCCCGCTGGCGGAACGCCGCCTGCAGATCGGCCGGCGGCGGCCGGTCTGGGTGCCGGTCGGGATCCTCGTCATCACCATGCTGGTCCTTGCCTTCCATCTGGCGCCGCTGGCGGTGACCTTCCTGGCGGCGGCGGCGGCGATGGTCGTTACCGGCGTGCTGAGCGTCGAGGATGCCTATCACGCGGTGGAGTGGCCGATCATCATCCTGCTCGCGGCCTTGATCCCGGTCAGCGGCACGCTGGAGAGCACAGGCGCGACGGAGGTGATCTCCACCCTGCTGGCCGATGCGGCGCGCGGACTGCCGGCGGTGGCCTGTGTGACGCTGATCATGGCGGCGGCAATGGCAGTGACGCCCTTCCTGAACAATGCCGCGACGGTGCTGGTGATGGCGCCCATCGGGGCCGGGATGGCGCAGCAGCTGGGGCTGAGCCCCGACCCGTTCCTGATGGCGGTGGCGGTCGGGGCCGGCAGCGATTTCCTGACGCCCATCGGCCACCAGTGCAACACGCTGGTGATGGGACCGGGCGGCTACCGTTTCGGCGATTACCCGCGGCTGGGCGTGCCGCTGTCGCTGATCATCCTGACGCTGGGCACCTTCCTGATCGTCACGGTCTGGCCGCTCGGCGGATGAGTGGGGCGAGGAACAACGGGAGCGGGGACTCCGTTCCCCAAACCGGAACAACGAGGAAGACGACCGTGCAGGTTTCCGAGATCATGGCGAAGGCGCTGGAGTTCATCTCGCCGGACGCCACCGTGCAGGACGCCGCGACGCTGATGGGCGAACTGGACGTCGGCGCCCTGCCGGTCGGCTCGGCCGACGATCTTGTGGGCATTCTGACCGACCGCGACATCCTGTTCCGCGTGGTGGCGGAGGGCGGCGACAACACACGGGTCCGGGTGCGCGAGGCGATGTCCAGCGCGCTGTTCACCTGCCGCGACACCGACACGCTGGCCACCGCCATGGACATCATGGGCGCCTATCACGTGCGGCGCCTGCCGGTGCTGGACGAGGGCGGGCAGGTGGTCGGCTGGCTGACCCTGAGCGACATCTCGCGCCGGCTGCTGCTGGAAACCGGCACGATCCGCGACGCGCTGGGCGAACTCAGCGCCAGCGGGCAGGATGTGTGAACGGGTGCGGCGGCCCTACAGCCGCAGCCCCATCTGCCGGTTGAGCCTGACCACCAGATCGGCGGGAAGGCCCAGGCGCTGGGCGAGATAGCGCAGGTAGGACCGGTTGATCGGCGCGTGCTTGTCCACCGTCGCCAGCGAGACGGCGTAGAAGCGCGCGGCCATCCGTGGGCCGTCGACCCGGCGGATCAGCTCCTCCAGGCATTGCGGCTCCTCGACCTGCCGCTGCAGGCGGTCGCGGTCCTCCTCGTCCAGGCTGCTGGTGTTGAGCCTGCTCCGGATCCGGCCGCGCTCCGTCGCGTCCAGCTCGCCGTCGGCATGGGCGGCGGCGGCCATGGCGCGGACCAGCAGATCGGTCTCCTCCGCGCCGAATCCGCGGAAATCCGCCGGCGCGCGGTCGAGCAGCTGGTGGCGGTTGCGCAGATGGGCGTCCAGAATCTGGCGGGCCAGCATGGTGTGCAGCACCGGCTCGTGTCCCAAGCGCGTCCTCGCCTCGCCGGTTTCCGCAGATCCGGCGGAGGTGGGAGCGGGGGATGGGGCCGGGGCGGGCGCATCCGGCGCGCCGCCGAACAGCCGCGTCAGCAGGTTGGGCTTGGGCAGGCTTGGCTTGGCTTGGGTCATCCTGCGGCTACTCCCCGGCCGGTTGCGGCCCGCGCTGCATGGCGGTGTCGATCTGGGTCAGCAGGCGGGAGAAATCGATGGGCTTCGGGTGGTAGTCGTCGCAGCCCGCCTGCAAGGTCTTCTCGCGGTCACCGGACATGGCGTGGGCGGTCAGGGCGATGATCGGGATGCCGGCGGTCTCCTGGCCCGCCTTCAATTCTCGGGCGGCGGTCCAGCCGTCGATGACCGGCAGGTTCATGTCGAGCAGGATGACGTCCGGCCGCTCGTCGCGCGCCATGTCCACGCCCTGGCGGCCGTCGAAGGCAAGAACGACGTCGTACCCGCGCCGCTTCAGCCGGCGCGACAGGAAGTCCCAGATTTCCTCGTGATCCTCGACCAGCAGCAGCTTAGCCATCGGTACCTCTCCTTCCGTCCGCCCGTCCCGCTCCCGTTCCCGGTTCGGGTGGAGGGGGCCGCAGGCGTGCGATCGCTTCCTTCAACTCTTCGATCATCCCGTCCGATCCATCCTCTGCCATCGGGATGATGTCGCGGACCCGGCCGCGCAGTTCCTCGGTCTCGTCGCGCCCGATCTCCTGGGCGGCGACGACGATGACGGGAATGCGGCTCCAGTCCGGGTTGCGGCACAGCGCCTTGAGGAAGGCGAAGCCGTCCATCCCCGCCATATAGGGATCAAGCAGGATCACGGTCGGGATGGCGGCGGCGAGTTGGCGGAAGGCGTCCGCCTCCGTCTCCGCTTCGCCGACCTGCCAGCCGTCGCGCTCCAGTTCGGTTCCCAGTAGGGCGCGCGTCTCGTCGGCCTCCATCAGCACCAGCGCCGAGCCTGGCGCCTGCCCGCTGAGGCCGCTCAGCACCCGGTGCAGGCGCTGCCAGTCCACCGGCTTGGTGAAATAGTCGGCAGCCCCCAGCGACAGCGCCAGCCCCTTCTCGCGGCGGGACGAAATGATGATGACCGGAATGTCGGCGAGGTCGGGTTCGGCCTTCAGCACCGACAGCACCGACCAGCCGTCGGTGCGCGGCATCATCACGTCGAGCAGGATGGCGCGCGGGCGGATTTGCCGGGCGATGGACAGGCCGGTCTGCCCGTCGGCGGCCAGCGCCACGCCGTAGCCCTCGCGGTGCAGGAAGCGGGCGAGGAGTTCGCGCATCGCCTGTTCGTCGTCGATGATCAGGATCGTCTCGCGCGCGGACTGTGCCGACGGCAGCTCTTCGAGGCGGATCGGGTTGGAATCAGCTGCGCCGGACAGGCGGCCGTGCCGCAGGTCGGCCGGCAGGCGCAGGGTGAAGCTGGTTCCCTTGGCCGGCGCGGTGTCGATCGCGACCTCCCCGCCCAGCATGTCGGCGAAGGCCTTGGTGATCGCCAGACCCAGCCCGCTCCCGCCGAAACGGCGGGTGGTGGAACTGTCGGCTTGCATGAAGCGTTCGAACAGCCGGCGGACCTGTTCCGGCGACATGCCGATGCCGGTGTCGGTGACGCGGAAGACGACCATGTCCGCAGGTGTGGCGGGTGACCGTTCCACCGACAGGGTGACGGTGCCGTTCTCGGTGAACTTCGCGGCGTTGCTCAACAGGTTGAACAGGCATTGGCGCACCTTCACCACGTCGGTGTGCATGCGGCCCACGTTGTCCGCCACCTCCACCGCCAGCCGGTTGCCCTTCTTCGACACCAGCGCTTCCACCGTCGCGGCGACCTCGCGCGTCAGGTCGGCGACGTCGGCGTCCTCGCCATGCACCTCCATCTTGCCGGCCTCGATCTTGGAGATGTCGAGGACGCCGTTGATGAGGGTCAGCAGATGGCGGGCGTTGGCCTCGATCTTCTCCAGGTCGGGCAGCATGCTGTCGACGCCGAGGTCGGCCAGCTCCTCCTCCAGCATCTCGGTGTAGCCGATGACGGCGCTGAGCGGGGTGCGCAGCTCGTGGCTCATGTTGGCGATGAACAGGCTCTTGGCCCGGTTGGCCTCCTCGGCGGCGAGGCGGGCGGCCTCCAGCTCCTCTTCCGCGCGCTTGCGCACGCTGATGTCCTGCATGGCGCCGATCATGCGCAACGGCTGGCCGATCGGGCTGCGCAGGACGAAGCCGCGGTCGAGGATGCTGGCATAGCTGCCGTCGGCGCGGCGGAAGCGGTATTCGTCGTTCCAGCGCGTGCCGCCGCCGTCGATCACCGCATGGATGCCGGTCACCACATGGTCCTGGTCGTCGGGATGGATATGGTCCATCCACCAGGAGGCGGAGGTCTCCGACACATCCTCGCCATAGCCGAAGAGGGTGCGCACCGCCTCGTTCCAATGGATGCGGTCGGACGACAGGTTCCAGTCCCAGATTGCGTCGTTGGTCGCCTGCGCCGCCAGCCGGTAACGTTCCTCCGTCTCGCGCAGCGCCTCCTCCGCCCGGCGGCGGGTGGTGATGTCGGTGTGGACGCCGACCCATTCCTGCACGGTGCCGCCGGCGTCCAAAAGCGGCACGGCGCGGACCAGCATGTCGCGATAGACGCCGTCGTAGCGGCGCAGGCGGTGCTCCGCCTTGTAGACGGTCTTCCCCGCCCGCGCGGCGCGCCAGGCCTCCGAGGTGTGGGGGCGGTCGTCGGGGTGGATGGCCTCGACCCAGCCGGTGCCCTTCAGCTCGTCGAAGGTCTGGCCGGTGAAGCTGCTCCAGCTCGGCTGCGGGGTCTCGAAACGGCCGGCGCCGGACGTGCTCCAGACGATGGCGGCGGTCGCCTCGACCAGCGAGCGGAAGCGGGCTTCGCTGAGGCGCAGCCTCTCCTCCGCCCGTTTGGCGTCGGTGGTGTCCCAGGTGACGCCGATCAGGGTCAGGCTGCGCTCCGGCGTGCCGTCGGTCACCACGCCGCGCGCCACCGCCCAGCGCACCTCGCCCGACGGCAGCTGGATGCGGAATTCGGCGTCATATTCGCCGCGCCGGCGGCGGGCGGTGTCGATGATCTGGCCGATCCGCGGCTGGTCGTCGGGATGGACGCGGCCGGTCACGTCCTGTCCGCGGATCGGCTCGTCGCCCGTGAAGTCGAAGATTTCGCGCAGCCGGGCATCGGCCTCGATGCGGTCATCCTCCAGGTTCCAGGACCAGGCGCCGATCCGCGCGGCGCGGAGCGCCAGCTGCATCCGTCGCTCCGCCTCCATCACCCGGGATTCGGCGCGGCGCTGTTCGGTGACGTCGGTGTTGGTGCCGAGCCAGCGCAGGATGCGGCCGTCCCTGCCGAGCACCGGCACCGCGCGGGACAGGAACCAGCGGTATTTGCCGTCCTTGCCGCGCAGTGGGAAGGTATCCTCCCATGGTTCCCCCGCCCGGATCGCGCGGAAGAAGCCGTCCGAAGCGCGGTCGACATGGTCGGGATGGTGGACGCTCCGCCAGTTCCAGCCTTCGGTCTCGCCCGGCTCGGCGCCGGTGAACTCGTACCAGCGCCGGTTGTACCAATAGACGGCGCCGTTGGCGTCCGCCATCCAGGTCAATTGCGGGATCAGGTTGGCGAGGCTGCGGAACTGCGTCTCGTTCTCGCGCAGCAGCGTCTCGGTGCGCAGGCGTTCGGCTGCGTCGCGGGCGCGGTCGATGGCGGCGCCCAGCAGGGTGGCGACCCCCTGGAGAAAGGCGGCGTCGGCGGTGTCGAAGCGGCCGTCGCGGCGGCTGTCGACCTCCAGCACGCCGAACGGCTCGCCCTCGCCACGGATGATGACGTTGATGGCGCGCTTCACCCCATGTTCGGCCAGCAGGTCGGGACAGCGGAAGCGGGATTCGATGCCGAGATCATTGGAGATCACCGGCTCGCCCGTCTTCAGCGCATAGCCGGCGGGGGAGGCGAGGTCGGCGTCGAGCGAGCGGTGCCCGACCACGCCGGGGTTCCAGCCGACACCGGCGAGGACCAGCAGGCGCTCGGCACCGTCCGCATCCGTCACCCTTTCCAGTGCCTTGCACAGTTCGGCCTCCAGCCCTTCGGCGCAGAGCGCGGTCGCCTCTTGCAACAGGGCGTCGATGTCGGCGCTTTTCACGGCGGCGATGCCGAAGCGGGCCAGCAGGTCCTGCTGCCTCTCCCTGCGGGCGAGGCGTTCGGCGAACTGGCTGTCGGTCTGGGCGATCCGGGCGGAGGACCGGGGAGAGGGTCTGGCGGTGGGCATGAACCATGTACGGGCGGGGAGCGACGGCACTTGAACAGCCGGCGGCGGCTTTCGTCCGCGCCGACGTGGCGGATTACCGCTGTAGACCCGCAAGATCGCATGAGGGCCCGCCCCGATGGGGCAGGTCCCCATTCCTCCGATGCGATATGACCAGTGAGCGGGGGTACGAATGGCCGCCGGCGCTGTTGAATGGTCGAGGGGTTGGTGCGGTTGCCGGCCGCCCCTGAAAAGCCTTGTTCTTTGCCTGGAGTATTTGTGGAATGGCCCGTGTCACCGTCGAGGATTGCGTCCTTCTCATCCCCAACCGTTTCGATCTGGTGGTGATGGCGGCGCAGCGTGCCCGCCAGATCGCCGGCGGTGCGCCGCTGTCGATCGACCGCGACAACGACAAGAACCCGGTCGTCGCGCTGCGCGAGATCGCGGACGAGACGCTGTCGCTGCCCGACCTGCGCGAAAATCTGGTCCGCGGCCACCAGAAGATCGTGGAGACCGACGAACCCGAGGAGGAGATCGTCGAACTGATGGCGGACGAGAACAGCTGGATGCACACCACCGATACCTCGCTCGCCGACGAGGACAGCATGAGCGACGCCGAAGAGGACATCACCGAAGACGACGATATGGCGTCTGAGATGGACCGGAAGCCGGGTGCGGCCTTCGGCATGACGGAGGACGACGTGGTCGGCGACGATGCCGACGGGGCTGTCGGACCTTAATTCGGCAACGCAGGCATGACGCCGGGACCGATGGTCCGGCTCCGGCGTTATATCTGCGCGCTGCGGCGAACGGATCGGCCGGCGCTCGTCCTCACCCGCCCGTCCACCGCAGCCAGGGTCCCGGCCACATCATGGATCACGCAACCGCCTGGGCGGCCCCATCGCCCGCGCCGCCAGCCCTGTCGCGCCCGCTTTCCCGTGAGGGTGTCAGGCTGGTGCCGGCGACCGTCTGCACCGGAACCGCGATGGCAGAGCGGGAGGAGACGGTCATCGACGAGGTGCCGGTCGGTCTGGTCTATGCCGGCGGCCTGTTCTCCGTCATGCTGGCGACCCCGACAGACCTTGAGGATTTCGCCACCGGATTCTCGCTGAGCGAGGGAATCGTCGGCAGCGCCGGGGAACTGGCCGTCACCGCCATCGACGAGGTGACGGACGGGGTGCGCATCCGCATGGAACTGCCGGTGGAGCGGCTGGCCGCGTTGCTGCGGCGCAAGCGCAACCTGATGGGCGGCTCCGGCTGCGGGCGCTGCGGCACCGACAGCTTCGTGGAGGCTCTGCGCCCGCTCGACCCCGTCCGCTCCACCGCCCGCATCGCGCCCGACGCGATCCGCCGCGCCATGGCCGCCCTGCCGTCGGGGCAGCGGCTGAACCGGGCGACCGGGGCCGTCCATGCCGCCGGCTTTGCCCGTCCCGACGGGCGGCTGGTCGCCGTGCGCGAGGATGTCGGGCGGCACAATGCGCTCGACAAGCTGATCGGCGCGCTGGCCCGCGCATGTGTCGATCCCGCCGACGGCTTCGTCGTGGTGTCGAGCCGCTGCTCCTTCGAGATGGTCCACAAGACCGCGGCGGCCGGCATCCCGCTGATCGCCGCCATTTCCGCCCCGACATCGCTCTGTGTGGGATTCGCCGAGGCGGTCGGCGTGGGGGTGGTCGCCTATGTGCGCGACGGCCGCTTCACCGTCTATGCCGCCCCGTCGCGGGTCCTGACGCCCGCGTGATCTCCGTGCCGGCCGGGCCGCGGCGATCTGCCGCCGGCCGAGGGTCTGGACTTCGGCCCTGCGTGGGCGGACCATCGCCGCATCCGCTGCCAAGCCTTCGGGACCAGCCGTCGTCGCCGTCCCGCCGCAGGCGCCGCCCGCCTGCCTGACAGCGGCACGGAGGAGAGCATATGTCTATGGACAAGGACGTGATCGTCGCGGCGTTGCGCTATGCGGCGGAACTGCACGAAGGCACCTATCGGCCCGACCGGGCGCGCACGCCCTTCGTTTCGCACCTGTCGGAAACGGCGGAACTGGTGTCGCAGGCCGGCGGAACCCCGGTCGAGATCGCCGCGGCCTGGCTGCACGACGCGGTCGAGGACGGGCTGACCACCGTTGCCGATCTGGCCGAGCGCTTCGGCCGGGAGGTCGCCGACCTCGTCGCTGCGGTCAGCGACGCGCCGGAGGATGTCGGCAAGGCGATTTCCGAGCGCAAGGCGATCCAGGCCGCGCGCCTCGCCGCCGCGCCGGAGGGGGCCAAGCGCATCAAGCTGGCCGAGCAGATCTCGATTCTGCAGGCGCTGGCGGTCGAACGCCCGCTGTCCTGGAGCGTCGAACGGGCCGAAGCCTATGTCGAGGGCTCCCGCCTCGTCGCCGAGGCCTGCGCCGCTGCCAGCCCGCTGCTGGCGGAGCGCTATGCCGCCGCGCTTTCCGGGGCGACGCACTGACGGCACGAAGTCCGGGCGGCGTTCAGGTCAAAGCGCGGATGAGCGCCAGAGCCAGACCAGACCGGCGACCGCCCCGGCCACCAGCAGGACCAGCACCAGGATGATGGCGAAGGCGGTGCGGCGGTCCTTGGCTTCGCGCTGTTCCGCCTCTCGCCGCTTCTTCAGCAGAAACTGCTGCTCCGGGCTGAGGAAGCGTCCGGCGGCGGCATCGGGGGTGGGCACGTAGCGCACCCGGCCGCGGGCCTTGGCCGCCTTGGCCGTGGCCGCCGCCGACGTCCCTCTCACGGCGGTGGTCAGACCGCCTTGGGACGGCCGGCCCGTGTTGATCGGCTCCGCCGCCGCGCCGCGAACCGCGGTCGCCTGCCGGCCCTTGCGCTTGCGTGGCAGCTTTCGCCGTCTGGTCGCCATGCCCTCTCCCCCGCTTTCGATCCTTCACCGCGGCGGGGAGCATAGCCGCCCGGCCCGTCCGGCGCAGCCAATCACAAGATGATCTCCGGAAAGTCACATAGGCTCATGCCATTGGGCGCATGCCAACCGGAATCGGTTGGACCGTTCGCCGGCAGTCGGCCTTTACCGTACGCAATTTCCGACGATCTGGTAGCAGAGCGTGGGATCGCGCCGGTCGTTGTAGTGGACGGCGGTGACCTGCCCGCCATGCAGTTCGAAGGTGGCTTCGCAGCTGTAGGTGCGCGACCATGTGGTCACGTCGCGCTGCCACAGCATTGGGCCGCGTGGGCCGAGCCAGGGGCTAGGCTCCCAATCCACATCGCGGTCGACCAGCGTCTGCCGGCGGGTGTAGACCAGATATTCCGCATCGCCGGCGACGGCGGAGCGTTCCGGCACCCCGGCACAGGACAGCAGGCCGGCCTTGCTCATGCCGACCATCGCCGCGGGTGCGCGCAGCGCCAGTTCCGCCTGCGGGTTGGCGCAAGAACTCGCCAGAAGGGCGGCGGCGAGGCATCCGCCGCGCAAGGCCCAAATCGTCGGACGCCGGCCGATGGTCATCTCTGGTCCTCCGCGAAAATGCGCAAACGAACGGGACGTTGCCTCAGATAAAGCGTCCCTTCAATTGCACAACAAGGATCAGCCGAGAACCGTGTCGTAGAGCAGCTTCAGGTTCAGCACGACGATGACGCCGGCGACGATCCAGGACAGGCCGGCGATCCAGCCGGGAACGGCGAAGCGGCCCATCTTGCCGCGGTCGGTGACGAAGCGGACCAGCGGGATGACCGCGAACGGAAGCTGCATCGAGAGCACGACCTGGCTGAACACCAGCAGCTGCGCCGTGCCGCTTTCACCATAGAGCGCCGTCACCACCACCACCGGGATGATGGCGAGCCCACGGGTCAGCAGCCGGCGCGCCCAGTGCGGCAGGCGAAGCCGCAGGAACCCCTCCATCACGATCTGCCCGGCCAGCGTCGCCGTCACCGTGGAGTTCAGGCCCGACGCCAACAGCGCCACGGCGAACAGGGTGGAGGCGATGCCGAGGCCGAGCAGCGGCGACAGCAGCTCGAACGCCTCGCCGATCTCCGCCACCTCGGTATGGCCGCTGCCATGGAAGACGCTGGCGGCCAGGATCAGGATGGCGGCGTTGACGAACAGGGCCAGCATCAGTGCGATGGTGCTGTCGACCGTGGCCCAGGTGATGGCGTCGCGCCGCCCCTCCTCCGTCCGCGGATAGGCCCGCGTCTGCACGATGGAGGAGTGGAGGTACAGGTTGTGCGGCATCACCGTGGCGCCGAGGATGCCGATGGCGACATAGAGCATGCCGGGGTTGGTCACCACTTCCGTCGTCGGGATGAAGCCGTGGAGGACGGCGGCGACCGGCGGGGCAGCGGCGACGATCTGCACCAGGAAGCAGCCGGCGATGATGGTCAGCAGGGCGACGACGAAGGCCTCGAGATAGCGGAAACCCCGCTGCATCAGCAGCAGCACCAGGAAGGCGTCGAGCGCGGTGATCAGGGCGCCGCCGATCAGCGGGATGCCGAACAGCAGGTTCAGCGCGATGGCAGTGCCGATCACCTCGGCAAGGTCGCAGGCGATGATCGCCGCCTCGCATGCCACCCACAGCGTCAGGTTGATCGGGCGCGGGTAATGGTCGCGGCAGGCCTGGGCCAGATCGCGCCCGGTGACGATGCCCAGCCGCGCGGCAAGCGACTGCAGCAGGATCGCCATCAGGTTCGACAGCATGATGACGGACAGCAGCGTATAGCCGAATTGCGACCCGCCGGCGAGATCGGTCGCCCAGTTGCCGGGGTCCATGTAGCCGACCGACACCATGTAGCCCGGCCCGGCGAAGGCCAGCAGCCGGCGCAGCCACAGGCCGCCCTGCGGCACCGCGATTGAGGCATGGACCTCCGGCAGGCTTGGCCGGCCGTCCCCGTCCTGGCTGGAGTATCGCCAGGCGCTGGGGGGCGGCACGGCGGCTTCGGCTTCCGACATCGGCGTGTGGCTCCCGGCCGAATTGCAAACTGGTATCAATCAAGTATGTACCGGGACATCGAGTATGCAAGATGCTATACTTTCCGGAACAAAACTTTTCCGGGGGGTGAAGCGTGACAGTCAGGGAAGGCGATGCATCCACGCCGGCCGAGACGGCGCTGCCCGATGCCGAACTCCATGCCGAAGGCTTCCGCAAGACGCGGGAGGCGCAGCGCTCCGCGCTGGCCGAGGATTATGTGGAGCTGATCGCCGACCTGATCGAAAGCGGGCAGGAGGCGCGGCAGGTCGACATCGCCGCGCGGCTGGGGGTGGCGCAGCCGACCGTCGCCCGCATGCTGGACCGGCTGGCGGCCGACGGGCTGGTCTACCGCAAGCCGTACCGTGCCGTGTTCCTGACCGACGCCGGCCGCCGGATCGCTGAGGAAAGCCGGGAACGGCACCAGACGGTGGTGGCCTTCCTCCGTTCCCTCGGCGTCAGCGCCGATACCGCGCGGATCGATGCCGAGGGCATCGAGCACCATGTCAGCGCCGAGACGCTGGACGCCTTCCGCCGGGCGCTGGCGAAGGGCGGCTGAGCGGTGCTCGGTCGGGCCTTCAGCCGGCCAGACCGTTGTCGATGGCGATGCGGATCAGGGCGCGGGTGCTGTCGGCGCCCAGCTTGTCCTTGATCTGGGTACAGCTGTTGGCGACCGTCTTCTGACTGATCCCGAGCCGCTCCGCGATGGCCGCCGTGGTCAGCCCTCGCCCGACCAGACCCAGGATTTCCCGTTCGCGCTGGGTCAGTCCCGCCAACGGGTCGGACGGCGGCGTCAGGGTCATCAGCGCCAGATCGCGGGCAAGGCCGCTGTCCAGATGCACGCGCCCGGCCAGCACCGTGCCGATGGCGGAGGCGAGGCTGTCCGGGGCGTCGTTCTTGGTGACATAGCCCCTGGCACCGGCTTTCAGCGCGCGGGCGGCGATGGCCGGATCCTCATGCATGCTGAAAATCAGGACGGGCACCGCCGGAGTTTCCTCGCGGATGCTGCGCAGGACCGCCATGCCGCCGCCGTCGCCCGGGATGTTGAGGTCGAGGACGACGACGTCCGGCCGCTCTGCCCGCCACAGGGCCAGCGCGCTGCCGACATCCTCCGCCTCGACCACGCGGCCGAGCGCCGCTTCGGCCAAAAGGCGCTGGCAGCCGGCCCGGACGATGGGATGGTCGTCGACCAGAAGAATGGTGCGGGTCACGTCATGCGCTCCAATGCGGGCGGGGAGGATGGGGAAAGGGCCGTCCGGCACAGGCGGGCCGACACGCGGGTGCCGCCGCCGGCCGCGGTTCCGATCGACAGGATGCCGCCAAGCGTACGGACCCGCTCCGCCATCCCGGAAATGCCGAAGCCGCTGTTCTCCGCATCCCCGCCGCTCGGCATGCCAGGGCCGTCGTCGGTTATGCTGATCTCGACCATATCGGGGTCGATCCGCAGGCCGACCGCGACGACCGACGGCGCGGCATGGCGAAAGGCGTTGACCAGGGATTCCTGCACCAGCCGGTAGACGGTCAGCCGCAGCACCTCGTCGCAGCCGTCGAGATCGGCCACCGCCGCCGGCGGTTCGATGGCGAGTGTCACGGCGATGTGGGGCTGGCGCCGCATCCAGTCCCCGGCCAATTCGGCCAGCGCCTCGCTCAGCGGCAACTGGTCGAGCAGGGCGGGGCGCAGGCGCGCCAGGATGCGGCGGCTCAGCCGGTGGACCTCCGCCGCCGTGTCCAGGATCTTGCCGGCGCGCTCGGCGGCTTCGGTGTCGCCGTCGCCGTCGCGCAGGCGCAGGATGCGGCCGGCATCGACCTTGATCGCGAACAGGGCGGCGCCGAGTTCATCGTGGATTTCGCGGGCGATCTCCCGCCTTTCGGCATCCTGCGCGGCGACGATCCGCTGGCCGGCTTGCCGGTTCTCCCGCTCCGCCGCCGCCAGCCCGTCGGCAAGCGCTGCGATGCCGGTTCCCAGCCGGTCGAGTTCGGGAACGCCGCGACCGTCGACGGCGAAGGCATAGTCGCCGGCGCGCAGCCGCTCCACCCCGGCTTCCAGCCGCGACAGCGGTGCAAGGGCGCGACCGACCGCGAGATGGGCGGCCGCCATCAGCAGCAGCCCGACCGCCAGCATCGTGGCGGCGAGATCGCTCATATCCTCCCACACCTCGGCAATCTCGTCCCAGGGCTCGGCGACGATGCGCAGATCGCCCGCCACCAGCCGGCGCTCCTGCGGCTCCCCGCCGATCAGCGCGGCGAACCAGTCCGGCGCCCGTCGTTCCGCCGGTTCCGGCCGTGGCAGCCCATCGGAGCCGATGAAGCGAAGGTGGCGCAACCCCAGACCGTTCAGGATGCCGATGCCGTCGGGCATCTCCCCGCGCTCCGCCATCGCCAGTCCCAGCACGCCGCCCAACTCGAGGGCTGAGGCCATTTCGGCCCGGACGGCGTCGCGGGCGTTGGCGACCATCACCGCCCCGCCGGCCGCCGCCATCAGCAGCAGGAAAAGCCCGATCAGGGCCAGGATGTGCAGCCTCAACGACACCGCCGCCCACTCCGCAATAAGACCAATGACGGAATGTTAGTCGATCCATCGGATCGGGCGCCATCCGCCCTTTGGGCAATCGAGCGCGGTCAGCGGTGTGGATTTGTGCATGCCGCGTCGGTGGACGGGAAAAAATCCCGGTCCTCACGGGATGTCGTCATGGTTCACCGTCAAGAAATTCTTCCCCGGATTGTCGAATGGAACGGCGGCCTCGACGGAGAGACTATTGGAAGCGGCAAGACATGGTGCTGTGCGCCGGGCGGGATGCACAGACCGGATTTGAAAAGGTCCTGCCGCTCAGAAAGCAACGGCCTTCTGGCACGACATCGTCACGTTCGGCTTTTCCCGGTTCCGCGGGCGGCATCGCCTCCCGCCATCCGCGGGATCGCGGACAAGCCGGCGTGGCGGTATCGCCGCTTGGCGGCCAATCATCGGGGGAAACGCATGACACTTTCGTCCTACAGCACTTCTGCGGGCAGCACCAATTCCGGCGCCAAGCCGCGCCGCCGCGCCCATCTGGCAGGAGTCGCCACCGTGTTGGCCGCGCTGTTCCTGGCTGCGGCTCCGACTGGTCCGGCGCTGGCCTCCGAGGTCACCTGGGATGCCATCGCCAACGATGCGAAGAACACCGGCGACGTGCTGATGTACGGCATGGGGGTGGAAGGCAAGCGTTTCAGCCCGCTGAAGCAGATCAATGCCGAGAGCGTATCGCGTCTGGTTCCGGCCTGGTCCTTCTCCTTCGGCGATGAGAAGCAGCGCGGGCAGGAGACCCAGGCGCTGGTCCATGACGGCGTCATCTACGTCACCGCCTCCTATTCGCGGATGTTCGCGCTGGACGCCAAGACCGGCAAGCGGCTGTGGAGCTATGCCCACCGCCTGCCCGACGACATCCGTCCCTGCTGCGACGTGGTCAACCGCGGTGCGGCGATCTATGGCGACAAGCTGTTCTTCGGAACGCTCGACGCCTCCATCGTCGCGCTGAACAAGGACACCGGCAAGGTCGTCTGGAAGAAGAAGTTTGCCGATCACAAGGTCGGCTACACCATGACCGGCGCGCCGACCATCGTGAAGGACCAGAAGACCGGCAAGGTTCTGCTGATCCACGGCTCGTCGGGCGACGAGTTCGGCGTGGTCGGGCGGCTGTTCGCCCGCGATCCCGACACCGGAGAGGAAATCTGGATGCGTCCGCTGGTCGAAGGCCACATCGGCCGGCTGAACGGCAAGGACAGCACGCCGACCGGCAGCGACAAGGCCCCGTCCTGGCCGCGCGACAAGGACGGCAATCTGGTGGAGGCGTGGAACCATGGCGGCGGCGCGCCGTGGCAGAGCGCCACCTTCGACGTCGAGACCAACACCATCGTCATTGGCACCGGCAACCCGGCGCCATGGAACGGCTGGGCGCGCTGGCCGGGCGACAGCCTCTACACCTCGGGCCAAGCCTATGTCGATCCGACCACCGGCGAGTTGAAGGGCTTCTACCAGCACACGCCGAACGACACCTGGGACTTCTCCGGCAACAACGAGCTGGTGCTGTTCGACTACACCGACGCTTCGGGCAAGACGGTGAAGGCGACGGCGCACGCCGACCGCAACGGCTTCTTCTATGTCACCGACCGGACCAAGCTGGCAACGGCGGGCGGCGAGCCGAACAAGCCGAACAGCGTGATCGCCGCCTATCCCTTCGTCGATGGCATCACCTGGGCCAAGGGCATCGATCTGAAGACCGGCCGCCCGATCGAGAATGAGGGCCAACGCCCGCCGCTGCCGGCCGAAGGGGAGAAGCGCGGCAAGCCGGTGGAGGTCTCGCCGCCGTTCCTGGGCGGCAAGAACTGGAACCCGATGTCCTACAGCGAGGACACCAAGCTGTTCTACATCGCCGCCAACCATTGGAAGGAGGATTATTGGACCGAGCATGTCGGCTACAACCCCGGCTCGGCCTATCTCGGCATGGGGTTCCGCATCCACAAGATGTTCGACGACCATGTCGGCAGCCTGCGGGCGCTGGATCCGAAGACCGGCAAGATCGTCTGGGAGCACAAGGAGGAATTGCCGCTATGGGCCGGAACGCTGGCGACCGCCGGCAATCTGGTCTTCACCGGCACCGGCGATGGCTTCGTCAAGGCCTTCAACGCCAAGACCGGCGAGGAACTGTGGCACTTCCAGACCGGATCGGGGATCATTTCCTCCCCGATCACCTGGGAGCAGGACGGGGTGCAGTATGTCGGCATCACCACCGGCTATGGCGGCGCGGTGCCGCTGTGGGGCGGCGATCTGGCCGACCTGACCACCCGCGTGACCCAGGGTGGTTCCTTCTGGGTGTTCAAGCTGGCGGATGTGAAGGTCTCCAGCACCAAGTGACCGGATCCTGGGAAACCGAACCATGGAGCGCCGGGGCAGCAGTCCGCCCCGGCGCCTTTCATCGGAGACACCATCATGACGTCGCGCACCACCACCCCGCAGTCCCGGAAACGGCCCGATGACGTCCGCCGGTTCCTTGCGCTGAGCGTCCTGACCCTCGGCCTTGCGGCACCCGCTTCGCAATCGCTCGCAGCGGGAATGGAAACCGCGCT
The DNA here is from genome assembly GCF_051124815.1 of Azospirillum sp. B2RO_4. Classification (NCBI taxonomy): domain Bacteria; kingdom Pseudomonadati; phylum Pseudomonadota; class Alphaproteobacteria; order Rhodospirillales; family Azospirillaceae; genus Azospirillum; species Azospirillum sp. B2RO_4. The sequence goes on along the minus strand of NZ_CP118486.1, from coordinate 285,403 downwards.
CGTTCCGGCGGCCACCGACGACCAGACAGCACAGCCGGTCGGCGGCGGCGAGGAGGAGCGGGCGAGCGTAGTGAATGGATGCAGGCTCGGGCCGCGCATCGTCTGCCCCAATCTGGATCTGCGGCACCGCAATCTGCGCGGCCTTTCGCTGGCCGGGGCCGATCTGCATGGCGCCAACCTGATGCGGGCCGACCTGCGCAAGACGGACCTGCGTGGGGCCGACCTGACCGGCGCCATTCTGGACGGCGCCGACCTGCGCACCGCCTTCCTGCAGGGCGCGCGCCTGTCTGGAGCACGGCTGCGCGGCGCCAATCTGGAATTCGCCCGCGCCACCGGCGCCGATTTCACCGGAAGCGACCTGACCGCCGCCAATCTGGAGGCGATCCGCGCCGACAAGATCAATCTGGCCGGCGCCAGCCTGGAGGGAGCCAATCTTCAGGAGGCGAAGATGGCGCTGTCCAACCTGTCCGGTGCCAACATGGACGGGGCCAAGCTGCGCTTCGCCATCTTCCAGGATGCGCTGATGACCGGTTGCCGGGCCTGTCCCACCGGTTGGTAACCTCAGCAGTGCCGGCCGCGCTTCGGGGTCGCGGCGTCACAGCCGCAGCAGCCCCCGCAGCCGCCGGCCCCCTGCGGCGGGACCGGCCGTCCGGCCAGCCGGCGCAGGCGGTTTCGCAAGGACGCCGGCAGCAGGATGGTCCAGGCCACCCAGGCGAAGGCGGCGGCGACGATCGTACCGACCAAAATGCTTTCCATCATGGCTCAGCCTCCCAGCAGGGCGGTGGATAGCCGGAAGGTGACGAAGGCGGCGCCATAGGCGAGCGCCGTCATGTAGGCGATCATCACCAGCATCCAGAACCAGCTGTTGGTCTCCCGCTTCACCACCGACAGGGTGGAGACGCATTGCGGGGCGAACACGAACCACGCCAGAAGGGACAGCGCGGTCGGCAGGCTCCAGTCCGCCGCCAGCACGCCGGCCAGCGAACCGGACAGCGCGTCGCCGGTCTCGCTCAGCGCATAGACGGTGCCGAGCGCGGCGACCGCCACCTCGCGCGCCGCCATGCCCGGCACCAGGGCGATGGCGATCTGCCAGGTGAAGCCGATAGGGGCGAGCAGCGGCGCCAGCGCATGGCCGAGCATCCCGGCGAAGCTGTAGTCGATGGCCGGCCCCGTCGCCCCGTCGGGCGCCGCCGGGAAGCTGCCGAGGAACCACAGCAGGATCATGATGGCGAAGATCACCGTGCCGGCGCGGGCCAGAAAGATGCGCGTTCGCTCCAGCAGGCCCAGCAGGATGTCGCGTGGACTGGGCAGCCGGTAGGAGGGCAACTCCATCAGCAGCGGCTCGCGGGCGCCCTTGAAGATCGTGCGCTTCAGCACGAAGGCGACCGCCAGCGCCGACAGGATGCCGGCCGCATAGAGGGTGAACATCACCAGTCCCTGCAGCCCGATCATGCCGCCGGCCACCGTCCGGCTGGGAACGAAGGCGGCGATGATGAGGGTGTAGACCGGCAGGCGGGCCGAGCAGGTCATCAGCGGCGCGATCATGATGGTGGCCAGCCGGTCGGCGCGGTTCTCGATGGTGCGGGCGGCCATGATGCCGGGAACCGCGCAGGCGAAGCTGGACAGCAGCGGGATGAAGGCCCGGCCGTGCAACCCGACCCCGCCCATCAGCCGGTCGAGCAGGAAGGCCGCCCGCGCCATGTAGCCGGTGGATTCCAGCATCAGGATGAAGAAGAACAGCACGAGGATCTGCGGCAGGAAGATCAGCACGCTGCCCACCCCGGCGATGATGCCGTCGGTGATCAGGCTTTTCAGCATGCCGTCCGGCAGGGTGGCACCGGCGGTGGTCTGTACCCAGCCCAGCGCGCGGTCGATCATGTCCATCGGCACGGCGGCCCAGGCGAACACCGCCTGGAACATCAAGAACAGCACCAGCAGCAGGAAGGGCAGGCCGACCGCCGGATGCAGCAGGGCCGCGTCGATGCGCCGGGTGGCGAGCGACGGCTTGCCGGCATCCTGGAGCGCGGCGGCGAGGATGCCTTCGACCTCCTGGTGATAGGCGCGCAACTCCCGCGCCGACGGCTCGCTCCAGCCGCAGGGCGCGGCGGCTGGATCGGTCGTCATCGCCATCATGCTGCGGTCGATCTGGTCGAGCAGCCCAGCCACGCCGTTGCGCTTGACCGCCACCGTCGGCACCACCGGCACGCCCAGCGCCGCCGACAGGGCCGCCGCATCGACACGGCAGCCGCGCGCAGCCGCCACGTCCATCATGTTGAGCGCGAGGATGATTGGCCGGCCGAGCTTCTTCAACTCCAGCACCAGCCGCAGATGCAGGCGCAGGTTGGTGGCGTCTGCGACGCAGACCATCGCGTCGGGCGGCGCTTCGTGCCGGAAGCGGCCCAGCACGACGTCGCGCGTCACCTCCTCGTCGGGGGAGCGGGCGCGCAAGCTGTAGGTGCCGGGCAGATCGACGATCTGCACGCGGGTGCCGGCCGGACTGAGGAATTCGCCGACCTTGCGCTCGACCGTCACGCCGGGATAGTTCGCCACCTTCTGGCGGGCGCCGGTGAGCGCGTTGAACAGCGAGGTCTTGCCGCAGTTGGGGTTGCCGACCAGCGCTATGCGCGGCAGTGCGGCCGAAAGCGCGGGAGAGGAAAGAACGGTATCGGACATCGCGGAAATCCTTCCGCAGGAAGGGGAGGCGACGGCTCAGCCGAGCGTCACCAGAACGGCGTGCGCCTCCGCCCGGCGCAGGGCCAGGGTGTGGTCGTCGATGCGCACGGCAAGCGGATCGGCGCCGGGGAAGCCTTCATGCAGGATTTCCACGCGGGCGCCTTCGATCAGGCCCATCTCGATCATGCGGCGTTCCAGTTCGCCGGGCGGCAGCGGGGTGACGACGGCGGCCTCGTCGAGGCCGGTCACCACCGCGCGCTGACCCTTGCGCAACGCGCCGAGACGGCAGCTGTCGCCGCTGGACGGAGGGTCGGAGGTGGTGCCGGGGGAAATGGGATGTCGCAGGCCGTAGTGAGGGGAGGTCATCAGGGGTCACCTTTCGGCGGCACTGGGCCGCAGGCGCCATCATGATGCGAATAACTCGCAGTAGCGATGTGACGAAGCGTCGCAAAGCTTGCCGGCCGGCGGGCGGCTGATGGGGCGCTTGTCCATTTTGCACCCTTGCCCTGCCGGTGCCGCGGCGACCAAATAGGGACCGGAAATCAGGCCGTTGCCCAGCCGGGGCGGCGGCCGGTCGGGAAGGTACAGGATGACAGAGACACAAAAGGATCCCTTCGCCGCCGCGGCGTCCTTCAATGCCGGCGTCTACGGCACCGCGCTGCGGCCGGTGCGGGCGGACCGCTTGGCGGAAGCGGTGCGGCGCCTGCTGCGGGCGGCCGGAAGCGAGGAGCAGGAGGCGGCGGTCGTCGCCGACCATCTGGTGGAAGCGAACCTGCGTGGGCATGACAGCCACGGCGTCGGTATGCTGGCGATGTATATGCCGGCGATCGCCGCCGGGCTCTTGCGGCCCAACCAGCATGCGACGGTGATCGGCCACTCAGGCCCCTTCCTGGCGGTCGGCGGCGGCAGCGGCTATGGTCAGGTGATCGCGCGCGAGGCGATGGACCTCGCCATCGAACAGGCGCGGCGGGACGGGTTGGCCGTGCTGTCCCTGCGCGACAGCCACCATATCGGTCGCGTCGGCTCCTATGGCGAGCAGTGCAGCGACGCCGGGCTGGTCGCGCTGGCCTTCGTCAACGTCGTCACCCGTCCGGCGGTGGCGCCGCATGACGGCACCCGGCCGCGGCTGGGCACCAACCCGATCTGCATCGCGATTCCCGGTACGGAGGCGACCCCGCCTCTGGTGCTGGATTTCGCCACCAGCGCCGTCGCCGTCGGCAAGTGCCGCGTCGCCATGGGCAAGGGGCAGGAGATGGCCCCCGGCCTGCTGCTCGATCCGCAGGGCGACCCCACGCGGGACCCCGGCGTGATGTTCCAGGACCCGTCGGGCGCCCTGCTGCCGCTGGGCGGGCACAAGGGGTTCGGGCTGGCGCTGATGTGCGACGTGCTGGCCGGGGCGCTGGCCTCGGCGATGCCGGGCACGCCGTCGCACCAGAACTCCGGCCGGGTGATGAACAACATGTTCGCCATCGTCTTCGACCCGGCGCGTGGCGGCAACGCCCAATGGGCGGCCGATCTCGACGATCTGGTCGCCTATGTCCGCGACACGCCGACGGCACCGGGGGCGGACGCCATCCTGATACCGGGCGAGCCGGAAAGCCGCACCCGCCGCCAGCGTCTGGCCGACGGCATCCCGTTGGACGGCGCCACGCTGGCGATGCTGGAAAGCCTGGGGCAGGAGCGTGGGCTGGAACTGGGCGACCTGCTGGCCTGAAGCCGGTCAGCCCAGCAAGCCCAGCGTCGCCTCGTCCGGCTGGCCGCCGCAATAGCGGTCCAGCGCCCTGCGGTAGAGGTCGCCGTCCTTCGCCGTAGCCCGGACGAACAAAGTCATCGAGGATCGGAACTTCAGGTCGTCGGGCGAGCCGAAGATCTCATGAAGCGTCCGCCCCTGCACCGCCAGCACCGCCTCCGTCGCCTGCGCCAGCCGGGCACCGAGGATCGGGTGCGCCAGATAGGCCAGCGCCTCGTCGATGGAGGCGATGCCGTAGAACTGCGCGGTCGGGGAGCGGCCGAGGTCGCGCAGCTGTGGGAAGATGAACCACATCCAATGGCTGCGCTTGTGGCCGGCCCGCAGTTCCTCGAGCACGGTCGCGAAGACCGGATCCTGAGCCTTGACGAAGCGCTGGAGGTCGAAAGGATCGCCGTCCGGCATGGCACCGCTCCTTATCCGTGGTCCGGATCGACAGATCGGATGGGCTGTCCGGATTGGCAACGGCTTTGTGCGATGTCGCCCCTCTCAGTCTTCGCCGATCTCCACCGGCATGCGGACGAGGTCGCGGTTCCAGGTGATCCTGCATTTGTCCAGGTTCAGCCGCGTCATGTAGACGTAGGCGGTCTTGCCGACATCGTCGAAATTGCGGCTCTGGCTGGCGGGGTCGAGCAGGGCGGGATAGTCGAAGGCCGCCTTGTCGCCGCAGGCGTAGCGGAACAGCAGCGGGGCCGCCCACAGCAGTTGCGGCTTCGACCAGCTCACCAGATCCGGCGAGGTGGTGGTCCAGATACCGGTGCGGCCGTCGCGGGTCATCGCCAGCGTGGCGATGAACAGGCCGCTGGCGCGGTGGCGGACGATGCTGCGCACGGTGCCCTGCAGGACATCGGGGGCGACCGGGGCACAGAGATGGGACTCCGGAGCGTCCTTGGCTCGGCCATCGCCAATTTGATCGTCGCGGACGAAGCTGACGGAGAAGGATTTACCGTCCCAGCCGCGCCAGGAGTGCGGATCGGCGAGGTTGTCGGTCCGCATCAGGCAGGCGCCGCGCTTCTGCGCGCCGAACCGCTCGGCCCACAGGAAGGCGTACCAGTGGTCGCCGTTGCGGACGATGTTGCTGGGCGCGAAATAGCCGGTGCGCTGGCCGACATCGCCGCCATAGGGGTAGGGCAGCGTCGCAACGGTGTGGTTGGGCGGTGCGGCGCTCAGGCGGAAGCTCGCTCCCCCGTCGGTGGAGACCGCCGCGGTGATGCTGTTGCGCCAGCAGCGCATGTACTGGCCGGAGGGGCAGAGCGCGGGGCGTTTCTGGGCGTGGAACTCGTTGCTGACCAGGGCGAAGACGGTGGTGCCGTCCGGGGTGTAGAAGGACGAGATCCAACTGCGGTCGTCGTGCAGGCGCGGGTCGTCCTGGCCGTGGCCCTGGAAGATCACCGCGCAGTTCGGCCGCACCGCATCCAGCGACGGGCCGGTCAGCGCCCGCGCGGTGGAATGGGACGCGATCAGGTGCACCGTGCCGCTTGCGTCGCGGAAGGCGCGCGCCGGGGTGTCCGGCGCATCGCTTTCGGCGCAGGCATCGCGCTGCCAGGAGGTGACCGTTTCCGGCTCCCCCGTCCTTTTGATCGTCAGCGCGTGGGCGGGGGCGGCGGCCATGCTCAGCGACAGCAGGAACGCCGCGGTCCGGCGGAGCATGGCGGCCCCCATTTGTCCGGTCACTTGCCGTTCGCGATGGACTTCAGGAAGGGCGCCGGCTGCAGCCGGTTGGCGATCAGGAAGTCCAGATAGCGGGCGGCCGACTCCGCGCGGTGGCGGTCGTAGGCGTCGGGATCGAAGTTGATCAGCGACTTCAGCCGGCTGCGGGTCAGCGGCATCGTCAGGTCGGCGGCGTCGGCATAGGGGACGCCGGTGTTCTCGCACAGCTCGCGCGTGCGGGAATCGATGGTGACCGTCAGGCCCATCCGCTCCGCCTGGATCGCCAGCGCGACGCCGTGATAACGGCAGCCTATGGTCAGATCCTGCTGGCGCAGAGTGTCCATCCAGGCCGGCACGTCATAGTAGGAGCGCATGTAGTTCCGGCACCAGACCTTGAACTCCTCGAAGGAGTAGTGCGGCACGGTGTGGCGGTGGATTTCCTTCAGCGCATGTGGGTCGATGCTGTCGAACAGCCCGCGCGAGGCGCGGATCATCTCGCCCATCGATTGGACGATGTACTGGCCGGGAGCGATGGGATCCATCATCAGGGCGATCAGCTGGTGCTCGATCTCCCGCGTCTTGACCCAGGCCTGATGGCCGCCGGCCACCGTGATCGAGCGCGGCAGGTCGAGCGCCGACCAGTTGGCGTGGATCTTCCGGCCCAGGCCCGGCGCCTGGTTGAGGAAATGCGACGGGCAGCCGCCGGGCAGCGACCCGGTGATGCCCAGCTTGTCCAACTGCGCCGTGGTATAGGCGCCGCGGGTGTAGATGTTGGGCGACGTCGCCGAAGACGGGTTCGACGCCGCGATCACCTGCGCCCAGCGCAGCGTGCCGGGGCTGAGTTCGACGTCGTGGTCGTAGCTGTTCGCCTGGGCGCCGAGGCCGATGGCGACGATCGGCAATCCGGACTTTTCCAGATTCTCCGCCATCTGGCCATAATCGGTGTGGCGGCCGAGCTGGTTGGCGCAGGGAATGACGATGATGTCGGCGTTGTTCCGCAGCGTCTCGGCCGAGGAGCCCCAGCTGAAATGCTTCACCGGGTTGGCGATGTGGCTGCAGATCGAATGCACGAAGGCAAGGTTGCCGTTGTTGTGCCCGATGCCGTTGTAGAGGTCGTCGAAGGCGGCGTTCGAATAGAGGCCGAGATTCGGCGTCTTCCACAGCACCGCGACGCGCAGAGGCTGGGACGATGCACGGCCGCCAGTGTGGCCAGCGCTCTGACTGGCAGTCTGGCCGGAAGAGTGCGGCCGGTCGACAGGAGTGTCGATGACGATGTCTTCAAGCATGTCGGCTCAAGCCTCGGGTCGGTGGATGCTGGAAACAACCGGACGGTAAGCGCAGAAGAGGTATGACTGCAAGTGACATCCGAAAAATACCACGGGGTATTTGTCAATTGCCAGTGTTTAGACTTTCTAAGCAATTTCTGATGTCGATTTGATTTATGTGGCCGTGCCGCTGTTCGGTCAATTGTCTTGTGAAGTTGCATTGAAATTCGAAAGATGTTCGGCCATGGCGTGGGAGGGGTTGAAACCGGCGGAGGGCCGCCCCATCTCCCACAGCGTTCCCGGACACGGACGCGGGAACCGGTCTCAATCAGGGTGCCAGGAAAATTCGCCTGGGCGCCCCTTTAATGCGTTGTCAAAATTCCTATATAGTGTTCGTTGCGTCGCTGATGGCGCCGACCCCGACAGATTGGCCTTGGCCCATATGACTGTTTTCAATTCCTCGGTTCGGCCGCGCTGATCGCCCGGCTCCGCCGTTCCTCTCCGGCCCTGCGGCTTGCTGGCTGCGGCGCCACCTTCCCCGGCGCGGCGCCGCCCGCGGGGCTGGAGAGGGCCCCTCTTTGCCCGTTTCCGCACCGAAGCCCGGTGCACGCCGTCCGGCAGCGTCGAATGCCGGCAACGCAACGAACCAAAAACCCGATCTTCAACAGGACCGACCCGATCAACGCCGGGGCCTTTGCCCGCGGCGCCGCTCCCGTCGGCTGGGAGAAAAAGAGACACCATGCAGCGCAACGCTGAAACCCGCACAGCTCAATCCGATACCGCCCCGACCCGCAACACGGAAACCCGTATCCCAGAACCGCGCACTGCTGAACCGATGCAGCTCTATCTTCAGGACGCCCGCAAGTATCAGTATCTGACGCCGGAACAGGAACTCGATCTCGCCGTCCGCTGGCATGACCATCAGGATCCGGCCGCGCTCGACAAGCTGGTCGGCAGCCATTTGCGTCTCGTCGTCAAGATGGCCCGCGGCTATCTCGGCTATGGCCTGCCGCTGGCCGATCTGGTGGCGGAGGGCAATGTCGGCGTGATGCAGGCAGCGCAGAAGTTCGATCCCGCCAAGGGGTTCCGCTTCGCCACCTATGCGTCGTGGTGGGTGCGTGCGGCGATCCAGGAATATGTCCTGCACAACTGGTCGCTGGTGAAGATCGGCACCACCGCAGGGCAGAAGAAGCTGTTCTTCAGCCTGCGCCGCCTGAAGGCGCGGATGCAGGAGCTGGAGAGCGGCGACCTGTCGCCGGAAGCGGTGGAGAGCATCGCCACCGAACTGAACGTGTCGAAGACCGAGGTGGTGGAGATGAACCGCCGCCTGGGCAACGACCGCTCGCTGAACGTCGGCCTGTCGGAAGAGGGCGATGCCGAGTGGCAGGACCTGCTGGCCGACGAGCGGCCGGATCAGGAGACGACGCTGGCCGACTCCGAGGAACGCCGCCGGCGCCAGCAGTTCCTGAAGCTGGGGCTGGGGGTGCTGGACGACCGCGAGCGCCGGATCCTGGTGGCCCGCCGCCTGCGTGACGAGCCGCTGACGCTGGAAGAGCTGAGCCAGACCTTCCATGTTTCGCGCGAGCGCGTGCGCCAGCTGGAGGTGCGTGCCTTCGAGAAGCTGCAGAAGGCGGTGATCGCCAACGCGAAGACGGAGCAGATGGCGATCGAGAAGAAGCGCCTGCTGACCAATGCCTGATCGGGCGGGTTGCGGCGGTGATCCGAAAAGGCGCGGCTTTTCAAAAGCCGCGCCTTTTTCGTCAGGTGTCCAGACAGCCTCCCTTCGGTGCGACGGTGATTCGGATCAGTTCCGAACCGCCGCCGCCGAAGACGTTGCCGCCGGTATAGGTCAGGCAGCCTTCGTTGCGGTAGATGACTTGAAGACGCTGGGCGTCGTTGCCGAAATAGAAGGGGATCCAGCGCTTGCCCGTCTCGTGCCGGATCATGTTGTCGGGCGCGCCGATCAGGGTGGAGACCTCCTCCATCGTCATGCCGATCTGCAGTTTGGCGAAGCGGCTGCCGGGGGCGGGGGTGCCGATCACCTCGCCCTCATATCGGCCGTCGCGCGATTTCACCATCTTGGCGCCCGGTGTCGACGGCGCGGCGGAGGCGGTCGTCGCCGTTCCGTTGCCGGCCCCGTTGCTGCTGGCCGTACCCTGCTGCCCGGCGCAGCCGATCAGCAGCGCCACGACGGACAATGCCGCCCAAGTCGTCTTCCCCACCATGTTTTTTCCTGTCGGTTCTGTTCCGGCCGTGGCCTTGTAGAGGCAACTATGAGGGCGATAACCGGTCACCAGCATTGGCAAAGGCGGATGAGGAACACCTGAGAGGGGTAGTAACAACAGGCACACCGCCGGCTGATCCGCCGTTACGTCGTGGTCTCGACCTGCCGCTTGCCGCTGTAGTTCTTGAACAGGTCGTAGTCGGTGTCGCATCGCACCTGCGCCAGCCCGGCCGCCGCCATCGCGGCGGTGATGACCTCCGGTTCCACGCAGCGGTCGATGGTCTCCCAGTAATAGCGCATCAGCGTCCGCCCGCTCTCGCCGCCGCCGCTGAGGCGTGAGACCGCCGGCACCACCATGCCGAGATAGGCGTTCATCAGGTGCCGGGTGACCGGGCGGCGCGGCCGGCCGATCTCCATCACCAGCACGGTGCCGCCGGGCCGCAGCACGCGTCGGAACTCGCGGAAGGTGGCGGTCAGGTCGCCGACATGGCGCAGCGCGTAGCCGATGGTGACGAGATCGACGCTTGAATCGGCCAGCGGCAGCGCGTCGGCCACGCCCTGGATCAGTGGGATGGGCAGGCTGCGCCGTGCCTCCGCCAGCATTGCTTCGCTGAGGTCCAGGCCGATGACGTCGTCGGGATTGCCGCAGAGCGTCACCGCCTCCCGCGCGACCAGACCCGTGCCGATGGCCACGTCCAGCACCCGCATGCCCGGACGCAGGCCTGCCCGGCGCAGGCATTGCGCGCGGTACCAGGAGCCGGAGCCCAGCGCGAAGATCGCGTTGATGCGGTCGTAATGGTGGGCGGTGCGGTTGAACAGGCCGCGGACGAAATGCTGCCGTTGCGCCTTGTCGCCATAATAGGCGTCCAGCACCGGGTGCGGTTCGACGGCGATGCCGACGCGGGGGGCGGGTTCAGTCGGCACGGCGGTATCTCCTTCGCGGCCCGGGCTGAAAGGGCATGCGTCGTTGGCAACACACGCACCATCGTCCCCGGTTGAGGCGGTCGTTTCGCGCCGTCGGCATCTTGTGGGCGGTGGGCCCGGTAGGCAAGCGGCATCGCATGTCGCCAAATGGGTAACCAATCAAGACAGTTGCGCAAACTCAAGTGCATCGGCGGAAATTCTGCAGCACTGTGCGGCGGTGTTTCAAATCAATCCGAAACTTTTCTGCGGAGTATATTCGAACAGGAAACAGTGATGTTATCGGTGGGTGGATATATCCTTTGGCTAGGCCCCGGATAAAGGGCAATGTCGGGCTTTTGTCCCTGGATTGCGCGCCAGAGGTTGCGATAAAATCTTCGCAAGAATTGCCGGTCGCATTGCCAGGAACGGGTACCACGTCGAACATCCCACAGCGGGACAAGCGGGAGAGCGGCAAAACCCATGGTGTCGAACGGTTCCGATTACGATTGCGATGTCCTGGTGGTGGGGGGCGGCCCGGCCGGCTCGACCGCTGCAGCGCTGCTGGCCGGCAAGGGCCATCGGGTGGTTCTGCTGGAAAAGGACCATCACCCGCGTTTCCACATCGGCGAATCCCTGCTTCCCTGCAACCTGCCCCTGCTGGAGCGGTTGGGCGTGCTGAAGGAGGTGGAGCGGGTCGGCATGTTGAAATATGGGGCGGAGTTCGTGTCGCCCTACCACGGCAAGGCGGTCACCTTCGATTTCGCCAACGCCTGGGACAAGACCAAGCCCTATGCCTTTCAGGTCCGGCGGTCGGAATTCGACCACATCCTGATCCGCAACGCCGCCGCCAAGGGAGCCTCCGTCGTCGAGGGCTGCAAGGTGACGGACGTCGACATCCGGGGCGCCGAGGGAACCATCGTCACCGCGCGGCAGGAGGACGGCACGATCCGCACCCTGCGCACGCGCTTCCTGGTCGATGCGTCCGGCCGCGATACACTGCTGGCGTCGCGCTTCGGCATCAAGCGGCGCAACCTCAAGCACAACAGCGCGGCGATGTTCGGCCATTTCACCGGCGCCAAGCGGCTGCCGGGCAAGGCCGAAGGCAACATCACCGTCTTCTGGTTCGACCATGGCTGGTTCTGGTTCATCCCGCTGGCGGACGGCACCACCAGCGTCGGCGCGGTCTGCTGGCCCTATTACTTCAAGACGCGCAAGACCGACCAGACCCGCTTCTTCCTCGACACCGTGGCGCTCTGCCCGGCGCTGGCGGAGCGGCTGGAGGGGGCGGAACTGACCGGCCCGGTGACGGGGACCGGCAACTTCTCCTACCAGGCCGACCGCATGTCGGGGCCGGGCTACGTCATGCTGGGCGATGCCTTCGCCTTCATCGACCCGGTGTTCTCCACCGGCGTCTATCTGGCGATGACCAGCGCTTTCGAAGGGGCCGAGGCGGTCGATGCCTGCCTGCGCGAGCCGGCACGGCAGGAACAGGTGCTGAAGCGTTTCGAGCGGACGGTCCGCCAGGGCATCGGCACCTTCTCCTGGTACATCTACCGGGTGACGACGCCGGCGCTGCGCAACCTGTTCATGGGACCACGCAACGTCTTCCGGGTGGAGGAGGCGCTGCTGTCGCTTCTGGCCGGCGACGTCTTTCGCCCATCGCCGATCAAGACGCGGCTGAAGATATTCAAGGCGATCTACTACATGAACGCCCTGCTGGACTTCAAAAGGAACTACATGGCATGGCGGAAACGGCGGCGGAACGTGCGCACCCCCGTGGGCGACGCGGCCTAGGCTTTCTCGGCACGGTCCGGCGGGCCTGGGAGTATCCCCTGTTCTACGGCCTGCTGTTCCTGTTCGGCCTGATGTCGCTCGCCTGGAGCCTGACGGCAGCGCTGATCGGCCCGCTTTTGCCGCGTCGGGTCGCCGGGCCGCTCGGACGGCAGGCGATCAGGACGGGATTCCGCCTGTATCTGGGCACGCTGCGCGCCTGCGGGGTGCTGAAGACCGACCTGTCGGCCCTGGACGAATTGAAGGGCGATGGTGGCCTGCTGATCTGCCCGAACCATCCGTCGATCCTGGACGCCGTGCTGTTGATCTCGCGCCTGCCGGACGTGGTGTGCATCGCCAAGGCCCCGGTCTACGACAACCTTCTTTTCGGCGGCGGTGCGCGGATGGCCGGCTATATCCGCAACGACGCGCCGAACTCACTGGTCAAGGCGGCGGCTCAGCGGGTGCGCGCCGGCCACCAACTGCTGATCTTCCCCGAAGGCACAAGGACGGAGCGGGCGCCGGTCAACCCGCTGAAGGGCGGCTTCGCGCTGATCGCCAAGACGGCGGGGGCACCGGTGCAGACCGTCTTCATCGACGCCAACAGCAATTTCCTCGGCAAGGGCTGGCCGCTGTTCCGCAAGCCGGAGTTCCCGCTGGTCTACACCGTCCGCCTCGGCCGCCGCTTCGATCCGCCGTCGGACGTGCGTGGGCTGGTCGAGGATCTGGAACGCCACTACAGGACAGAGCTGTGACACCCGACCCTTCGACCAGCCATCTGGTCCTGATCCCCAGCTACAACACCGGGCCGAAACTGTTCGAGACGGTGCGGGATGCCCGCGCGCATTGGGCGCCGGTCTGGGTCGTGATCGACGGCAGCACCGACGGAACGGCGGCGGATCTGCGGGCGATGGCCGAGGCGGATCCGCATCTGCGCGTGCTGGAACTGCCGGCCAACCGCGGCAAGGGCGCCGCCGTCCTGCATGGGCTGGCGGAGGCGGAGCGCTGCGGCTTCACTCATGCGCTGACCATGGACGCCGACGGCCAGCATCCGGCCGACCGCATCCCGCAGTTCCAGGGGGTGTCGCTGGCCAACCCCGATGCGCTGGTGCTGGGAAAGCCGGTGTTCGATGCCGGCGCGCCGCGGCTGCGGGTGGGGGGACGCAGGATCTCCAACTGGTGGGCCAATCTGGAAACGCTGTGGGGCGGGATCGGCGATTCGCTGTTCGGCTTCCGCGTCTATCCGATCAAGCCCTTGGCAGCCGTGATGCGGCGCAATCCGTGGATGCGTCGCTTCGACTTCGATCCGGAGGCGGCGGTGCGGCTGTGCTGGGCGGGCCTGCCGACCATCAACGTGCCGGCCCCCGTCCGCTATTTCAAGGTGGAGGAGGGCGGGGTTTCCCACTTCAACTATGTCCGCGACAACGCCCTGCTGACCTGGATGCACACCCGGCTGATGCTGGGCTTCATCGGCCGGCTGCCGATGCTGGCGGTCCGGCGGGTACGCTCCCGTCCGCTCAGATCATCCCCCCGTTGATCGAGACGATCTGGCCGGAAATGTAGGCGGCGCGGTCGGAGGCCAGGAAGGCGACGAGGTCGGCCACCTCCTCCGGCCGGCCGGCACGCTTCATCGGCACCATCCGTCTGACCGTCTCGGCGTCGAAGGCGGCGTCGGCCATCGGCGAGGCGATGATGCCGGGCGCCACCGCGTTGACGGTGATGCCGCGCGGGGCCAGTTCCAGCGCCAGGGATTTGGTGGCGCCATGCAACCCAGACTTGGCGGCGGCGTAGTTGGTCTGGCCACGGTTGCCGGCAATGGCCGCCACCGATGACAGGTTGACGATCCGGCCCCATCGCGTGCCGATCATCGGCATCAGCAGCGGCTGCGTCACGTTGAAGAAGCCGTTCAGCGAGACATCGATGACGCGGCCCCACTGCTCCCGTTGCATCGCCGGCATCACCGCGTCGTCGTGGATACCGGCATTGTTGACCAGGATCTGGATTGGGCCGGACTCCAGCACCCGCTCCAGGGTGGCGGCGGTGGCCTCCGCATCGGTAACGTCGAAGACGATTGCCTCCGCCGATCCGCCGGATGCCACGATCTCCGCCGCCAACGCTTCGGCGCGGGCGGGGGAGCCGTTGGCATGAACCAGCACATGGCGGCCTCCGGCGGCCAGTGCCCTGCAGATGGCGGCACCCAGCGCGCCGCTGCCGCCGGTGACGAGTGCGCGTTTCATGCCCATGGAGAACGCTCATAGTCATCCAGTGCGGATGAATCCCCTCTCCCCCCCGGGGAGAGGGTTAGGGTGAGGGGGACGCGGGGGGAGGATTCTCGGAAGGGCACGCAGTGCCTCCCCCTCACCCCGACCCTCTCCCCGGGGGGGAGAGGGAGATTTCGCCGTATTGCGCTCAACATCCCCCTCATGCCTTCCCCACCCTAATAATCTCGGGGTCGATCACCACCGCCGCCCGGCCGCTCAGCAGTTCTCGGCCGCTGACGGAGACGGCAAAGGCGTAGATCACGCGGCTGCCCTCGCCGGTCAGGTTTTCGGCGTCGATGACCAGTTCCTCCGCGATGTCGTCGAGCCTGGCGACGTGGCAGGCGAGGTCGCGCAGGCTGGCGAGATAGCCGGCAGCGGGGCGCTCGCCGCCGGCCGTCAGCCCGCCATGCACCGCCATCGCCTGGGAGGCGTATTCGACTCCGCACAGCGCGGCGAGCCGCCCGGCATGGCGCAGCGGATTGTCCATGTCGAGGTGGCTGCGGGCGATGCAGCGGATGCGGCTGCGGTCCCAGGACAGAACGCCGTCCAGCAGGCACATGGTGCCGGCATGGGGGATCAGCGCCGCCAGCTGTTCGTGCGTCATCAGCATGGCGCGCCGACCCGCACCACCACCCGCCCGCCCGGCGGCAGGTCGAGCACCACCGTTTCCGGCGTGCCGCCCGCGCCGACCCGTGCCAGCGCCGCCAGCAGCGGCAGGGCGCGGGCGGTCGGGTTGCCGGAGCGCAGGGCCTCCAGCCCGAGATCGGCCATGCGGCTGACCGGTTCCCCTCCGCGCGACAGGGCGATGTCCAGCCGGGCGAGGCAGCGGTCGGTCGGTTGCGGGACCAGCAGCAGGGCGGTGCCGAAGATGCCCGCGATGGGGCGGACCTTGTTCAGCGGCTCCGGATAAGGCAGGTCGTAGGCGATCAGCCCGACGGTCCAGCCATCGGCCGAGACCTCCGCCGCCGCCTCCAGCAGGCCGGTCTGGAAGCTTTCGTCATGGGCCGACAGGCTGGTGGAGGGCTCGCGGCAGCGGGTGGCGATGCTCCAATAGCCGGCCGGCGCGTTGTGGACGGAGTTGTGGAAGCGCGTCGGCGAGATGTCGCGCTCTTCCGTTGCCAGGGTCTCCAGGATCTGGTGCAGCGTGTCGGGATCGCCGCTGGAGGAGGTGAAGACGGTGGCGACGGTGGCCGGGTCGCGGCCGGCCTGCTCCAACGCCTCCGCACCCACCGCCATGGCGAGTTTGACGGTGGGCACGCTGCGCCGCCGTTCGGCTGCGGGCAGGAGCGGACTGGCGGTCAGCATGGCCGGCGCCGCGACATAGAAATTTTCGCCGGCCAGGATGGCGCGCGACTCCGCCCAGCCCGGAAGACCGGGGCCGAGCAGGCCGATGCCCTCGACATAGGCGCGCATCAGGCGGCCCACCCGAAGATCAGGCTGCTGTTGCTGCCGCCGAAGCCGAAGGAGTTGGTCATCACCCGGTCGAGCCGTCCGTTCTCGTTGGCCTGCAGGTAACGGCTGCGCAGGGCGGGGTCGAGGGTACGGGTCTGCGGGCTTCCGGGGATCAGGCCGGTGCGCAGCGCCAGCACGCTGATGATCGCCTCGACGATGCCGGCGGCCCCCAGCGTGTGGCCGGTGTAGCCCTTGGTCGAGCTGACCGGGGTGCGGGTGCCGAGCAGGCCGGTGATCGCCTGATCCTCCGCCGCGTCGCCATAGGTGGTCGCGGTGCCGTGCAGGTTGACGTAGTCGATGTCGCCGGGGCGCAGGCCGGCACTGGCCAGCGCCCGCTCCATCGCCAGTCGGGCGCCCAGCCCTTCCGGATGCGGGGTCGACATGTGGTGCGCGTCGTTGCTTTCGCCGGTTCCCAGCAGATTGATGGTGCCGGGTGCGGGCTTCGGGGCCGCGCGTTCCAGCAGGGCGAAGCCGGCGCCCTCGCCGAGCGAGACGCCGCTGCGCTCCGCATCGAAGGGCCGGCAGGGGGTGGGAGAAACGAGTTCCAGCGAATGGAAGCCGTAGAGCGTCGTCAGGCACAGGCTGTCGGCACCGCCGACCACCGCTGCGTCGCATAGCCCGGTGGCGATCATGCGCGCGGCGTTGGCGAAGACCTTCGACGTCGTGGCGCAGGCGGATGAGACGACGAAGGCCGGCCCCTCGAGATTCAGCCGATGCCGGACGAAGTCGGCGAGCGAGCCGGTGCTGTGGGTGGTAGCGAAGCTGAAGGCGGCGGGCAGTGCCCCGGTCTGCGGATCGCGCGCCCGGAACGCCAGTTCGGCTGACAGGATGCCGGAGGTACTGGTGCCCAGGAAAACCCCGATCCGATGGGCGCCGTAACGCTCGCGGGCCGCGGCGACGGCGTCGGCGAAGCCGTCCTGGTACAGCGCCATCTCGGCCAGCCGGTTGTTGCGGCAATCATAGCTCGCAAGCTCCGGCGGCAGGAGGACGTCCTCCACCCCCGCGACCTCGCCGATGTGCGTGTCGAGCGTGACCGTCTCGAAACTGCAAGGTTTCAGGCCGCCCCGGCCGTTGCGCAGAGCATCCAGGGTTGCATCCTGGCCTGCGCCAAGACCGCTGACGATGCTCATATGGCTTAGGGAAAGTGGATGCACGATGAAGTTCTTATGATCGTTGGGCAGGACGGGCGGTGGTCTGCGGTTTCATTTCCGGTGAAATGCTAGCATTGGGAAATTCACGCCCGGAAGGACAAATTTGGACTGAGGCGTTGCTTCGGCGGCCTATGAACAAGGTGTTGGCAAAGGGTGTGCCCTGGCTCATCGGCAGAGCCTCCGTGTCGAAACCAAAATCGGCCAGCAGGGCCGACCACTCCGCCGCCGCGCGATAAGTCAGGGGCTGGCGCCAGCGGCCACGGGCGGCGCAGGCGACCTGCTCGGTCCAGCGGGTGACCTGAAAGGGCAGGCCGCCGTCGGCGTCGGCTTCCCGCAGCAGCAGCAGTCCGCCCGGCGCCAGTGCGTCGGCGCAGCGGGCGAGCATTGCCGCCTGTTCGCTTCGGCTGAGGTAGAGCAGCACATCGAGAATGACGATGGCGTCGCAGGCCGGCAGGTCGGCGTCACGGATATCGCCCTGGACGACGGCGTCGGCACCCAATGCCGCTTGGGCGATCCGCACCCGTCTGGGCGACAGTTCGACACCCCGTGTGGCGAGGGCGGCGGGAGGTACGGGCCAATCGGCCGGCCAGCCGCCGGCGCCGTGCCGTTCCGCCGCCGTGCGCAGCAGCGCCGTCAGAACCCCTTGGCCGCAGCCGAGGTCAAGCAATCGGCCACGGGAGGGCAGCAGCGGGTGGGTCAGCAGGTGGCGGAAAACGGGGTCGCCGGACAGCTTGCCCTTGGCGAAATGCCAAGCGTAACGGCCGCAACGGCGGTAGGGCCGCGCGGCGGCGACGGCCAGATCGCGGAAAACGGCGTCACTCATCGCCCACCACCTCCAGCGATACGGCGGTAAGCCCACGGGCGGCCAGGGTGTCGAGCAGGCGCGGCAGCACCGTCAGCACCACCGGCCGGCCGTCTTCCCCACGCGCGGCGGACCCGTCATGCAGCATCAGCAGGTCGCCGGCGGCGAGATTGCGGAAGAGGCGCCGCTCCACCCCGGCCGGGTCGCGCCGCACCGCGTCGTAGCCGCGCCGGGTCCAGGTCGCCAGCCGCAGGCCGCAACCGGCGAGCACGGGGTCGAGCAGGGGGTTGCGCAGGCCGGCCGGCGGCTTGAAGAAGCGGGGCGGCTGGCCGGCAAGGTCGGTCAGGATGCGCTGCGCCTCCCCCACTTCGCGGCGGATGGCGCGGATGCCCATGGCGGCGAAGCGGTGGGAATGGTGCCAGCTGTGGTTCTCCACCGTATGGCCGCGGCGGACGATGGAATCGATCAGGGCGGGGTGGTGGGCGGCGCGGTCGGCGATGCAGAAGAAGCTTGCTTTGGCGTTCATGCGGTCGAGCTGGTCGAGGACGGCCGGCGTCACCTCCGGATCCGGGCCGTCGTCGAAGCAGAGGCCGACTTCTCCCCGCCGCGCATTCTCCCCCGGCAGGCGGCGCAGGTTGGGGCCGAGCAAGTTGCTGCGCGGCCAGAGCCCGATGGCGCCGAGCAGGGCATGGTTGCCGGCCATCGCGCCCAGCGCCCAGGGCCATGCCGCGGGCAAAGCCGCCACACCGGCCAGGGCGGCGACATGCAGGGCGGCCGAGGCGTGGAGCAGCGGCGATGGGGTCCAGCGGCGCTCAGCCATGGCCGGGGACCTCCGCTCCGGCGGGCTGCCGGCGGCTCAGCACCGCGGCGAAGGCGAGGCTGAGGAAGGCGCCGATTGCGACCGTCATGCCGATGCCATGCAGCACGGGGATGGCGGAGAATGCCAAGGTGCCGAAGCCGATCACCGTGCAGAGGTTGGCGATGGCGACAGAGGCGACGGTGCGCTCGCGCAAGGCGGCGGACGGCTCCGGCCGCTCGAACAGCAGCGAATAGTTGGAGCCGACACCGACCACCAGCAGCAGGCCCACCAGATGAAAGATCGACAGAGCCTGTCCCAGCGCGGTCAGCAGCGCCATGGTGATCACCACCGCCGCGGCCAGCGGCATCACCGCCGCGATCAGCGAGCGGACGGACCGCAGGGCTGCGGCCAGCAGCAGCGTGATGGCGATGGCGCCGAGGACGGCCAGGGTCAGCGCCTCCTGCCTGTAGGTTCGGTACAGGCCGTCGGATTCCTCCTTCAGGTTCAGCAGGGTTGCGCCCGCTGCCGCCGGATCACCGGCCAGCCGGTCGGCGAGCGCCTTTGGCTCGGTGACACCGCGCAGGGGCAGCATGGCGGTCCAGCCGGTGCCGGTGCGGACCAGAAGGGAGTCGAGTTTCAGCTTCAGGCTGGTGCCGTCCAGGCTGGCCGGCGTCAGCAGCGCCTGGGTGCGCGCCTTTTCCGCGTCGGTCAGGAAGGGGGCGAAGGCGTCCGGGCGAAAGGGCAGACCTTGCAGGGCCTGGGTCAGGGCGGCGCGCAGTTGGTCGGGCGGCGGCAGGGCGGCTTGGCGGGCGCGCTGCGTCTCCAGGCTCGGCAGGACGAGGGCGGGGGAGTCGTAGCCGGTGATCAGATGGTCGCGGGCCAGCGCCTCCAGCGGGGCGGACAGGCGTTCGGCGGCGGCCAGCGCCCCGTCCACCGTCGGTGCGCCGGTGACCAGCAGATGGCCGGCGTCGGGGGCGCCGAGGTCGCGGCGCAATGCCTCATCCAGTTGTTGGTCGGCTTCCGCTATCGGGCTGAGGCTGGAGAGTTCCGCCGACCAGACGGTCGGGCCCTGGTAGGCCAGCCACGCCAGCGACAGCAGCGTCGCGGCGGCCAGCGGCAAGCGTAAGGCCGGGGCGGAGCGGGTCAGGGCGGTCAGCACCGGTGCCAACCGCGCCGGGCGATCGGTCGAGTAGCCCTCTGGCAGCAGCGTCGGCAGCCCCCAGCGGGTGATCGCCAGCGCCACCACCAGTCCGGTGATGGAGAACAGGCCGAGCTGCGCCAGACCGCTGAAGCTGGAGAACAGCATGGTGCCGAAGCCGACGACGGAGGTTGCCACCCCCAACAGCAGCGTCGGCCAGATGCGCAGAAGGGTGCGGCGCGCCGGGCTGCCCGGCTGGGTTTGGGTGAACAGATAGATGGCGTAATCGACGCTCTCGCCCAGCAGGGTGACGCCGAAGCCCAGCGTGATGCCGTGCACCGTGCCGAAGCTCAAGCCCACCGCGGCGACTCCGGCCAGCGCGCCGGTCGCCGCCGGCAGCAGCGACAGGACCAAAGCGCGAAGGGAGCGGTAGACCAGCAGCAGCACTCCCGCCACCAGGACCGTGGCGATGATCGAGGACCGTCGGGCGTCCGCCTCGATCCGGTCGCGGGTCTGGACGGAGAAGACGGCCGGCCCGGTCATCACCAGCCGGGCGGAGCCGGTCGCAGTCTGTGCCTCGTCGAAGGCGTTGCGGATCAGGTCCAGCGTCTTCTGCTGGGCGTCCATGTCGAAGCCGGGGGCGGTGGTCTGCACCAGCAGCAGCGCCCGCGTTCCGTTGGACGATACCCACACGCCGTCGCGGCTGGTCGGACCTGCGGCGTCGCCGAGCATGCGGTCGGTCAGGCGCAGGATCTCGGCGGTGGGGTCAGCCGGCAGGGCCTGCTTCAGGGCCATGCCGGCGGTCGATTGCAGTAGGCGCAGGTCGTTCCGCAGGGCGTCGTGCAGACCCTCGGCGGTGAAGCGGTCGGGGGTGACGGCGGGGCTGAGCAGATAGCGGTTGGACCAGAGATAGGCGCCGTCGGCACCGCGCCCCGTCCGCTCGCCATTCTCGACCGCCGCCACCAGCGGGTTGCCGCGCAGCCGGGCGGCAAGGGCGCGGCTGAGGCCGGTCAGGCGATCCGGTGTGTCGCCTTCGATGGCGACCAGGATCAGGCGGGAGACGACGCCGTCGCGCAACTGATCGACCAGCAATTGCTGGGTGGCGGAGGGGGAGCGCGGCAGGAAGGCGGACAGGTCGGCGGTGACCGGCGTGCGCGCCACCAGCAGGCCGCAGGCGATCAGCCCGGCCAGCCACAGCGCGACGGCCCATCCGCCCCTTCGCACCACGGCCGTCGTCATGCCGGGTCGGGCTGGATGGTCATGATGGAGCGGTCGCCGTCGGCCTGGAGGACCTCGATCCGGCGGATCGTGGCATCGCGTCCGGCGATGACGATGCGCTGCACGGTCTTGCGCGCCTCCTCCGCCCGCGGGGTCAGCCGCATGCGCCAATCCTGCAGCGAACCTTCCAAGTCCACCTCGTAGAAACGCATGATGGTGGGAACGTCGCCGCGCAGGGTGGCGCGGATGCTCTCCACATAGGTCTGGATTTCCGGCATGGCGGAGACCGACAGGATGCGCGACATACCGTCCGCCTGGGTCAGGGTCAGCCGGTCGCCCTCCAGCCGCAGGCCTTCCGGCTGGGGCTGCAGGGTGCGCTTCTCCAGGAAATCGGGGCGGCGGTAGGTCAGCGTGCCGCTGCTCTCCAGCGGCGCGGTCAGCATGCCGACCTCTCGCGTTTCGGTGAAGCGGGCGTTGGAATTGGGGATCCGGGCGAAGCGGGCGAACAAGTCCTCCAGGCCCCAGGGCTCGGCCGCCTGCGACGGGACCGCACCGGTCAGCGCGAGGGCTCCCACGCCCACAAGGAACTGACGGCGGGCCGGTCTATTTCCAGAAATCATAGAAATTGAACCAGTTGTAGGGGGAGGACAGGGCGTGCTGCTCCAGCCGGTCGGCGAAGCGCCCGGCTGCCCAGCGGACAAGGCCCGGCCGGTCCTGTACCGGCACATCGGAGAAGTCGGCGATGCGCTCGAAATGGACGTCGTAGCGTCGGCCGCCTTGATAGATCCCGACCATCAGCACCACCGGCCGCTTCAGCATCGCCGCCAGTTGGAAGGGGCCGAGCGCGAAGCCGGCGGGCTGGCCGAGGAAGGGCAGGCGGACCTCCTCCTCCCCGTCCAGGGTGCGGTCGGCCAGCATGCCGACGAAGTGTCCCTGATCCAGCCTTTCGCGCACACGCAGCATCGAATCCGGCCGGCCCAGCCCGATCACCTCCATCGACAGCAGCGGGTTGATGGCGTTCAGCACCGAATTGATCTTGCGGGCATTCTCCTCGTACATCACCAGACTGACGCGCAGGTCGCGCTGGCGGTGGCCCAGCATGCGGATCGCCTCGAAGCTCCCCATATGGGCGCCGATCAGCAGGCAGCCCTGCCCCCGCTGCATCAGGTCGATGACGATGTCCTCGCCATGGACGTGGATGTCGAAATCGTCGGACTGATCGTTCAGGAAGAAGACGCGGTCGAGCAGACAGGCGGCGAAGACGTGATAGTGGCGGAACAGGTCGCCGAAGCCGGGCTTGCGGCCCAGCGCCTTCGACAGGAACAGCGCCGATGCCCGGCGCGGCTTGCGCGAGAACAGGACGAAATAGAGGCAGATCGGATAGAGCAGCAGCCGTGCGGCCCGCCGGCCGAGCCGCAGGGCGACCCAGACGATGAACTTGATGGCGGCGGTCGTGCTGCGCTCCGGCCGATTCATCCACTCCTTGCGGCGTCGGCGGCGCGGTTGCGGCGGGGCGATGGGAGAGGCGGCTGAGTCCGCTGCCGGATTGGCGCGCAGGGGGATCTTCATGAAGTCACGCTGCCGGTCATGATGGTGGCGGTCATCACGGGACGGCCGTCCACGCTGCCGGTGAAGGCAATGGCACCGGTCGGGGTAGCCTGCCATTCGACCAGCATGCTTTCGCCGGGGCGAACCGGGTGCAGGAACTTGGCGGCGCGCAGGCGGCAGGGGCCGGGGGGCGAGCCTTCCGCCGCGGCGATGGCGGTCAGGGCGGAGTCGAGCAGGACCGCGCCGGGAATGATCGGGTTGCCGGGGAAATGGCCGGCGGCGGTCGGATGGTCGGCGGGGAAATGGACGTCGGTTTGTTTCGGCAAGGGCGGCGTCCCCTAGTCGGGTCGGCTGTCGTCGAGCATCCGCAGCAGCGCCTCGCGCGGCAATTTGCCGGTCGGGTTGCGCGGCAGGGCATCGACGAAGCGCAGGGGGCGCGGCAGGAAGATCGGGTCGATCCGCTCGCGCAGGCGGGCCAGCAGGGTCTCGGCGGTCAGGCCGGGGGCCACCACCAGGGCGGCGAGGCGGGTGGTCCCGCTGTCGCCCTCACGCGGCATGAAGACCACGCCGTCCATCACGCCTTCGACCGAGTTCAGATGGTGATTAAGGAAGGCGAGCGAGCTGCGCTTGCCGGCAATGTTGACCTGATCGGCGGAGCGGCCGTGCAGGATGAAGCGGGTGTCGCTCTTCAGCTCGATCACGTCGGCCAGCAGGGTCTCGCCATCGAGGAAGTCGCCGGAGGCCCAGGTGCCTTGCTCGTCCTGACGCAGGCGGATTCCGTCGATGCACAGCCATTCGGCCGTGGCGCTGGGGCGGCGGACGGCGAGCTGGCCGGTCTCCGAACAGCCGTAGATCTCGTGCAGCGGGGCGCCCAGCTTGGCCTCGGCGTCGACGGCGAGCTGCGGGGCCAGCGGGGCCGTGGCGCAGAGGATGAAGTCGAGCGGGGGCAGGGCGGTGCCGTCGGCGAGCAGGGCCTGGAGATGGACCGGGGTGGTCACCAGGATGCGGCGGCCGGGCAGGCCGGCAAGGCTGGCGGCGATGTCGGCGGGGAACAGCGGCCGGCCGCCATGCAGGACCAAGCCGTGCTGGAGCGCCAGCAGGATGACCGACTCCAGGCCGTACATGTGCTGGTGCGGCACGGTGCCGACCAGACCGGCGGCCCCAAGAGTCGCGATCTCCAGCGCGGTGCCGGCGCCATGGACGCTGCGGACCAGGGTGCCCCAGCTCTTCACCTGCGGCATCGGCCGGCCGGTGGAGCCGGAGGTGAAGGCGATGGCTGCAACCTGATCGGCCGGGAAGGCGAGGTCGGCGTCGAAGGGCGAGCCGGTCAGGCTGTCGAGGCCGTCGGGAGGAAGCGCCTCGACGCAGGTCATGCCGGGGTAGGTCGCGCCGGCATCGGTCAGGCAGATCAGGCCGGGATAGCTTTCTTCCAGTTGTCGCAGCGTGGCCGGGGTGTCGTTTGGGGGGTGCAGGCAGATCTGGCGGCGCAGCAGGGCGGCGCCCAGCCCGACGGCGAAACCCAGACGGTCGCCGCACAGGTTCAGCAGATAGGCCCCGTCCGGCAGGCGGCGGGCCAGATCGCGCACGGCGGCGAGATAGGTCCGCACCGTCACCGGCCGGCCGTCATGCAGGGCGAACAGGTCGTCGGGACCGCCATGGCGCCGCAGCGGCAGGCGGGTGGTTGACAGCATCGTCATGGATTTGGCCGCTCCGAAAAGACGCGGACGACGTCGGCGATGGAGCCGTGGGAGTGGTTCCGGAACTTGCGCAGGCGGTAGGCGTATTCGGTCAGGAACATCGCGGCGACCAGCGGCAGGTCGAGGACGTTGATGAAGAAGGACCAGACCGCCGGCGGAGCGAAGGCGAACAGCAGGGCCGACATCGCCAGCTGGCCGGCGAAGAACAGGCACCAGGCGATGGTGACGCGGCGGGTGTAGACCAGCATCTCCTCGGTCAGGCTGCCGCGGATGCGCCGCGCGATCCAGGTGATCAGCGGCTCCCGTCCCGCCAGCAGGGTGCGGCCGAACAGGGCGAGCAGCCCGACATAGATGGCGGCATGGCTGATCGCCGAGGCGGCCAGCAGCCCGTCGCGGGCGGAGCGCCAGGACAGGCCGAACAGGGCGATGGCGCCGGCCAGCGCGATCCAGCGGAAGCGCGGAGCGGCACGGCTCACCACCAGCCCGGTCACCCCGGCCTGCACCAGTGCCAGCACCAGCGCGGTGTCGGCATCGAGGTCGGCGACGATGGCGCCATGGACCAGCAGGGGATAGAGCGCGAACAGCGACAGGCCGGCGCCCACCGCGGCCCCTCCCCTGGTCCAGGCGGCAGCGGCGGACGGCATCAGGCGGCTTTAAGCTGCTGGATGTGGGTGTTCAGGGTGCGCAGCGAGGAGAAGATCTTCGTGTTGTTCTCGTCATCCGCCCGCAGCTTCACCCCGTATGTCTTGGAGACGGCGAGCGCCACCTCCAGGATGTCGATGGAATCGAGGCCCAGCCCTTCGCCATAGAGGGGGGCGTCCGGGTCGATGTCCTCCGGGTCGGCTTCCAGGGTGAGGGTGTTCACGATCAGCGTCGCCAGATCAAGTTCGGTCGGCGACAGGGTCTGCAAGTCACTCATCATGCCTCACTAAAGCAACGCCTGCCGCTTCCTGGATATTCTACCCCTTTAGATATAACCATTGGGTATAGAATGCCGTATTGGAGTCACAGGATTCGCAATTTCAGGCGTCACGATAGCTAGGCACCCGGAGCCGCGCCATCATTATTTTGGAGTGATCAATTTGTTTTGTTAAAGATTGAGTTTCTTTCTAGAGGTTGTGGTTGGGGGTGGGAGGCGCCCTGGGAGTGGAACGTTTGGAACGCTATGGAACGGTTTTCCGGGTGGTGTTCAGTGTTTCATTCTCCCTCTCCCCCCCGGGGAGAGGGTCGGGGTGAGGGGGTGCATGGAGTGGATTCGGTGGGGAGCGGGGAGTGCGTGATGCTTGGAAATCCTCGCCACGCGACCCCCTCACCCTAACCCTCTCCCCGGGGGGGAGAGGGGATAGTAGGGGCGGACATGGGGAGATGTTGACCCGGAAACTCTAGGGCGTGTCGTCAGTTGAGCCAGATGACAGCCGACACGAGGTAAACAGCCGCCAAAAAAGTGCTGGCAAGCTTGTCGTATCGAGTGGCAATGGCTCGGAAGCCCTTCATCTTGTTGAAGAATCGCTCGACGAGATTACGTTCGCGGTACAAGGCGAAATCGGTATCGCGGGCGATCAGCCGATTCGCCTTGGACGGGATGACGGGGACGATGTCGCGCTCCTTCAAGGCGTCGATCAAGGCGTCGCCATCATAGGCCTTGTCGGCGATGAGGGCCTGCGGCTCGACCGCGTCGAGCAGAGGGGCGGCTTGGCTGAAGTCAGAGGCCTGACCGGGGGTCAGGGAGATCGCCACCGGGTTGCCCAAGGCGTCCACGATGGCATGGATCTTCGTCGTCAGCCCCCCTCGTGATCGGCCGATGGCTTGGCAGGCGCCCCCTTTTTTCGCGCCCCGGCGCTGTGCTGGTGGGCGCGGACGATGGTCGCGTCGAGCATCATGTACTCGTTGTCGCCATCCTCGGCCAGGGCCTTGAAAAGGCGCTCGAACACCCCGCTCTCGCACCAGCGGCGGTAGCGGCGGTGGGTGTTCTTCCAATCCCCGAACCGGGTGGGCAGGTCGCGCCAGGGAATGCCAGCCCGGTAACGGTACAGCACCGCCTCGACAAACAGCCGGTTGTCCTTCGCCGTCCCCCCGACATGGCCCGCCCGCCCCGGCAGAAAAGCCTGGACCCGATCCCACTGGTCGTCGCGCAAAGCATAGCGTCGCATCCGTCGGCCCTCCCGTCAGCCGACCTTCTATGAATCACGCATTCCTACCGCTGGGAATCCCATAACTGACGACACGCCCTAAACCCAGGTCCAAATTCAGACCATGGAAAGCTTCAAAAACGCCTGGCCTCAGCGGCCCAGCAGGCGGTCGATGGCGGCGCGGTCGGGCAGGGAGGGGATGGCGCCGGGGGTGGTGGTGGTCAACGCGCCGGCGGCGTTGGCGAAGTGGCAGATGTCGCGCAGGCGGCCGGGGGTGAAGGCGGTGTCCACATCCTCGAGGATGCCGGCGAGCATGGCGGCGACGAAGGCGTCGCCGGCGCCGGTGGTGTCCACGGCGGTGACCGCGATCCCCGGCACATGGCCCGAGGTGTCGGCGGTCAGGAAGGTGCAACCATTGCGGCCCTGCGTCACCACCAGTAGCCGCAGGTCCTCATGCCACAGGCTGCGGCCGGCGCTGTCGGGGTCGGCGCTGCCGGTCAGGAATTCCAGCTCCTCGTCGCTCAGCTTGACGATGGAGGCGGCGGCGATGCCCTGGCGGATCAGGCGCTCGGCCGTATCGCGGTCGGGCCAGAGGGCGAGGCGCAGGTTGGCGTCGAAGGAGACCAGCCGGCCGTTGCGGCGCGCCGTCTCCACCGCCAGCAGGCCGGCGTCGCGCGCCGATTGGTCGATCAGGCCGATGGAGCCTGAATGCAGCAGGCGGGCGGATGCCACGGCGTCGAAGTCGAGGTCGGCGGAGGAGAATCCCGCCATCGGCTCGCCATAGAACAGGAATTCCCGCTCCCCCTCCTCGTCGAGGGAGACGAAGGCCACGGGTGTCTTGGCGTCGGGGACGAGGCGC
Organism: Azospirillum sp. B2RO_4; assembly: GCF_051124815.1. Classification (NCBI taxonomy): domain Bacteria; kingdom Pseudomonadati; phylum Pseudomonadota; class Alphaproteobacteria; order Rhodospirillales; family Azospirillaceae; genus Azospirillum; species Azospirillum sp. B2RO_4. The sequence goes on along the minus strand of NZ_CP118486.1, from coordinate 258,117 downwards.
AGGCGGGACGCATCGACGCCGGCCCCGGTCAGCGCGCGGGCGAGGAAGCGGCCGAAGCCGTCCGCCGCCGTCCGGCCCATGAAGGCGCTGCGCACCCCCAGCCGGGCCAGACCGACCGCGACATTCGCCGGCGCCCCGCCCGGCGCCGGGTCGAAGGCGCCGATCACGCCGGGCTGCGCCGGGCCGGCGGGCATGAAGTCGATCAGCACCTCGCCCAGGCAAATCACATCGGGCGGTTGCAAAGCGGCGGACGGCATGGCGGTCATGGCGGGGTCGTCCTTCAGCTGGCGACGCCGGTATAGCGGGCGAGCACGGCGCGGGTGCCGTCCGTCCACAGGGCGCGCAGGGCGGCGGAGAAGGCGTCGCGGAAGGGCTGCGCCCGGCCGACCTCGCCATAGACGTCGTCCATGCCGAGCCACGCGGTCGGCTCGCCGCGGGCCTGACGGGCGACGGCGGTCAGGCGGTCCCAGTTGGGGTCGTTCGGTTCGATCGGCTGGCCGTCGTCGGTGGTGCCGAAGCAGTAGCGGCACCACAGCGCCGATTCCAGCGCCAACCCTTCGATGCCGGCGCCGGCCTTCAGCCGGTCGGCGATGGACGGCACGATGAATTTCGGCTGGCGGTTGGAACCGTCCAGGCAGAGCCGGCGGATGGTGTCCTTGATCTTCGGATTGGCGAAGCGGCGCTCGATGATGCCGAAGTAACTGGCGAGGTCGGTGCCCGGCACCGGCGGGACGGTCGGGATGATCTCCTCCCGCTCGATCTTCTGCAGGAAGGCGCGGATCAGCGGGGTTTCCATCGCCTCATGCGCGTAGGTGATGCCGAGCAGCCCGGCGGGATAGGCGATCACCGCATGGCCGCCGTTGAGGATGCGGATCTTCATCGTCTCGAAGGGCGTCACGTCGGGGACGAACTGCACGCCCACCGCCTCCAGCGCCGGGCGGCCGGCGGAGAAGCGGTCCTCCAGCACCCATTGGGTGAAGTCCTCGCAGAAGACCGGCCAGTTGTCGGCGATGCCGAACTCGCGGTCGAGGGTTTCGCGCTCCTGCACGCCGGTGGCCGGGGTGATGCGGTCGACCATGCCGTTGGGGAAGGCGACTTCGGTGTCGATCCAGGCGGCGAGGTCGGCGTCGATGCCCTTGGCGATGCCGAGCACGGCGTTGCGGGTGACGACACCGTTGTGGGGAATGTTGTCGCAGGACATGACGGTGAAGGGCACGGTGCCGACGGCGCGGCGGCGGGCCAGACCGGCGACGATCAGGCCGAAGATTGTGGTCGGCCGGGCGGGCACCGCGATGTCGGCGCGGATCGCCGGGTGGTTGGCGTCGAACTTGCCGGCGGCGTCGATGTAATAGCCGCCCTCCGTCACCGTCAGCGAAACGATGCGGATGGCCGGGTCGGCCAGCTTGGCAATGATGGGGTCGGCGTCGCCGACCGGCAGCATGCCGACCATGGCGCCGGTGACGCGGGCGAGGCTCTGCGCGCCGGATTGCTCGACCACGGTGGTCAGCCAGTCCTGACCCTCCAGCGCGTCGCGCATGCGCTGGTCCGACGGCATCACACCGGCGCCGAGGATCGCCCAGTCATGGTCGCGGCCCTGGGCGAACAGGCTGTCGAGATAGACCGCCTGATGGGCGCGGTGGAAGTTGCCGACGCCGAAATGCAGGATCCCGGCGGTCAGGGCGGAACGGTCGTAGGCCGGCACCGAGGCGCGGGCTGCGATGTCGGGGAGGGTGGCGGCGGACAGGGCGATGGTCATGGCTGGGGTCCTGCGGGGGATCGGGGGATCCACCCTCTCCCCCCCGGGGAGAGGGTCGGGGTGAGGGGGATGCTTGGCGTGGATTCGGTGGGGTGCGAAGCGCTGCCAATCGACAAAAGCCTCGCTGTGCGTCCCCCTCACCCTAACCCTCTCCCCGGGGGGGAGAGGGGATCCCTTCGAGGGAGAGGGGATCCCGGGACGGGAGAGGGAGGTTCTTCAACTCATCCAGTTGCCGCCGTCGACGTTGTAGGTCTGGGCGACGATGTAGTCGGCTTCGGCACTGGCCAGGAAGATCGCCATGCCGGTCAGATCCTCGGCGCGGCCCATGCGGCCGAAGGGGACGGCTTCGCCGACCATGCGCTTCTTCTCGCCGGGCTGAAGGCCCTCATGGCGGGCGAACAGGGCGTCGACGCCGTCCCAATGCTCGCCGTCGACGACGCCGGGGGCGATGGCGTTGACGTTGATGCCGTGCTTGATGAGGTTCAGGCCGGCCGACTGGGTCAGGCTGATGACCGCCGCCTTGGTGGCGCAATAGACGCCGACCAGCGCTTCGCCGCGCCGCCCGGCCTGGGAGGCCATGTTGATGATCTTGCCGCCGCGCCCCTGCGCGATCATCCGCTTCGCCACCGCCTGCAGCGTGAACAGCGTGCCGGCGACGTTGATCGAGAACAGGCGGTCGTAGCTTTGCCGCGTGATCTCGACGATGGGGGCGAGGTCGAACAGGGCGGCGTTGTTGATCAGGATGTCGATGCCGCCGGCCCGCTCCACCACCGTGGCGACCGCCGCGTCGATGGAGGATTGGTCGGTCACGTCGAGCGCCACGGCGTAGGCGCCGGGACCGATCTCCGCCGCCGCCTGCTCCGCCGCCGCGAGGTTGATGTCGGCGATGGCGACCGTCGCGCCCTCCGCGACATAGGCGGCGGCGAAGGCGCGGCCAATGCCGCGGGCGGCGCCGGTGATGATGGCCGATTTGCCGTCGAGACGTTTCATGGGGCCATTTTCCATAGGGCTAGGGCCTTTCATGCCACTTTCATATCGGCGGCGGCGGACAGGGCGTTGCCCTGGGCGTCGAAGCGGTGGAGCTTTTCGGTCTGCGGCGTCAGCCAGACACGGTCGCCGTGATGGACCGGGAACTCGCCGCCGGCCCGCGCCACCATCGTGCCGATGCCCTCCACCTGCACATAGACGAAGGTGTCTGAGCCCAGATGTTCGGACACGGTGACGGTGCCGGCCCAACGGCCGGATTCGGTCGACAGCGCCAGATGCTCGGGACGGATGCCGATGCAGTCGGCGCCGTCGCCGCGCGCCGTCTCCCCCTCGATGAAGTTCATGCGGGGGGAGCCGATGAAGCCGGCGACGAAGCGGTTGCGCGGCCGGCTGTAGAGGTCGATGGGGGAGCCCACCTGCTCGATCCGGCCGGCGTTCAGCACCACGATCTTGTCGGCCATGGTCATGGCCTCGACCTGATCGTGCGTCACGTAGATCATGGTGGTGCCGAGGCTGGCGTGCAGCTCGGAGATCTCCAGCCGCATGTTGACGCGCAGCGCAGCGTCGAGGTTCGACAGCGGTTCGTCGAACAGGAAGGCGGTCGGTTCGCGGACGATGGCGCGGCCGATGGCGACGCGCTGGCGCTGGCCGCCGGAGAGCTGGCCGGGGCGGCGGTCGAGATAGCTGGTCAGGTTCAGCACATTGGCCGCCGCCTCCACCTTGCGGTCGATGGCGGCCTTGTCGAGACGGGCCATCTTCAGCGGGAAAGCGATGTTGTTGCGCACGGTCATGTGCGGATAGAGCGCGTAGGACTGGAACACCATCGCCAGCCCGCGCTGGGCGGGCGGCAGGGCGGTGGCGTCCTTGCCGTCGATGCGGATGGAGCCGGACGACACATCCTCCAGCCCGGCGATCAGCCGCAGCAGCGTGGACTTGCCGCAGCCGGACGGGCCGACGAACACCACGAACTCGCCATTGCCGATGGTGAGGTCCAGCGGCGGGATGACGGCGATGTCGCCGAAGCTCTTGGTGACGCGGTCGAGCGTGATCTGTCCCATAGCGGGGTCCCCCTACTTCACGGCGCCGAAGGTCAGGCCGCGCACCAGCTGCTTCTGGCTGAACCAGCCGAGAACCAGGATCGGCGCGACCGCCATGGTCGAGGCGGCCGACAGTTTCGCGTAGAACAGCCCTTCCGGGCTGGAGTAGCTGGCGATGAAGGCGGTCAGCGGCGCCGATTGCGAGGCGGACAGGTTCAGCGTCCAGAATGCCTCGTTCCACGCCAGGATGATGTTCAGCAGCAGGGTGGAGGCGATGCCGGGAACCGCCATCGGCAGCAGGACGAACAGGATCTCGTCCCGCAGGCCGGCGCCGTCCATGCGGGCGGCTTCCAGGATCTCACCGGGAATTTCACGGAAATAGGTGAACAGCATCCAGACGATGATCGGCAGGTTGATCAGCGTCAGTACGATGACCAGACCGACGCGGGTGTCGAGAAGCCCGAAATCGCGGAACAGCAGGTAGATCGGGATCAGCACGCCGACCGGCGGCAGCATCTTGGTCGACAGCATCCACATCAGCACGTCGCGGGTGCGCTTGCCGGGAACGAAGGCCATCGACCACGCGGCAGGAACCGCGATCATCAGGCCGATCAGCGTCGAGCCGACCGAGATGACCACCGAGTTCCAGAAATGGAGGAAATAGTCGGAGCGCTGCTGAACCTCCGCGTAATTCTCCAGCGTCCAGTGGAAGGCGAGGAAGGAAGGTGGGCTGGCGATGGCCTCGGCTTCGGTCTTGAAGCTGGTCAGCGCGGTCCACAGGATGGGGAAGAAGATCACGATCCCGATGGTCCAGGCGACCAGGGTCACGACCAGCTTCTGGCGGTTGGTTGCGGCGCGCGCCATGGTCAGATGTCCAGGTTGCGGCCGATCATCCTCATCAGGAAGACGGCGACGATGTTGGCGAGGACGACGGCGACGATGCCGCCCGCGGAGCCGCCGCCGACATCGAACTGCAGCAGCGACTGGGCATAGACGAGATAGGTGATGTTGGTGGTGGCGGTGCCGGGGCCGCCGTTGGTCGTCACCAGGATCTCGGCGAAGACCGACAGCAGGAAGATGGTCTGGATCAGCGTCACCACCGTCATCGCACGCGCCAGATGGGGCAGGATGATGTGGATGAAGCGGTCCACAGCGCCGGCGCCGTCCATCTCCGCCGCTTCAAGCCTTTCGCTGTCGAGCGATTGCAGGGCGGTCAGCAGGATCAGCGTGGCGAAGGGCAGCCACTGCCACGTCACGATCAGGATGATCGAGGACAGCGGCGCCTCGGCCAGGAAGTCGAAGGGCTGGAGGCCCAGCCCCTTGGCGATGGCGGCGAACAGGCCGTTCACCGGGTTCATCAGCATGTTCTTCCACACCAGTGCCGAGACGGTGGGCATGACGAAGAAGGGCGCGATTATCAGCAGGCGGACGATCCCCCGCCCCCAGAAGGGCCGGTCGAGCAGCAGGGCCAGCCCGATCCCGCCGGAGATGGTCAGCACCAGCACCCCGCCGACCAGGGTCAGCGTGTTGCCGAGCGCGGCGAAGAAGGCCGGATCGGTCAGGAAATACCGGTAGTTCAGGAAGCCGATCCACTCCTCCTGCCCCGGCATCAGCAGGTTGTAGCGCAGGAAGGAGAAGTAGAGCGTCATCGCGAGCGGGATCAGCATCCAGCCGAGCAGCAGGACGACGGCCGGAGACATCGTCAGGCGCGCGGCTGCACGCGAGTGGGCGGTGGCCATGGCTCGACCCTTGGGGAACGACGTTGCGGGAGGCGTATTCTTCGGCCGTCATCCCCGCGAAGGCGGGGATCCAGGGAGTTCGCGGTTCAGCGGTTGAACCGGCTGGATTCCCGCCTTCGCGGGAATGACGGCTGACAGAGGATCATGCCCTCATCCGGTACAGGGACGATGACTTCCGGTTACTTGATGTAGCCGGCCTTGGTCATCTCGCGGGTGGTCAGGGCCTGGGCGCTCTGCAGGGCCTGGTCGGCGCTCATCTGGCCGGCGAGCGCGGCCGAGAAGGCCTGACCGACGGCGGTTCCGATGCCCTGGAATTCGGGAATGGCGACGAACTGCACGCCGGTGTAGGGGACTTCCTGCACCGTCGGGTGCTGCGGATCGGCGGCCTGGATCGACTTCAGCGTCAGATCGGCGAAGGGCGCGGCCTTGCGGTATTCCGGGTTGGCGTAGAGCGAGCTGCGGGTGCCGGGCGGCACGTTGGCCCAGCCCTCTTCCTTGGCGACGAGGTCGAGATATTCCTTCGACGTCGCCCAGGAAATGAAGGCCTGCGCGGCGTCGCCCTTCTTGCTGCTGGCGGGAACCGCGAGGCTCCAGGCCCACAGCCAGTTGGACCGCTTGCCCAACCCGTTGTCGGGGGCCAGCGCGTAGCCGACCTTGTCGGCGACCTTGCTCTGCGCCGGGTTGGAGACGAAGGAGGCGGCGACGGTGGCGTCGATCCACATCGCGCATTTGCCGGTCTGGAACAGCGCCAGATTCTCGTTGAAGCCGTTGGAGGAAGCGCCCGGCGGGCCGGCGTCCTTCATCAGGCCGAGATAGGTGGTCAGCGTCTGCTTCCACGGCTCGGTGTTGAACTGCGGCTTCCAGCTCATGTCGAACCAGCGCGCGCCGAAGGAGTTCGCCATGGCGCTGAGGAAGGCCATGTTCTCGCCCCAGCCGGCCTTGCCGCGCAGGCAGATGCCGTAGACCTCGTTCTGCTTGTCGGTCAGCTTGCGGGCGGCGTCGCCGATGAAGGCCCAGGTCGGCGCCTCCGGCATGGTCAGGCCGGCCTTCTCGAACAGGTCCTTGCGGTACATGACCATCGAGCTTTCGCCGTAGAAGGGCGCGGCGTAGAGCGTCCCGTCGGTGGTCAGGCCGCTGCGGATGGAGGGCAGCAGATCCTCGACGTCATAGTTGGCGCCGAGCTTGTCGAGCGGCTTCAGCCATTTCTGTTTGGTCCAGATCGGGACCTCGTAGGTGCCGATGGTCAGGACGTCGTACTGGCCGCCCTTGGTGGCGATGTCGGTGGTGATGCGCTGGCGCAGCACGTTCTCTTCCAGCGTCACCCAGTTCAGCGTGATGTCGGGATGGGCCTTGGTGAAATGATCCGCCAGCTTCTGCATGCGGATCATGTCGCCGTTGTTCACCGTGGCGATCGACAGCGTTTCCGCCTGTGCCGAACTGCCGAGAAACGCGGCGACCGCCGCGCCGATCAAGGATAGCGCACGCTTCATTCCAGTTTTCCTCCCCAAATTCCTGTCCGGCCGCGCCCTGGCTTTGCTCCGCCGGCCTATGCGACTGGTCGCCCGACCTCCGCATGCGTCCACGGCATTCGGTTTGTAGGGCACACGAACACTATGGCGCAGGCAGTGGAGGGCTGCAATAGATAAATCACATTGATTTTGATATTCGGTGGCGTATGGCGCTGGTGCGGACCTTGGCGTTGATTGCACTTTCGTATAGGCGGAGTATGGTTCCCTCTCCCGGGGCGGGAGAGGGCCTCGTGCCGCTACTAAGTAAATCACTTTGATTTTGTTATGATCGGTTGTTATACGGATTGTTGGTGAAATCCGAGGCAGGAGGCGGCGGGAGCATGCGGGGCGGCGATACCACCGGGCTGCGCGCCTACAACGAGCGGCTGGTCATGCATGCGCTGTTGCAGGCCGGCATGCTGTCAAAGGCGGAAATCGCGCGGGAAACCGGGCTCAGCGGGCAGGCCGCGTCGGTGATCGTCAACCGCCTGCTGGACGACGGGCTGCTGGTCAAGCTGGACAAGGTTCGCGGGCAGGTCGGCCAACCCTCCACCCCCATCGCGCCGAATCCTGAGGGCGCCTATTCGCTGGGGGTGAAAATCGGCCGGCGCAGCGTCGAGGCGATCCTGATCAACCTGCTGGGCGAGGAGATGGGGGCGAGCCGGGTGCGCTACGACGCGCCGCTGCCGGAACCGACGATCTCCACCGCCATCGCCCAGGCGGTCGGGCTGCTGGGGCATCTGTCGCCGGCGGCGCGGTCGCGGGTGGTCGGGCTGGGCGTCGCCATGCCGGACGAGATCCATGCGTGGTCGGCGGAGCTGGGGCTGGCGCCGGGGGCGCTGGACGGTTGGCGCGATGCCGACATCGGCGGGGCCTTCGCGCGGGAGACCGGTCTACCGGTGACGCGCTACAACGACGCCGCAGCAGCCTGTGCGGCGGAGATGATCGCCGGCCACGCCATCACCAGCCGCAGCGCGCTCTACATCTATCTCGGCACCTTCATCGGCGGCGGGGTGGTGATCGACGGGCGGCTCTACCGCGGCGAGCAGGGCAATGCCGGGGCCATCGGGTCCATGCCGACCGGGCCGACCGGCCGGGGAGAGACGCCGGGGCAACTGATCCACGCCGCCTCGATCTTCCTGCTGGAGCGTGACCTGGAGGCCGCCGGGATCGATCCGTCGGCGGCGCTGTCCGCCGCCCTGGCCGACGGCAGCGGCGAGCGGGCGGACGCCATCTTCGACGCCTGGGCCGAAACCGCCTGCGCCGAGCTGTCGCGCGCCGTCGTGTCGGCGCTCAGTGTCATCGACTTTCAGGAGGTGGTGGTCGACGGCTTCCTGCCGCCGTCCTGGCGCGACCGCTTCACGCAACGGCTGGCGGCGGCGGTGGAAGGCTTCAACCGGTCGGGGCTGAAGGCCGCGCCGGTTCTGGCGGGCTCCATCGGCCCGATGGCCCGCGTGCTGGGGGCGGCGATGCTGCCGCTGAAGGCGCGATTCTCGCCCGACACCGACCTGCTGGTTCGGTCGGGCATGGCGCGGGATCTGGCCTGACGGATCAGATCACGATGCCGGCCAGGGCGGGGCTCTGGTCGAGGGCGTCGGCGAGGGTTTCCAGCATGCGGCGGCAATCGGCGCGGCTCACCGGAGCGCCGAGGCAGATGCGCAAAGCTTCCGGTGCCAAGCCGGCGGTGAGGAAGACGTCGCTGACGGCGGCGGCGATGCCGGCGTTGCGCAGATGGGCGGCGAACTCCCCGCGCGTCCAGGACGGCGGCAGGCTCAACCACAGATGGAAACCGTCCGGATGGGCGGCGAGCGAGTCTGGGGCAAGCAGGTCGCGGGCGATGCGCTGGCGGGCCGACGCCTCGGCACGGATGGCGGTCAGCAGCGCGTCGGCGGTGCCGTCGGCGATCCATTGGGTGGCGACGGCGGCGGGAATCGGCGGCGTGCCGAGGATGGTGGCGCGTTGGGCGGCGGCCAGCCGCATCGCCTGACGGACGTCGGGGGCGGCGACATAGGTGACGCGCAGGCCGGGCGCCACGCATTTGGCGAGGCCGACGACATGGAAGGTCACGTCGGGGGCCAATGCTGCGATCGGCGGCGGGGCGTCCTGCGGCAGCACGCCGTAGATGTCGTCCTCGATGATCGGGATGTTGTTCTGGCGGGCGATGGCGGCGATGGCGGCGCGCCGCTCCGCCGGCAGGGTCGCCGTCGTCGGGTTGTGCAGGGTGGGGGTGCAGTAGAGCGCCTTGGGGGCATGGGCCTCCACCGCCGCGCGCAGCGCGTCGGGGTCGAGCCCGTCGCCGTCCATCGCCACCCCGACCACCCGCAGCCCGAGCTGCCGGGCGATGGCCTTGAAGCCGGGATAGGTCAGCGCCTCGGTACAGACGATGTCGCCGGGGCGGGTGAGCATGCAGAGCAGGGCCAGCAGGGCGCTCTGCGTGCCGGGGCAGACGACGATCCGGCCGGTGTCGGCGAGGTCGGGCAGGCGCCTGCCGAGCCAACGCGCGCCGGCGGCGCGGTCGTCCTCCCCGGCGCGGAATCCGGCGTCGGCCTCCGGATAGCGCAGCAGTGTTTGCGGGTCGAGCCGCAGCATCGCCTGGGCCATCCCCCGCCGGACGCGGTCCAGCAGCTCCGGCGAATCCGGCAGCGGCGGCTGGTTCATGGTCATGTCGATGACCGGGGACGGCGCGGTGGCCGAGGGGCGGGGAGGGACGGGTGCGGCGCTTTCCGACGGCGCATGCGGCGCGCTGACGAAGGTGCCCTGGCCGACACGGGCATCCAGCAGGCCGCGGCGGCGGGCCTCGCTGTAGGCGCGGCTGACCGTGGTCAGATCGACCCCCAAGCGGTCGGCCAGCACCCGCTGCGGCGGCAGCCGCTGTCCCGCCGCGAGACGGCCGGCGGCGATGTCGTCGGCAAGGGCGTCGGCGATGGCGAGATAGACCGGCCGCGCCCGGCTGGTCAGGTCGGGCTGCCAGATGCCGGTGTCCGACGATTCGGCTTGCGCTGCGTTATCGGATTGCATGGATGTCCTGGCCGTTCCCTTGCCTGCCTGCTGCGGCACTGTCGGTAGCATATGCGCGTTCGGGTGCGGGTGCTGCAAGCATTCACATCTCGACGATAACTGCCCTCTCCCGCCCCGGGAGAGGGAGGGGACCCGCCACGAAGTGGCGGGGAGGGTGAGGGGTAAGGCGAGAATCCCGAACCGCATGGTTCCTTGAATCACCCCTCACCCTTCCCATGCTCCGCATGGGCCCCTTCCCTCTCCCGGGGCGGGAGAGGGAGAACTCCCAAGGCGTTTCGATCACGGCGCCAAAAAGACGCTGTCGTGCCGGGCCGGCTGGCCGTCGCCGGTATCGGGGGTCAGGGTGACGGTCACCGGGGTGGAGGAGCCGGTCAGTGCCGCCCGGGGGACGCGGACCCGGATGCGGTAGGTCTCCACCGCATTGGCGCGGGCGGACAGCGACAGCTCGCCGGCCTCCGTGCCGTCGCCGGACAGGCTGAGGCTCGCCTGCGGCAGGCCGGTCAGGGTGAGGCGGTAATGACGCTCCACCAGCGACATGTTGGCGATCTTGATGGTGTAGGCGTTCTGGATGCGGCCGTCGTTGAGCGTGACGAACAGCGGCGCCCGGTCGCGCAGAACGGATATGTCGTTGCTGGACCTCAGCGCCAGCGCGATCGTCATCACCCCGACGACCACGACGAGCATCAGGCCGTAGACGATGGTGCGCGGCCGGATCAGCCGGTAGCGGGGCGGCGGAGCGGCAGCGGCCTTCGCCGACTGGGCCGTCAGGGTGTCGAAGCGGATCAGGTCTCCGGGGCGGTCGATGCGCGCCATCACGTCGTTGCAGGCGTCGACGCACAGGCCGCAGCCGATGCATTCCATCTGGATGCCGTCGCGGATGTCGATGCCGGTCGGGCAGACCTGGACGCATTGCCCGCAGTCGATGCAGTCGCCATGGCCCTGGTGGGTGCGGGCATCCCAGCCCTCGTTCTTGCGCAGCGGCGCGCGTCCCTCGCCGCGCCAGTCCTGATAGGTGACGACCAGACTGTCCTCGTCCAGCATGGCGGCCTGGATGCGCGGCCAGGGGCAGACGTAGAAGCACATCTGTTCGCGCATGAAGCCGGCCATCGCATAGGTGCAGGCGGCGATGAACAGGATCGACCCGGCGGCGAGCGCCGAGGCGTCGAAACGCAGCAGGTCGACCGCCAGCGTCGGCGCGTCGGTCAGATAGGCGATGCCGAGGAAGCCGGTGACCAGCGAGACCGCCAGCCACGCCGCATGCTTGACCGTCTTCTTCGCCAGCCAGCCCGTGGTCCAGGGGTGCCGGTCGAGGCGGATGCGGTCGCCGCGGTCGCCCTCCACCCGCCGCTCCACCCAGACGAACAGGTCGGTCCACACTGTCTGCGGACAGGTGAAGCCGCACCAGACCCGGCCGCCGAGCGCGGTCGCCAGGAACAGGCCGATGGCGGCCAGAATCATCACGCCGGTGATGTAATAGACATGCTGCGGCCACAGCTGCAGGGCGAAGATGTAGAAGCGCTGGCTGCCCAGGTCGAACAGCACCGCCTGATCCGGCAGACCCGGCCCACGATCCCAGCGCAGCCAGGGGATGACGGCGAACAGCACCAGCAGGACCACGCCCAACAGCGTCTTCACGCGCCGGTATCGCCCGCGCACCGCCTTGGGATGGATCTTGCGGTGGGGGGCGTAGGCCGGCGCTGGGGCCGGACCTGGGGCCTGCTCCGGCGGAACGGTCGCATGGTCCGGCCGGCGGGTGACGGTGGGCGCATCGCTGGGCATGGATCACCTGGCACGAAGATGCCGTCCGGCCGCCTGCCCGCGCCTGACAGGCGTATGGAGCAGCGACCCTCCGGCGATGTGCCTTGTATGGATCATTCGTACGGATTGCTCAAGCGCATTGTACGGACAAAGGGGCCGGATGTCCGCCCATGCGGCGGTTTGACGCAAGGAGTTCACGGCTTCGATAAGGGGGCGTGCATGCAATCGGTTCATTCGACGGCAAGCGCCAAAATTGTATGGGCTTGCAGCCTCATCAGCCACCATTGCCGCGCCGGATTTACGGCGCACATTGTCTGCGACTGGAGACGGCCATGCGACAGGACAGATGCGCGGAAAGAAGGACAGGTTTGGCAGGGCGACGGACAACCCCTGCATCGGACTCTGCCGGTTCGGTGGCGACGGTGCCTGCCTGGGCTGCCACCGCACCAAGGCGGAGGTGAAGGGCTGGAAGCGGTTGAGCGACGCCGCCAAAATGGCGATCAACGACAGGATCGCACAACTGGGCAGGAAAGCTCAGGCCGACCCGGCCGAGGGGAAGGCGCAGCGCAAGCGCCTGCGCAAGCTCGACCGCAAGATCGGCAAGCTGGAATCGAAGCTCGCGGCACTCCGGGTCGAGCGCGACTGCGTGGCGGGCGCCGGCCCGGCCGGATAGGTCAGGCGGCGTCAGGGTTTCGAAAGGAAGGCCCGGATCGCTTCGACGACCTCGTCCTCGCATTCGCGGTGGGGGACGTGGCCGGTGTCGGGCAGAAGGCGGACGGTGCCGCGTCCGGCGGCGATGCGGGCGGGGTGCTCGGCCGACCCGTATTCGTCGCGGTCGCCGTGCAGTGCCAGCACCGGGCAGCGGACCTGCGACAGCGGCGTGTCCAGGGTCCAGTCGGCGAAGGCGGCGGACAGCCATGTCTCGGTCCAGGCATCGACCGCCCAGCGCGCCTTGTCGCCCTGGTATCTCGCCAGCCGGGCGAGTTGCGCCGGATCCTGGAAGCCCTGCTTCGCCACGCGGATGCCGTCGAGCGTGCGGTCCTCGACGAAGGCCTGGGCGGCGATGGTCACCAGCGCCCGGCAGCGCGCGGGGAAGCGCGCCGCCGTCTCCACCGCCATGCCGCCGCCGACGCTGTGGCCGCAGGCGATGAAATCGCCGATGCCGAGATGGTCGAGCAGCAGGGGAGCGACCTCCCGCGCCTCGGCCGCGACGAAATCGCGGGGCAGGGCGCCGGGATGGGGATCGGAACGCCCGAAGCCGAGCCGGTCATAGGCGACGACCCGCCGCGCCGTCGCGGCGGCAAGGCTGGCCGGAAAGCTGCGCCACAGATCGACGCAGCCCAGCGAATCGTGGAACAGCAGGATCGGCGGGAGAGTGCCGGCGGTCCCGGTTTCCGGGGTCCAGTCCTTCACATAGAGACGGCCGGCGGGGGTGGGGATCAGGCGGTCCTGGTCGCTGACGGCGGTGGTCATGTCGTCCGGTGGCTGGTGCAGTCGAGGTCGGGCGGCAGGATAGCATGAATGCCGCGCCTCATGCCGCCCTACGCGAAATGACAAGTCGACGGCGGCTTACAGCCGGGCGCGGGTGCTGCGCGGGGTGTTCAGCAGAAGATTCGTCTCGCTGGTGGTGATGCCGGGGATCAGCCGGATGCGGCGCAGCACTCCGTCGAATTCCGGCAGGCTGCCGGCCGACAACTCGACGATCAGGTCCCAGCGTCCGTTGGTGCTGTGGATCTCCATGATCTCGGGGAAGCCGCTGAGCGTCCGCACCACGCGGTCGGTCGCCTGCCCCTCCACCTCGATCAGCATGATGCCGCGCACCGGCGCCTCCACCGTGTCGGCGCGCAGGATCACGGTGTAGCCGGTGATGATGCCGGAGCTTTCCAGCCGCTCCATCCGCGAGCGCACCGTCGCCCGCGAGACGCCCAGTTCGATGGCGAGGTCGGAGATGCTGCGGCGGCCGTCATGGCGCAGCAGGGTGATGAGCTTCTCATCGAGCTGGTCGAGCGTCATGGTCTCAGGTTGCCGGCATTTTGGAAGGCTTGGCTGTTCAGTTTGGTAGGAGAGATGGAGACATTTGTCAAATTGCCCTGTCCGTTTCGCCGGATTCCTGTGGTTTGCTGGTGGAAGGAACAGGCAAGAGACCGAACAATGTCCTACCAGATGACAAAGACGAAGCAGTGCCGGCTGGTCGGCGTGCCGGTGCAGGACGGGGCGGGGCGGCTGGGTTGCGAAATGGGGCCCAGCGCCTACCGTACGGCCGGCATCGCCAAGGCGCTGTCGGATCTGGGCCACAGCGTCACCGACCTCGGCAATGTGGCGCCGCTGCCGCAGCGGCCGATGACGCATGGCAACGCCGCGCTGAAATTCCTGCCGGAGGTGGCGGGCTGGACCGCGGCGCTGACCCAGGTGGCCTACGAGGCGAGTGCCGGTGATGATGCCATGCCGGTCTTCATGGGCGGCGACCACAGCCTTGCCGCCGGCACCCTGACCGGGCTGGCGCAGCGCGCCGCCGAGATGCGCCGTCCGTTGTTCGTGCTGTGGCTGGATGCCCATCCGGATTTCCACACGCTGGAGACGACGGAGAGCGGCAATCTGCATGGCGTGCCGATGGCCTATGCCACCGGCCGGGCCGGCTTCGACGGCTATTTCCCACCGCCGCCGGCCCGGCTCGACCCGCACAATGTCTGCATGATGGGTATCCGCAGCGTCGATCCGGCCGAACGGCGGGCGTTGGAGACCTCCGGCATCACCGTCCATGACATGCGCAAGATCGACGAGCACGGCATCGTTGCCCTGCTGCGCCCGTTCCTGCAGCGGGTGGTGGAGGCGGACGGGCTGCTGCATGTCAGCCTGGACGTCGATTTCCTCGATCCCGGCATCGCGCCCGGCGTCGGCACCACGGTTCCCGGCGGCGCCACCTTCCGCGAGGCGCATCTGGTCATGGAGATGCTGCACGACACCGGTCTGGTCAGCAGCGTCGATCTGGTGGAGCTGAACCCCTTCCTGGACGAGCGCGGCCGGACCGCCACCCTGATGGTGGAACTGCTGGCCAGCCTGATGGGGCGCCGCGTCCTCGACTATCCCACCCGCAGCTTTTGATCGACTGGAGCGTCCGACCATGATCCCGAACCTGAACCTCGTTCCCTTCGTCAGCGTCGATCACATGATGAAGCTGGTGCTGCACATCGGCGTGGAGCGCTTCCTGACCGAGCTGTCCGACTATGTGGAGGAGGATTTCCGCCGCTGGGAGAGCTTCGACAAGACGCCGCGGGTCGCCTCCCACAGCGCGGAAGGCGTGATCGAGCTGATGCCGACCAGCGACGGCCGCACCTATGGCTTCAAGTATGTGAACGGCCATCCGAAGAACACGCGGGAAGGGCGCCAGACCGTCACCGCCTTCGGCGTACTGGCCGATGTCGGCAACGGCTATCCGGTGCTGATGACGGAGATGACCATCCTGACGGCGCTGCGCACCGCCGCCACCTCGGCCGTCGCCGCCAAGCATCTGGCGCCGAAGGATGCGGCCTGCATGGCGATCATCGGCAACGGCGCGCAGGCGGAGTTCCAGGCGCTGGCCTTCAAGGCGCTGCTGGGGATCCGGAAATTGCGGCTTTACGACATCGACCCGGCGGCGACGCAGAAATGCGTGCGCAACCTGCGCGACCAGGGCTTCGAGATCACCGCCTGCAAATCGACCGAAGAGGCGGTGGAGGGCGCGCAGATCATCACCACCGTCACCGCCGACAAGCAGTATGCCACCATCCTGACCGACAACATGGTCGGGGCCGGCGTGCACATCAACGCGGTTGGCGGCGACTGCCCCGGCAAGACGGAGCTGCACCGCGACATCCTGCTGCGCTCCGACATCTTCGTCGAATATCCGCCGCAGACGCGGATCGAGGGCGAAATCCAGCAGCTGGCCCCCGACCATCCGGTGACGGAGCTGTGGACGGTGATGAGCGGGCAGGCGGTCGGACGGCGCGATGCGCGGCAGATCACGCTGTTCGATTCGGTGGGTTTCGCGACGGAGGACTTTTCCGCCCTGCGCTATGTCCGCGACAAGGTGGCGGGGACCGGCTTCTACGAGAATCTGGACATGCTGGCCGACCCGGACGAGCCGCGTGACCTGTTCGGCATGATCCTGCGCGCGGCGAAACCGGCCCCGGTGGGGGAGGCGGCGTAACACCTCCCTTTCACGCGCCGGAAAGGGCTTGAGGGGATCAGGCGGCGGCCGGGGTGGTGGCGGCGGGATGCAGGGCGCAGGCGGCGGTGCCGACCAGCCCCAGCGCGCCGGCAAGCAGCAGCGGCGCGGCGAGGCCGCTGTGCGCCACCAGCGCGGCACCGATGGCGGCGCCGATGAAGATGGCGACGACGCTGCCGATGCGGCGGATCCAGTTGGTGTCGGCTCCGCCCGCCAGCCGGGAATCGGCGGCCAGACCGGTCAGCGTCAGGGTCAGCACCGTGGTGGTCAGGTCGGGCACCTTCAACTGGCGGATCGTCGCGTTGCGGAAGCCCATCGCCAGCGCGGTCAGCAGGATGATGCCGTAGAAGCTGGCCGGCGATACGTCTCCGCCCTGGCGCAGCCATGCCAGCAGGGCGCCCAACCACAGCAGCCCGGCCTCGATGGCGGCGGCCTTCAGCAGCCAGCGGCGCAGCGGCCGGCCGGCATGGGCCTTGCCGGTGCGGCCGGCGATCAGCGCGCCGACCAGGAAGGCGCTGATCGCCGTCAGATAGGGGGCGACGTCGAAGCCCGGCGTGCCGGCGGCGGCGAAGCCGAGAAAGACGATGTTGCCGGTCATGTTGGCGGTGAACACCTTGTCGAGGCCGAGCACGCTGGTGGCGTCGACCAGACCGGTCGTCACCGACAGCAGCATCAGCAGCCAGGGCAGCGGGGCGGCGATCGGCTGGGAGGCGGGCGGAGCCATGGTGCTTTCCCTCGTTCAGTCGTTCGGGCCGAGGCGGCGGCGCATCCGCGAGACGATTGCCGCCAGGGCGAAGCCGCCGACCAGCCCGATATGCTCGAAGAAGGCGTTGGTCGCCATGAAGCGCTCTTGGCCCGCCATGGTCCAGAAATCATTGGCGATCAGCGCGGCCAGAACGGTGAAGACGCCGAGCGCGCCGGCGCCCAGCCAGAGCGCGCGGTCCAGCAGGATCAGCAGCGGGCCGACCAGTTCGACCAGGATGGTCAGCGCCGCCCACAGAGCCGGCGGGGTGAGGCCGAAATGCGCCTGTTCGGCGACGGCGCCCGGCCAGTCGGTCAGCTTCACCAGTCCGCCGAGAAGGTAGGCACCCACCAGCGCCAGACGGGCAATCAGCCATGTGCCGTCCCAGTCGAGGATGCGGTCGACGATGCGCTCTGCCGGGCGTTCGAAGGAGCGGAGGGTCATGGCGAGCCGATCTATCTTGCTGAAGTCGGGGAGGGTGAGGGGGATGCGTGGCGGGACCTTTGGTGAAATCCTGCGGAGCCTCCCCCTCACCCTGACCCTCTCCCCGGGGGTGAGAGGGTCAGGGTGAGGGAAGAGCAGGCGCCTTACACTGCCCAGCAGCCGCAGCCCAAGGCGCCCCAGAAGGATTGCACGTCGGCAGCGGGCACGTCCGCAGCGTAGGCGGCGGCGTGGTCGTGGCCGTGGACGCCGCAGCCGGTGGCGCAGCCGCAGGCCGAGGCGAGCGCCCTGCGCTGGTCGCCCGAACCGGCATCGGCTGACTTGTAATAGCCACCGAAGGTGCGCACCGGCGACCAGTCCGGCATCGGCTTGGGCAGTTGCGGCGCCAGTGGGCCGTAATCGCCCTCGCCATGCACCACGGCGCCGCCAAGGATGGTCAGGACCGAGTTCAGGTGGGCGATGCGGTCCGCCGAAACCGAGAAGAAGTCGTCGGACAGCACGGCGAGGTCGGCCAACTGACCGGCCTTGATCTGGCCCTTCTTGCCCTGCTCGTTGGAGAACCAGGTGTTGGCCTCCGTCCACAGGCGCAGAGCGGTTTCGCGGTCCATCAGGTTGGCCTGGGGATAGAGGCCGAGGCCGCCAACCGTCTTGCCGGTCACCAGCCAGGACAGCGAGACCCACGGGTTGTAGCTGGCAACGCGGGTGGCGTCGGTGCCGGCGCCGACCGGCACGCCCGCCGCCATCATCTTCGCAATCGGCGGGGTGCGTTCAGCCGCCTTGGTGCCATAGCGCTCGACGAAATATTCGCCCTGATAGGCCATGCGGTGCTGGACGGCGATGCCGCCGCCGAGCGCGGCAATGCGGTCGATGTTGCGGTCGCTGATCGTCTCGGCATGGTCGAAGAACCAATGCAGACCGTCGAAGGGGATGTCGCGGTTGACCGTCTCGAACACGTCGAGCGCGCGGCTGATGGTCTGGTCGTAGGTGGCGTGCAGGCGCCAGGGCCAGCGGTTCTCGGCCAGCAGGCGGATCACCGGCTCCAGATCGCCTTCCATGTTCGGCG
Source organism: Azospirillum sp. B2RO_4 (assembly GCF_051124815.1). NCBI lineage: Bacteria > Pseudomonadati > Pseudomonadota > Alphaproteobacteria > Rhodospirillales > Azospirillaceae > Azospirillum > Azospirillum sp. B2RO_4. Next base: position 239,864 of record NZ_CP118486.1, on the reverse strand, counting down.
GCATGTCCGGGCGGGCGACGCGGAAATCCTCGAAGTCGGCGGCGGAATAGACCAGCATCTCGCCGGCGCCGTTGTGGCGGTAGCTGTCGTCGCCATCGCCGGGCTTGACCTTCGACGCCCAGCCGGCGAAGTCGGCCAACTCCTCCTTCGGCTTCTGGGTGAACAGGTTGTAGCTGATGCGCAGGGTCAGTTCGCCGTCGGCATGCAGCTTTTCGATGATGGCGTAATCGTCGGGATAGTTCTGGAAGCCGCCGCCGGCGTCGATCACCCCGGTCACGCCCAGCCGGTTCATCTCGCGCATGAAATGGCGGGTGGAGTTCAGCTGATACTCGGGCGGCAGCTTGGGGCCCTTGGCCAGCGTCGAATAGAGGATCGTCGCGTTGGGCTGGGCCAGCAGCAGGCCGGTCGGGTTGCCGGCGGCGTCGCGCACGATTTCGCCGCCCGGCGGATTCTGGGTGTCCTTGGTGTAGCCGACGGCGCGCAGGGCCGCGGCGTTCAGCAGGGCGCGGTCGTAGAGGTGCAGGATGAAGACCGGCGTGTCGGGGGCGGCGGCGTTCAGCTCCTCGATGGTCGGCAGGCGCTTTTCGGCGAACTGGTATTCGGTGAAGCCGCCGACGACGCGGACCCATTGCGGCGCCGGGGTGACGGCCGCCTGCTGCTTCAGCATCGCCATGGCGTCGGCGAGGCTCGGCACGCCGTCCCAGCGCAGCTCCATGTTGTAGTTCAGGCCACCGCGGATGATGTGCATGTGGCTGTCGATCAGCCCGGGGATCACGCGCCGGCCCTTGGCGTCGATCACAGTCGCCTGGGGCGCCGCGGCGCGCACCTCGGCCTCCGTGCCGACGGCGAGGAAGCGGCCGTCGCGGATGGCGATGGCGCCGGCCTGCGGGTTGGCGCGGTCGAGCGTGGTGACCTTGGCGTTGACGAGGATCAGGTCACCGGTGGGTGCGGTGTTCGGCATGGCGGCATTCCCGGATCTGGACGCGAGGGTGGAGAGTGGCATCGATGCCAGCAGCGACGCGGCGGCGCTTCACGCCTTTTCCCCGCCGCCGGTCTCGGCCTTGGCGACCTGCGGCGGTTCGGCGGCGACATGCGGCCCCAGGACATGGCGGGCGCAATCGGTTTGGATGAAGGCGAGCACCGGCTCGCCGGCCACCAGCCGCTTGACGACCGGCACCACCTGTTCGCCCACCAGCATGCCGAGCAGACCGATCAGGGCGATGGTCGGCGGCGCCGGAGACCGGACTCCGAGCAGCGCATAGATCACGCCGACCAGGATGCCGGCGCCGGCCGAAAGAAGATAGGGCATCATCGTGCCGTCTCCCGCTCTAAACTGGGGGACCGACGCCCGCACTGAACGGGCGCCGGTGTGGTCGTCAGGCTTGCTCGTCAGGCGTGTTCGTCAGGCGTGCTCGTGGGCGGCGGCGCCGGTCACCTTGTGGGCGAACTCGCCGCGCTGCGGGGCCTTGTGGACCATGGTGTAGGCGTAATCGACGCCCATGCCGTAGGCGCCGAAATGCTCGCGAACGATGTTCATCACGCCGTCATAGGTGCCGCGCTTGGCCCAGTCGCGCTGCAGTTCCAGCAGAACGTTGACCGAGGTGATGGAATGGGCGCCGGCCTGCTCCATGCGGCGGATGGCGGCGTCGTGGGCTTCCTGCGAGGTGCCGCCCGAGGCGTCGGTGACGATGTAGACCTCGAAGCCTTCCTCGATGGCGCACAGCGTTGGGAACAGCAGGCAGGCCTCGGTCCACAGCGCGGCGATGACCAGCTTCTTCTTGCCCGTCGCCTTGACGGCGGCCACCAGCTCTTCCGAATCCCAGCTGTTCATCGAGGTGCGCTCGATCGGGTCCTGCTTCAGGACGTCCATCAGCTCCGGCCAGATGTAGCCGGAGAAGCTCTCGGTCTCGACGGCGGTCAGGATGGTCGGGGCGCCGAACAGCTTGGCGGTCTTGGCCAGAGCCACCGTGTTGTTCTTCAGCTGCTGGCGGTCGATGTTGACCACGCCGAAGGACATCTGCGGCTGGTGATCGATGAAGATGAAGGCGGTGTCGTCGGCGTTGATGAGCGACTTGGCCGGGAAGGTCATGATCGTTTCCTGTTCCGTGTGGGTTTCTGAAGGATTGGGCCGCCTGCCGCCGGTGCGTCGTCGGCGCCGTCTGACAGGGACCTTGCCATGGTGGAGTCCGGTCGAACAATCACGTGCAATGGAACATGACTGTTGCATGTAATGGGACAAAGATGGGGATCAGGCGCGGAGGAAGGCCAGCAGTTCCTCGTTCACGATGTCCTTGTGCGTGGTGCACAGGCCGTGCGGGGCGCCGGCGACGACCTTGAGCGTGCCCTTCGGCAGCAGCTTGACGGCGGCCTTGGCGGAGGTGGCGATCGGGACGATCTGGTCATCGTCGCCGTGCAGGACCAGCGTCGGGACGATCATCTTCTTCAGGTCTTCGCGCTGGTCGGTCTCGGAGAAGGCCTTGACGCACTCGTACTCGGCCAGCAGGCCGCCCATCATGCCCTGCATCCAGAAGCTGTCGACCGCGCCCTGCGAAACCTTGGCGCCCGGACGGTTGAAGCCGTAGAAGGGGAGGGCGAGGTCCTTGAAGAACTGCGAGCGGTCGGCCTTCACGCCGGCGCGGATGCCGTCGAACACCTCCATCGGCACGCCGTCGGGGTTCCAGTCGGTCTTGACCATGATTGGCGGGATGGCGCCGATCAGGGCGGCCTTGGCGACGCGCGACACGCCGTGACGGCCGATGTAGCGGGCGACCTCGCCGCCGCCGGTGGAGTGGCCGACATGGACGGCGTTCTTCAGGTCCAGCGCCTCGGTCACGGCGGCCAGATCGTCGGCGTAATGGTCGAGATCGTTGCCGAAGCCCGGCTGCGACGACCGGCCATGGCCGCGGCGGTCATGGGCGATGGTGCGGTAGCCGTGCTGGGCCAGGAACATCATCTGGTCTTCGAAGGCGTCGCCGGTCAGCGGCCAGCCATGGCTGAAGACCACCGGCTGGCCGGTCTGCGGACCCCACTGCTTGACGTAGATCTGGACGCCGTCCTTGGTGGTGACGTGGCTGCCCTGGAGCATCGGTTTCGTTCCTTTGGTCGGGTCTTGACGGGTGGCCGTCTTCTCGGCCGCGGCGGCGGTGCCCGGAATCGCGCCCAGCAGGCCGCTGCCCGCAACGGCGAGGGCGGCGCTGCCGGAGAGGACCGTCCGGCGGGAGGGATGGAAATCGTGGGTGGTCATGCGTAGTCCGTTCAGGACCGGGCGGGCTGGACCGGCGCCGGCTGTCTTGATGAACGGATGGTACGGAATGCGCGGAGAGGGTGATTGCCTCTTCGGAACGGCTTTTGCCGGTTCTGCGCATTATCCCCTCTCCCCCCGCTCACGCGCAAACTTCGTTTGCGCTGACGCGACAGGCGGATCGAAGATCCGCCGAAAGCGGGGAGAGGGTTAGGGTGAGGGGGTCGCATTAGGAGGATCAGGGGGATGTGCGGCGCCTTGCATTTCTTGCAAAGCCACGCGGTGCGCCCCCTCACCCCGACCCTCTCCCCGGGGGGGAGAGGGGGATTTGGTACGGGAGAGGGAATTAATCCGCCAACGAAACCCACGCGGCATTGCGCCGGCTGGACTCCACCGCGCCGTGGATGAAGCGCACGCCGCGCACGCCGTCCTCAACCGTCGGCAACGGCACGTCGGCCGGGGCCGGGCGGCCGTCCAGGCGGGCGGCGATGCGGTCGGCGGCGTCGCGGTAGATCTGGGCGAAGCCTTCCAGATAGCCTTCCGGATGGCCGGCCGGGGTGCGGGCGATGCTGCTCGCCGCCGGCAGGCTGCCGGCGCCGGCACGCAGCAGGGTGCGGGTCGGTTCGCCGAGCGGGGTGAAGCGCAGCTCGTTGGGCTGTTCCTGCTGCCATTCCAGGCCGCCGGCCTCGCCGAAGACGCGCAGGCGCAGGCCGTTGGTGGTGCCGGGGCAGACCTGGGTCGCCCACAGCATGCCGCGGGCGCCGCCGTCGAAGCGCATCATGATGTGGGCGTTGTCGTCCAGCCGCCGGTTGGGGACGAAGGCGGTCAGGTCGGCGGCGAGGTCGGTGCAGGTGAGGCCGGTGACGAACTCGGCGAGATGGAAGGCGTGGGTGCCGATGTCGCCGATGCAGCCGGCGATGCCGCTCCGCGCCGGATCGGTGCGCCAGGACGCCTGCTTCTGGCCGCTGGCCTCCAGGTCGGTCGCCAGCCAGTCCTGGGCATATTCGGCCTGAACCACGCGGATGCGGCCCAGCATGCCGGACGCCACCATGGCGCGGGCCTGCCGAATCATCGGATAGCCGCTGTAATTGTGGGTCAGCACGAAGACAAGGTCGCGGCTGCGCACCAAGGCCGCCAGTTCCTCCGCCTCCGCCACCGTGTGGACCAGCGGCTTGTCGCAGATGACGTGGATGCCGGCCTCGAGAAAGGCCTTGGCGGCAGGGTGATGCAGGTGGTTGGGCGTGACGATGGCGACGGCGTCGATGCCGTCGGGGCGGGCGGCCTCGGCTTTCGCCATGGCGTGGAAGTCGTCGTAGCAGCGGTCGGGCGCCAGGAACAGCTCCGCCCCGCTGGCCCGCGCCCGCTCCGGATCGGAGGACAGGGCGCCGGCGACCAGTTCATAGCGGTCGTCGATGCGGGCGGCGATGCGGTGGACGGCGCCGATGAAGGCGCCCTGGCCGCCGCCGACCATGCCAAGCCTCAGGCGCCTTGCGGGGGTAGGCGAGTGATCCGCGCTCATGCTGCCCCTTTCCCCAGACCGAGAATCCGGCGGTTGGCCGCATCGTCGGTGCCGGCATCGGCGAAATCGTCGAAGGCGCGGTCGGTGACGCGGATGATGTGGTCCTGGATGAAGCGGGCGCCTTCGGCGGCTCCCTGCTCCGGATGCTTGATGCAGCATTCCCATTCCAGCACCGCCCAGCCGTCGAAGCCGTACTGGGTCAGCTTGGAGAAGATGCCGCGGAAATCGACCTGACCGTCGCCCAGCGAGCGGAAGCGCCCGGCCCGGTCCTTCCACGGCGCATAGCCGGAATAGACGCCCTGCCAGGGGGTCGGATTGAACTCCGCATCCTTGACGTGGAACATGCGGATGCGGTCGCGGAAGACGTCGATGTAGCCGAGATAGTCCAGCTGCTGCAGGACGAAATGGCTGGGATCGTACAGGATGTTGCAGCGCTGATGCCCGCCGACGCGGTCGAGGAACATCTGGAAGCTGGTGCCGTCGAACAGGTCCTCGCCGGGGTGGATCTCGTAGCAGAGATCGCAGCCGGCCTCGTCGAAGGCGTCGAGGATCGGGCGCCAGCGCTTGGCCAGTTCGTCGAAGGCGGTTTCGATCAGGCCCGGCGGACGCTGCGGCCAGGGGTAGAGGTAGGGCCAGGCCAGCGCGCCGGAGAAGGTGGCATGGGCGGTCAGGCCGAGGTTGGCGGATGCCTTGGCGGCGAGGTGCAATTGTTCGACCGCCCAGGCTTGGCGCGCGTCGGGGCGGCCGTGGACTTCCACCGGGGCGAAGCCGTCGTAGAGCGCATCGTAGGCGGGGTGGACGGCGACCAGCTGGCCCTGCAGGTGGGTGGACAGCTCGGTCAGTTCGACGCCGGCATCGGCCAGCGTGCCCTTGACCTCGTCGCAATAAGTGCGGCTTGTCGCGGCTTTCTGCAGGTCGAACAGGCGGCGGTCCCAACTGGGGATCTGCACGCCCTTGAAGCCGAGGCCGGCGGCCCAGCGGGCGATGGAGTCCAGCGAATTGAAGGGGGCCGCGTCGCCCGCGAACTGGGCGAGGAAAATCGCGGGGCCTTTGATGGTCTTCATGGGTTTGGGCTCCCTGATGGGGGGAGGTGCGGCCACTTGCCCCCACCCTAACCCTCCCCCGCTCTCGCGGGGGAGGGAACAAGTGCTTTGGCGGGAGAGGAGCGGCAGTCCCTCCCCCGCCCAGCGGGGGAGGATAGGTGGGGGTCTAACTCTGCCAAGAATCAGTACGGCGAATCCGGGAAGTAGAACTCCTTGGCGTTCTCCTTGGTGATCAGCGACGACGGGATGATGTAGGTCGCCGGCAGCTTGTCGCCCTTCAGGCGGGCTTCGGCGGTCATCTTGATGGCGTCGTAGATGAACTTCGGCGAATAGGACACGTCGGCGTGGATCAGCGGGTTGGAGCCGTCCATGATGGTCTTCACCATCGTCTTGGACCCGGCGCCGCCGAACACCTCCTTGATGTCGGTGCGCTTGGCCTGCTCGATGGCCTTCAGCACGCCGAAGGCCATGTCGTCGTCGGCGGCCCAGATGACGTCGATGTCCTTGAAGCGGGTCAGGAAGTCCTGCGTCACCTTGAAGGCGTCGTCACGGTTCCAGTTGGCGTATTTGGCGTCGAGGATCTTGATGTCGGGATACTGCTTCAGCACGCCGGTGAAGGCCTCCCACCGCTCGTTGTCGAGCGTGGTCGGGATGCCGCGGAGCGCCACGATGTTGGCCTTGCCGTTGTATTTCTTGGCGATGTATTCGGCGGGGATGCGGCCGAAGGCGGTGTTGTCGCCGGCGATGTAGGCGTCCTGCGCGCTGGTGTCGGTCAGGCCGCGGTCGACGACGGTGACATAGACGCCCTTCTTCTTGGCCTGCATCACCGGCTGGGTCAGGGCGGCGGATTCGAAGGGGAAGATGACCAGTGAGTCGATCCCGGTCACCGTCACCAGATCCTGAAGCTGGTTCGCCTGTTGCGGCGCGCCGCTGGCGGTCTTGACGGTGATCTTCAGGTTGGGATGGGCCTTTTCCAGCTCCGCCTTCGCCTGGTTGGCCCACCAGACGATGCCGCCGGTGAAGCCGTGGGTGGCGGCCGGGATGCTGACGCCCAGCTTCACCGTCTCAGCCGCAAGGGCGAAGCCGCCGCCGAGGGCCACGGTCGCCGCCATGGCAAGGCCGGCGCCCAGCACAACACGACGAGTGTAACGCGCAACTTCCGACATGACGTTTCTCCTCCTTATCGTTTTTTAGGGGCGCCGGCGCTGCAGGAAGGCGACGGCGATGATGACGCAGCCCTGGACCGCCGCGTTCAGATAGACGCTGATGATGCTGGTCAGGTTCAGGATGTTGCTGATGACCGACAGCAGAATCGCACCGATCACCGTCCCGGCGATCCGGCCCTGTCCCCCCTTGAAGGAGGTGCCGCCGACGATCACCGCGGCGATGGCCTCCAGCTCCCACAGCAGCCCGGTGGTGGGGGAGGCCGATCCCAGGCGCGGCACATAGAGCACGGTGGCGATGCCGACGCAGACGCCGAGCAGGCCGTAGGTCAGCAGCTTCACCCGGTCGACATCCACCGCGGCGAAACGCGCCACCTGCTCGTTGGAGCCGATGGCCTGGACATAGCGGCCGAAGGCGGTGCGGTTCAGCAGCACGGCCCCCGCCGCCGACACGGCCAGGAAGACCCAGACCGGAACCGGGATGCCCAGCAGGCTGCCGTAATAGACCGGGCCGTAGGCGTCGGACAGGTCGTTGTCCAGCGTGATGGCGCCGCCGTCGGCCAGCCAGGTCAGCACCGCGCGGAAGATGCCGAGCGTGCCCAGCGTGACGATGAAGGGCTCGATCCGGCCGCGCGTGATCAGATATCCGTGCGCCAGCCCGAAACCGCCGCCCAGCAGCAGCGCGAACAGGACGCCGAGCGCCACCACCGCGACCGGCGAGCCGACCGACGCGGCGACCGCGTTCATCACCAGGATCATGCTGCCGGCAATCAGCGCCGCCATCGACCCGACCGACAGGTCGATGCCGCCGGAGATGATGACGAAGCACATGCCGATGGAGATGATCCCGATGAAGGCAGTGCGGGTCAGCACGTTCATCAGGTTGCCCCAGGTGGCGAAATCGGGGTTCAGCGCCGTGCCGATCACCAGCAGCAGCACCAGCCCGACGACCGGGCCGAAGCGGTGCGGGTCGAAACGGCGCGCCGGCTTGCCTGCGGACACGGCACGGACCTCAGTTGCGGGTGTGGGTGCTGATGTCGGTCCCGCTGGCATCTGTCCCGATGGCATGGGCAATCAACTCCTCTTCGCTGAGCCGGTCGGCGGGCACGGTCGCGGTCACCCGCCGCCCGCGCATCACGATCACCCGGTGGCAGAGCCCGATCAGTTCGATCAGTTCCGATGAAATGACGATCACGCCGCGCCCTTCGGCGGCCAGACGCGCGATCAGGAAATAGATGTCCCGCTTGGCGCCGACATCGACGCCGCGCGTCGGTTCGTCCAGCACGAAGACGCGCGGGTCCGGCTCCAGGAACTTGGCGATGGCCAGCTTCTGCTGGTTGCCGCCGGACAGCGAGGACGCGGCGCCCCCCGGATCGCCGCGGATGCCGAAAGACGCCACGGCATGCTCCAGCGCCCGGTCCTCCGACGCCGGCGACAGCAGCGGGTGGGCATGGTGGCGCAGCGTCATCAGGGTCAGGTTGTCGCGCAGGCTCATGCCGACATGCAGGCCCTTGCCCTTGCGGTCCTCGCTGAGATAGGTCAGGCCGTTGCGCATCGCCTCGCGCGGGGTGCGCAAACGGACAGGGCGGCCGTCGATCTCGATGGTTCCGGCGCTGCGCGGGCGCAGGCCCAGGATGCCCTCGAACAATTCGGTGCGGCCGGCGCCGACCAGACCGGCGAAGCCCAGGATCTCGCCGGGCTGAAGGTCGAAGCCGACATCCTCCGCCCAGCCGGGAACGGTCAGGCCGCGCACCGCCATCAGCGGCTTGCCCGCGGACGGCGGGAAGCGTTTCTCCGGGAACATGTCGGTCAGCTCGCGCCCGACCATCAGCGTCGCCATGCGCTGGCGCGGCGTTTCGGCCGTGGGAGCGCGGGCGACGAAGCGGCCGTCACGCATCACGATCACCTCGTCGGTGATGCGCTCCACCTCGTCCAGCTTGTGGGAGATGTAGACGATGGTGACGCCGTCCCGGCGCAGCCGGCCGATCAGAGCGAACAGCCGGTCGCATTCCGACGGGGTCAGGCTGGCGGTCGGTTCGTCCATGATCAGCAGGCGGGCGTTGCGCAGCTGCGCCTTGGCGATTTCCACCAGCTGCTTTTCGGCGACGATCAGGTCACCGACCTTGGTGTCGGGATCGCGGTCGAAGCCGACCTGACGCAGGGCCTCGGCCGCCTGCGCGCGCATCGCGCGGTCGTCGAGCAGCCAGCCGCGCTTGATCTCGTGGCCGAGGAACATGTTCTGGGCGACGGTGAGGTCGTCGGCGAGGCTGAGTTCCTGGTGGATCAGCACGATCCCGCGTTTCTCGGCGTCCCGGGAGCTTCTGAACGTCACCGGCTCGCCGTCGATGCTCAGCGTGCCGGAGGTCGGCGCGTGATAGCCGGCGAGGATCTTCATCAGCGTCGATTTGCCGGCGCCATTCTCGCCCAGCAGCCCATGCACCCGGCCGGGATGCAGGTCGAAGCCGACGCCGTGCAGGACGCGCACGGAACCGAATTCCTTGGTGATGCCGTCGAAGGCGACATGCAGGCTCATGGCTCCGCACCCCCTGACGGCCATTCCACCGGCCGCAAGCCTGCGGCGGGGCGGATGCCGTCCATGACGTTTCTCCCATTGCGGAGCGTGTCGTCCCGCAAGACGCCGCTTCGTCAGTTAGGCGGATGGTAAGCCCGGAGCTTTGGACAGACAATGGACGACTTTGAACATAATTTGGCAAAAGTGGGGTGGGTGTGGTAGGGATGGGGTGGTGTTGGCTCCGATTGCCCCCACCCCAACCCTCCCCCGCCGGGCAGGGGAGGGAGCAAGTGCTTGTTCGGAAAGGCAGCGGCAGTCCCTCCCCCGCCCAGCGGGGGAGGTTAGGTGGGGGTCTAACCCCGCAAGACTCAGAAAGGCACGCCTCAATGGTTGACTGGCAACGTCTGTCGGACGGCGAGCGCGCCCTGCTGGAGCGGCTGTTCTGGGCGGGCGGGCTGTCGCGCGGCGAACTGGCGGCGTCGGTCGACTTCTCCAAGAGCAAGGCCAACCTCGCCATTTCCAGCCTGATCGGCCGCGAACTGATCGAGGAGGGCGGGGTGCAGCCGTCTTCGGGCGGCCGGCGGCCGGAGGTGCTGCGGCTGAGCCACCGGATGGGGGTGCTGGCCGGGATCGACATAGGCGCAACCAGCATCGACGTGGCGCTGCTCGCCCCAGACATGACGGTGCTGGATCACCGGTCGGAGGAGGCGGACGTGCGCGACGGCCCGGAAGCGGTGTTCGGGCGGGTGCGCGACCTGCTGCGCGAGGCGCGGGAACGTCTGGGGATCGGGCCGGCACGGGTGCTGGGCATTGGCGTCGGCGTGCCGGGACCGGTCGCCTTCGGCAGCGGCATGCTGGTCAACCCGCCGCTGCTGCCGGGGTGGGAAACGTTTTCAATCAGGGAGTGTCTGGCGGAGGAGTATGCCGCGCCGGTCTTCGTCGACAACGACGTGAACATCATGGCGCTGGGCACCCATTGGCGCCTGCGCGGACAGCTTCAGAACTTCCTGGTCATCAAGATCGGCACCGGCATCGGCTGCGGCATCATCTGCCACGGCATGGTCTATCGCGGACGGGACGGTTCGGCGGGGGACGTCGGGCATATCTGCGTCGATCCCCACGGACCGGTCTGCCATTGCGGCAATGCCGGCTGCGTCGAGGCGATGGCGGCCGGCCCGGCCATCGCCCGCATGGCGGAAGACGCGGCACGCGCCGGGGATAGCCCGCGGCTGATGGAGGTGCTGGAGCGCAACGGCACGCTGACCACCGTCGATCTCGGCAATGCCAGCCGGGCGGGCGACGCGGCGGCCAATGCCATCGTCCAGCAGGCCGGCGGCCATATCGGCCGGATGCTGGCGGCGGTGGTCAATTTCTTCAACCCTTCGCACATCTTCATCGGCGGCGGCGTCGCGCGGATCGGGCCGCTGCTGCTGGCCTCGATCCGGCAGAGCGTCTATCAGCGCTCGCTCGCCCTCTCCACCCGGCATCTCGACATCCAGTATGTGCCGGAGGTCGAGAGCGCCGGGGTGATCGGGGCGGCGGTGATGGCGGTGCAGGAAACCATGCTGGCCAGAGTTGGGCTTGCAGGTGCGGGCGTCACGCCGCGCGAACGGCGGTGATGAAGCTGGTCACCTCGCCGCGCAGGGTCTCGGCCTCGCGCGCGAGGCTGCTGGCGGCGTCCAGCACGTCCGACGCGGCGGAGCCGGTTTCCAGCACCGCCCGGTTGACGCCGACGATGGTGGAGGAGACCTCGGTGGTGCCGCGCGCCGCCTCCGTCACATTGCCGGCGATGTCGCGGGTGGCCGCGCCCTGCTCCTCGATGGCGGCGGCGATGGTGGTGGTGATCTCGCTGATACGGCCGATGGTCTGGCCGATGCCGGCGATGGCGTCCTGGGCGCCGCCGGTGGCCTGCTGGATCTCCTTCACCTTGGCCTGGATCTCGTCGGTGGCGCGGGCGGTCTGGCTGGCCAGCGCCTTCACCTCGCCCGCCACGACGGCGAAGCCCTTTCCGGCCTCACCCGCACGCGCGGCTTCGATGGTGGCGTTCAGCGCCAGCAGATTGGTTTGCGCCGCGATGGTGTTGATCATCTCCACCACATGGCCGATCTGGTCGGCCGCCTCCACCAGCATCCGCATGGTGCTGTTGGTCCGTTCGGCCTGGGTCACTGCCTCGCCCGAAATGCGGGTGGACGCGGCGATCTGACGGCCGATCTCCAGGATGGAGGCCGACAGTTCCTCCGTCGCAGATGCCACCGTCTGCACATTGGCCGACGCCTGTTCGGAAGCCGCGGCGACGGCGGTCGCCTGCGCGCTCGCCTGGGTCGCGGTGGTGGACATGGCGCCGGCGGTGCCCTGCATCTCGGTCGCGGCCGATGCGACGGTCTCCACGATGTGCATCGCCTTGGCGTCGAAATCGCGCATCAGCGCTTCCAGCCGGGCGGCCCGCGCCTCCTTGGCGGCCTGGTCGCGGGCCTGCTCGGCCGCCAGACGGTCGGCGGTGATCATGCTGTCGCGGAAGACGGTGACGGTCGCCGCCATGCCGCCGATCTCGTCGGCGCGGCCAAGGCCGGGGATCGCCACCGCCATGTCGCGGTCGGCCAGACGGCGCATCGCCTCCGTCATCGAGCGGATCGGGTCGCTGACCCGGCGCTTGGCGACGATCAGGCCGGCAACGGTCAGCAGCACGGCGGCCAGCACCAGCAGGCCGGCGATGATGGCGTCGCGGGTCGCGCGCGCGGCCTGCGATTCGGAGCGGACGACCATCCTGTCCACCGCGGCCAGCGCGGCATCGACGATGTAGCCCTGGCTGGCGGTATCCTGCCGGCGCAGCGTGCCGATCTCAACCGGGGAAGGACGGCCCTCGGCTAGAGCGGCGAGCACCGCCTTGCGCTGGTCGACCAGCGGGCCTTCGAAATTCACTTCGGCCTTTCCGATCGCCTCGCGGATGCTGTCCGGCGTGTCGGGGCGGGACGCCGACTCCTTGACGAGGGCCCAGGCCTGCACGGTGCGGCCGACGGCCTCCGCCACCGCCTGCGCGTCGGCCGGCGTCCAGGGCTGGCCGGTGGCGACGGCGGTCTGGATGCGCAACGCCATGCCGCCGGCGTTCAGGCGGGTGTTCCAGGCGGCGCGCTTCATGCCCAGCAGATGGTCGACCACCGGATCGGCCAGCTTCAGCGAGCCGTCGAGCAGGTCGGTGGCGGCGGTCAGCGCGTCGAGATAGGCCACGGGCGCCGTCGCCCAGGCCGCCGCCACCGCCGAATCGCGCGCGGCATTGCGCTGGCGCAGCGCGCCGTCGACCTGCCGACGCAGGGCGGCAAGCGTGTCGTGAGCGGCGCGCAACTTTTCGGCCGCGGACGGCAGGCCGGGCAGGTCGACAGTGGCGAGCTTGGCGGCGATGGCTGCATAGCCCGCCTCCGCCACCGCGCGGTTGGCGGCGATGTCGCGCAGTTCGGCGTCGCCCGCCGGCTCCTCCGCCCCCAGCGCCGGGCCGACCAGACCGCGCTCCAGACGGATCGCCAGCAGCGTGCGCAGCAGGTCGCGGCTGGTCTCGCTGAGGGTGGCGACGCGGTGGGCGTTATGGGTGCGGTCCACGACGTCGACCAGCGTGTAACTGCTGGTGGCGATCAGCAGCAGGCCCAGCGCGGCGACGACAAGTCCAAGGGTGGCGCGGATCGACAGCCGCGAGAGGAGCGTGATCATGGTCGATTCCTGTGTGTGCGGAGAGTTGGAGCCGTGGCGGAAGGTGTCGCACCGTTCCAACGGCATCGACAGTGGTCGGCCTGATCCGCGGTGGCTGATCCGCGGCGGCATTTCTCCGGCGTTGATATATTAATATGCTAAATCTGTGTGGTTTGAGTTTGCAGGCAAATTCGAAGCATGGATCAAATTGCCGCACAACGGAGGCGAAAGTATTTCGGTGGATTTTAAAATAAAAATGAAGCGAATGGAGTGATCCGACGGAAGTGCAGCTTTATGTTGACGGTGCAGAGCATCTGCGCACGCATCAGAAATGCCCGCTCCTGCCGCCGAAGCCACCGCCCGGACCTCCATCGGGACCACCGCCCGGCCCGACCCCAAAGCCACCGCCGAATCCTCCATGGGGGCCGCTGTGCGGCGCACCTCCCGGTCCCCGGTCGGGACCGCCGAACGCACCGCCCGAACCGGGGGGGCCGCCAATGGGGCCGGGGGGCGGCGCTGCTCCGGGACGGGAGCGCATGCCGTCGACCGGACCATCCGGTCCCTCCCTGCCCGGTCCCTCCATGCCCGGCCCCTCCATGCCCGGCGCATCCGGTCCCGGCATCCCTTCGGAGCGCATGCCTTCGGGCCGCATGCCCGCGCCCAGACCGGCGGCGCGGGCGGCGGGATCGGTGCCGGGCAGAGAGCGGCCGCCCAAGTGCGGAGCGCCGAAGGCCCGCCCGCCGCCGATCCCGCCGCCGGAGGTGACCACGCTGTCGATCACCACCCGTGCCGGCGCGGAAAGGCCGTCTGCCCGGTCAATGCGTGGTCCGCCCGGCGCGATGGTCTGGCCGGAGCCATCCACATAGGTTTCGACCGACAGGGCACCGACCGTGGCGCCGAAGGGGTTGAAGGGATCGGGTTCCACCGTCAGCGCCGCACTGCCATCCGCATTTTCGGCGCTGGCGCCGGTGACGCGCACCATGGCGCCGACCTCCGGCAAGGCGCCGTCTAGCCCCCGGCTGTGGGACAGCGTCAGGCCGGCGACGGTCAGCGTCTTCGGCGTGACGGCCTCGAGCCGGCCGCGCAGAAGCCAGCCGCGCGCCGGTTCCCAGGGATCGACACGGCTGGCGTCGATCACGCCGTCGGGCCGGCGCAGGCCGGAGACGGCGACCCAACGTCCGGGTGTCAGCGCGGTGGTGCCCTCGGCCTCGGCGAGGTCGATGCGCTGTCCCAGCACCAGCGCGCCGCCGGCCGCCGCCCGTTCCACCGGGCCGGCGACGGCGAAGCGCACCTCCAGCGTCCGGGCAGTCAGGCCGGTCGGCCCGCCGGGGACGGCGGTCATGGCGACGGTCTGGCCGATGCGGACATCGCCGGGCTGCCCCGGCCGGCCTTCGATCCGCACGGCGGTGGTCGGCGGCAGTTCGACCCGCAGCCCGTTGACCCAGACGCTGCCGAAGGCGGTGACGGTGCCGACGATTCCCGTGCCACCGATGCCGCGGTCGGCGACCGACACCCCGGTGCCGCCGATGCCGCGATCGGCCAGCCCATCATCACGAGTGGGACCACAGCCGGCGGCCAGCAGCAGCGTCAGCAGCAGGGTTCGGGCGAGGGGCTTGCGGGTCACGATGCGCCTGCCCTTCCGCCGGGGCCGGCCTCTTGCGGCGCGGGAACGGGCGCCTCGTCCTCGTCATAGAGATAGAGGCCGGCGGTGAAACGGTGGCTTGCGTCCTCGCGGCCGGCATCGCCGTCGGCGAGATCCGCCGCCATGCGGTTCAGCTCCACCAGCATCGCCATGCCCAGCCGTTCGGCTTCGCGGCGCAAGGCGGCGATGGAGTCGGGGCTGAGCCGGTCATAGGCCAGCGCCCGCTCCAGGAACGGCGGGGAGCCGCCTGCCAGATTGCGGCCAGACGCCGCCAGATGGTCGGCAAGGTTGCGGCCGTAATAATAGGCGAGCTTGTCCATGTCGCCGCGCGGCACATGCGCCGCCTCGACAAGGTGGAGCAGGCCGTCGGGCCGCTCCGTCACCAGCCCGGCATGCAGCAGCTCGTCCAGAAGGGCGCGCGGGCGGATGTCCTTGCTGATGCCGGTCACCAGCGTCTCGAAGCTGGGCTCGCCGTCCGAAGCGGAAGCGCGGGGCAGGGGGCGGGGCAGGGGATGAGGATGGCCGGCGGCGTCGAGGAAGGCGGGATCGGTCAGCCAGCGGCTCAGCACCTGCGATCCCAGCGACGGCGCCGCTGCCGCGGCGGCTTCCGCGGCCGGCGGCGCGGTGCGGATCTGGCTGACGTCCTTGCGGTGGACGCCGGTCAGCAGGGTGATGCGGCTGTCGGTCATCGGCTTTCCGGGCAGCGCAAAATCACGCTCCGCCACCTGGACATAGACCGATTTCAGCAGGGTAGCCAGCATCGGCCAGGAGATGCCGAAGCCGATCAGCGTCCGTGCCAACGGAACCAGCAGCCGGCGCACCGCCGACAGCAGCGCCGGCGGCGGTGCCGTCCCGGTGATGCCTGCCTCCTTGGGGCGGTCCGGCTGGGGGCTGCGGGTGGGCACGCGCCTGACACTCCGGCGGTTGGGGCGGTCTCTGTGGCCCTCCATGGCCGATGTGACAATAGCGCGGCGGTGTCGAAAGGGAATCACCTTTTCGCTTGATGTGGGAAATTTTCCCACGCATTATGCCGGGCATGCGGCCGCCGCCGTTGCCGCGCAGTTTCACGAGGACCGACAAGGTCCGCCCTCGCTTTCCCCAAGGTCAGGAGCGGCCATCCGGCCGGTGCCCGCATGAGCCTGTCGTCGATTGACCAGCCCGCCCGCCGGGACGCTCCGAATCCTGTCGGTGCGCATAAAAATCGGAACCCGTCTTCGGTCCTTCCCTTTCGAACGCGAGCGTCCGACATGGCGTCGTCCATCGCCCGTCACGTGGCCGCCAGCCGGTCGGCCTTGATCCGCAGCATCCTGTTCGGGGCGGCGGCGAACCTGCTGGTGGCCGGCACCGCGCTCTATGCCCGGCCGCTGCAGGACGCCCTGTGGACGGGGGCCGGCGACGGCGGTCTGCTTCTGCTGGTCGCCATCGCGCTGGGGCTGTTCGCCCTGCATGCGCTGTTGGACTTCGGCCAATCGCGCGAACTGGCGCGGCTGGTGCCTACCGGTGTTGTGCCCGGCGTGTCGGCGGGATGGCTGGAGCGGCTGTGGCTGCCGGAAGCGGCATGGGCGCCGGTCCATCTGGCGGTGCTGGCACTGTTGAACCCGCTGATGGGGGCGATGGCGTTGGCGGGGATCACGGCGTTGGCGGCGACGATCGCCGTTGGCGCCACCGGGCCGGCTAGCGCCATCGGCGGGCAATCGCCGCTCACCCGGCTGGCCGGTGCGGACAGTTTCGGCTGCACCGACGGATTCCTTGCCGGGTTGGGCTTCTGTGAGACGGTCTATAGGGTGCTGATCGTCGGGCTGGGAGCGGCGCTGCTGGTGCGTGGCGATCTGGAGCCGGGACTGTTCGCCGCCACGTCGCTGATCGGCATCGCCGCGATGCGGGCCGCCGCGCGGGCCGCCGCCCGCTGGCATGGCGGGCGGCAGGCGGCGGTGATGCTGAGCGTCGGGCGGATGTGACGCGGTAATCGATCGTTCAAAGCCCCGGCCACGCCTCCGCGACCAGACGGCGGACTTCGTCGGCGCTGTCGGTGCCCAGCGCGGCTTCGGCGACGCGGCGGCAATCCTCCATGCGCAGGGTGCGGATGAAGGCCTTCAGGTCGGCGATGACCGCCGGGGTGGCCGAAAGCTCCGTCACGCCGAGCCCGATCAGCAGCGGTGCCGCCATCGGGTCGGAGGCGGAACCGCCGCACACCGCCACCACCCGCTCGTGCGTCTTCGCCCCCATCACCGCAAGGCGGATCAGCCGCAGCACGCCCGGATGCAGTGCGTCGAGCTGGGCCGCCACATGCGGGTTGCCCCGGTCCATCGCCAGCACATACTGGGTCAGGTCGTTGGTGCCGATCGACAGGAAATCCGCCACCGCGCCGATGCGGTCGGCGATCAGGGCGGCGGCCGGCACCTCGATCATCGCGCCCAGTTCGATCGGCTCGGCACGGCCGAGCTTGGCCCGCTCCTCGTCCACCATCGTCCGCACCGCCTGAAGTTCGGACGGCGAGGCGATCATCGGCACCATGATGCGGCAGATGCCGGCCGGTTTGACCAGCAGGATGGCGCGGATCTGGGCGCGCAGAAGCTCCGGCTCGCGCAGGCCGACGCGGACGCCGCGCAGTCCCAGCACCGGGTTCTCCTCCTTCGGCAGCGGCAGGTAGGACAGCGGCTTGTCGCCGCCGACGTCCAGCGTGCGGATCACCAGCGGCCGGCCTTCCAGCGCGTCGGCGATCTGCTGGTACTGCTGGTACTGCTCATCCTCGGTCGGGGCGGACTGGCGTTCCAGGAACAGGAATTCGGTGCGCAGCAGGCCGCAGCCCTCCGCCCCCTCCACCACGGCGCCCGGGGCGTCGCTGACCCGGCCGAGATTGGCGAACACCTCGATCCGCGTGCCGTCGGCCATGCGGCAGTCCTCGCGGGAGGTGCGACGGTTTTCCTCGCGCCGGGCCGCGCGGGCGGCGACGGCGGTGCGGGTGGTCGCCAGCATGTCCTCCGGCGGGAAGACCAGCAGCTCGCCGCGGTTGCCGTCAAGCACCACGGGGGCGCCGTCCGGCACCCGCTCCGCCTGCCGGCCCAGCGCCACCACGGTCGGCACGCCGAGCGCCGCCGCCAGGATGACGGCGTGGGAGGTCGGGCCGCCATGCGCCATGCCGATGCCGGCCAGCCGCCCGGCCGGAACCCCGGCGAGGTCGGAGGGGAGGATCTCGTCGGCCAGCACGATGCTGCCGGCCGGCAGGTCCGCCAGACCGACCGACGGCTCCTTGCCGGACAGGGCGGTCAGCACCTGCTGTTCGAGATCGCGCAGGTCGGCGGCGCGTTCGGCCATGCGCGGATCGGCGAGAGCGGCCAGCGCGTCGGCCTGCACCCGCGCCGTGCGCTGCCACGCCCATTCCGCGCTCTTGCCGGCACGGATGTCGGCGAGGGCGGCGTCCAGCAGTTCGGGGTCGTCCAGAAGCTCGCGGTGGGCCTGGAAGATGGCGGCATGGTCCGGCATGCGCTGCGCCGACTGGGTCAGGCCGGCGACCACGCGGTCGAGCGCCTGCCGCAGCCGCGGTTCCTCGATCTGCGCGCCGGCGCCCTGTTCGGCCACGCGCACGCTGCGGCGGAAACGGCGGACGGCGGTGCCGACGGCCTGACCCGGCACGGCGATGGTGCCCTTCAGCAGCGCCTCCTCGCCGGAAGCGAAGGGCGGGCCGATGTCTTCCTCGGCAGCCGGCTGGACCGGGGTTACGGCGGATGTTGAAGCGGCCGGAGTCGCGGCGCCTTCGACGACGGGATCGCCAAGGCCGCTGTCGATCAGGCCGGCGATGCTCTCCACCACGCCCTGCGCACCGGGGCCGGTCGCGCGGATGGTCAGCCGGTCGCCCAGCACGGTGCCGAGTCCCATCAGCGCAACGACGCTCTTGGCGTTGGCGCTGCGGTCACGGCAGAGGATGGTGACGGTGCCGGGATGCGCCTTGGCCGCGGCGACCAGGGCGGCGGCGGGGCGGGCATGCAGGCCGTGGGCGATGCGCAGGGGCACGGTGCGCTCCGCCGTCTCGCCCGATTCGGCGGCAGCTTCGGCAGCCGGGGTGGGCGCGGCATCGGCGCCGCTGCCGCCATGGACGGTCATCGCCGGGTCGCCGGCGGCGATCTCGCGGTTCACCGACTGGCCGTCGACGGTGTAGCCGTCATTGACCACGACCATCATGCTGACGAGACTCTGCGCCCTGCTGCCCACCAGATCCATGTCGAAGCTGATCAGGCGGTCGCCGGTCTTTACCGATTGCCCGTCCTGGACATGGGCGGTGAAGCCCTCGCCGTTCAGGCCGACGGTGTCGACGCCCAGATGCAGCAGAACCTCCGCCCCGCCGGCGGTGCGGACGGTGCAGGCGTGGCGCGCGCGGTGGACCGACAGCACGGTGCCGTCGCAGGGGCTGCGCAGCTCGTTCACCGTCGGGTCGATGGCCATGCCGGTTCCGACCAGCCCCTGGGCGAAGGCGGGGTCGGGCACTTCGGTCAGCGGCATGGCCCATCCGGCCAGCGGGGCTGCAAGCGTGATCGAGGTCATGATGGTTCGGTCCTCTTTTCTTCTCGCTTCGACCGGGGCGGGTGTCCCATGGCGGGCGTCTCCTGTTGGACGCCATCTGTGCGCAGACGCCGCATAGCCCAAGCGCAATTCCGATTATATGTTATCGAAAGATCCTGTCCGGAAAAGGCGGAAGCCTGCGGCCAATCCGCGCCCCAGCCGACGCATCGGGGATAAGCCGCAAGCTTGCCCGATTCACTATGTCGCCTATGTCGTGAAACCAGAGCATGGGTCAGGTTGTAATTCCGTCCTGAGCAAACGATGTCGCCGCCGCCGGACAATTTGCGGGAGAGCCGCCATGGCATTGAACCCCTTTGCGTTTCTACAGAAAATCGGCAAGTCGCTGATGTTGCCGGTGGCGGTCCTTCCCGTCGCCGGCCTGCTGCTGGGCATCGGTGCGGCGAACTTCGAATGGATGCCGCCCCTGTTGTCGGCGCTGATGAAGAATTCGGGCGACGTGATCTTCGGCAACCTGCCGCTGATCTTCGCCATCGGCGTGGCGTTGGGCTACACCGAGAATGACGGCGTGTCGGCCATCGCCGCCACCATCGGCTATGTCGTGATGCTCGCCACGCTGGGCGTGATGACCGGGGTCTGGGGCATGGAGCCGAAGACCATCATGGGCATCAAGTCGATGGAAACCGGCGTGTTCGGCGGCATCCTGGCCGGCGGTCTGGCGGCGGCGATGTTCAACCGCTTCTACAAGATCACGCTGCCGGCCTATCTCGGATTCTTCGCCGGCAAGCGGTTCGTGCCGATCATCACCGCGCTGGCCGCCATCGTGCTGGGCATCGTGCTGTCGGTGGTGTGGCCGCCGGTGCAGGAGGGCATCAACAGCTTCTCGCGCTGGGCGGCGGTGAACGACCCGCGGATGGCCGCGACCATCTACGGCTTCGTCGAACGGCTGCTGATCCCCTTCGGCCTGCACCATATCTGGAACGTGCCCTTCTTCTTCGAGATCGGCTCCTATCAGACCGCCGCCGGCCAGATCGTCCATGGCGACATCAACCGCTATTTCGCCGGCGACCCCACCGCCGGCATCCTGTCCGGCGCCTTCCTGTTCAAGATGTTCGGCCTGCCGGCCGCAGCCATTGCAATGTGGCATGCCGCCAAGCCGGAGAACCGGGTGCGCGTCGGCGGCATCATGATCTCCGCCGCGCTGACCTCCTTCCTGACCGGCATCACCGAGCCGATCGAGTTCAGCTTCCTGTTCCTGGCGCCGGTTCTCTACCTGATCCATGCGGTGCTGGCGGCGACCTCGCAGTTCATCATGAACTCGCTGGGCGCCCATATGGGCTTCACCTTCTCCCAGGGCGGCATCGACTTCGTGCTGTTCAACGTGCTCAGCCCCTATTCTCAGAAATGGTGGCTGGTGCTGATCCTGGGGCCGGTCTATGCGGCGATCTATTACGTCGTGTTCCGCTACACCATCCAGGCGCTGAACCTGAAGACCCCGGGCCGTGAAGATGCGACGGAGAACGGCGCCAGCACCGCCACCGGCAGCGAGCGGGCGCGCGACCTCGTGCTGGCCTTCGGCGGGCGGGGCAACATCAGCAATCTGGACGCCTGCATCACCCGCCTGCGCGTGGTGGTGAAGGATCCGGGGCGCGTCGACGAGGGCAAGCTGCGCGGCATGGGCGCGTCGGGCGTGCTGCGGGTGCGCGACAGCGTGCAGGCGGTGTTCGGCACCCTGTCGGAGAATCTGAAGACCGAGATGCAGGAGTATCTGCACTCCGCCGGTTCGGAAGCCGACGGCCCGGCCGTTCAGGCGCCGGTCGCGGCGCAACCGGTCGCCGCATCGGCCGCGACGCCGGTGCCGACCGAGCGCGCCACCCGCATCGCCGAGGCGCTGGGCGGGGCCGGCAACATCAAGACGCTGGCCGCCTTCGCCACCACCCGCCTGCGGGTCGAGCTGAGCGACGCCGGCAAGACGAATGCCGAGGCGCTGAAGCGGGCCGGCGTGCGCGCGGTGATGGGGCTGGGCGCCAACGGCATCGACCTGATCGTCGGCAACGACGCCGAGGCGCTGGCCGGCGCGATGACCGGCATGCTGCCGGGCGGGCGGCGCGCCGCGGAATAGCGGACCAGCTGTCTGGTATCTGAGTGGTTTTATCATGCGGCGCGATCTTATCCGGATCGCGCCGCTTTTCTTTTCCGCATTGCGGTTGTCGTCGTGATGCGATTCCACCAATGGACGCTGGCCTCCGGCGCAAGAAGGTCTTACATTGGTATCTATACCAGTCAATCGCGAGCGCCGCCATGACCGATCCGGCCAATCCAGATTTCAAGCCCTCCCGCCCCGCTCCCCTGATGGCGGCGGAGGCGGCGGAGGCACCCGTCGCGGTGGCTCGGCAGATCGCGCGCTGCGGTGCCGGCTTCGCCGAATTGGGCGCGCGCCTGCGTCGCGAGCCGCCGCGCTTCGTCGTCACCTGCGCCCGCGGCAGTTCCGACCATGCCTCGGCCTACGGCAAATACCTGATCGAGACGCGGATCGGCCGGGCGGTGGCCTCCATCGGGCCGTCCATAGCCTCGGTCTATGGCGGGCGTCTGAGCCTGGAGGGGGCGCTGTTCGTCGCCGTCTCCCAGTCGGGGCGCAGCCCGGACCTGCTGCGGCTGGTGGAGGCGGCGAAGGCGGGCGGCGCGCTGGTGGTCGGCTTCGTCAATGCGGAGGATTCGCCGCTGGCCGGAATGTGCGACCATTTCCTGCCGCTGGCGGCCGGGCCGGAGCGCAGCGTCGCCGCGACCAAATCCTGCATCGCCTCGCTGGCTGCCTACCTGCAGCTGGTGGCGCATTGGCAGGACGATCCGGCGTTGAAGGCGACGTTGGCGGCCCTGCCCGACACGCTGGAGGCGGCGAAGGCGCTGGACTGGACACCGGCGCTGATGCCGCTCGCCACCGCGCAGAACCTCTATGTGCTGGGGCGCGGAGTCGGCTTCGGCGCGGCGCTGGAGATGGCGTTGAAGTTCAAGGAGACCTGCCGCCTGCATGCCGAGGCCTTCAGCGCGGCGGAGGTCGTGCATGGTCCGCTGGCGCTGGTCGGTCCCGGATTCCCGGTGCTGGCCCTGACCCAGGCCGATGCGGCGGAACCCCACACCCGCGCGGTGGTCGAGCGCATCGTCGGGCTGGGCGCCGCCGTCGCCGCCACCGAAGCCGGGCTTCTCGGCACCACGGTGCTGCCCAGCCTGCCGGGGATCGGGCCGGAGGCGGCACCTTTGGCGGCGTTGCAGAGCTTCTACGGCGCGGTCTATGAACTGGCGCTGGCCCGCGGCATCGACCCCGACAGCCCGCCCAACCTTGCCAAAGTGACGAAGACCGTCTGATGCGACAGCTCCTGACCGGCGCCCGGATTTTCACGGGCGAGACCATCCTCGACGGCCGCAGTCTGCTGGTCGGCGATGGCCGCATCCTCGACATCGTCGCCCCCGGCCGCACCCCGCCGGAGGTCGAGCGGACGGTGGCGCTGGAGGCGGGCGACCTGCTGGCCCCCGGCTTCCTCGACATTCAGGTCAATGGCGGCGGCGGCGTGCTGTTCAACGAACAGCCGACGGCGGAGGGCGCGCTGGCCATCGCCGCGGCGCACCGGCGCTTCGGCACCACCGGGCTGCTGCCGACCATCATCACCGACACCCCCGACCGCCACCGTGCCGCCGCCGAGGCCGCGGTGAAAGCGGTGGCGCAGCCGGGAAGCGGCGTGCTGGGCATCCATTTCGAAGGGCCGTTCATCAGCCCGCAGCGGGTCGGCGCGCATGACCCGCGCTTCGTCCGCGCGCCGGACGAGGGCGACCTGGACTTCATCGGCGGGCTGCCGGCGCGGATGCCGGGCGGGCGCGTCCTGCTGACGCTGGCGCCGGAATGCGTGGAGGATGCGGCGCTGTCGCGGCTGATGGCGGCCGGGGTGATCCTGTCGGTCGGCCACACGATGGCGAGCGCCGAGCGGGTGGTGGAGGCCTTCGACCTCGGGGTGCGCGGGGTGACGCATCTTTACAATGCGATGCCCGGCATCGCCAACCGCCAGCCCGGTCCGGCCGGGGCGGCGCTCGGCGACGGGCGGCCCTGGTGCGGGCTGATCGCCGACGGGCATCACGTCCACCCGCTGATGATGCGGGCGGCTTTGGCGGCCCGGCCGCGCGGGCGGATGATGCTGGTAACCGACGCGATGCCGCCGACGGGAACCGATGCGGATCGCTTCGAGCTGAACGGGCGGACGATCTATCGGCGCGACGGCCGGCTGGTGCTGGCCGATGGGACGCTGGCCGGGGCGGATCTCGACATGGCGACGGCGGTGCGCAACGCCGGGTCGCTGATCGGCCTGCCGCTGGAGGAGTCGCTGCGCATGGCGTCGCTCTATCCGGCGGAGTTCCTGGGGATGGCCGGCGAGCGCGGGCGGATCGCGCCGGGCTGGCGGGCGGATCTGGTGCTGCTGCGGGCGGATTTGACGGTGAAGGGGACTTGGGTGGAGGGGGAGTGGTGGGGGGCCGAGTGAGGCAGGAAAATATCGGTCATGAGTGTACAGGGTAGCTTATCGGCCGTCATCCCCGCGAAGGCGGGGAACCAGGAAGCTCCGCATCTAAGCCTCGGAAGTGGCTGGATTCCCGCCTTCGCGGGAATGACGGTCGAGAGAAGCACATCAGGAGATTTTGTGGAAAGCTGTTCAGCCTTGCCGAGCGGGTGGTCGGCTACGACAATGAGCGGGGCAAGGGCGACCATCGGCATTACGGTCTGCGCGAGGAACCCTATTCCTTCACCTCGCCGGAGCAGCTGATCAGGGACTTTCTGGCCGATGTCAGGGCAGCAGGAGGCGAGGTATGAGCGACCTACAGATCCATGTCGGCGACAGCGCCGAGGACTTCGCCGGCCGTTTTGCGGATGCATGGCACCGCGCCGAGCGCGGAGAGACGGTGAACGAGCGCCACCTGTCCTTCGACAGCTTCGAGACGCTGGCCCGCGCGCTGACTCCGAAGCGGTTGGAGTTGCTTCGGCATCTCCACCGGACGCCGGCCGCCAGCATCAATGCGCTTGCCAAGTCTGTGGGCCGGGATTATCGCCGCGTGCATGAGGATGTCGAGGCGCTGGTCGCCGCCGGCCTTGTCGATCGCGAGGAGGACGGCACCGGGCTGACCGCGCCATACGACGCGATCTCCACCCGGATCGCCTTGTAAGAGGGGCGCCGCCCCTTCTCAGCCCCCCACCGCCACGATTTCCAGCCCATCCTCCTCCACCCGCACCCGCAGCGCCGTCAGGTCGGGCAGGCACAGGTTGCCGTCCAGTTCGTGCGCCGGCAGTGTCGTGGTCAGCGCGATGACCAGGGCGCCGGCGGCATGGCCGGCCTCCAGGCCCGCCGGGGCGTCCTCGAACACCACGGTGTCGCGCGGGTCGAAGCCCAGCTTCTCGGCGGCGGTGCGGTAGCCTTCGGGGTGGGGCTTGCCGTGGGTGACCATGTCGGCGCCGATCAGCAGGTCGGGCAGGGGCAGGCCGGCCTGGGCGATGCGCTTCCGCGCCATGTCCTGCGGGGCGGAGGTCACCACCGCCCAGCGGTGGCGCGGCAAGGACTGCAGAATCTCCAGCGCGCCGGGGACGGCGCGCACGCCTTCGGTGTCGTTGGTGTAGCACTCCTCCACCAGCCGGACTTCTTCCTCGATGTCGGCGCCGGCGGGGGCGAAGCGGCGGACGGTCTCGATGCTGCGGACGCCGTGGCAGGCGGCGAGGATGGCGTCGGGATCCAGGTCGTGCCGGGCGGCCCAGCTGCGCCAGGAGCGCTCCACGGGACCCTTGGTGTCGATCAGGGTGCCGTCCATGTCAAACAGGATGGCGCGGACACGGAACGGGGTATCAAGGGCAGGCTTCATTGCGCGCTCTCGTCGGATATTTCTTTACGGGAAGGATTGGTCCGGAGGGATCAGACCAGCGACAGCTCCACGACGAAGTCATAGGCGTCGCCGCGGTAGTGGGAACGGACGAACTCCAGGGGGGTTCCGTTCTCCAGGAAGGTGCGGCGCTCAATGTAGAGGGCGGGAGCGCCGTCCGGAACCCCCAGAAGCGTCGCCTGATCCGTCGGCAGGCGAATGGCAGACAAGCGTTGCAGCGCCCGGAAGGGCGGATGGCCGCGTGCGCGCAGGGTCTCATACAGGGACCCCTGCACCAGATCGGGGTCGGGCAGGACGCTGGTCGGCAGGGCGCTGAGTTCGATGGCGAGCGGTGTGCCGTCGGCCAGCCGCAGCCGGTGCAGCCGCACCACCTCCGCCCCCGGCCGCAGCCCCAGCGCCATCGCCTCCTCCGGCGTCGCGGTGGCGACGGAGCGGCCGAGCCAGCGTGAATCGGGCTTCAGGCCGCGCCCGCCGATGTCCTCGGTGAAGCTGGTCAGGGCGGACAGGCGCTGTTCGACATGGGGGCTGCGGTTGATGAAGGTGCCGGCACCCTGGCGCTGGCGCAGCAGCCCCTCCGCGATCAGTTCGCGCAGGGCCTTGCGCACGGTGACGCGCGACACGCCGAACACTTCCGCCAGTTCCCGCTCGCCGGGAAGGGCGTCCTGGTCGGTCAGCCGGCCTTCGACGATCAGCGCCCGCAGATGCCGCGCCAGCTGCAGATAGAGCGGCAGGGGCAGCGCATCCGACAGGGCGGCAGGGTCGAACGGGGCCGCGGGGGCGGCGGTGGACATCGGCAACCACTCCAGTGCTCCGGGACCGGGATGATACCACTGAAAGGCCTTTGGGCAACAGGCCCGGACGGCAGCCGGCGCTGCCGCGCACGATTGTGACCAGTTTCGGATTGCAGAATGTCCGGATTTTGGTATTCTGCACATACAGTCCAATCTAATACCACCAACCTCCGGGTATTGCGCCGGAGCGACAGCGGAGCCGGGGAATGGCAAGCGGCACCGAGGATGCGGCGAACCGGTACAGCCGGCTGGACGTGTGGCCGGCCGCCGAACTGATGACGGCCCTTTGGGAAGGACAGACGCGGGCGCTGGCCGCCTGCGTTCCGGCACTGCCGATGGTCGCCGCCGCCGTGGAGGCCGCGGCCGGGCGGCTGTCGGGTGGGAACGGGCGGCTGGTCTATGCCGGGGCGGGATCGTCGGCGATGGTGGCGGCGCTCGACGGGCTGGATCTGGGGCCGACCTTCGATTGGCCTTCGGCGCGGCTGGTGCTGCTGATTGCCGGTGGGCTCGACCTGTCGCGCGGGCTGGCCGGGGCGGCGGAGGATGACGAGGGGGCGGGGCGGGCCGATGCCGGCCGGGCGGGAATCTCCGCCGCCGACGTGGTCGTCGGGCTGTCGGCCAGCGGGGCCAGCGCCTACACCGTCGGCGTGCTGCACGCCGCGCGGGAGGCGGGGGCGCTGACCATGGGCATTGCCAGCAGCGCCGGCTCCCCCCTGCTGGCGGCGGTGGAGCATCCGGTGCTGACCGCCACGGGAGCGGAGGTGATCGCCGGCTCCACCCGGCTTGGCGCCGGCACCGCGCAGAAGGTGGTGCTGAATTTGTTTTCGACCGGCGTCATGACGGCGCTCGGCAATGTCTACGACAACCTGATGATCAATGTCCGGCCGGAGAACGCCAAGCTCCGCCGCCGCTGCACCGCCATGGTCGCCCGCATCGCCGGCGTCGAAGAAATGGCGGCCGGGGTGGCGCTGGAACGGCATGGCGACGTGCGCCGCGCCGTGCTGGGGCTGGCCGGTCTGGACGGGGCTGACATCGACCGCCTGCTAACCGAGACCGGCGGCAACCTGCGCCGGGCGATGGAGCGGGCCAAACCGACCACCTGATAACGACCAACATGACGGGTCCGGCACAGTGAGGCCGGCGCCCGTTTCACTGGGAGACGTCCGAATGTCTGCTGATCGTTTGCCGGGCGACCGTTTCTCGGGCGTCCAGAGGCTGGGGCGGGCGCTGATGCTGCCGATCGCCGTGCTGCCCATCGCCGGGCTGCTGCTGCGCATCGGCCAACCCGA
The DNA here is from genome assembly GCF_051124815.1 of Azospirillum sp. B2RO_4. Taxonomy (NCBI): domain Bacteria; kingdom Pseudomonadati; phylum Pseudomonadota; class Alphaproteobacteria; order Rhodospirillales; family Azospirillaceae; genus Azospirillum; species Azospirillum sp. B2RO_4. The sequence continues at coordinate 212,564 of NZ_CP118486.1, read as the reverse complement.
CCTGCTGAACATCGCCTTCATCGCCGCGGCGGGCGACGCCGTCTTCTCCAACCTGGGCGTCCTGTTCGCCGTCGGCATTGCCATCGGCTTCGCGCGGGAGAACCATGGCGCCGCCGGTCTGGCCGGCGCGGTCGGTTATTTCGTCGCGGTGAAGGGTGCGGTGGTGCTGAGCGGCGTCGCGCCGGAGCTGGTGGCGAAGATGTCCAGCCGCATCAGCATTCCGGTCGGCATCCTGATCGGCATCATCGCCGGCCAGCTCTACAACAAGTACAAGGACATCAAGCTGCCGGACTATCTCGCCTTCTTCGGCGGGCGGCGCTTCGTGCCCATCGTCACCGGTCTGGCGGCGCTGGGGATCGCGCTGGTCTTCGGCTATGGCTGGCCCATCGTCGATTCCGGGCTGACCGCGCTGACCACCGGCGTGCTGGGGCTGGGCGAGGTCGGCCTGTTCCTCTACGGCGTGCTGAACCGCATCCTGATCATCACCGGCCTGCACCACATCATCAACAACATCGCCTGGTTCCTGCTGGGCGATTACCAGGGTGTCACCGGCGACCTGAACCGCTTCTTCAAGGGCGATCCGACGGCCGGCGCCTTCATGGCCGGCTTCTTCCCGGTGATGATGTTCGGCCTGCCGGCCGCCTGCCTCGCCATGTACCACACCGCCAAGCCGGAGAACCGGGCGGCGGTCGGCGGCGTGCTGCTGTCGATGGCGCTGACCGCCTTCCTGACCGGCGTGACGGAGCCGGTGGAATTCGCCTTCATGTTCCTGGCGCCGGTGCTGTTCGCCGTCCATGCCGTGCTGACCGGCCTGTCGATGGTGCTGATGGACGTGCTGAACGTGAAGCTGGGCTTCGGATTCTCGGCCGGCCTGTTCGACTATGTGCTGAATTACGGCAAGGCGACCAACCCGATCCTGCTTCTGCCGGTTGGTGCGGTGTACTTCGCCGTCTATTACGGGCTGTTCCGCTTCGTCATCCAGCGCTTCGACCTGAAGACGCTGGGCCGTGACGACATCGCCATTCCGGCCGGTCAGGCTCCGGCCGCCGAGGGCGTCCGTCCCGCTGCCGCGCCGGAGGCGGTCAGCAGCGACCGGGCCGGCGCCTATGTCGCCGCGCTGGGCGGTGCCGGCAACCTGCGCTCGGTGGAGGCCTGCACCACCCGCCTGCGCCTGAGCGTCGCCGATGCCGGCCGCGTCGACGAGGCGGAATTGAAGCGGATCGGTGCGCGCGGCGTTGTGAAGCCGTCGGCCAACTCGGTCCAGGTGATCGTCGGGCCGATCGCCGACCAGCTGGCGGGCGAGATCCAGGACTCGCTGAGGGCATCGGCCGGCATGCGGGTGTGATCGGCGGGGCGGGGCCGGTTCGCATCATCGCTATCGCCAAGCCGGCGGCGATGTGGCACATGCGTTTGCGCGCCCCGTTCTATGATACGTCAGGAGCCTGCCATGACCGTGCCGTCCGCCTCCCTCGCCTCCGCCGCCGACAGGGTTGAGGCGGCGCTCGCCAGGATCGCCGAACCGGAGCGGCAGGGCTCCCTGGTCTTCACGGGGGTCTATGCCGAAGAGGCACGCGCCGCCGCCATGGCCAGCGACCGGCGTGCCGCGGGCGGCAGACGGCTGGGGCCGCTCGACGGGCGGATCGTCTCGGTGAAGGCGCTGTTCGACGTGGCGGGCGAGACCACGGCGGCCGGGTCCGCCATCCTGCGTGGGCAACCGGTTGCCGGGCGCGATGCCCGTGCGGTGGCGCGGCTGCGCGCGGCCGGCGCTGTGATCGTCGGCCGCACCCACATGACGGAATTCGCCTTCTCCGCGGTCGGCACCAATCCCCATTACGGCAATCCCGGCAATCCCCGTGACCGCTCGCGGGTGCCCGGCGGGTCGTCGTCGGGGGCGGTGATCTCGGTCGTGGACGGCATGGCGGAGATCGCGCTGGGCAGCGACACCGGCGGATCGCTGCGCATCCCGGCGGCTTTGTGCGGCGCCGTCGGCTTCAAGCCGTCCGCCGGGCGCCTGCCGTCCGAGGGGGCGTTCCCGCTGTCGCCGACGCTGGACGTCATCGGGCCGATTGCCGCCACCGTCGCCGATGCGGCCTTGCTGGACAGCGTGCTTTCCGACTGCGATCCGGCTCCGTTGGCGGCGCTGCCGGTCGCCGGGCAATCCTTCCTGGTGCCGCGCGGCCGGCTGTTCGACGGCGTCGAGCCCGTCGTCGCCGCAGCGTTCGAGGCGGCGCTGGACCGGCTGCGCGCGGCCGGGGCGCATATCGTGGAGGGATCCATCGAGGCGGAATTGGAATCGCTGGCGGAGTTGGACCGCATCGGCGTCTTCACCGCCATCGAACTGGCGGCGACGCTGGCCGAACTCGGCATCGCGGCGCTCGACGGCATCGATCCGAAGACCCGCGCGCGGATCGAGGCCGGCGCCAAGGCGCCCGCCGCCGACTATGTCCGGATGCAGCGACGCCGGGCCGACCTGATCCGGCTGATGGACGAGCGGCTGACCCGCCATTTGGTCCTGCTGCTGCCGACCGTGCCGATGACCGCGCCCGCCATATCGGAAGTGCTGGAGGATGCGGCCTTCCACCGCGTCAATCTGGCGCTGCTGCGCAACACCCGCGTCGCCAACCTGTTCGACCTGCCGGCCATTTCCCTTCCGGTTCCCGCCGACGTGTTGCCGGTCGGGCTGATGGCGATGGGGCGGCGCGGCAGCGACCGCAGCCTGCTGGGCATCGCCGCCGGGATCGAAGCTGCGCTGCGGGGGTGATCGTCGCGCTATCTCAGCCGACGGCAGGGCTCAGCCTTCTCGGATTGTGATTTGTCATCCTGCCGCAACGGTCCTACTGTTCATTATCGATGAAGGACTCGATTGGATGGGCAACCGATGGATCTGACCCCCGGTACGCTGGACAGGATGACACCCGAACAGGAACGTCATTTCGAATCCCAGCTGGAGCAGGATGACGGGACGGAAATGCGACGGGTACTCCGTGCCGGTGTGCCGGTCTACTACACCCGGGACGACACGCCGCCCGGCTGCGTCATCAAGGAATATCCGCAAGGGCGGAAAGAACTGGTCGACTTCTCGACCGGTGACGAAATTCTGGTTTCGCTGCTCGTGGAATGATCCGGTCGCAGATTTGGGTGCTTGCCGGTCCAAACGGCGCCGGCAAGTCGACCATCGCCCGTCGCTTTATCATCGGACGGCTTCCGTTCGTGAATGCCGATGACATTGCACGAGATCTCGATCCGGATGATGTGAACAGCTTGGTGGCCCACATGCGGGCCGGCCGCGTCGCATTGGAGCTTCGCGAAGAACACCTGCGCCGGCATGAAACCTTCGCGATGGAAACGACGCTTACCGGCAAGAGCGAGTTGGCCTTGATGCGACGGGCGCGGGAAGCCGGCTATAAGGTCAATCTCATCTTCGTCGGCATCGGCAATGTTGCGATTTCCGCAGCGCGCGTGCGGACGCGCGTTCTCCTGGGAGGCCATGACGTGCCGAAGGAAGCTATTATGCGTCGCTATGGGCGTAGCATGGCGGCTTTGGTTGATGCGGTTGCCATTGCACACCGCACGTGGATCTTCGACAATTCCAGCGGACAACGGCGCCTGCTGCTGAAGCGCGAAATGGACCGGACGACCAAACTGGCTTTGAATTTGCCCGCATGGGCAATTGAATCCTTACCGCCGGAGCTTCGCACGTCTCCCGTGTGACGTTGCGCCGCCTGAGCGCCAACGTTACGACAGCCCGTATTTCCTGATCTTGTCGTGCAGCGTGGTCTTGGCGATCTGCAGTTCCTCCGCGGCGCGGGCGAGGCTGTGGTTGGTGCGGCGCAGGGTGTCGGCGATGAGCGCGCGCTCGAAGGCTTCCACCGTCTCGGCCAAGGGCCGGCCGGCGGCGGGGTGGGCGCTGGCGAAGGGGGGGAAGCCCTGTTCGATGCCGAGCACGCAGCGGTCGGCGACATTGTGCAGCTCGCGCACGTTGCCCGGCCAGTCGTAAGCCATCAGGCGGCGCATGCGCTCGGCATCCGGCGGCGGGACAGGGCGGCCGTGGCGGGCGGCGGCCTGCAGGGTGAACTGTTCGAACAGCAGCGGGATGTCCTCGCGCCGGTCGCGCAGCGGCGGCAGGGGCAAGTTGGCGACGTTCAGGCGGTAATAGAGATCGGCACGGAACTGCCCACGGTCGGCCAACTCGCGCAAATCCACCTTGGTCGCGGCGATCACCCGGCAATCGACGTGGACAGGGGTGTTGGAGCCCAGCCGCTCCAGCGTACGCTCCTGAAGCACGCGCAGGAACTTGATCTGCACCGGCATCGGCATGCTCTCGATCTCGTCGAGGAACAGGGTGCCGCCGTTGGCATGCTCCACCTTGCCGATGCGGCGCTTGCCGGCCCCGGTGAAGGCGCCGGCCTCGTGGCCGAAGATTTCGCTGTCGATCAGGCTTTCCGGCAGGCCGCCGCAGTTGATGGCGACGAAGTTGCCGCTTCGGCGCGGGCCGGCGTCGTGCAGGCAGCGGGCGGCCAGCTCTTTGCCGGAGCCGGTTTCGCCATGGATCAGCACGTCGGCGGCGGAGTTGGCGAGTTCGCCGATCAGCCGGCGCACCCGCTCCATCTGCGGCGATCCGCCGACCAGCCGCGCCTCGATGCTGTCGCGATTCTGCAGGCGGGCGCGCAGGTCGCGCACTTCCAGCGTCAGGCGGCGCTTGTCCAGGGCGCGGCGCACCACCTCGACCAGATAGTCGGGTGAGAAGGGCTTCTCGATGAAGTCGTGGGCGCCGAGCTTCATCGCCTGCACCGCCATCGCCACGTCGCCATGGCCGGTCATCAGCACCACCGGCAGGTCGGGGTCGCTTGCCAGCAGTTCGGCCAGCAGCGCCATCCCGTCCATGCCCGGCAGGCGGATGTCGGTGACGATGACGCCGGGAAAGCCGTCGGCCACCAGCCGGCGGGCCTTCTCCGCGCTGTCGACCGCCTGGGTCGGGATGTCTTCCAGTTCCAAAGCCTGCTGGCAGCCGAGGTTGACATTCGGGTCGTCCTCGACGATCAAAACTTTCAGGGGGAGAACCTTCAGGGCGTTGGCGGCAGCGTCGGACATATGAGGTCTCTGGCCTGGACGGCGGTCGGGTCGGTGGGCAGCGCGGCGGCGGGCAGGTCGATGGTGAACACCGCTCCGCCCTCCGGACCATTCGCCCCGGTCAGGGCGCCGCCGAAGTCACGCACGATCCCGGCCGAGATGGCAAGCCCCAAGCCAAGCCCGCCGCCGCCCTCTTTTGCCCCGTCCTTCGCCGCCTCCTTGGTGGTGAAGAAGGGCTCGAACAGGCGGGGCAGCACGTCGGCGGACAGGCCGGGGCCGTTGTCGGCCACGGCGATGCTAACCCGGCCATCCTCCGTCCGGGCGGCGAGCGTCAGCCTGCCGTCCTCGCGCCCGGCCAGCGCGTCCAGCCCATTGGCGACCAGATTGACCAGCACCTGCTCCAGCCGGTTGGGATCGCAGAGCGCGACAACATCCTCCGGCACGTCGAGCTGCACGGCGACGCCGGAGCGCCGCAGCCGCTGATCCAGCAGGAACAGCGCGTTGTCGATGGGCCGCCGCACCGCCACCGGGCGGGGGGCGCCGGAGGATTTGCGGGCGAAGGATTTCAGCTGGCTGGTCAGGGCGCCCATGGCGTCCACCAGATTGGCGATGCGCTCCAGATTGCCCTGCGCGGCGTCGAGATTGCCGCGCTGGAGGAACTTGACGCTGTTGCCGGACAGGGTGCGCAGCGCCGCCAGCGGCTGGTTCAGCTCATGCGCCAGACCGGCGGAGAGCTGGCCGATCACCGCCAGCTTGCCGGCATGGACAAGCTCCTCCTGGGCGGCGCGCAGGTTGCGGGTGCGCTCCTCCACCTTGCGTTCGAGGTCGCGCAGGTGACGGCGGCGCTGCACCCACATCAGCAGCAGGATGCCGAGGAAAGCGCTGCCGACCGCGGCAAGGGCGGCGCGCGTCCAGGCCATGCCGGTCACCTGCGCCACCGGCGACAGCACGGTGATCGTCCAGCCGGTGCCGTGCAAGGGGGCGGTCTGGGCCAGGAAGCCGCCGGATACCGGGAAGACGGTTTCCTCCAGTTGCCCCCCGGCCGGGCGGGGGAGGCGAACAAGCTCGGCATCCTCGGCGATCCGGCTGACCGGCGTCAGGCCCAGCGGCGGCAGTGGGCGGGCGTTGTATTGCAGGGTCTGGTCGAAATGGCGGCGGGTCGGCTCGTCCATCGGCCGAAGGGTGGTGAATTTCCAGGAGGGGACGGAGGCGAGGATCACCACGCCGTTCTCGTCGGTGACAAGGACCGGCGCCTCCACCGTCGACCAGCCCTGTTCCAACTGCTCCAGGCTGACCTTCACCACCGCGACGCCGACGATGGCGCCATCCTCCGACAAAGGGGCGGACAGGTAATAGCCGGCTTCCCCCCGCGTGGTGCCGACGCCGAAGAAGCGGCCCTGGCGGCCGGCGGCGGCCTCGACGAAATAGGGGCGGTAGGACAGATCCTCGCCGATGAAGCTGTCGGGGCGGTTCCAGTTGCTGGCGGCCAGCACCCGGCCCTGGCGGTTCAGCACATAGATCGACAGCGTACCGGCCCGCTCGTTCAGGCGTTCAAGATAACGGTTCAGTCCCCAGGCCAGCGGGGCGCGGCCGGAGACGAGGTCGAGGACGTCGCGCTCCAGCCCCAGCGTGGCCGGGAAATAGGCGTATTTGTCGATCTCCCGCTCCAGGCTCCCGGCATAGAGGTCGAGCCGGTGATGCCCGGTCTCCTGCAGGGCGGCCAGCCCCATACCCTCGCTGACGCGGAAGCCGACGATGCCGGCAAGCAGGGCCAGACCGGCGAGCGCCGGCAGCAGAAGACCGATGGTGCGGAGGCGTCTGGCTAAAGGCATGAAAAAGGCGGGCAGGGAAAGGGGCTGCCGCATCATAGCAGAAGCCCCTGTCCCATGGCCCGCCCGTCTTCCGGACTGGTCCGTCGGGTTACCGGCCCGTCACTCGGCAGCGGCCGGGGCGGGCAGGGCGCCGCCGGCTTCCTCGGCCGCTTCATCCTCGCCGCCCAGCGCGTTCTCCCACTTGGCGACGACGGTGGTGGCGATGCCGTTGCCCAACACGTTGGTGGCGGTGCGGCCCATGTCGAGGAAATGGTCGATGCCCATGATCAGCAGCACGCCGGCCTCCGGCAGGTGGAACATCGGCAGCACGGCGGCGACCACCACAAGCGAGGAGCGCGGTACGCCGGCGATGCCCTTGCTCGACACCATCAGCACCAGCAGCATGACGATCTGCTGCTCCAGCGTCAGGGGCACGCCATAGGCCTGGGCGATGAACAGCGACGCGAAGGTCGTGTAGATCATCGAGCCGTCGAGGTTGAAGGAATAGCCGAGCGGCAGGACGAAGCCGATCACCCGCTCACCAACGCCCAGCGTCTTCAGCTCCTCCATCACGCGGGGATAGGCGGATTCGCTGGACGCGGTGGAGAAGCCCAGCAGCATCGGCTGGCGCATCGCCTTGACCACGCGGAACACGTCGCCCCTCAGCACGACGAAGCCGGCGAAGATCAGCGTCGCCCACAGGACCGCCAGCGTCAGATAGAAGCTGCCCATGAACTTGCCGTAGACGGCCAGCACGCCGAGGCCCTGCGTGGTCACCACGTTGGCGACGGCGGCGAAGACGCCGATGGGGGCGAAGCGCATGACATAGTCGGTGACCTTCAGCATCACCGGCACGACCTCTTCGATCGAGCGGGCGAGCAGGCCGGCCTTGGTGTCGCGCAGCTGGCCGATGGCGAGGCCGACGAAGACCGAGAAGATCAGGATCTGCAGGATCTCGTTGTTCGCCATCGCTTCGAAGAAGTTGCGCGGGAACAGGTGGGTCAGGAAATCCTTCAGGTTCAGGGCGGAGGTCTTCAGACCGGCGCTGGCCCCGGCATCGGGCAGCGGCACGCCGACATTGGCGCCCGGCTGCAGCAGGTTGGCGAAGATCAGCCCGATGAACAGCGACGCGAAGGACGCCATCAGGAACCAGCCGACCGCCTTGCCGCCGATGCGGCCGACGGTGCGGGCGTCGCCCATGCCGGCCATGCCGGCGACCAGGGTGGCGAAGATCAGCGGCGCGATGATCATCTTGATCAGGCGCAGGAAGATGTCCGTCACCATCGCGAAATAGCCGGCGATCTCCTTGGCCGCGGCCGCGTCGAACAGGCTGTTGCAGACATAGCCGGTGACGATGCCCAGCAGCATGGCGACGATGATCAGCGTCGTCTGTTTGTTCATTGTCCTGTTACCTCACCTTATCCCGCCCGCCTTGTTGCGCCGGCCGGGTTGCGGTCGATGGAAACCGGCTCCGAACGGGTCGGGACCGGGGGCGGAACGCCTCCGGACAAGAGCAACGGGCATGCCAAGGCGCATCGGCGGGCGGTGGCCTGCCAAGCGATTGATCTATGACGATTTTACTGTTGGTCAGAGCAGCGCCCGTTCGGATTTCCGGATGCGCCCGCCCATGGGCGTCCGGAAATCCGAACGGAACGTCGAGAGGATCGGCGGATCACTCGCCGAGGCGGCTGGTCCAGTCCTCAACCCGGCCGCTCTCCACCCGCCGGCGTGCGAGGGTGCGCCATCCGGGGGCCAGCGGCTCCAGTTCCGCGATGCCGGCCAGCGTCGGGAGGTCGCCGGTGTCGTGGTAGAAGGCGCGCAGGATGCGGGCCAGCGGCCAGTCGGGCAGGGGACGGTCGATTAGGGAGATTTCGTCGCCGGCGGCGGCGATGCCGGGCTCCAGCACGCGATAATACCAGCCGGTGCGGCCGGTGGCCTGCACCCGCCGCGCCATGTCCTTGACGCCGAAACGGTGGTTCAGCTTCCAGCAGGGCTGGCGGCCCTGGCTGACCTGCAGAATTGCCGTGCCGATGCGGAAGACGTCGCCGACGCAGACCGTCTCCTCGGTCAGGCCCTGGGTCGACAGGTTCTCGCCGAAGGCGCCGACGGCATCCAGCAGCGGGGCGGGGGCGGGCAGGTCGGCGCGCCAGGCTGCGTAATGGTCGAAGGGGTAATGGTGGACCGCCTTGTCGGGGCCGCCATGGTTGCGGCGGTCGGCCTGCTCGTCGCCCTCCAGCCCGGCCGGGCCGATGGCGACCGCGGCGTCGGTCGGATGCTTGCCGATGGCGCTGAGCGTATCCGGGCGGCCGAACGGCACTGCTTTGCCGGTCAGCACTGCGTTCAGCATCGCCTTCGTCATCAGGGGCTTGCTCATTGGCCGTTCTCTCCGGTCTTTTCGTTTCGCCTGCCGTCCCTTATCAGTTTCGGGCCGCCCGTGCCATGAGGGAGCCCAGCCGCGCCATGCCGACCTTTGCCGCCAACCTGACGATGATGTTCACGGAGTGGCCGTTCCTCGACCGCTTCGACGCCGCCGCCGATGTCGGTTTCCGGGCGGTCGAATATCTGTTCCCCTACGACCATGGGCCGGACGAGGTGGCCCGGCGGCTGGAACGCAACGGGCTGACCCAGGCGTTGTTCAACATGCCGCCGGGCGACTGGGCGGCCGGGGAGCGCGGGCTGGCCGCCTTGCCGGAGCGGTTCGGGGAATTCCGCGCCGGCGTGGCCAAGGCGCTGGACTATGCCGCGGCGACGGGTTGCCGGCGGCTGCACATGATGGCCGGGCTGGCCGATCCGACCGATCCGGCGGCGCTCGATTCGTATCGGCGGGCGGTGGCCTATGCGGGCGAGGCGCTGGCGGCGCGCGGGATCGAGCTATTGCTGGAGCCGATCAACGGCCGCGACATGCCGGGCTATTTCCTGAACGATTTCGGTCTTGCCGAGCGGCTGATCGCCAGGGCCGGGCTGCCCAATGTCCGGTTGCAGTTCGACCTCTACCACCGGCAGATCCTGCATGGCGACGTGACCATGGCGCTGCGCCGGCTGATGCCGCTGACCGGCCATGTCCAGATCGCCTCGGTCCCGTCGCGCAACGAGCCGGACGGTGAGGAGCTGAACTGGCCCTTCCTGTTCGGGGAACTGGACCGGCTGGGCTATGACGGCTTCGTCGGCTGCGAATACCGGCCGAGGGCCGCCACGCTGGCGGGGCTGGGCTGGTTCGCCCCCTACCGCGCGGCGGCTGAGGGGGCGCGCTAGTCCAGTTTGTGGACGAAGTGGTGGCAGCCGATCCGATAGCGCTTGCCCATATAGACGCGGTGGGCGTCGCTACGTTCCGGGCCGACGCCGGAATCGAGGTGCAGCGCCGCGCAGCCCAGCCTTTCCGCCTCGGCCTTCGCCCAGTCGAGGGTGAGCGAGGCATAGCCCCGGCCGCGCTGGTCGGGCAGGGTCGCCATGTCGACGATGTAGAAGGACTTGCCCAGCCAGAGGGAATATTGCAGGCGGAATCCCAGCACGCAGGCGGCCGGGCCGCCCGGTTCGGGGACGATGCCGACAAGGCGGTAGCCGTTCGGCCGCAGCACGGTGTCGATGATGCGGGTCATCTCGACCGCATCGTATTTCGGCCAAAGCACCTGCAGGGCCGGCACCGCCGATGCGGTATTTCCTTCGGTAATCTCGATGATTTCCGGCTGCACGATTCTTCCTCTTGGTTCCGGTGCCGGCAGCCAGGATGGTCCGGATGGGAAGCGGGGTGCAAGGCCGGCCTGGGCTTGGCTGCCGTGCGCGCGGTCAGGCGGCGGTGAGGACGATCTTGCCCTGGACATGGCCAGCGGCGGCGCGCTCGTGCGCCTTTCGCGCGTCGGCCAGCGGGAAGACGCTGTCGATGACCACGCGGATGGTGCCGGCGTCGAGAAGCCTTCCGATTTCCGTCAGTTGGGCGCCGTTCGACCGGACCTGCGTGGCCGACACGGTGACGCCCAACTCCGCCGCTTCCGTGCCGGCGTCGAAGCCCAAGGGGAAGATCGGGAACAGGGCGCCACCGCGCTTCAACGTCGGCAGGAAACGGCGGGTGGCCGGGCCGCCGACCGCGTCGATGACCAGATCGGCCCCGCGCACCACGTCCTCCGGCCTCGTCCTGGTGTAGTCGATGACCTCGTCGGCACCGAGGTCGCGCAGCAGCGCCCCGTGCCGGCCGGAGGCCACGGCGATGACGTGCGCACCCTTCCATTTCGCGATCTGCAGCGCCAGATGCCCGACGCCACCGCCGGCGCCGTTCACCAGCACGGTCCTGCCGGCGAGCGGCACCGGCCGATGCTGGTCCGGCTGCAGCGGATTCGGTTCGTCATGGCCGAGATCGACCAGGAATTGCCAAGCGGTCAGCAGAGACATCGGCGCCGCGGCGGCATGCACATGGTCGATGCCCGGCGGCTTGATCCCGAGTTCGGATGCCGGGACCGAGACATACTCGGCATAGGCCCGGCTGTCGCCGGCGAGGCCGGCAGGAAAACGGACCATCGCATAGACCTCGTCGCCGACGGCGACTGTCCTGACGTCGTTGCCGACCGCCTCGACCACGCCGGAAATGTCGGTTCCTGGGATGATGGGGAAGGACACCCGCGGCCGCCATTCGGGCGGAAGCATGCGGTAGCCGTCGCGCAGATACCAGTCGGGAGGATTGAGGCCGACCGCGTGGACGCGGACCAGGACCTCGCCCGCTTTCGGCCGGGGTTTCGGGGCGTCTTCATAGACCAGGACCTCCGGGCCGCCGAAGGCGTGGAGCCGCACCGCTTTCATCATTTCGCTCATCACTGTCTCCTTGGGAGAGGGTCGGACCTGGACGAGCATATGATCGGCGGTTCTGGATTGATAATCGGCCTGGATATCTGTTCAATTATGCCATGAAGGAACAAATGGGCCTGGAACGGCTGACCGGGCTGATCGCATTCGCGCGGGCCGGATCGCTGGGAAGCTTCACCGCCGCGGCGCGGTCGCTGTCGATTTCGCCCTCCGCCGTCAGCAAGAGCGTGCAGCGGCTGGAGCAGCGGCTGGGGGTCTCGCTGTTCACCCGCACCACGCGCTCGCTGGCGCTGACGCCGGAGGGGCGCGAGTTGCATGAACGCGCGGTGAGGCTGCTGCGCGACGCGGAGGAGATCGAGCAGGCGGCGATGGCGGCGCGATCGGAGCCGTCCGGAACCCTGCGGGTCGCGGCCCCGCTGCCGATCGGCGTCCATGTGATCGCGCCGGCATTGCCGGCCTTCCGCAGGCTCCACCCCAAGGTGACAATCGACCTGCGCCTGAACGACCGCATGGCCGACATCGTCGAGGAGAGGATCGACGTCGCCGTGCGCATCGGCGAGCTGGCGGATTCCGGGCTGATGTCGCGACGGCTGGCGCCGCACCGGCTCTGCTGCTTCGCCTCGCCGGACTATCTGGCGGCACGCGGAATGCCGATGCACCCCGACGAGCTGGCGGGGCATGACACCGTCCTCCTGCGCTATCAGAGCAGCGGACAGGCGCTGCGCTGGCCCTTCCGCATCGGCGAGCGGCTGGTGGAGGTCGTGCCGCCGGCCGGCATCGTCGTCGACGTCAGCGACGCGCTGGTCGCCGCGCTGGCGGCCGGCGGCGGCATCGGCATGGCCGCCACCTTCGTCGAGGGTCCGCTGGTGGCGCGCGGTGACCTGATTCCTGTCCTGGCGGATTTCGCGGTGGAGCGGAACAACATCACGGCGCTTTGGCCGGAAAGCCGCCACACCAACCCGGCGGTGCGCGCCTTCCTGGCCCTGCTGCAGACGGTGTTTCAGGAGCGGATGACGGCCGCCGGCTTACCTGCCTGATCCTTTCCAACCAAATCCTTTCCAGCGTTACGGCGGCGGCGGGCGTTGGCGAGGATGTCGGCACCCAGTGCGATCACCAGGGCGACGGTGCCGCACAGGAAGACGGCGGCGTAGCTCTGCCCGCTGTGGGTGAAGAGATAGGAGTAGCCGTAGCCGCCCAGCGCCTGGAACAGGGCAAAAGCGGTGGTGGCCCGGCTCCAGGCCGCGCGTTGCTCGGTCTGGCTGTGCGGCAGCAGCTCGTGGATGCGGCCCAGCACCAGGGGGACGATGCCCGGCGTCAGGGCGCCGATCACCACCGTCGCGGCCCCGACCACCAGCGGATGGCCGCTGAGCGCCAGCGTGGCGACGGCCGCGGCCTGAAGCAGCAGGGCGATCCGGTATGCCGCGGCATAGCCGACCCGGTCGGCCAGCGATCCGGCGGCGACGGGGCCGGCCACCGAGGCCACGCCATACAGGACCCAGTAATAGGCGCCGACTTCGGCACCATTGTGCAGGCCACGGGCGACGTAATCGACCAGCAGCAGCATCACCGGCACCAGCCCCAGGGCATTCAGCGCATATTCCGCGTAGAGCGAGCGCAGGACACCCCCTTCATGGCGCGGCGCATGTTCCACCGCCGGGGCGGCGACGCCCTGCGGCGCGGCGGACGGTGGCCAGCCGAACCAGGACAGCGCCGTCAGCAGCAGCGACAGCCCGCCCAGCCCCAGCCATGTCTCGTGCAGTCCCAGCCGCATCAATGCCGGCACGGCGGTGCCCGACGCGGCGATCCCGAGGCCGATGCCCAGGAAGATCATGCCGCTGACGAAGCCGCGCCGCGACGCCGGGATGTGGGGCAGGATGCTGGTGGCGACCAGGACCATGATGGCGCCGCCGGCAAGGCCGGAAACGAAGCGCCATGCGAAGAACCAGCCGAGCGAGAGCGGGTAGGCACAGGCGATGAAGGCGAGCGACGTCGCCAGCATCAGCAGCCGCAGCAGCGCCCGGTTGGGCAGCAGCCCGGCCAACGGCCGGCCGAGCAGGGCGCCGGCCAGATAGCCGGCGAAATTCGCCGCACCCAGCGTCACGGCATCGCCGGCGGAGAACCAGTGCGCCTCGATCAGCGAAGGGACCAGCGGGGCGTAGGCGAAGCGTGCCAGCCCGATGGCGACGAGGCTTCCCGCCATTCCGGCGAGCGTCGCCATCCAGGCGGCGCCGTTCAGCGGGTCCTTCTGGCGGTTGGCCGGGCGGTTTTGCGCCGCGGTTGCGGATGTGGTGCTCATGGTCGTGCGTCCCCTTCGACGGCGCCGCGGCTGCGGCCCGCCCGGTTGCCGGGATGGCTGGGAATATGACGGCGTGTTGTGGTCGGGAATTAAGCGGTCAGGGCTCCGGCATCGGCGGCAGCCCCAGGCTCGCCAGGGCAGCGCGGGCGGCGCCTTCCAGCAGGCTGCGTTCGGGACGGACGCGGGCGAGGACACGGATGCCCAGGATGCAAGAGAACAGCAGGCGGGCCGCGTCGCCGGCATCGATGCCGGGAGGGATCTCGCCGTTCTGCCGTCCCTTGACGATGGAGCGGCGGAAGAAATCCTCGATGGTCGTCAGTTCGGCGTTCAGGAAGTCGCGCAGGTCCGGATCGGCCGCGGTGACCTCCAGCGCGGAGTTGACCAGCAGGCAACCGCGCCCGCAGCCGTCGCCGAGCGAGCGTTCGATGCTCTCGCGAATGAAGCCGGCGATGGCGGCGGCCGGGGAGGGGGAGGCCTCATGACGGGCGATGCGGGCGCGCAGGGAGCCGTCCAGGTAATGCTCCAGCGAGCGACGGAACAGCGCCCGCTTGTCGCCGAAGGCATTGTGGATGCTGGCGAGCGTCATCCGCATGCTCTCCGCCAGCTCGCGGGTGGAGGTCGCCTCGTAGCCCTGGGTCCAGAAGCGGTCCATCGCCGCGTCCAGCACCGCAGTCTCATCGAACTTCCGCGGCCGAGCCATCGCATCCGCCTCCCGATCCATATTTTAGATCACTTGATCCAAAACATAGACCCGTCGGTTCCGCGGTCAAGAATTTCCGTTGCGCCGCAAACGCCGCCCAGCCCTGCGCCGGCGCGGCGGCTCATTTCGCGACCGCCGTCACTCCAGCGGTTTCAGTTCGCCCAGCAGGGTCGGCAGCAGTTCGGCGACGGTGGGGTGGATGTGGACCGCGCGCTGCAGGGTGGGGTAGGGCGCCTTGGCGTACATCATGTCGAGCACCCCGTGGATCGCCTCGTCGCCGCCGGGGCCGAGGATGGCGGCGCCGAGGATCTCCCGGCTGTCGGCATCGACGACGATCCGCATGAAGCCGTCGGCCTCGCCCTTCTCGACCGCGCGGCCGACGCGGGTCATCGCCCGCTGGCCGACCAGCGCCCGCCGGCCGGAACGGCGGACCGCCTCGTCGGTCATGCCGACGCGGGCGAGCGGCGGGTCGGTGTAGAGCGCATAGGCCTGGATGCGGTCGTCGACGCTGCGCGGGTCGTCGTCCAGCAGGTTGGCGGCGACGATCTCGAAATCATTGTAGGCGGTGTGGGTGAAGGCGCCGCGCCCGTTGCAGTCGCCCATCGCCCAGATGCCCGGCACGTTGGTGCGCAGCCGGTCGTCCACCGTGACGTAGCCGCGTGAATCCGTCGCCACCCCGGCGCGGTCGAGCCCGAGGTCGCCGGTGTTGGGCGTGCGTCCGACCGCCAGCAGCACATGGCTTCCCACCACCGACGGGGTGCCGGAGGCGCAGTTCACCCCGACCTCGATGCCGTCGGCGTGAGGAGCGAAGCGGATGCAGTCGGCCGACAGGCGGACGGTGATTCCCTCCCTCTCCAGCAGGTCCCGGATGGCGTCGGAGACGTCGGGGTCCTCGCGGGCGATCAGCCGCTCCCCCTTCTCCACCACCGTGACCTCGGCGCCGAACCGGCGGTACATCTGGGCGAATTCCAGGCCGATGTAGCTGCCGCCGACCACCACCAGATGCCGCGGGACATGGTCGAGGTCGAGGATGGTGCCGCTGGTGAGGATTTTTACGTCGTGGACGCCGGGCATGTCCGGCACCGCGGCACGGGCGCCGACATTGAGGAAGATGCGCTCCGCAGTCAGCAGCTTGTCGCCGACGCGCACGCTGTTGGCCGATTCGAAGCGGGCATGGCCTTGCAGCACCCGGCAGTTGGGCATGCCGCGCAGCCAGCGTTCGACATTTTGGCGCGAGCGGCCGGAGACCTCGTCCTTGCGCGCCTTGACCCGCGCCATGTCGATACGCACCGGGCCGTCCAGCATCACGCCGTACTCGGCGGCGCGCTGGGCCATCCGCGCCACGCGGGCGCTGGCGATCAGCGTCTTGGTCGGGGTGCAGCCGGTGTTGACGCAGGTGCCGCCGAACAGCTTGCGCTCGACCACGGCCACGCTCATGCCGGCGGCGGTGAGGCGTTCGGCGAGCGGCGGTCCGGCCTGACCGGCTCCGATGATGATGGCGTCGACCATGGCGGGCTCCTGCGGCCTGATGCGTTCGTTTGGGAAAGGCGTGGGGAAGGATGGTAGCGCCGGGGCGGCGGCCTTCTCAACCAACCCAAGGTATGACTGGCGCCGCCGCGTCCAGATCGTTCAAGAAGCGGAAGCCATCGGCAGGCAAGCTGCGGCAATCGGAACGACACACCGCGAGGGTGGAGACGGGCGCATGGGCGCGGATTGGGCGGGCGCGGAGTGGAGCAGTTCGCAGGCGGCGGGCCGGGCGACCGAGCGCCGGCTCGGCGTGCTGGCGATTCCGCTGGCGCTGACCGTGTTCGTCATCGACACCTTCACCGACATCGAAAGCGCCATCGCGGTTCTGTATGTCCTGGTTCTTCTCCTGGCGGCCACCGCGCTGTCCCGGCGCGGCATCCTGCGGGTGGCGACCGGCTGCGGGCTGCTGGCGGTGCTGTCCTTCTTCTTGTCGCACTGGCACGACATGGACCTGTCGGCGGTGCTGCGCTGCGGCGTCTCGCTGGCGGCCATCCTGATCACCGGCGCGCTGCTGGTGCGGGACCATGACTCGCGGGCATTGCTGGTCCGGGCCAACACCGCACTGGCGCGCAGCGAACGGCGCTATCGCGGCATGTTCGAGCAGGCGCGCATTTCGCTGTGGGAGCAGGACTTCACCGCCGTGACGGCTGCGCTCGACGCGCTGCGGGCGGACGGGGTGAGGGACATCGCCGCCCATGCGCAGGCCAATCCCGGCTGGGCGCGGGCGATGGGGGCGTCGGTCGTTACCACCAACGTCAACGACGCCACCCTGGAACTGCTGGGCGCCGCAGGCCGGGCGGAGGTGCTGGGGCCGCTCGGACGCTTCCTTCCCGCCGAGGATCCGGCCTTGCCGCAGATACTTCAGGCGCTTTGGGATGGGCGCGACCGGTACGAGGGACGGGCGCAGCTGATCGCCGCCGACGGGCGCACGCTGACGGTGCTGCTGGGCATCAGCTTTCCGGACGACGGCGTCGGCTTCGACCGGGTCGTGGCCGGCGTCGTCGACATCACCCAGCGCGAACGCACGCAGGAGGCGCTGCTGGCAGCGCAGGCGGAACTCGCCCGTGCCGCGCGCGCCGCCACGCTCGGCGCCCTGTCGGCCTCCATCGCCCACGAGCTGAACCAGCCGCTGGGCGCCATCGTGCTGAACGCGCAGGCCTGCCTGCGCTGGCTGCGCCGCGACCCGCCGGACATCGAGACCGCCGCCAAGGCGGTGGATCGCATCGTCCGCGACGGCAAGCGCGCCGCCGACATCGTGCAGCGCACCCGCGGCATGCTGGTTCGGGACACCCGCTGCGACGAGACCATCGACCTGCGCCAACTGGTGGAGGAGGTGGCGCTGCTGCTGGAGCGCGAGTTGTCGGCCGCCGCGGCGGTGCTGGTCACCGGCTTTGCGCCCGACGTGCCGCCGGTGCGGGGCAGCCGGGTCGGCCTGCAGCAGGTGCTGATCAACCTTGTCACCAATGGCCTGCACGCCATGGCGGAGGCGGGAGCCCCGCGCCGCGAACTGACCGTCACCGTCGAACGGGCCGGAGACGGCGCCGAGGTGAGGGTGGCGGTCCGCGACCGCGGCCGGGGCATCGACGAGGCCAGCCGCGCCCGCCTGTTCGACCCCTTCTTCACCACCCGTCCGGACGGCATGGGCATGGGGCTGTCGATCTGCCGGTCCACCGTCGAATCCTACGGCGGCACGCTGACCGCGCACAACCACGCGGACGGTGGGGCGGTGTTCGAGTTCACCATACCCTCGGCAACGGCCACCGCCGGACCATCGACGGCCGTTCCGGCACGAGAGGATTGACCGCCATGCCGCAATCGCCCGCACCGCCACCGGTTACCGATGATCCGCTGGTTCTCGTCGTTGATGACGATGCCGGCATGCGCGAGGCGGTGGTCGATCTGCTGAGGTCGGTCGGCATCGAAAGCCGCGCTTTCGGCAGCACGGCCGAATTGCTGGCGGCGGCGGTTCCCGACCGGCCGGGCTGCCTGATCCTGGACGTGCGGCTTCCCGGCCTGGGCGGTCTGGAATTCCAGACGAGGCTGGACAGCCTGGGCATTGCGCTGCCGATCGTCTTCATGACCGGCTTCGCCGACGTGCCGATGTCGGTGCGGGCGATGAAGGCGGGAGCGATGGATTTCCTCATCAAGCCGTTCCGCGACCAGGACATGCTGGACGCGGTGGAGGCGGCGATCGCCCGCGACCGGTCCAGGCGGCGCGAGCGTGCCGCCGCGATGACGGTGGAATCGCTGGCCGCGACCCTGACCCCGCGGGAGCGCGAGGTGATGGCCGAGGTGGTCAAGGGCCGGCTGAACAAGCAGATCGCCGGCGATCTCGGCATCAGCGAGGTGACGGTGAAGCTGCACCGCGGCAAGGTGATGCGGAAGATGCAGGTGCGCTCGGTCGCCGACCTCGTCCGCAAGGCGGAGGTGCTGGACCCGGAGGAATAGACCCCGGAGAAATAGACCCCGGAGAAATAGACCTAGGTGTGGTATCTCCCCGCGGTCCCGTCCGTCTAGGATGCGCGTGGCGCCAGGGAACGGCGCCTCCATCCGGTCGAGGCATCACGAATTGTCCAACGCACCCCTGATAGCGGTGGTCGACGACGACGAGGCGATCCGCGAGGCGCTGGACGACCTGCTGCGGTCCGTCGGCTTCCGTTGCCGGTCCTTCGTCTCCGCCGAGGATTTCCTGACGCATTTCCCGGCCGGCACCGACCGCGGCGGCATCGCCTGCATCATCCTGGACGTGCGCATGCCCGGCCTGTCCGGGCTGGAGATGCAGGAGCGGCTGAACGCCGACGGCGGCGGACATCCGCCGATCCTGTTCATGACCTCCTATGCCGACGAGACCACGCGGGCGCGGGCGATCGGCGGCGGCGCCCGCGACGTGCTGGGCAAGCCGGTGGATGCCCATATCCTGATCGCCTCGCTGAACCGCGCCATCGCGGCGGGGTGAGGGCAGGGGCGGCCCGCGCGCCCGCCGGGCCGCCTGACCACTCCCCCTTCTGATCTGTTGTGCTCCGTCGATTGCCCGCCGAACCTGTCCAGCCACGATTGGCGATCGCGAGGCAGCGTTCGGCAACCCCCGGCGTTGATAAGGGGGAGAGGGACCGGACGGGAGGCGGAGCAATGACGGTCGCAGTCCACGGCAACAGGGCCGGAATCAGGGCGCCATGAGCTTCCTGACCCGCCTGCTGCTGCTCGTGTCGCTGGCCCTGGCTCCGATCTGCGCGCTGGAGGTCTGGAACCAGATCGACCTGCGACGCCAGCGTTCGGAGGAAATCCACGACCATGCCCGCCAGCTTCTCAGCCTGCTCGGCGGCGAGCAGAAGCGCCTCGTCGAGGGTGTGCGTCAGATGCTGGAACTGCTGGCCGAAACGCCGGCCGCGCAGGATCTCGATGCGCCGGCCTGCCAGTCGCTGCTGTCGCGCACCGGCGCACGCATTCCCGACTACCTGACGATCACCCTGACCGGAGCGGACGGCATCATCCTCTGCGCCACCAACCCGGCCCTGATCGGACGCCCCATCGCCGACCGGATGCATGTGCGCGCCGCCCTGGAAGGCGGCGGCTTCACCGTCGGCGAGTTCATCCGGCTGCGGCACGACGGCAATCCCGCCATGCCGTTCGGCCTGCCGATCCGCCGCAACAGCGCCGACGGTCCGCCGATCGGCGTGGTCACCGCGCTGATCGATCTCGGCTGGCTGGAGCGCTATCTGTCCGAACATCCGCTTCCCGACAACGCGTCGCTGCTGGTGGCCGACGGCAACGGCACCGTGCTGGCCCAAGCACCGGCAAGTCCGGGAATCGTCGGCACCGTGCTTCCGCAACGCTTCCGCCCCCTGCTGGAGGCCGACGCCGTCGGCACCGCCCAATTGATGGGGATCGACGGTGTCGAGCGGGTGTTCGCCTATGTGCCGCTGTCGGCCGGGGTCCGGCATATCTTCGTGGCCATCGGCATCGACCACGATGCGGCGATGGGCAGCATCGACGATGCGCTGCGGCGGTCGCTGATCCTGATCGCAGCCACCCTGCTGCTCGGCCTGCTGGCGGCTTACGTGATCGCCAGGCGCCATATCTATCGGCCGGTGGCGGCTTTGCTTGCCGCGACCGAGCGCTGGCGTGCCGCCGACCATTCCGTCCGCGTCGGCGCGATCGACGGCCCGGAAATGAGCCGGCTCGGCCTGTCGTTCGATGCGCTTGTCGAAGACCTCGACCGGCAGATGCGCGCCAAGGAGGAGGCTTCCGCCGCGCTGCGGGCCAGCGAGGAGCGGCTCCGCGCCCTGGTCGAGAACGCGCCGCACATGATGTGGGTGAACCATCCGGACGGCACCCTGGAATTCGTCAACGCCGCCTTCCGCGCCTACACCGGCCGCCTGACGACCGAGGGCAACCGGATGGAAGACCTCCATCCCGACGACGTCGGGAATGTCCAGGCAATCCGCGCCCGCGCCATCGCCGCCGGCGCGCCGCACGAATATGAACTGCGCCTGCGCCGGGCCGACGGAGCCTACCGGTGGCATCTCAGCCGCACCCATCCGATCCATCAGGGCGGACGGATCGTCGCCTGGTACGGCGGCGCGGTCGACATCCACGACATCCACCACGCCCGCGACGCCGCGGAGGAGGCCGGCCGCAGCAAGAGCCGCTTTCTTGCCGCCGCCAGCCACGACCTGCGCCAGCCGATGCAGTCGATCCTGCTGTTCGCTGAGGTGCTGCGCCCGCACCTGGGCGACGGCCCCGGCCTCGACGCGCTGGGACGTCTGCAGGATGGTCTGGAAATCCTCAAGGGGCTGCTGGACGGCCTGCTCGACATCTCCCGCCTGGACGCCGGCATCGTGGCGCCGCAGCTGGAGGAGTTCCGCGCGTCCGATCTGCTGAGGAGCGTGGACGACGCCTTTGCGCCGCTCGCCCGGGAAAAGGGGCTGGACTGGCAGGTGAAGCCCTGCCACACCGCGATCCGCAGCGACCGTGTGCTGCTCGGCCGCATGCTGCGCAATCTGGTGGAGAACGCCATCCGCTACACCGACCGCGGCGGCGTCACGGTCGAATGCACCCTGCAGGGAGACCATCTGCTGATCGGGGTGCGCGACAGCGGATGCGGCATCCCGGCCGACCAGATCGACCGCGTCTTCGAAGAGCTGTACCAGATCGACAATCCCGAGC
Source organism: Azospirillum sp. B2RO_4 (assembly GCF_051124815.1). Taxonomy (NCBI): domain Bacteria; kingdom Pseudomonadati; phylum Pseudomonadota; class Alphaproteobacteria; order Rhodospirillales; family Azospirillaceae; genus Azospirillum; species Azospirillum sp. B2RO_4. The sequence goes on along the minus strand of NZ_CP118486.1, from coordinate 191,203 downwards.
GGGACCGCAACCAGGGGCTGGGACTGGGGCTGGCGATCGTCCGCCGCCTGTCGGACCTGCTGGATCATCCCGTCACCGTGCATTCGCAATCCGGGCAGGGGGCGCTGTTCAGCATCGCCGTCCCGCTCGCCACCGACGACCGCATACCGGAGTCCGAACCGACGGCGGAAGAGCCCACACCGCCGGAGCGGGGGGAGACGCGGCTTGCGGTGGTGGTGGACGACGACCCCATCGTCCTGGCGGGCATGGAGAGCATCCTTCGCGCCTGGAAATTCGACGTGATCGCCGCCGGTTCGACCGACCATGCGGTGGAGGCGCTGGAACGGGACGGCCGGCGGCCGGACATCCTCATCGTCGACTACCGGCTGCGGGACAAGCGCATCGGCACCGAGGCCATCCTGCGCATCCGCGCGATGCACGATCCGGGCATTCCCGGCCTGATCGTCACCGGCGAGATCGGCACCGAGCCGCAGAACGATGCCCTCAGATACGGCTTCCACCTGCTGCACAAGCCGGTCACCCCGCGCACGCTGGCAGCGGCGCTCTGCCGGCATCTGGCGGACGCCGAGGGAGACGGCCGCTCCCCGGTCGCCGACGGTGCCGGCCGGCCCTCGGCCAACCGCTGAGTTATCGGTGGGCGCAATGACACGACCTGTCAATTTCTGAGCCGGAGATTAGCGCCGACGGAACATTTTCCCCACGCCGTGTTTCTCAGCAGACATGGAAGTGAAGGAGCCGTTGGTGCCCAAGCCGATCCCGATTCAGAAAGTGCAGACCGGAATTCCGGAATTCGACCTGATCTTGCGCGGAGGACTGCCGCGCGGCCGAATACATCTGCTGGAAGGCGCACCCGGCACCGGGAAAACCACCATTGCCCTGCAATTCCTGCTGCAGGCGCGCGTAGAAGGTAGGAGGGGGCTCTACATCACGCTGTCGGAAAACGCGCCGGAGCTGGAGGCGACCGCCGCCAGCCACGGCTGGTCGCTGGACGGCATCCCGGTGTTCGACATCGTGCCCATCGAAGCGCAGCTGGATCGCCAGCAGACCGTGCTCTACCCGTCCGAGGTGGAGCTGGGCGAGACGGTCAGACTGATCATCGACCGCATCGAGGCGGAAAATCCCGAGATTCTGGTGATCGACACCGTGTCGGAGCTGCGGCTGCTCACCCAGGATCAGCTGAGCTACCGGCGGCAGGTCCTTGCGCTCAAGCAATACTTGCAGGGCCGCCGCTGCACCACGCTGATCCTCGACGACCTGACCCATCAGGAGAGCACGACGGAGCTGCACAGTCTGGTGCACAGCGTGATCTCGCTGGAGCAGAGCGAACGGTCCTACGGCGCGGCACGCCGCCGTCTGCGCATCGCCAAGATGCGGGGAGCCACATACCAGAGCGGCTGGCACGACTTCGCCATCACCACCGAGAATGTCCTGGTCTTCCCCAGCCTGATCGCCGAGGAGCATCGCAGCGACTTCGAGGCGGAGGGCATGGAAAGCGGATTGCCGGCCTTGGACGAGCTGATGGGCGGCGGTCTGACGCACGGGACCACGACGATCCTCGTCGGTCCGTCGGGCGCCGGAAAGTCATCCCTCGCCCTGCAATATGTCGCGGCGGCGGTCAAGCGTGGTGAACATGCCACCTATTTCTCCTTCGACGAGAATTTCAAGACGCTGGAGCTGCGCAGTTCGGCGCTGGGAATCGACATCGTCGAGGCCGTGCGCCAGGAACGCGTCGGTTGGCATCGCGCCAATCCATCCCGCCTGTCGCCCGGGCAGTTCGTTTGGCAGGTCCGGCGCGAGGTCGAGGACCGCGATGCCCGTATCGTGGTGATCGACAGCCTGAACTCCTACCTCAGCACCATGCCGGAGGAGCAGGCGCTGATCCTGCAGATGCACGAGCTGCTGACATATCTGAACAACAAGGGCGTGGTCACCATCCTGATCCTGGCCCAGCAGGGCATCATCGGCGATGTGCAGAACCCGGTCGATCTTTCCTTTATGAGCGACACCGTCGTCCTGCTGCGCTTCTTCGAAGCCGGCGGCGAGGTGCGCAAGGCGATTTCGGTGGTCAAGAAGCGGACCGGCGTCCACGAACTGTCGATCCGCGAGTTCCGGCTGTTCCCGGAAGGCATGCAGGTCGGTCCGCAACTGATGGAATTCCAGGGCGTGCTGACGGGTGTGCCGCATTACGACGGTCCGGCAGAACCTCTTCTCCGCAGCCATGCAGAGGGCGGGTGATCGACGCCGATGCGCACGTCCATCCTAGTCCTGGCCCCGAAAGGGCGGGATGCCGCGGTGATCGGCTCGGTCCTTGGCGAGATCGGCCTGGAGACGCAATCCTGTCCGGATATGGCGGCGCTGCGCCGAAGCCTTGGCGATGCGACCACGGCGCTGGTGCTGTCCGAAGGGGCGCTGGGCGATGTGAAGCCTCTGGCGGACTGGCTGGAGGGCCAGCCCCCCTGGTCCGACCTGCCCATCGTGATCCTGACCTCGCGCGGCAGCCGGCAGGCGGGCCGTGGGAGACAGGCATTCTTCCAGTCGCTCGGCAACGTCACGCTGCTGGACCGGCCGCTGCACCGCGAGGCGCTGCAGAGCGCCGCGCAGGCCGCGTTGCGCAGCCGGATGCGCCAGTACCGGACCCGCAGCCATCTGGAGGAAATCACCAGGGCCACCAGCCGCCTGGAGGAGCGTGTCGCCGACCGGACGCAGGCCTTGCAGGCCGAAATGGCTGACAGGCGGCGGGCCGAGACGGCCCTGCTCCAGGCTCAGAAGATGGAGGCGCTGGGGCAATTGACCGGCGGCGTGGCGCATGATTTCAACAATCTGCTGCAGGGAATCGTCAGCTGCCTCGCCGTTCTGGAACCCACGGTTCCCGACGGCACGCCGCGCCAGCTGTTCGAGGCGGCGAACCGGTCGATCGAACGGGGGGCAAGTCTGACGCAGTCCCTGCTGTCCTTCGCGCGGCGCCAGATGCTGATGCCGGAGCCCACCCACCTGGAGGAACTGCTGTCCGGCATGGGCCCGCTGCTGGAGCGCACGCTGGGCGGCCAGATCGCCGTCGCGGTCGAGGTGCCGCCCGGACTTCCCGCGGCGCTGATCGACCGGGCGCAGTTCGAATCCGCCATCCTGAACCTCGTCATCAATGCCCGCGACGCGATGCCCACGGGCGGGAGGCTGTCGATGACGGCATTCGCCGCCACGGTGGGCCTTGACAACGGAGGAGATGTGCCGGCGGAGCTGACGCCCGGAATCTATGTGGCGATCCGGGTGGAGGATACCGGAAGCGGCATCGACCCGTCGGTGCTGCCGCACGTCTTCGAGCCCTTCTTCACCACCAAGCCGATTGGCAAGGGATCGGGGCTCGGCCTGTCGATGGTCCAGGGCATGGCGACCCAGTCCGGCGGCGGCGTCCGGATCGACAGCAAGCCGGGCGTCGGAACCGCGATCACCCTGTACCTGCCCAGCGTTCCGGCCGCCACCGCCACGCCGGCCCCGTCCGACGCTGAGATGGCCTCCGGCGCCGGGCGCACCATCCTGCTGGTGGAGGATGATGCGATCGTGCGGATGGGGACGATGGCGGTGCTGGAAAACCTCGGGCACCGCGTCATCGAGGCGGATGGTGGGGAAGAGGCCCTGGCCGTTCTCAGCGACGGGGTGGAGGTCGATGCCCTGGTCACCGACTTCGCCATGCCCGGCATGAACGGCGCCGCCGTGGTGCGGGGCGCCCGGCGGTTGCGCCCCGGAATACCGGCGCTGATCGTGACCGGCTATGCCGACACGCCGGATTTCGGGGAGGCGGTGCGCCTGCTGCGCAAGCCTTTCACCCCCCACCAGATCGCCGACTGCCTCGCCGCCATTCTGCCGGAGTGACGGGCCGGAAGGACCGTCACTTCGGCGCGTAGAGCTTCATCGCCTCCGGCATCAGGCGGTTCAGCTGGCCGATGCGGTCGTCGATGCCGGGGTGGGTGGACAGGAAGACCGGCGGTGACGATCCGGCCTGCCGCATGTTCTGCCACAGCGCCACCGCCTCGCGCGGGTCGTAGCCGGCGCGCGCCATCAGCATCAGCCCGTCGCGGTCGGCCTCCAACTCCTGATTGCGCGAATAGGGCAGGATCAATCCGTACTGCGCGCCGGTGCCGAGCGCCGCGGCGATCTGCTGGCTGGCCGGGACGCCGCCGGCGCCCAGTGCCGCGCCGACGATGCCGGCCCCGGCCTCCGTCGCCATCTGGGTGCTGACACGCTCGGCGGCGTGGGCATCCAGGTTGTGGGCGATCTCGTGCCCGATCACCGCGGCCAGCTGCGCGTCGTTCTTGGCGAAGCGGAACAGCCCTTCGTAGACGCCGATCTTCTGACCGGGGAGGGCGAAGGCGTTGGCCTCCTCGCTCTGGAAGACACGGACCTCCCACTTCGAAGCGTCGAGGCCGGCGGCACGCAGCAGGCGCGCCGACACCTCCTCGGCCCGGCGCTGGTAGGATTGGTTGCTGGTGGCCGGCGTGGAGGAGACGAGGCGTTGCCAATCCTGCTTGCCCAGATCGGCGAGCTGTTCCTGCGAGACGAGGTTGAGGCCGAGTCCCGTCGCCCCGCCGCCGCACCCGGCCAGCGTCAGGCATCCGGCCATCATCGCCGCGAGGCGCAGTGAACGGGTCCTTTCGTTCGGCATGACTGATCGCTCCCTGAAATTGCTTTCGAAGCTTAACCCTGGCGCGGCGCGGCGGTTCCAAGAAAGCCGACGATGAAGGAGCCATCAGTTGGTCCCCTCCCCGGATTTGATGAAGTCGAGAAACGCCCGGAGCGGTGCCGGCACCAGACGACGCCCCGCATAATAGAGGAAGGGGCCGGAAAAGCTCTGCCACCAGGATTCGAGAACCGGCTCCAGCGCGCCGCTGTCCAGATGCGGGCGAAGCCATTGCTCGAACAGATGGATCACGCCGACGCCGGACACCGCCGCGTCGATCGCCAGTTCCATCGCACCGCCCGGCCCCACCACCAACGGACCGGACGGGTCGAGACGGATCACCTCCCCGTCGCGCTCGAACTCCCACAGCGGAACCGCGCCGCTGGCAAAGCGGCCGCGCAGGCAGGAATGATCCATCAGGTCGCGCGGATGCTCCGGCCGGCCGTGTGCACGGAGGTAGGCGGGCGAGGCCGCGGTCGCGAAGCGCTGCTGGCGGGGGCCGATGGGAACCGCGATCATGTCCTGCTCCAGCCGTTCGTCATAACGGATGCCGGCGTCGCAGCCGGCCTCCAGCATGTCCACGAAGCTGTCCTCCGCCATCACCTCCACCCTGATTTCGGGATAGGCGGCGAGGAAACGCGGCAGGATCGCCGGCAGCACCAGCCTTGCCACGCTGACCGGCACATTGAGCCGGAGGGTCCCCGCCACCCGGTCGCGAAAGCCGTTCACCACGTCGAGCGCGGCATCGACCTCGCGCAGCGCGGGGGCGAGCCGGGCCAAAAGACGTTCCCCCGCTTCCGTCAGCACCACGCTGCGCGTGGTCCGGTTGAGCAGCCTCACGCCCAGTTGCGCCTCCAGCCGGCGCACGGCCTCGCTGAGGGCGGAAGCGCTGGCGTTGTTGGCGCGGGCAGCTTCGCGGAAGCCGCGGGCACGGGCCACTGCGACGAAGGCGTTCAGGTCCCCAAGGTCATGCTGCATTGTTCGTCAATCCGCACAGGCCGTCCCGACTGTGCAGACTAATCGAACAGGGCGATGGCGACTAGATTTGCCGAGACCAACAAGGAAGGCCACCATGTCCACTCTCGACAAATCCGGCAGTTTCACCCTCGGGGGCAAGACCGTCAGGCGCCTCGGCTATGGCGCCATGCAGCTTGCCGGTCCCGGCGTGTTCGGACCGCCGAAGGACCATGACGCAGCGATTACCGTGCTTCGCCATGCGGTCGAAGCGGGCGTCAACCACATCGACACCAGCGACTTTTATGGTCCGCATGTCACCAACCGGCTGATCCGCGAGGCGCTGGCGCCCTATCCGGACGATCTGCTGATCGTCACCAAGATCGGCGCCCGGCGCGGCGACGATGCGTCCTGGCTGCCGGCGGTCTCGCCCGACGAGCTGCGGCAGGCGGTGCACGACAACCTGCGCAATCTCGGCCTGGACGCGCTCGATGTCGTCAATTTGCGGGTATGGGGCGACAACGGCCATGCCCCGGCCGAGGGCACGATCGAGCGGGAACTGAGCGTGCTGGCCGACCTGCAGCGGCAGGGGCTGGTCCGCCGCATCGGCCTCAGCAACGTCACCGCCGCCCAGGTCGAGGAGGGCCGCCGCATCTGCGAGATCGTCTGCGTACAGAACCACTACAACCTCGTGCACCGGGCGGACGACGCGCTGATCGACGACCTCGCCGGCAAGGGGATCGCCTATGTGCCGTTCTTCCCGCTCGGCGGCTTTTCACCGCTGCAGTCGGACCAGCTGTCGGATGTCGCCCGCCGGCTCGGCGCGACGCCGATGCAGGTCGCGCTCGCCTGGCTGCTGAAGCGGGCGCCCAATCTGCTGCTGATTCCGGGAACCTCCTCGGTCGGTCACCTGCGGGAGAATCTGGCGGCGGCTGAACTGGATTTGCCCGCCGATGCCCTGGAGCAGTTGAACCGCTTGGTTCCATAGTCCCGGCGGCACCGCGGCTGTCATGGGAGCCGGTCGATCAGAGGGCTGCCCCAACCGGTTCCTATGCCCTACAATCGGCAGAACGAGCGGATCAGCCGTAAGAGGAACAGTCCCGGTGAATCTCTTCTCCCTTCTCGATCAGGCGGCAAGCCGGTTCCCCGAGCGCGGCGCGGTGTTCCGTGGCACCGAGCAGGTGCACAGCTTCGCCGAGTTGCGCTCCCGCGCGCTGCGCATCGCGGGCGGGCTGCGGGCATCGGGGCGGCCGGGCGACCGCATCGCCATTGCGACCGAGAATGTGCCGGAATATGTCGAGCTGTTCTTCGCCATCTGGGCGGCCGGCATGGCGGCGACGCCGGTGAACGCCAAGCTGCATCCGCGCGAGCTGGTGCAGATCCTGGAGGATTCCGGCGCCACCGCCGTCTTCGTCTCGCCCAAGCTCGCCCCCGGATTGGAACAGGCGCTCGACGGATCGCCGGCGGCGTCCTGCCGCAGGATCGTCATCGGCGGGAGCGATTACGCGGCCCTGGCGGCGGGGGAGGAGTGGGCCGGGCCGGTCGATCCCGATCCGCAGGCGCTGGGCTGGCTGTTCTACACCAGCGGCACCACCGGCCGGTCGAAAGGGGCGATGCTGTCGCACCGCAATCTGCTGGCCATGACCATCGCCCATCTCGCCGATGTCGAGGCGGTGGACGAGGAGTGCAGCCTGCTGCACGCGGCGCCGATGTCGCACGGCTCCGGCCTCTACATGGCGGCCTATGTCGCCCGCGGCGCCCGGCAGGTGGTGCCCTTCTCGTCGGCCTTCGAGCCGGCGGAGTTCCTCGATCTCTGCGACCATCATCCCGGCTGCGGCGCCTTTCTGGCCCCGACCATGGTGCAGAGGCTGCGGCTGGAGGCGGAGCGCAGCGGGCGGCGGCCGGCCAATCTGCGCTCCATCGTCTATGGCGGCGGGCCGATGTATGTGGAGGAGCTGCGGCGGTCGCTGGCGGTCTTCGGTCCGGTCTTCGTCCAGATCTACGGCCAGGGCGAGGCGCCGATGACCATCACGTCCTTGCGCCGCCGCGACCATGCGGTGGACGACGATTCGGTGCTGGGATCGGTCGGCTTCGCCCGCAGCGGCGTCGAGGTGGCGGTGGTGGATGCCGACGGCCGTCCGCTGCCGCCGGGCGAGGTGGGCGAGATCGTCTGCCGCGGCGACGTGGTGATGGCGGGCTACTGGAACAACGCCAAGGCGACGGCCGAGGCGCTGCGCGGCGGCTGGCTCTACACCGGCGACATGGGGTCGTTCGACCGGCGCGGCTACCTCACCCTGCGCGACCGCTCGAAGGATGTCATCATCAGTGGCGGCACCAACATCTACCCGCGCGAGGTGGAGGAGGTACTGCTGCGCCATCCGGATGTCGCCGAGGTCTGCGTCACCGGCCAGCCCGATCCGGAGTGGGGTGAGATCGTCGTCGCCTTCATCGTCGCCGAATCCGGCCGCGACATTTCCCCCGACAGCCTCGACGCCCACTGCAACGCCAGCATCGCCCGCTTCAAGCGGCCCAAGCGTTACCTGTTCGTCGAGGCGCTGCCGAAGAACAATTACGGCAAGGTGGTGAAGCGCGAGCTGCGGGCGCGTCTGGCCGGCGGCGCGTAGGACAGGGGAGGTCGGTCAGCGGCCGGCCGCCTGACGGCGCAGCGCCTTCAGCTCCTCGAAGCGGGCGGAGACGTCGCGCATGACGGCGGCCATGCCCAGCATCGCGCCGTCCGCATCCTTCAGCGGCACGATGGTGAACTCCACAGAGATGCGGCTGCCGTCCTTGCGCGTCGCCGGAACCGACAGCAGGTCGCCGCTGCCGTATCGGCTGACCCCCGACTTCATCACCTCGTCATAGCCGTCCCAATGGCGCTGGCGCTGCCGTTCCGGGATGATGATGTCCAGCGACTGGCCCAGCGCCTCTTCGGCGGTGAAGCCGAACACCCGCTCGGCGCCGGCGTTCCAGAACCGGATGAGGCCCTCCCGGTCGGAATAGACGATGGCCTCGGCCGGGCTGCTCAGCAGCGCCAGCCCCAGCCGTTGCAGGTCGTCCTCGGTCATGCGTCCTCTCCCAGTGATCGTTGAAATGGCCGGACTCACAGGTCCAGCACCAGTCTTGCGCTGCGGGCACGCGACACGCACAGCATCATCGTCTTGCCGGCGGCGCGTTCGGCGTCGGACAGCACGCTGTCGCGGTGGTCGGGTTCGCCCTCCAGCACCGTCGTCTCGCAGGTGCCGCAGATGCCCTGTTCGCAGGAGGAGTCAACCGTGACCCCGGCGGCGGCGAGCGCCTCCAGCACGCTGGTCCCCGGCGGCACCGTGACCGTCACGCCCGACCGGGCGCAGACCACCTCGAAGCTGTCGTCTTCCAAGCTGCCGGCGGCCGCATCCTCGCGCACGGGCTCGACCCGCGGCGTGAACCATTCGAAGCGGACATCCTGCGCCGGTTGCGCCGCGGCGGCAACCGCCTCCATCAACCGTTGCGGGCCGCAGCAGTAGACCGGGACATCGGCAGGGGTGGCAGCGAGCAGCGCGTCCACGTCCAGCTTCCGCCCCTCGTCGGCGGCATTGAGTTCGACCCGGCCATGGGACAGAGCGCGGAGTTCGCCGAGGAACGGCGCCGCCGCGGCGCTGCGCACGCAATACTGCAGGGTCCAGTCGGCGCCCCGGCCGGCCGCCGCGCGGATCATCGGCAGCAGCGGCGTGATGCCGATACCCCCGGCGATGAACAGATAGCGCGGCGCCTCGTCGAAGCGGAAATTGTTGCGCGGCAGGCCGATGGCGATGCTGGCGCCCGGCTCCAACTCGCCATGGACGAAGCCCGATCCGCGCCCGCCGGGGACGTTCAGAACGGCGATGCTGTAGGCCTGCCGGTCCATCGGATCGCCGCACAGCGAATAGGACCGCACCGTCCCGTCGGGCAGATGGAGGTCGATGTGCGCCCCCGGCTCGGCCGGCGGCAAGGGCTGGCCGTCGGGATCGCGCAGTTCCACCAGCATGACCTGCGGCGCGACCTGCTCCAGGCGGTGCACACGCAGCGTCCGGGCGGTCGACGGCGGGCGCCGCTGTGTCTCCGGCTGAAGGCTGCTCATCATCGTACCTGCCTGTAAAGTTCATCGGTCGGGATGGTGCTGACGCTTGGTATGCCAGATCCAATGACAGCAGCCTAAAACCTCAACCTAACTTCAGGTCAAGCGGAAATGCCGCGTTCTTCCCCGATGGATCATCCACCCGCTGCCGCGTGTTGTTCGCGAAACGGTGCGCACCGGCACCACAGCGGCCGGCACCACAGCGGGAGGAACTGTTATGGCACGCAAGACGATCATGGTCCTGGTTGCTGCACTCGGGCTGGCTGGAACGCCGGCACTTGCCGCGTCCGGCGACGTCCATGCGGTGGTGGGGGAGAAGGTGAACCTGCGCGCCGGCCCCTCCGACGACGCGGCGGTGCGCTCCACCGTCGCGCGCGGCGACGAGGTGGTGGAACTGCGGCGGGAGGGCAACTGGCTGGGCGTCCGCGTGCTGCGCACCGGGGAGGAGGGCTGGCTGTTCTCCGACCTCGTCAAGCGGCAGACCGCCAGCACGCTGGGCGGTGGTGATGCGGCACCGGCCCAGGCCGGGTTCGAGCGGCTGTCGCCCGGCTTCGACGGGCTGGTCGCGACCATCGGCGAGCGTCTCGGCTACCGCTTCGCCGACAAGGTGGACCAGACCGGCAACGGCGCCCTGCGCGTCGTGCCGACCCAGGAATGGCTCTACAACACCGGCCGCGACGGCAAGATGTACGCGGCGCTGGCCCTGTACCAGATGTGGAAGAACTACAACAACGGCCGTCCGGTGACGGTGACGCTGGGGTCACAGGGGCCGTCGGCCATCACCATCGCCGATGCCGCGAAGGGGCCCGAACTGACCATGCCGGGGCCCAACCCGTCACGCTGACCCCAGAGGCCACGTCTGGATCCGGCGGTGTGCGGCTTGTTGGCGCAGGAGCGGCACCGGCGTCAACTTTTCCGCCGCCGCCGCGCCCGACTTCCCTGAAATACCGCCATATGTAAACCGGGCAGCAATGTTTGCGTTCGAAACTGACATCAGAGGACGTGGCCCGCGCGGCAACGTCCGGCCGATCGAGTTCGAAAAGGTGCCCCCATGTCCGTGTCGCTCACCTCCGTGTCGCCCGTCCGCAAGCGCCTCGTCACCAGGATCATGGGGCCGTCGCTGCTGCTGGCCGCCATCGCCGTCGGGATCGCGGTCTATGGCTTGGTGTCGCTGTCCACCCTGCATGACCGCAACGTCCTGCTGGTGGAGCGCGACGCGGCGCGTCTGGAGATGGCGTTGCGCCTGAACAGCGAGTTGAACGTCACGGCGATCGCCACCTCGAACGCCGTGCTCGCCACCAAGGCGGAGGACGTGAAGACCATCCGCGGACGCTATCAGCAGCGTCTGGCCGCCGTGCTGGAGTATTCCAAGCGGATCCTGGAGACCAACCCCGCACCGGCCATCGCACAGCCGGCGAAGGACATCCAGTCCCTGTCGGGCGACTATGACCGGCTGGCCCAGCGGGCCATCGCCCTGTCCGCCGAAGGCAAGAAGGACGAGGCCTTCCAGGTGATCTTCGGCGAGATGCGCGACGTGCGCTTCAAGATCAACGGCGAGGCGGAAAAACTGGTTGCCGCCGCCAAGGAGGAGATGCAGGCCGCCCAACGGAGCGGCGATGCGGTCTATGACGCCGCCCTGTTCTGGCAGTCGCTGGGATCGGTGTTCGGCATCGCGCTGTCGCTGGGTCTGCTGGTCTGGATCGTCCAGCGTCACGTCTCCCGCCCGCTGACCCGCCTGACCACGGCGACCGAACGGCTGTCGCGCGGCGATCTGGATGTGGAGCTGGAGGCCCTTGGCGAGGGGCGCGGCGACGAGGTCGGCACGCTGGCCCACGCGCTCCACATCTTCCGCGACAACGCGCGGGAGATGCGCCGTCTGGAGGCGCAGCAGCATGAGCAGGAGGCGCTGAAGGACCGGCGCCGGCAGGCAGTCGACGGGCTGATCGCCAATTTCGAGAACGGCATCACCGGGCAGCTCACGGTGCTGACCAACGCCGCCGACCAGATGCAGCAGACCGCCCAGCTGATGAACCGCACCGCGGAGTCGACGCACGAGCGCACCGCCGCCGTGGCCAACGCTTCCGAGGTTGCCTCCGGGAACGTGCAGACGGTCGCCGCCGCCGCCGATGAGCTGACCGCATCCATTGCGGAGATCAGCCGCCAGATCGAACAGGCCAACGGCGTCGCCGGCGAGGCCGTGCAGCAGGTGATGCAGACCAACACGACCGTGGAGGGGCTGTCGTCCGCCGCCGCCCGGATCGGCGAGGTCGCCCATCTGATCACCGAAATCGCCAGCCAGACCAACCTGCTGGCGCTGAACGCCACCATCGAGGCGGCGCGGGCCGGAGAGGCCGGCAAGGGCTTCGCCGTCGTGGCGCAGGAGGTCAAGAACCTCGCCACCTCGACCGCGCGCGCGACGGAGGAGATCACCGCGCAGATCCAGGAGATCCAGTCGGTGAGCGGCGAGACGGTCGCGGCGATCCGCAATGTCGGGACGACGATCCGGTCCATCAGCCAGATCTCCGCCACCATCGCCGCCGCCGTCGAGCAGCAGAGCGCGGCGACGCGGGAGATCGCGCGCAACACCCAGGAGGCGGCGCAGGGAACCAGCCAAGTGTCCTCCCACATCGGCGGTGTGGAGGCCGCGGCCCGCGACACCGAGGCGGCGGCCGATCAGGTCAAGACCGCAGCCGCCGCCCTGTCCGGCGAGGCGGCGTCGCTGCATGCCCAGGTCGCCGCCTTCCTGTCGTCGATCCGGGCAGCCTGAGCGGTCCGTGCCGTCCGGGCGTCATACATCTGTCACGGTGCTGCTGTAGCGTGGCCCGCCGGCCTAAAGCCGCCCAGTCCTTCCGGAGACCCGTCGCATGGATTTCTTCCGCCGCTTCAACTTCCTGGTCTGTGCCCCCGCCTTCGAGGTGGACGAGCTGGAGGGCATGCGGCTTCAGCAGATCCTGTCGGAAGTGGAGCGGATGGGCTTCGAGGTGGTGCGCGCCCGCCGGGTCGAGGATGCCGAGCTGGCGATCCGCACCGACGCCGCCATCGGCTGCATGATCGTCGATTGGGGCAAGCGCGGCGCCGACGGCAAGCAGGCCTCGCTGATCGCCTTCGCCCGCCAGCGCGGGCTGGAGATGCCGATCATCCTGCTGGTCCGCCGCCAGCGGCTGGAGAACATCCCGGTCGACGTGCTGAACCAGGTCGACGGCTACATCTTCCTGGCGGAGGAGACGCCGGAGTTCATCGCCAAGAATCTGGTCAGCCGGTTGAAGCAATATGCCGACACGCTGAAGACGCCCTTCTTCGGCGCGCTGGTCGACTACGCTGAGGAGGGCAACCAGCTCTGGACCTGTCCCGGTCACAATGGCGGCATCTTCTACAGCCGCAGCCCGATCGGCCGCATCTTCGTCGAGCATCTGGGCGAGGCGGTATTCCGCGACGATATCGACAATTCGGTGCTGGAGATGGGCGACCTGCTGGTCCATGAGGGGCCGGCGCTCCAGGCGCAGAAGGAGGCCGCCCGCATCTTTGGAGCCGAGCGCACCTATTTCGTGCTGAACGGCACCTCGGCCTCCAACAAGATCGTGCTGTCGGCGCTGGTGGCGGAGGACGACCTCGTGCTGTTCGACCGCAACAACCACAAGGCGGCCCATCATGGCGGCCTGTTCCTGGGCGGCGGCATCCCGATCTTCCTGGAGACCGAGCGCAACGCCCACGGCCTGATCGGCCCGATCGACCCACAGGCGTTGGACGAAGAGGTGATCCGCGAGCGCATCCGCCGCAACCCGCTGGTCAAGGATCCCGACGCCTGGAAGCGCGAACGCCCCTTCCGCGCCGCGGTGATCCAGCAATGCAGCTACGACGGTACCATATACAACGCCCAGATGATGCTGGAGCGGATCGGCAAGCTCTGCGACTACATCCTGTTCGACGAGGCGTGGGCGGGGTTCCTGAAATTCCATCCGCTGTTCAAGGGCCATTTCGCCATGGGGCTGGAAGGGCTGCATGACGGCCATCCCGGCATCATCGCCACCCAGTCCACCCACAAGCAGCTGGCCAGCTTCTCGCAGGCCTCGCAGATCCATGTGAAGGACAACCACATCAAGGGTCAGCGCCGCAGGGTGGAGCATCGCCGCTTCAACGAGACCTTCCTGCTGCACGCCTCTACCTCGCCCTTCTACCCGCTGTTCGCCTCGCTGGACGTCGGCGCGCAGATGATGAAGGGACGGTCGGGCGAGGTGCTGTGGGACGATACGATCCGGCTGGGCATCGAACTGCGCAAGAAAATCCGCGCGATCCGCCGCGAATTCGAGGAGCGCGAGAGCGACCCGGCCAAGCGCTGGTTCTTCGATCCCTTCGTGCCCGACCGCGTCACCCGCAAGGGCACCGAGACCGCGTGGGAGGAGGTGCCGACCGACGAGTTGGCGACCGACGTGCGCCATTGGGAATTCGCCCCCGGCGCCGACTGGCACGGCTTCCAGCATGTCGGGCCGGGCTATGCCATGACCGACCCCAACAAGCTGACGCTGCTGACTCCCGGCTTCGACCGCCACAGCGGCGCCTACGGCGACCACGGCATTCCGGCCCCGGTGGTAGCGCAGTATCTGCGCGAGAACCGCATCGTTCCGGAAAAGAACGACCTGAACTCCCTGCTGTTCCTGCTGACGCCGGGCGTGGAATCGAGCAAGGCCGGCACGCTGCTGAGCGGTTTGGTCGCCTTCAAGCGGCTGCACGACGACAACGCCCCGCTGGAGGAGGTCATCCCGGAATTCGTCGCCAAGCGGCGCGGCCATTACCTGGGCCGGCGCCTGCGCGACCTCTGCGCCGAGATGCACGCCTTCTACCGCGAGAAGAACACCAGCGCCCTGCAGCGCGCCATCTTCCGGCCGGAGCATCTGCCGACGATGGCGATGCCGCCGCGCGAGGCGACGCGCCATCTGGTGCGCAACAACGTCGATTACCTGCCGATCGACGAGATCGCCGGCCGCATCGCCACCACCCTGTGGGTCGTCTATCCGCCGGGCATCGCCACCATCGTTCCCGGCGAAAGGCTGGACGAGCGGGCGAAGCCGATGATCGACTATCTGAAGGTCTTCCAGGACAGCGCCAACCGCTTCCCCGGCTTCGACAACGAGATCCAGGGCCTGTACCGCGAGACCGACGCGAAGGGCGTGATCCGCTACTTCACCTATGTGGTGAGGGAGTGACGGGCAGCGCTCAGCCCTGACCGGTGCGGTCCTCCAGGGCGATGTGCGCGACCAGGAAATCGAGGAAGGACCGCACCTTCGGCGGCTGGATCCGCCCGCCGGGAAAGACGGCGTGCAGGTCGACATCCGATCCCTTCCAACCGTCCAGCACCCGCACCACCTGCCCGGCCGACCGGTAGGGCCGCATGGCGAAGTCGGTGGCGAGCACCAGCCCGCCACCGGCCAGCAGTGTCGGGACCAGCATCTCCGGATCGTCCGCCGCCATCACCGGATCGATGGAAACATCAAGGTCCTCGGCGATGCGCGCCCCATCGGTCCGGAACAGGCGCCAGCCATAGCCGGAGGAGCGCCGGGCGGTCATGTTGGCCAGGGTAAGATGCCGGGCCAGTTCGTCGGGATGGGTCGGTGTGCCATTAGCAGCACAATAGGACGGAGCGGCGTAGACGTGGCGGGGCAGGACGCCCAGCTTGCGCGCCGCCATGGCCGAGTCCTGCAGCGTCCCCATCCGGATCGCCAGATCGATGTCCCGCGCCACCAGATCCAGATTCTGATGGCTGAGCACCAGATCGATGCGGACATCGGGATAGCGGGCGCGGAAGCCGGGCAGAAGCGGCGCGATCACCTTCATCCCGAAGGACGGCGGGGTGGTGACCCGCAGCCAGCCGCGCGGCGCGTCGCGAAGCTGGGCGACGGCGCTCTCGGCCTGTTCCAACTCCTCGGCGATGCGCCGGCAGCGCTCGAAATAGACGGTCCCCGCCTCGGTCAGCCCGATGCGGCGCGTCGTCCGGTGCAGAAGCTGGATGCCGAGCCGCCGTTCGAGGTCGCGCACCTTGCGGCTGAGAGTCGTCTTGGGCAGCCGCAGCCGCAGGGCGGCCTTCGTGAAGCTGCCTTCCTCCACCACCTTCACGAAGGCGAGGGTGTCGCCCAAATCCTGCATCCGCGCCCGCCGATTGGATCCGATTTCGGCACAATGTTGCCCAAAGCCGGCGGGTAATCAAGCCGGCCCGCCGGTGCTAGGTGATGGGTCTGCGCGGCGGCCGTAACGAACGCCGCCACAGGATCAGACATCCGGATCGCATCAAGGACAGGCACGATGAAACCACAGATGCTTTTGCTGGCCGCCGGCCTGCTGTTCGCCGCTCTCCCGACCGGCCATGCCGCCGAGAAAGCCGCCACCCAGCCGGTCGCACAGTCGGCGGCCCAGCCTGCCGCGGCCGGCGTCTATCGCTTCGCCGTCGGCGATCTCCACATCACCGCGCTCAGCGACGGCACCCTGCCGCTCGGCATCAAGCCGCTGGTCAAGGGGCTGCCGCCGGATCGTATCGACGCGCTGCTGGCCGAACGGTTCGAGCGGGACCCGCTGGAAACCTCGATCAACGCCTTTCTGATCGACGCCGGATCGCGCCTGCTGCTGGTCGACACCGGTGCGGGCCAACTGTTCGGCCCCTATGGCGGCAAGCTTCCGGTCAGCCTCGCGGCGGCCGGCTACCGCCCGGATCAGGTGACCGACATCCTCCTCACCCACATCCACACCGATCATTCCGGCGGGCTGGCGCTGGACGGGCGGATGGTGTTTCCGAACGCCACGGTCCATGTCGGTCAGGCCGATCTGGACTTCTTCCTGAACCGCGACAATACGGCCAAGGGTCTGCAGCCCCGCCATTATGATGAGGCCGTCGCCACCGTCGGCCTCTACGTCAAGGCCGGAAAGGTCAAGCCCTTCACCGGGCAATCCGAAATTCTGCCGGGCGTCACGGCGATCCCCACCCCCGGCCACACGCCCGGCCACGCCTTCTATCGGGTGACCAGCCGCGGCGAGACCATCGAGTTCTGGGGCGACATCATCCATGTCGGGCCGGTGCAGTTCCCGCACCCAGAGGCCACCGTCGCCTTCGACATCGACCAGGATGCCGCGCGCGCCCAGCGTCTGAAGCGCTTCGCCCAGGAGGCGGACAGCGGCCAATTGACCGCCGCCGCCCATCTCAGCTTCCCCGGACTCGGCCGCCTGCGGCGCGACGGCGAGGCCTATCGCTGGGTGCCGGTTGAATACCGCAACCGCGAGTGACGCCGGCTAAAGCGCCGCCAGCACCTCGTCCAGCGTGGCGAGGAACAGCCGGGCGTCGTCGGCCGAGAACACCAGCGGCGGCCGGATCTTCAGGATGTGCCCCTCCTGCCCGGTCGCGCTGATCAGCACGCGGCGCCGCCGCATGTCGTTCACCACGCGGGCGGTTTCCTCCGGCGCCGGGGTCTTCTGCTTGCGGTCGCGCACCATCTCGACGCCGATGAACAGGCCGCTGCCGCGCACGTCGCCGATCAGATCATGCTTGGCGGCGAGCGCGCGCAGGCCATCGATCATCTGCGTGCCGACGGTCAGGGCGTTCTCCTGCAACCGTTCCGTCTTGATGACGCGCAGCACGGCGAGCGCCACGGCACAGGACACCGGGTTGCCGCCGAAGGTGTTGAAATAGCGCTGGCTTTTGCCGAACGTTTCGATCACCTCCGGCCGGAACACCGCGCCGGCCACCGGGTGGCCGTTGCCCATCGGCTTGCCGACGGTCACGATGTCGGGCACCAGCCCGTGGCGGGCGAAGCCCCACATATGGGTGCCGAGCCGGCCGAAGCCGGGCTGCACCTCGTCGGCGATGAAGACGCCGCCGGCCTTGCGCATCGCCTCCACCGCCGGGGCGAGGAAGCCGGCCGGATCGGTGAAGACGCCGCTGCTGGAGAAGATGGTGTCGACCAGCAGCGCCGCCGGGGCGATGCCCTTCCCGCGCAGGTCGGCGATGGCCGCCTCGACCGAGCGGGCGAAGGCGGCGCCGATCTCGGCTTCGGGGATGCGGTAGCTGTCGGGGGCGGGCACGACGCGGACATGGTCGCCCAGCTTCACCGCGCCGCCCAGCGACGGCGACATCTCCGCCAGCGCCGAGGTGACGCCGTGATAGGCGTTGTGCGCGATGACGACGCCGGTCCCGCCGGTGTGATGGCGGGCGACGCGCAAGGCCAGATCGTTGGCCTCGCTGCCGGTGCAGGTCAGCATCAGGTGCGACAGCGGCGCCGGGAACTCCGCCAGGAAGGCTTCGGCGAAGTCGAGGATGCCGTCGGTCAGATAGCGCGTGTGGGTGTTCAGCACCGCCGCCTGCTTCGCCATCGCCTCCACCACCTCCGGCCGGCAATGCCCGACCGAGGCGACGTTGTTGTAGGCATCCAGATAGCGGTTGCCGTCCGCGTCGAAGAGGTACGAGCCCTCCCCCCGCACCACATGGATCGGGTCGGCGTAGAACAGGCGGTAGGCCGGGCCGAGCAGCCTTTCGCGGCGGGCGATCAGGGCGCGCTCGCGCTCCGGCAGGGAACCGGCGGCGTCGGGCGCATAGGCGTTGATCATGGTCATGACGGGTCACACTCTCTGGCAGGCGCGATGGAGCAGACGGTGCGCGGTGGCGGCCTCGTCGCCGGTCAGCTTTTCCAGGCCGGCGAAGGCGCGTTCGGCATTCCGCAGGATGTAGGCGGCATTGGCCGGATATTCGGCGGCCCGCCAGCCGGTGATGGCGATGGTGAGGGCCAGACGGGCGGCCACCAGATCGGGCAGCAGGTCCACCTCGTCATCGGTCAGCGGCAGCACGGCGGTGAAGGCGCCGGTCATCTCGACCAGCGAACCGAAGGGCGTCTCGCCGCTGGTGACGTGATAGGCGAGGGCCGTCGCCAGATCGTTGACCAGCGGCGCCTTCAGCGCGTCGCCGAAATCGATGATGCCGGTGACCGTCTCGTGCCCGACCGGGTCGACCACGGCGTTGTGCGGGTTGAGGTCGTTGTGGATCACCTGATGCCGCAGGCCGGGCAGCCGCGGCGCCACCAGATCGGCGAAGCGGGCGATGAAGCGCTCCACCATCCCGCGGCGCGGGCCGTCCGCCAGATAATGCAGTCGGTCGGCGACGCTGGCGGTGCGCGTGATGTCCCACAGCAGGTCACGTTCCGAGCCGGGATGCTCGTAGTCGGCCAGCGCCAGATCTAGCCGGGCCAGCGTGGCCCCCAGCGCCCGCATCTGCCCCGGTGAGGCCGGAGCGGCGTGAAGCGGCGTGCCGTCGAGATAGGTCAGCAGGCGCAGGACCATGGCGTGGCCGTCGACCCGCACCGTCGCCTGGGCCTCTCCGTCCAGCGTCGGCACGACGCGCGGCACCGGCAGCGACGGGTCGCGGAGGGCGACATGCTGCATCGCCCCGGTCTGGAAGCTGGTGACCAGCGCAGGTTCGGCCGGGTTGGTGAACTTCAGCACATAGCCTTGCCCTTCCGGGGTGGCGATGTGAAAGTTGCGGTCGCGCTCGCTGCTCAGTTCGCGGATGGTGCCGGTCACCCCGAAGCATCGCTGCATCATGGCGCCGGCCTCGATCGCGGAGATCGGCGGTGCGGCGGTGGTCAGAACATCGGGCTGCGTCATGACCGCACTCTCCTCGTCGCTCGAAGCTTTCAATGTTTGATGCATCATCGTCATGAACGGACCGGCCTTGCAAACCGATGTTGGGGGAAGGGGTTCAGGAAACCAGCGCCTTGGACGCAAGGGTGCGAGCAGGGGCGGGGGCAGGATTGGCGGTCGCGCCGTCGATCCGCTCCAGGATCGGGCCGCTGGCCAGCAGGATGTCGGTCTGGATCGCATGGGCGGCGGCCGGGCCGTCGTGACGGCGGATGGCGTCCATCAGCGGGTAATGGTGGTCGATCATCGTGCGCCCGGCACCGCCATAGACGTCGGCGATCAGCGGCCCCATCTGGAGCCACAGCCGCCGCAGAATGTCGCCGAGCACCGGCATGTCGGCGATCTCCGACAGTTTGAAATGGAAGATCTGGTTGAGTTCGGTGGCCCGCGCGGTGTCGCCGGCGGCCAGCGCGTCCTCATTGTGCTTCAGCAATGTTTCCAGCAGCGCGATCTGGGCCGGCGTGGCCTTTTCGGCGGCGCGCGCGGCGGCCAGCCCTTCCAGGTTGACGCGGATATCGCGGATCTCAAGGTAGGCGGCACGGGTCAGCATCGGCACGCGGATGTCGCGCGGCGAGCGCAGCACCAGGGCCTGATCCTGCACCAGACGCAGGATGGCGTCGCGCACCGGGGTGACGCTCGTCCCCAGCCGTTCGGCCAGATCACGGATCTTGAGGCGGTCGTTCGGCTTGAACACGCCCTTCATCAGAGCCTCGCACAGCCGTTGGTAAATCGTGCTGCCGAGATTGTCGTGTTCAAGAAGGGTGAGGTCGAACCCGCTCATCGTCTGCCCTTCACCCGCCGTCCGCTTTTGCTGTATGATGCATCATATTGAGGCGGGATCGGGCGGAGGTCAAGTGCCGCCGCACGTCATGTCCGTACCCGCCCGGCGGAAGACCCAAGAGGGAGAGAGCGCATGAATGCCGACCAGACGGCCAGCTTGCAGGGACCGCGCATCGCCCTGATCCATGCGCTGGAGGAATCGGTGGGTCCGGCAAGGGCCGCCTTCCGGGCGCATTGGCCCGAGGCGCGGATCTTCGACCTTCTCGACACCTCTCTTGCCGTCGATCTGGCCGAAGCCGGCCGGCTCGACGAGGCGATGATGGAGCGCTTCCAAACGCTGGCCGATTATGCCGCCGGCACGGTGGGGGTGGGCGGGCGGACGGCGGGGATTCTGTTCACCTGCTCCGCCTTCGCCCCGGCCATCGACGCGGTCAAGCCGCGCCTGCCGATCCCGGTCTTGCGGCCGAACGAGTCGGCGTTCGAAGCGGCGATGGCAATCGGCGGCCGGATCGGCATCGTCGTCAGCTTCGGCCCCTCCGCCGACTCGCTGCGCACCGAGTTGCTGGCGATGGCCGCAGCGGCCGGCCGCCGGATCGAGGTCACCGTCGCCATCGCCGACGGTGCGCTGGCCGCGCTGAAGAGCGGCGACGGCGACGGCCATGACGACCGTGTAGCAGAGACCGCCGGGCAACTGGCGAACTGCGATGTCGTCATCCTCGGCCAGTTTTCGATGGCGCGTGCCCAGGCAAGGCTGCAGCCGCTGCTGTCCGTCCCGGTGCTCACCACGCCCGCTGCGGCGGTGGAGGCGCTGCGCCGCCTGACGGCACCGCCGTTCCCTCATACATGAAGGTCATGATCTTCGGGCCCGGCAGGTGGCTTTCCGTCAGGTCGGTGATCTCGAATCCGGCCGAGCGGATCAAATCGTCCATCTTGCGGTCCAGGTGGCAGCCGCCCGAACAGCGCGACCACAGCGGCGTCAGGCGGCGCTGCCAGCGCCGGACAGACGGGGCCGGGGCAAGCCCATGCTCGACGAAGCGCAACTCCCCGCCCGGCTTCAGCACCCGGCGCGCCTCCGTCAGGGCGGCGGACGGGTCGGGTATGCTGCACAGGGACCATGTCACCACCACGGTGTCGAAGCTGTCGTCCTCGAACGGCAAGCGTTCGGCGGTTTGTTCCACCAAGCTCACCGGACGGGGCGACTGCGCCGCGGCCTGACGGGCCATGGCGAGAAGTTCGGCGGAGGGATCGACACCGACGATCTCCCCGGCCGCCGCGCCATAGAAGGGCAGGTTGCGGCCGGAGCCGATGCCGACCTCCAGGACACGCCCGCGCGCCAGCCCGGCAACCCTGGCACGGGCCTCCGCGAGCATCGCCTGCCCCATGACCCAGTTGATCATCCGGGGCAGGATGTGGTGGCTGTAGATGGCCATGGTCCCCTTGCCTTTCACATGAACGAGAAACGGTTCAGAGCGCCTCCTGCGTCTCGAACAGCCGCTGAACGGCGTCGGCGGTGCGCTGGTAGTGGTCCTTGAGGGCCGCCACCGCCTCTTCGGCGTTGCGGTCGATGGCACAACTCATGATCCGCTCATGCTCGCGAACCACGTCACGGTTCTGTTTGGGCACGCTGACCGACAGGCGGCGGTAGCGGTCGGCCCGGACGAACAGCTTCTCGCACAGTTCGATCAGGATCGGCGACCCGCAGGCCGAGATCAGGATGCGGTGGAAATCGGCATGCCGCAGGTCCCAATCCTCGCGGATCGCGGTCGGCAGGTCGTCGCGTTCGCGGGGCAGGCGCGACATCATGTGGTGCGCCGCCAGCAGCCGGCCCTCCCATTCCGAGTCGCCATTTTCGATCGACAGGCGCAGCGCCTCGCCCTCCAGCAGTTTGCGGGTGGCGACGATGTCCAGCAATTCGGCAACCGACAGCGGCGCCACCGAAAAGCCGCGGTGATCGTCGGAGACGGTGAAGCCTTCCGCGGTCAGCCGGACCAGCGCCTCGCGCACCGGTGAAACGCTCATGCCGCACAGCGCCTGCAATTCGGCGAAGCGCAGCCGCTGGCCGGGTTGCAGCATACCGGAAAGAATGGCCCGATGAATGACGGCATAGGCATCGCCCGCCAGCGTGCGTGCCTCGGCACGATCCTTCATGACTGCTCCTTCCAAACAGGCACCGACATTTTCGAAAATCCTATCCTCATTCGAAAACCGTTGACAGCATATATGATCCGTGGAAACTGTATGGTAACGCAGCAATCCTGAAAAATTGACCACAAAGCTGGTCGGCGCAAGGAGACGATGTTTTGAAACTCGTTCGCTTCGGGGCTCCGGGAGAAGAGAAGCCGGGCCTGATCGACAAGGACGGTTCCATCCGGGACTTGTCGTCGGTTGTCAAGGATATCGACGGTTCTTCCCTGAATAATGGCAGCCTGGAGAGGATCCGGTCCCTCGCGGTCGATGACCTGCCCGTGGTCTCGGGCGCGGTGCGGCTGGGGCCGTGCGTGACCGGGGTCGGCAACTTCATCGCCGTCGGCCTGAACTATGCCGACCATGCGGCGGAAAGCGGCATGCCGGTTCCGGCGGAGCCGGTGCTGTTCAACAAGGCGCCGTCCTGCATCGTCGGCCCGGACGACACCGTGCTGATCCCGCCGGGGTCGGAGAAGACCGACTGGGAGGTCGAACTCGCCATCGTCATCGGCGAGCGCGCCTCCTACGTGTCGGAAGCCGACGCGCTGAACTATGTCGCCGGCTATTGCGTGTGCAACGACGTGTCGGAACGCGGCTATCAGCTGGAGCGCGGCGGCGGGCAGTGGACGAAGGGCAAGGGCTGCCCGACCTTCGGTCCGCTCGGCCCCTGGCTGGTGACCAAGGACGAGGTTGAGGACGTCCACAACCTCGCCATGACGCTGGCGGTCAACGGCCAGACCATGCAGAACGGCTCCACCCGGACGATGGTGTTCCAGGTGCCGTTCCTGGTTTCCCACATCTCGCAGTTCATGACGCTGATGCCGGGCGACGTCATCACCACCGGAACGCCGCCGGGCGTCGGCATGGGCATGAAGCCGCCGCGCTACCTGAAGCCGGGCGACAGCATCCGCGTCGAAATCCAGGGGCTGGGCGTGCAGAACCAGCGCGTCGCCGCCACCTGACCTGACTTCCGGGCCGCGATCCGTCGCGGCCCGCTTTTCCGGTAACGCGCGGGTTCGGCCTCCAGTTCGGCCACCCCGCCCGTCCCGGCCTTTCTCGGCGTTCCATCGTCGTCCGTACCAGTCAATGCAGAAAGCGGGAACTCGCCGTTGCGCGGGATTGCGCCCGCTCGTTCATCCGAGATTTGCGGCCGGGAGTCGTGGCCGCGTTTTGTGGAGGAAGCGCCCCATGAACATAAAAGACAGAATGGATCGGATTCCCGGCGGCCTGATGCTGGTGCCGCTGCTGCTCGGTGCGCTGTGCAAGACCTTCGTGCCGGAAGCGCCCGGCTATTTCAAAGGCTTCACCCAGGGGATCATGACCGGCGTGGTGCCGATCCTGGCGGTGTGGTTCTTCTGCATGGGCGCGTCGATCAAGCTGAGCGCAACCGGAACGGTGCTGCGCAAGTCCGGCACGCTGGTGCTGACCAAGCTGATCGCCGCCTGGATCATCGTGCTGGTGATGTCGCAGTTCATCCCGCCCGAAGGCATCCACACCGGCTTCTTCGCCGGGTTGTCGATCCTGGCCGTCGTCTGCGCCATGGACATGACCAACGGCGGGCTCTACGCCTCGCTGATGCAGACCTACGGCACCAAGGAGGAGGCCGGCGCCTTCGTGCTGACCTCCATCGAATCCGGTCCGCTGATGAGCATGATCATCCTCGGCGCGTCCGGCGCGGCGCATTTCGAGCCGCAGATCTTCATCGGCGCCGTGCTGCCCTTCCTGGTCGGCTTCGCGCTGGGGAACCTCGATCCGAAGCTGCGTGCCCTGTTCGCGCCGGGCGGCCAGCTGATGATCCCGTTCTTTGCCTTTGCGCTCGGCAACACCATCAATCTCGGCACGCTGTTCTCGCCGCTGCTCGGGCTTGGCGTGCTGCTGGCGCTCGGCGTCATCGTGCTGACCGGCATTCCGCTGATCCTGGCCGACAAAATCATCGGACGCGGCACCGGCACCGCCGGCATCGCCGCTTCCTCCACCGCCGGCGCGGCGGCGGCCAACCCGGTGGCGATCGCCGCCGTCGCCCCGCAATTCGCCCCCGCGGCTGCCGATGCCACCGTTCTTGTGGCGATCTGCATCATCGTCACCTCCGTCGTCGTCCCGGTCATCACCGGCCTCTGGTACAAGCGTTTCGGCCAGGGACTGGCGGAGACGAACCGCGCCGACACCCCGCTGATGCCGGTCGGGGCGACACCGGTGGACTGACGCCGCGACCATCCTTCAACACGCACCGCTTTCAGGAGTAGGACCATGACCGGAAAACTGACCGGCAAGACCGCCGTCATCACGGGTGCGGCCCAGGGGATCGGCCGCGCGACCGCCGAACTGTTCGCCCGCGAAGGGGCGAGGGTCGTCGCCACCGACGTCAACGGCGCCAAGCTGGCCGAACTGGCAGGGCAGGGGATCGAAACGCGGGTGCTGAACGTGCTCGACGATCAGGCGGTGCGGTCGGTCCTGGGCGAGATCGGCCGCGTCGACATCCTGTTCAATTGCGCCGGCGTGGTCCACAACGGCACGATTCTGGAGATGACCGACGATGAACTGGAGTTCGCCCTCGACCTCAACGTCAAGGCGCTGGTCCGCACCACGCGGGCGGTGCTGCCCGCCATGCTGGAGCATGGCGACGGCTGCATCATCAACATGTCGTCGGTGGCGTCCAGCGTGAAGGGGGTGCCCAACCGCTTCGCCTACACCACCACCAAGGCGGCGGTCATCGGGCTGACCAAGTCGGTCGCGGCCGATTACGTCACCAAGGGCATCCGTTGCAACGCCATCTGTCCGGGGACGGTCGAATCGCCGTCGTTGCAGGAGCGGCTGTCGGCCCAGGGCGATTATCAGGCCGCCCGCGCCGCCTTCATCGCCCGTCAGCCGATCGGCCGCATCGGCCAGCCCGAGGAGATCGCCGAACTGGCGCTTCACCTCGCCACCGCCACCTACACCACCGGCCAGATCCACATCATCGACGGCGGCTGGGCGATGTAGGGGCGTCACGACAGGTGCGGTCCCCCGATCCAGGCCAGCGTCAGCCCAAGCCCCTGCAGGGCATGGACGCCGACATAGATCCCGACCAGGATGATGACGGCACTGGACAGGTAGGGGGCGCGCCGCGCGAACTTGCCGAAGGCGTCCGACCAGCGCCGCTCGGCATGGCGCATGCCCAGCGCAGCCACCGCGCCGGCAGCCACCAGGGTCAAGGCCAGGCCGATGCTGAAGCAGACCACCAGGGCGGCGCCGAGCGTGACCTCTTTGAGCTGCAGGCACAGCAGCAGAACGGTGATGGCCGCCGGGCAGGGGATCAGCCCGCCGGTCAGGCCGAACAGCACGATCTGTCCGGTGGTGACGTGCCGGCCGGCGAAGCGGCGCTGTATGTCGCGGGCATGCGCCCGCTCATGCGCATCCTGATACTCTGACTGTCCGAGATCCAATCCGCCGGTGTGCGCATGGGCGTGCCCGCCATGGCTGTGGCCGTGATGGTGGTGCGCATGCCCATGGTGGTGCCCGTGGTCATGGTCTTGCCCATGGTCATGCCCGTGATGATGGTGGTGATCGTGCCCGGACGCCTCGTGCCGCTGTTCCCGCCATGTCCGCGCCGCCATCCACAGCGCCACCGCGATGATCAGAACCGCCGAGGCGAGCTGGAAATAGGGCTCCGTCGTCTCTGCGCTCCAGCCGCGGCCGATCCACATCCCCCCGAGCGCCACCGCCCACACCACCGCCGTGTGCGAAACCGTCGCGGCCAGACCGAGCAGGACCGCCTGCCCGACGGTGCCGCGGATGGCGACGATGAAGGCCGCCATCATCGTCTTTGAATGGCCCGGCTCCAGCCCATGCAGCGCGCCGAGCAGGATGGCGCTGGGAATGAACAGCCAGGCATTGGCGGCGCCTTGCTGCAGAAGTGCGGAGAACTCGGGCATCGCGGGTCTCTACAGGTATTTCGTGATCGCCTTGAACTCGGCGATTGAGGCCCGTGCTTCGGCGGGCGTGGCATCGACCGCCGCGTCCAGGCAGTGATCCAGATGGTCGTGGATCAGCACCTTCTTGGCCTCGCGCACGGCGCTTTCCACCGCATGCAGCTGCTGGGCAAGGTCCAGGCAGGGTCGGCCGGCTTCGATCATCTCGATGATGCCGCGCAGATGTCCGTCGGCCCGCTTGAGGCGCTTGATGATGTCGGGATGGCTGTGGTGCGTGCTCATGCCGAAATGGTATCCCCCCGGATAGGATATCGCAAGGCCGATGACGGCGTCTGTCAATCCGGCCGTTGAGCTTTGATTGCACTGCTTGCCCGGCGGAGTTGACCGCGCGCCCGATCTTGCTCTATCCCCCTGGATAGGATCGCCACGGCAACGCGTGCGGGGCGGGCGTCCGCTCCCGCCGATCCGACGCCCGGCGATCCCGACGGAGGTCTTATGGATGATTTCGCCGGTCTGGCCGGCCTGTTCAGCGCCGCGCTGGTGGCGGCGACGATCCTGCCGGCCCAGTCGGAGGTGATTCTGGCCGGCATGCATATGGCCGGGACCCATTCGGCGTCGACGCTGGTGCTGGTCGCCACCGCCGGCAATGTGCTGGGGTCGGTGGTGAACTGGCTGCTCGGCCGCTACCTGATCCATTTCCGCGACCGCCGCTGGTTTCCGGTCAAGGCCTCGCTGATCGACCGCGCCACCGCCTGGTATCAGAAATGGGGGGTGTGGTCGCTGCTGCTGGCCTGGGCGCCCTTCATCGGCGATCCGCTGACCCTGGTCGCCGGCATCCTGCGGGAGAATTTTTGGATATTCCTGCTGCTGGTGACCATCGGCAAGGCCGCCCGCTACGTGGCGCTGGTGGTCGCCTTCTGATAGTCTTGCCACCTTTAACCGAGGACCAACGATGTCGTCTTGCCCCTGCTGTTCCGGCCGTTCCTTCGAAGACTGCTGCGGTCCCATCCTGGCCGGGGAGCCGGCGCCGACCGCCGAGGCGCTGATGCGGTCGCGCTACACCGCCTTCGTCCGCCACGACATCGACCATGTCGAGCGCACCCACGCTCCGGAAATCCGCGACGACTTCAACCGCGGCGAGGCGGAGCGGGTGGCGGACGAGTCGGAATGGCAGCGGCTCGACATCCTGCGCGCCGACGAGGAAGGCGACAGCGCGGTGGTGGAGTTCCAGATCCAGTTCCGCACACACGGCAAGGACATGCGACACCACGAGCGGGCAAGCTTCCGCCGGGAGGATGGGCGGTGGCTCTATGTCAGCGGCGAGGTCAACCCGAAGGGCGAGCCGCGGCGTGTGGTCAAGGTCGGGCGCAACGAGCCCTGCCCCTGCGGATCCGGCAAAAAGTACAAAGCCTGCTGCGGCAAGTGAGCGGAGGGGCGCCGCGATGGAACCGCGTTTCTCCTGCACCGCCTGCGGCAAATGCTGCCACGGCTGGCTGCCGCTGACGCTGGCGGACGCGGTCGCCCATGCCGGCCGCTTCCCGCTGGCGATGGTGTGGACGCCGGTGCGGCCGAACGCCCGGTCCTACGAGCTGGCGACCCGGCTGGGCGCGACGGTGCGGCTGCCCAACCGCAAGACGGTGGCGGTGCTGATCGTGCCAACCGCCTATCTGCCGACCTCCTTCCCCTGTCCGGAACTGCGGGAGGACGGGCTGTGCGGCATCCATGAGACCAAGCCGTCGCGCTGCCGCACCATGCCCTTCTACCCCTACCGGGAAGAGAAGGATCAGGCCGACCTGCTGATCCCGCGCAAGGGCTGGCAGTGCGACACCTCGGCCGAGGCGCCGGTCGTCTATGCCAATCACGCCATCCTCGACCGCAAGGATTTCGACCGCGAGCGCGGAGACCTGCTCGACCAGGCACCGGTGATCCAGCGTTACGCCGACTATGTGCTGAAATACATGCCGTGGATCGTCGACGAGCTGGCTAAGCTGGCGGCCAAGCCGACGGGCGGCAATCTGGTCACCAGCCTGTCCTCCTTCCTCACCGCCACGCGCCGGCCGGATGCCGTGGACATCGCCGCCGCCCAGGCCCCGCTGTTCCGGGCGATGGCGGAGCGGACCAGGGACGATCCGGCCTTGCGTGACTACCACCGCAATTACAGCGGATGGGCCAAGGAGATGGAGGCGCTTGCCCGACGGAAATAGCCGCCGGTCTTTTCCCTCAGAGTTCGGCCGCGACCGCCTTCACCGCCTTGGCGGTGGCGGCAACCACGATGTCGGCCTCCTCCCGCGTCAGGCAGAGCGGCGGGGCGAAGCCCAGGATGTCGCCCTGCGGCATGGCGCGGGCGATGACGCCGCGTTCCAGCAGTGCGGCGGACAGGCGCGGGCCCACCTTCGCCTCGGCGGGGAAGAAGCGGCGGTCATCCTTGTCTGCGACGAACTCCACCGCCGCCAGCATGCCCTCGCCGCGCACATCGCCGACCATCGGATGCCCGCCCAGCGCGTCGGCCAGCGCGGCGCGGAGATAGCCGCCGGTCTCGCCCGCGTTGGTCACCAGATCGAGCTTGTCGATCAGCTCCAGGTTCGCCACGCCGGCGGCGGCGCAGAGCGGATGGGCCGAATAGGTCCAGCCATGGCCGATGGGCCCGAGCTGGTCGGAGCCCTGTTCCAGCACCTTCCACACCCGCTCGCCGACGATCACGCCCGACAGCGGTGCGTAGGCGGAGGTCAGGCCCTTGGCGATGGTGATGAGGTCCGGCTTGATGCCGTAATGGTCGGACCCGAACATGCTGCCGAGCCTGCCGAACCCGGTCACCACCTCGTCGGCGATCAGCAGGATGTCGTACTTGTTCAGCACCGCCTGGATCTTCTCCCAATAGCCGGCGGGCGGGGGGACGATGCCGCCGGTGCCCAGAACCGGCTCGCCGATGAAGGCGGCGACGGTCTCCGGTCCCTCCGCCAGGATCATCGCCTCCAGCTGGTCGGCGCAATGCTGGGAGAACTGCTCCTCGCTCATGCTGCGGTCGGCGCGGCGGAAGTAATAGGGGGCTTCGGTGTGCAGCACCGGCGGGCGCGGCAGGTCGAAGGCCTTGTGGAACAGCTCCAGCCCGGTCAGGCTGCCGGTCATCACCCCCGACCCGTGATAGCCGCGCCAGCGCGAGATGATCTTCTTCTTCTCCGGCCGGCCGAGGATGTTGTTGTAATACCAGACCAGCTTGATGTTGGTCTCGTTCGCGTCCGACCCCGACAGGCCGAAATAGACGCGCGACATCCCGGCGGGCGCGCGGTCGATGATCATCTTGGCCAGCGTGATCGACGGCTCGCTGCCATGCCCGACATAGGCGTGATAATAGGCGAGCTTGCCGGCTTGCTCGGCGATTGCGTCGGCAATCTCGCGGCGGCCATAGCCGACATTGACGCAATAGAGGCCGGCGAAAGCGTCCAGGCTGCGCTTGCCGTCACGGTCGGAGATGTAGACGCCTTCGCCGCCGGTGACGACGCGGGTCGGCGTGTCGCCGCGGGCATGCGCCGCCATGTGGGTCGACGGGTGGAAGAAATGGTCGCGGTCCCAGGCGGTCAGCTCGTTGGTCAGGTCGGTCATGACGTTTCTTTCCCGATGAAAATGTTTGTTCAGGCGGCGTCGAGGCAGACGTATTTCAGCTCGGTGAAGGCCTCCATCCCATGGCGCGAGCCTTCGCGGCCGAGGCCGGATTGCTTGATCCCGCCGAAGGGAACCGGCGCGCCGGTGATCTTCACCCGGTTGACCGCCACCATGCCGTATTGCAGCGCCCGCGACAGGCGCAGGATCCGGCCGGCGTCGCGGGTCACCAGATAGGCGACGAGGCCATATTCGGTGTCGTTGGCGCGGGCCACCACCTCCGCCTCGTCATCGAAGGGTAGGATGGCGGCGACCGGGCCGAAGGTCTCCTCGCGCAGGATCAGCGAATCCGGTGCCACGTCGGCCAGCACGGTCGGGCGGTAGAACAGCGGTCCGGCGGGATGGACCTCGCCGCCGGTCAGGCAGCGGGCGCCGCGGTCGAGCGCGTCGCGGACGTGGCGGGCGCATTTGTCGACCGCCCGTCCGTTCATCAGCGGCCCGATCTGCACGTCCGGCTCCAGCCCCGGCCCGACGCGCAGCGCGGCGCTGCGGGCGGTGAAGGCGGCGCAGAAGGAATCGTAGAGCGGACGCTGCACATAGATGCGGTTGGCGGCGAGGCAGTCCTGGCCGGAGGTGGCGAACTTCGCGTCGATGGCGATGTCCACCGCCCGCTGAAGATCGGCGTCGGCGAAGACCAGCAGCGGCGCATGGCCGCCCAGTTCCATCACCAGCCGCTTCATGGTGGGCGCGCAGCGGGCGGCA
Organism: Azospirillum sp. B2RO_4; assembly: GCF_051124815.1. NCBI lineage: Bacteria > Pseudomonadati > Pseudomonadota > Alphaproteobacteria > Rhodospirillales > Azospirillaceae > Azospirillum > Azospirillum sp. B2RO_4. The sequence continues at coordinate 160,587 of NZ_CP118486.1, read as the reverse complement.
ATGCGGCTGCCGATTTCCGTGGAGCCGGTGAAGCTCAAGGCGCGGACGCGGGCGTCGTCGCAAAGCGCGCCGACCAGCGGTTCCGGATCGCCGGTCAGGACGTTGAACACGCCGGCGGGGATGCCCGCGCGCTCCGCCAGTTCCGCCAGCGCCAACGCCGACAGCGGCGTCTCGGAGGATGCATGCGCCACCACGGTGCAGCCCGCCGCCAGCGCTGCCGCCGCCTTGCGCGTCAGCATGGCCGACGGGAAGTTCCACGGCGTCGCCATGCCGACCACGCCCAGCGCTTCCCGCCGCAGCAGCATTTCGGCGCCGGGCAGATGGCTGGCGATGCTCTCGACGCCGCCCCGCTTGGACTCCTCCGCGTACCACTCGACGAAGGAGGCGGCATAGTCGATCTCCCCCCGCGATTCGGCGAGCGGCTTGCCCTGCTCCAGCGTCATCAGCAGGGCGAGATCCTCCTTGGCGGCGGTGATGCGGTCGAACCAGTCGCGCAGACGGGCGGCGCGGTCCTGCGGCAGCCGGGCGCTCCAGGCAGGGAAAGCGGCGGCAGCGGCGGTGACTGCGGCGGTCGCCTGGGAGGATTCCAGCGCCGCGACATGGGCGAGCGTCCGTCCACCGGCCGGATCGGTCACCGGGAAGGTGGCGTTGTCCGATGCCGCGGTCCAGCGTCCGCCGACATAGGCGAGTTCGCGCAGCAGGCGGCGGTCGGTCAGGCGGCTGACGGCGTCGTGACGGTCCAGGCGGGACAGCTGCGCGGTCATGGGCACCTCCGGAAAATTGAGGGGCGCCGAAGCGCCGGTGTCCGGAGTCTAGCGGTGATGCGGTGGAGACTGTGTCCGAACTGGTCACGTGTGGTGGAGACTGTCTCTTTGTCGGGGCGGGGCGGAAGAGAAAGTCTCTCTCACGATGGAACGGACCCGCCCGGCTCCTCCATCAGCGCCTCCAGCGGCATCGCCGCATCGTCCTTCACCGTTCGTGTGACGATGTAGGTGAAATAGCGGTCGATTCCGGCGTCGCCCTCCAGCAGCCGGTCGATGATCCGCTGATAGGCGTCGACATCGCGCGCCACCACCCGCAGGACATAGTCGAGCCCGCCGCCGACCGACCAGCAGGAGACGATGCCGGGCTCCGCCCGCACCGCCCGTTCGAACCGGTCGAAATCGGCTTGCCGGTGGCTGCCCAACGTCACCTCCACCAGCGCCATGGCGAAGGGCGTCACCTGCCGCAGGGCCAGCCGGGCGTGATAGCCGGTGACGATGCCGGCCTCCTCCAGCCGGCGCAGCCGCACCCAGCAGGGCGTCGGCGACAGCCCCACCCGGTCGGCCAGCGCCAGCTTGGTGATGCGGCCGTCGCGCTGGATTTCCGACAGGATGCGCAGGTCGATGGGATCGAGCTTCAGGTCAGACATTGGGCCGGCCGCCTTCGGAAAAGTGACAACCCGACGATGTCCATGCTTTCCGCCATTGTCAAATGTGATGATTTCCAGCAGAAATGTTGCATGACAAAGTGGCACCCCGATGCATCGGCTTTGAGCAGGCCCGTTTATCTCTCGCTGGCCGATCAGGTGCAGCGGGCGATCACGCAAGGCCAACTGGCGGTCGGCGACCAGTTGCCCACCCACCGGCAGCTTGCCGACGAATTGGGCATTTCCGTCCAGACCGTCAGCCGGGCCTACGAGGAATTGATCCGGCGCGGCCTGATCAGCGGGGAGACCGGGCGCGGCACCTTCATCCGCGCAGCGCAAACCGAGGTCGATCCGCCCTATATCCCCCAGCGCACCGACGAGGTGATCGACCTGTCGATCCTGAAGCCGGTCTGCGAGCCGCTGCATGTCGAGGCGATGCGGCAGGCGCTGGTGGAGCTGTCCGCCAACCTGCCGCCGGCCGTGGTGCTGTCCTTCCGCCCCAACACCCTGTTCGCCAGCCACCGGGCGACGGCGGTGTCCTGGCTGCGCCATTGCGGGGTGGAAACCACGGCAAACAACGTCACCCTGACCAACGGCGCCACCGCCGGCATGACCATCGCCCTGATGGCCGCGGCCCCTCCCGGATCGACCGTGGTGACGGAGGAGGTCGGGCACCACACGCTGCTGCCGCTCGCCTCCTATCTCGGCATCAAGCTGCGCGGCGTCGCCATCGACGATGAGGGCATCCGTCCCGACGCGCTCGACGCCGCCTGCCGCGACGGCACGGTGAAGGCCCTGTTCGTCATGCCTAACCCGATCAACGCCACCGCGACCCACATGGGCGAGGCGCGTCGCGCGGAGATCGCGCGGGTTGCCCGGCACCACAATCTGTCGATCGTCGAGAACGACCCGCTCGGCCCCCTTCTGAGCGACCGCCGCCCGCCGCTGGCAGCCCTGGCGCCGGAACGGACGCTCTACGTCACCAGCTTCACCAAGACGGTGATGCCGGGCCTTCGCACCGGCTATCTGGTGGTTCCCGACCGGCTGCTCGCCGCCGTCACCAACCGCCATCTGGTGACCAACTGGATCGCGACGCCCATTGTCGCCGAGATCGCCACCCGCTGGGTCGAGAGCGGATTCGCGATGGAAATGGTGGAGTGGCAGCGCAAGGCCCTGCACCGCCGGCACGCTCTGGCCGCGGAAATCCTGAAGGGCATTCCTCACCGCAGCCATGCCGAGGGGCTGCATCTTTGGCTGCCGCTGGGCGAAGGGCGGCCGGAGGCGACCTTCGTGTCGCACGCCCGTCATCAGGGGGTGGCGCTGGCGCCCGGATCGGCCTTCGCCATCGGCCCCGGCACGCGGCCCGACGCGCTGCGCGTCTCCATCGGCTCCACCACCGAGGCGGAGCTTCACGCCGGCCTGCGGGTGATCGTCAATCTGCTGAACAGCGATCCGGAGCCGGTGCTGCTGGCGATCTGAAGAGACCTGAGGTGAGACTCTTTAGAATTGTCATGATTTTATTTTACGGATTGACATGATTTAGACGGTCCCGCATCGTTTGCGCACATCCACGGTCGCCAACATTGCAAGGGAAGACCGGTGTGACCGACACAATCATCGACATCGACTGCGTCACCAAACGCTACGGCTCGCACACCGTGCTGAAGGATTTATGCTTTTCAGTCCGGCCGGGGGAGAAGCTGGCGCTGATCGGGCCATCCGGTTCCGGCAAGACGACGATCCTGCGGACGCTGATGACGCTGGAAAGCATCGAAGGCGGCACCATCAGCATCGACGGCGAGAACCTGTTCCAGATGGAGCGCAACGGCCGTCTGGTCCCCGCCGACGAGGCGCATCTGCACCGGATGCGGACCAAGATCGGCATGGTGTTCCAGCTGTTCAACCTGTTCCCGCACAAATGCGTGCTGGACAACATCACGCTGGCGCCGATGCTGACCAAGGGCGTCAGGAAGGCGGATGCCGAACGCCGGGCCATGGAACTGCTGGACCTCGTCGGCCTCGCCGACAAGGCCCGCGCCATGCCGGCCCAACTGTCCGGCGGCCAGAAACAGCGGGTGGCCATTGCCCGCGCCCTGGCGCTGCAGCCCAGGATCATGCTGTTCGACGAGGTGACCTCGGCACTCGACCCCGAACTGGTGGAAGAGGTGCTGAACGTCATGCGGATGCTGGGGTCCACCACCGACATGACCATGTTGCTGGTGACCCACGAGATGAGCTTCGCCCACGATTTCGCCGACCGCGTGCTGTTCTTCGACCGTGGCCGCATCGTGGAGGAGGGGCCGCCCGACGTGCTGTTCACCAACCCGTCGCATGAGCGGACCCAGGCTTTTTTGAAAAAGATCATCGCGGCCGGACAGCGTATCTGACGCTTCCTCTCCGCCGAACCACGTCTTTTTCCGCCTTCTTCCCCGAACGCAGGAGGTCTCGGCTTCATGGCTGATTGGGCCGGCTATATGGGCTTGATGCTGGACGGCGCGCTGGTGACGGCGAAGCTGACCGTGCTCGGCTGCGCGCTGGCTCTGCCGGCCGCCTTCCTCGCCGGGCTGGGCCGGCTGTCGCGCTTCTCCGCGGTGCGCGCCGCGTCGGTCGCCTATATCGAGTTCTTCCGCGGCACGTCGATCTTCGTCCAGCTCTTCTGGGCCTATTTCGTCCTGCCGCTGATGGGGGTGACGCTGACGCCGCTGCAGGCCGGCATTCTGGCGCTGGGGCTGAATGTCGGCGCCTACGGTGCGGAGGTGGTGCGGTCGGCGGTGCAGTCGATCGGCCGCGAACAGCACGAGGCCTGCGTCGCCCTGAACCTGACGCGCTGGCAGAGCCTGCGTCACGTCCTGCTGCCGCAGGCGGCGGTGGTGATGGTGCCGACCTTCTGCAACAACGCCATCGAACTGCTGAAGGCGACCTCGGTCGTGTCGCTCATCTCGCTCAGCGACCTGACCTTCCAGGCGCAGGTGGTGCGCTCGCAGACCGGCAGCACCGCCATGCCCTTCCTGACCGTTCTGGTCATCTATTTCGCCTATGCCAGCCTGATCTCGTTCGGCATGAAGGCCCTGGAGCGCCGCATGACCCGCGGCCTCGACGGGCTGCGCTCTTAAGGAAACCGGCCATGGAATGGGATTGGGAGTTCGTCCGCGAAATCATGCCGACGCTGCTGGACGGCCTGCGCATCACGCTGCTGGCCACGCTGCTCGGCTCCGTCCTCGCCGCCGCCGCCGGGCTGGGCTTCGCCCTGCTGCGCCGCTCGAAGAGCCGGGCGGTGGCGCGCACCACCGGCTTCGTGGTGGAGTTCATCCGCGGGACGCCGCTGCTGGTGCAGCTTTATTTCCTGTTCTACGTATTGCCGGAACTGGGTGTGCTGCTGTCGCCGCTGACCGCCGGGGTGGTCGGGCTTGGCCTCCATTACGCCACCTACACGTCGGAAGTCTTCCGCGCCGGCATCGACAACACGCCGTGCGGCCAGTGGGAGGCGGCGAAGGCCTGCAATCTCACGCCGTACCAGACCTGGCGCCATGTGATCCTGCCGCAGGCGATCCCGCCGATGATCCCGGCGTTGGCCAACTACTTCGTCGCGATGTTCAAGGAAACGCCGCTGCTATCCGCCATCACGGTGATCGAGCTGATGAGCGAAGCCCGCAGCGTCGCCAACAGCAACTACCGCTATCTGGAGCCGATGACGCTGGTCGGCGTCCTGTTCCTGTGCATCAGCCTGATCGCCGTGCCCGCCCTGCACATGCTGGAACGCCGCTTCCGGCCCACCCGCTGATACGCTGACCCTGGAGTTCCCGAGCCATGCCCTCCATCCCCATCCTGCGCTCGGACACCATGCTGGACTTCGATGTCCGCCCGGTAGAAAAGCGCGTGGGCCTCGTCGTGCTGGCGACCGACCACACGACCGAGCCGGATTTCCGCCGCATGGTCGCGAGCGAGCACATCGGCGTCTACACCGCGCGCATCGCCTACGCCAACCCGACGACGCCGGAGAATCTGCGCCGCATGCAGCCGCGCCTCGCCGAAGGGGCGGCGCTGATCCTGCCCGACGAACCGCTCGATGCCATCTGCTACTCCTGCACCTCGGCCAGCGTCGTGATGGGCGACGACGCCGTCGAGGAGGCCATCGCCTCGGCCAAGCCGGGCGTTCCCGTCATCACGCCGCCCGCCGCCGCCCGCCAAGCCCTGACGGCGTTTAGGGCTCAGCGGATCGCCGTGCTGACCCCCTACACCGAACAGACCAGCCGGCCGATGGCCGCCTATTTCGGCGTGCATGGTTTCGACATTGCGCGCTTCACCTGCTTCGGGCTGGACGACGACCGCGAAATGGCGCGCATCGCGCCGGCCAGTCTGGTACGCGCCGCCGTCGAAGCGATGACTCCCGACGCCGACGCCCTGTTCATCTCCTGCACCGCCCTGCGCTCTGCCGGCGTCGCCGCCGAGATCGAGGCCGCGACCGGCCGCCCGGTGGTCACCAGCAACCAGGCCACCGCCTGGGCCGCGCTGCGCCTGTGCGGCGACGACCGGTCCCGGTCCGAAGGCGGGCGGCTGATGACCTTGCCGCTGCCGGGGGAGGCATGGTCATGAGTGGGCAGGACATCAGCCTGGAGGACGTCTTCCGCGCCCGCGCGCGGCTGGCCGGGCGGATCGCGGCGACGCCGACGGTCGCCTCGCCCAGCCTGACGGCGCGCTGCGGCGCACCCGTCTTCCTGAAGCTGGAAACCCGGCAGACCACCGGCAGCTTCAAGCTGCGCGGCGCCACCAACGCGCTGTCGGCCCTGCCGCGCGAGGCGCTGGCGACGGGGGTTGCCGCCGCTTCCACCGGCAATCACGGCCGGGCGCTCGCCCACGCCGCCGCCCAGGCCGGAATCCGCTGCGTCGTCTGCATGTCGGCACTGGTGCCAGCCAACAAGGTCGAGGGGATCCGCGCGCTGGGGGCAGAGATCCGCATCGTCGGCCACTCCCAGGACGACGCCCAGGTCGAGGTCGACCGGCTGGTCCACGAGGAGGGGTTCGCGACCGTCCCGCCCTTCGACCATGCCGACGTCATCGCCGGGCAGGGCACGCTGGGGCTGGAGATCATCGAGGCGGTTCCCGACGCCGAGTTGCTGCTGGTGCCGCTGTCGGGCGGCGGCCTGATCGCCGGCGTGGCCCTGGCGGCAAAGGCACTGCGCCCAAGCTTACGGGTGATCGGCGTCTCGATGGAGCGCGGCGCCGCCATGCATGCCAGCCTGAAGGCCGGGCACCCGGTTTTGGTTGAGGAACTGGAGACGCTGGCGGACTCGCTCGGCGGCGGCATCGGCCTCGACAACCGCTACACCCACCGCCTCGCCGCCAGCCTGCTCGACGACGTCGTCCTGCTGACCGAGGCGGAGATCGCAGCCGGCATCGAGCATGCCTATTCCGCCGAGCAGGAGATCGTCGAGGGCGCCGGCGCCGTCGGCATCGCAGCATTGCTCGCCGGCAAGGTGACGCCGCGCGGCCCCGCAATCGCCCTGCTGTCCGGCCGCAACATCGCCATGGACCTGCACCGCCGCATCATCACCGGAGCCCATTCATGCCCCGCATGACCATCCTGACCGAGGCGGAACTGCGGCGGATCGTTCCGCTCGACCGCGATGCCATCGCATGCGTCGAGGACGCCTTCCTGGCGCTTGCCACCCGCCCGGTGGCGATGCCGCCGATCCTGCGGCTCGACATTCCGGAATTTCGCGGAGAAGTCGACGTCAAGACCGCCTATGTTCCCGGCCTCGACGGCTTCGCCATCAAGATCAGTCCCGGCTTCTTCGGCAATCCGGCGCTCGGCCTGCCCAGCGTCAACGGGTTGATGGTGCTGCTGAGCAGCCGGACCGGTCTGGTCGAGGCCCTGCTTCTCGACAACGGCTATCTGACCGACGTGCGCACCGCCGCGGCGGGGGCGGTCGCCGCCAAGCATCTGTCGCGCCCCGACAGCGCCGTCGCCGCCATCTTCGGCGCCGGGGTGCAGGCGGCGTTGCAGTTGGAGGCCCTGACCCTGGTCCGCCCGATCCGCGAGGCCCGCCTCTGGGCACGCCAGCCCGAGCGCGCGGCCGCCACCGCCGCCCGCCTGTCGGAACGGCTGGGCATCCCCGTGCGCGCCGTGAATGACGGCCTGACAGCCGTCGCGGGAGCCGACATCGTCGTCACCACCACTCCGGCCGACCAGCCGATCCTTGCGGTGGACTGGCTCGAACCCGGCCAGCACGTCACCGCCATGGGGTCCGACGCCGAGCACAAGAACGAACTCGATCCCGCCATCCTGTCCCGTGCCGACCTTTATGTCGCCGACCGCCTGACGCAGACCCGCCGGCTGGGCGAACTGCACCACGCGATTGCCGCCGGCACGGTCGCCGCCGACCGCGACTTGCCCGAATTGGGCGCCGTCATCGCCGGGCAGGCCGCCGGCCGGCCGGCCACCGATGCCATCACCGTCTGCGACCTCACCGGAACCGGGGTCCAGGACACAGCCATCGCCACGCTGGCGCGCAGCCGGGCCCAGGCGGCCGGCGCCGGCACCGTTTTCGACGCCTGAACAGCCCTCTTTTCATAAGAGAGACCCCGACATGCTGGAACCGACGCTGAACTTCAGCCGGGCCGAATATGCCGCACGGCTCGTCAAGACCCGTGCCGCCATGGACAAGGCCGGCATCGAGCTGCTGATCGTCACCGATCCGTCGAACATGGCCTGGCTGACCGGCTATGACGGCTGGTCCTTCTATGTCCACCAATGCGTGATCGTGCCGCCGCACGGCGAGCCGATCTGGTACGGCCGCGGCCAGGACGCCAACGGCGCCAAGCGCACCGCCTATCTCGCCCATGACAACATCATCGGCTATCCCGACCATTACGTGCAGTCGACCGAGCGCCACCCGATGGACCTGCTGTCGACGATCCTGGCGGATCGCGGCTGGGGCGGGCTGTCCATCGGCGTCGAGATGGACAATTACTGGTTCACCGCCGCCGCCTACCAGTCGCTGACCACCCATCTGCCCAACGCCCGCTTCAAGAACGCGACGGCGCTGGTCAACTGGCAGCGCGCGGTGAAGAGCAGGCAGGAACTCGACTACATGCGCAAGGCCGCCCGCATCGTCGAGGCGATGCACGCCCGCATCATCGAGCGGGTCGAGCCGGGGATGCGCAAATGCGACCTCGTCGCCGAGATCTACGATGCCGGCATCCGCGGCATCGGCGGCGCAGACGGCTTCGGCGGCGACTATCCCGCCATCGTGCCGCTTCTGCCGTCGGGGGCCGACGCCTCGGCGCCGCACCTGACCTGGGACGACCGGCCGATGAAGCTGGGGGAGGGGACCTTCTTCGAGATCGCCGGCTGCTACAAGCGTTACCACTGTCCGCTTTCGCGCACCGTCTTCCTCGGCAAGCCGACGCAGGCCTTCCTCGACGCCGAGAAGGCGACTCTGGAGGGGATGGAGGCCGGGCTCGCCGCCGCCAAGCCGGGCAACAGCTGCGAAGACATCGCCAACGCCTTCTTCGCCGTCCTGAAACGCTACGGCATCACCAAGGACAACCGCACCGGCTACCCCATCGGCCTCAGCTATCCGCCGGACTGGGGCGAGCGCACCATGAGCCTGCGCCCCGGCGACCGCACCGAACTCCAGCCCGGCATGACCTTCCATTTCATGACCGGCCTGTGGCTGGAGGACATGGGGCTGGAGATCACAGAGAGCATCGCCATCACCGACACCGGCGTCGAATGCCTGGCCGACGTGCCGCGCAAGCTGTTCGTGAAGTCCTGACCATGGCGCCCGTCACACTTGCCCCGTCCCCGATAACCCCGACGGTCGATTTCGACCGCGACGGCGTGCAGCACGGCTTTCTGCGCCTGCCCTACAGCCGGGACGATTCGGCCTGGGGGTCCGTGATGATCCCCATCACCGTGGTGCGCAACGGCGACGGGCCGACCGCCCTGCTGACCGGCGCCAACCATGGCGACGAGTATGAGGGCGCGATCGCCCTGTTCGACCTGTCCCAGACGCTGACCGCCGACCGGGTCGCCGGCCGCGTCATCATCGTCCCGGCGATGAACTACCCGGCCTTTCAGGCGGGGACCCGCACCTCGCCCATCGACAAGGGCAATCTGAACCGCAGCTTTCCCGGCCGCCCGGACGGCACGGTGACGCAGAAGATCGCCGATTACTTCACCCGCGAGTTGCTGCCGCTGGCCGATCTGGTGATGGACATCCATTCCGGCGGCCGGACGCTGGACTTCGTGCCCTTCGCCGCCGCCCACATCCTGCCCGACAAGGACCAGGAGGCGCGCTGCTTCGCCGCCGTCGCCGCCTTCGCCGCGCCCTATTCCATGCGCATGCTGGAGATCGACGCGGTCGGCATGTACGACACCGCGGCGGAGGAGTTGGGCAAGACCTTCGTCACCACCGAACTGGGCGGCGGCGGCACCGGCCGGGCGGAGACCATCGCCATTGCCAAGCGCGGCGTCGGCAATGTGCTGCGCCACGCCGGAATCCTGACGGACGCGCCGCCGGCGGACGGTCAACCGACAAACGGCCGACCGGCGGAGGCCGGCCGCTGGCTCGACATGCCGTCGGCCGACTGTTTCCGCTTCGCCGAGGACAGCGGCCTGATCGAAGCCTGCGTCGACCTGGGCCAGCCGGTGCGGAAGGGTGATCTGCTCGCCCGCATCCATCCCATCGGCCGCACCGGGCTGGCGCCCTCCGAATACCGGGCGGCGCTGGACGGCATCCTGGCAGCCCGCCATTTCCCCGGCCTGGTCAAGGCCGGCGACTGCATCGCGGTGGTCGGCACGGTCGAAGACTGACCACCGCCTGTCGGAACCCGCCTCGGCAGAAGGCGGGCATGCTGCAAGAACGGTAACGACACCGACCAAACAGGGGCCGGCGCCCCAAGAGGAACGCCGGCCGGGCACTCACCAAGTCACGAAAGAGGGACGGCAGACATGAAACACCGAGCCATGAAACACCTCAAGATCGCCCAAAGCTTCGGCATTGCCGCCGCGCTCCTCACGCTCGCCGCGCCGGCCTTCGCCGCCGACACGCTGGAGACTCTGCGCGAACAGGGCTTCGCCCGCATCGGCATCGCCAACGAACCGCCCTACACCGCCGTCAAGCCGGACGGCACCGTGTCGGGCGCCGCCCCGGACGTCGCCCGCGCGGTGATGAAGAAGCTGGGGGTCGGCGACGTCGTCGCCTCGATCTCCGAATATGGCGCGATGATCCCCGGCCTGCAGGCCCGCCGTTTCGACGTCGTGACCGCCGGCCTGTTCATGAAGCCGGAACGCTGCAAGGCCGTCGCCTATTCCGAACCGATCCTCTGCGACGCGGAATCCTTCGCCTTGAAGAAGGGCAACCCGCTGAAGCTGACCTCCTACGAGGACATCGCCAAGAACCCGAACGCCAAGATCGGCGCCCCCGGCGGCGGCACCGAGGAGAAGCTGGCACTGCAGGCCGGCGTGCCGCGCGACCGCGTGATCGTGGTTCCCGACCCGCAGAGCGGCCTGAAGATGCTGCAGGACGGCCGCATCGACGTCTACTCGCTGCCGGTCCTGTCGATCCATGATCTGGTCGGCAAGGCCAACGACCCGAACATCGAGGTGGTCGCCCCGGTCAAGGGCGCCCCGGTCTATTGCGACGGCGCCGCCTTCCGCAAGCAGGACACCGCGCTCCGCGATGCCTTCGACAAGGTTCTGGCCGAGATGAAGGCGTCCGGCGAGTTCGCCAAGATCATCGAACCCTACGGCTTCTCCGCCGAAGCCGCGAAGCAGACCTCCCGCGAGAAGCTCTGCGCCGCCTCCAACTGATCGGGGCGGAAGGTGTCCGTCAGAGTTTCAGGGAGTCGAGAAGCACGTCCAGGAAGCGCGCCGCCATCGGCGACAGGATCGCGCCGTGGCGGCGGACGACGCCGATCGTCCGGGAGATCCTCGGGTGACCCAGCGGCAGGGTCATGATGATCGGATGGCCGGAGGAGGGGGTGGCTAGCTTGGGAAGCACCGCGACGCCAAGCCCCGCCTCCACCAGTCCGAGCGAACTTGCGAGATGCGTGATCTCGTAGGACCAGTTGAGCTTCAGCCCATGTTGCGCCAGGGCGTTGTCGATCAGCGCCCGGTTGCCGCTGGTCCGCCCCACGGTGATAACCCGATGGGCGGCCAGTTCCTCCCAGTTCACCACCTTGTGCGACGCCAGCGGATGATCGTGCCGGCAGGCGACGACGAACGGATCCTCCGCCAGTGGCGTGAATTCGATGTCCGGGTGCGAGGCGCCGATGAAGTTGATGCCGAAATCGGCTTCGCCGCGCGCCACCGCCTCCAGCCCCTCGTTGGCGCCGAGATCCAGGATGCGGATGCGGATGCGCGGGAAGGCGATGCTGAAACGGCTGATCGCGTTCGGCAGGAAGTAGAACACCGCCGTCGGAACGGAGGCGATGGTGATCTGTCCGCCGCTGCGCGCGCCCAGATCACTGATTCCCAACAGCGACGTTTCGAACTCGTCGAGGAAGCGCCGGACCTTCGGCATGAAGTCGCGCCCCACCATGGTCAGGGCGACATGGCGGGTCGAGCGCTCGAACAGCGCCACCCCCAGCGTATCCTCCAACTTCTGGATGCGGCGGCTGAGCGCGGGCTGCGACAGGTTCAGCAGGTCGGCGGCGCGATTGAAGCTGCCCAACTCCGCCACCGCGATGAACGCCTTCAGATCGACCAGTTCGAAGTTCATGCCAGGCTCCGCGCGGGGTTCAGATTGATGCGCATAGTGGAATAATAGCGCGAATCATTGCATTTCACAAATACGGTTCGTGATCGGAATATCGGCGTATCGGCTTTCTTCGCCAACCGGCGAAACCAAGAGAAACCAAGCGCCATGACCCATCTGATCAACCGCCAGATCGGCATTCCCTGCGTGATGATGCGCGGCGGAACCTCACGCGGCCCCTTCTTCCTGGCGTCCGACCTTCCCGCCGCTCCGATGGAGCGCGACGCCCTGCTGCTCTCCGTGATGGGGGCGGGAAACGATCTCGGCATCGACGGCATCGGCGGCGGCAACCCGCTGACCAGCAAGGTCGCCATCGTCGGTCCCGCCACACGGACCGGTGCGGATGTCGATTACCTGTTCGCCCAGGTGCGGGTGCAGGAAGGGGTGGTCGACACCTCGCCCAATTGCGGAAACATGTTGGCCGCCGTCGGGCCCTTCGCCATCGAATCCGGGCTGGTTCCGGCCACGGACGGCGTCACGGTGGTGCGCATCCACAACGTCAACACCGGCAAGCTGATCGAAGCGCGCGTCCAGACGCCCGGCCGGCAGGTGGCTTATGACGGCGAGGCCGTGATCGACGGCGTGCCCGGCACCGCTGCCCCCATCCATCTCGCCTTTCTCGATGCGGCCGGCGCCAATACCGGCCGGCTGCTGCCCACCGGGTCGCCAATCGACCGGATTGACGGCATCGAGGTCTCCTGCATCGACGCCGCCATCCCGGTGATGCTGGTCCGCGCCGCCGATTTGGCCAAGACCGGGTATGAGCCCATCGACAGCTACCGCGCCGACCGCGATTTCATGGCCCGTCTGGAAGCGCTGCGCGTCGAGGCCGGCCGGCGCATGGGCTTCCGCAACGCCGCAGGGATGGTGATCCCGAAGCCGGTGCTGCTGGCCCCGCCGACGCGCGGCGGCACGCTGTCCGTGCGTTATTTCATGCCGCACGACTGCCACCGGGCGATGGCCATCACCGGCGCCGTCGCCACCGCGACCGCCTGCACCATTCCGGAAACGGTGGCCGCCGCACTCGCCGGGCGGCTGACCCTGCCCGGTGACGTCACCTTCGAACATCCGGCCGGGCGGCTGACCGTCCGCCTCGATCCGGGCTCCGGCCAGTCTGCCCCCACCGCCAGCATCCTGCGCACCGCAAGGCGCCTGTTCGAGGGAACCGTGTTCGCACGGCCGTCGACCCCGTCGCGAACCGCCCTTGCGGCCTGACGCCACAGCATAAGAGAGGAGGAAACGCCATGCGTGCACAAACGGGAGATCATACCCAGGCGCCGGCCCCGTCGAAAGCCTTCTACAAGGCTCTCTACTTCCAGGTCGTCGTCGGACTGACCCTGGGCATCCTGGCTGGTCATTTCTGGCCCGACCTCGGCGCCTCGCTGAAGCCGCTGGGCGACGGGTTCGTCAAGCTGGTCAAGATGATGATCGCGCCGGTGGTCTTCTGCACCATCGTCAGTGGCATCACCAGCCTTAACGACACCCGCGAGATCGGCAGGACGATGGTCAAGTCGATGGCGCTGTTCTACGCGCTGACGGTGGCGGCGCTCCTGATCGGGCTGGCAGCGGTCATGATCATCGAACCCGGCGTCGGCATGCATGTGTCGCCCGCCTCGCTCGACCCGACGGTGGCGGCACGCTATGCCAAGCAGGCGGCCCCGGTCGGCTTCGTCAGCTTCATGCTGCACATCATCCCACATTCCTTCTTCGGGGCCTTCGCGGAAGGCGAGGTGCTGCCGGTTCTGCTGATCTCCATCCTGGTCGGCTTCGGGCTGACGCGGGCCGGCAAGGCGGGAGAGCCGGTGGTCCAGGGCATCGACGCCTTCTCCCATGTGCTGTTCGCCGCCTTCGGCTTCATCATGAAGCTGGCCCCGATCGGCGCCTTCGGCGCGATGGCCTTCACCGTCGGCAAGTACGGCATCGACAGCATCGGCTCGCTCGGCCTGCTGATCCTCACCTTCTACATCGCCTGCGGCGTCTTCCTGGTGGGCATCATCGGCACGCTGGCCCGGCTGCACGGCTTCAGCCTGTGGAAGGTCCTGCGTTACTTCCGGGAGGAGCTGCTGATCGTGCTCGGCACCTCGTCCTCCGAACCGGTCCTGCCGCGCGTGCTGCAGAAGCTGGAAACGCTGGGCTGCAGGAAGGGCGTCTCCGGGCTGGTGCTGCCGATGGGCTACTCGTTCAATCTCGACGGCACGGCGATCTATCTGACCCTGGCCTCTCTCTTCATCGCCCAGGCTTGTGACATCCATCTGTCGGCCGGCCAGATCTTCGCCATGCTCGGGATCATGCTGCTGACCTCCAAGGGTGCGGCCGGCGTCACCGGCAGCGGCTTCGTCGCCCTGGTCGCCACCCTGACGGTGATGCCGGACCTTCCGGTGGCGGGCGTCGCGCTGCTGGTCGGCATCGACCGCTTCATGTCCGAAGCCCGCGCCCTGACCAGCATCATCAGCAACTGCGTCGTCAGCATCGTCGTCTCGATCTGGGAAAATGCCTGCGACCGCGAGGTTCTGCTGCGGGAACTGAACCAGGGTGACGCCGCCGCCGAACGGTCGCGGGGAGGGGAGGGTGCAATCCCCGTCATGCCGCTGGCCGCGCGGGCGCCCGCCCAGCCGTCGCACTGATCCTCCTGCTTGAAACAGAGCGCGCCGTCATGCTCGATCCGAACGGGTCGGCATGGCGGCGCGTCCTGTTAGAGACTTCACAGCGCGCCTTTGTGCCGGCCGCCTCCGCCTCCAACGTCCGGCGCCTCCTCGTCCAGCGTACGCAGGACGGCGCCGGCGGCCAGGGTTCGGGCATCGTCTCCGGGCAGTGGTGCGGTAGGACCGTTCACCGTCGCCTCGCCGGCGAAACGGACGGTCACCTCGCGATGGGCGAAGCGGATGCCCTCGCGGCGGAACAGGGCGTGGAGTTCCTGGTACACCCGTTTGCGGACATCCCACTGGTCGCCTGGGCGGGTCATGAACTTGACGCGGAGGATCATCGCCGAATCCTCCATCTGGATGACGCCCTGCGATTTCAGCGGCTGCAGGAACTTCGGCCCCAGTTCCGGATCCTCCAGCAGGGCTTGACCAAGCTGCTTGATGTGCTTGCGCACCTTTTCGACATCGGTGTCGTAGGTGATGCGCAGCGGCAGCTTCATGATCACCCAGTCGCGCGAATAGTTGGTCAACTGGTGGATTTCGCCGAAGGGAACCGTGTGCAGCGGACCGCGATGGTGGCGGAGCTGCATCGACCGGACGGAGATCTTCTCCACCGTGCCGCGGATGTTCCCGATCTCGATATACTCGCCCTTGCGGAAGGCGTCGTCGATCAGGAAGAAGGCGCCGGAGAAGATGTCGCGGATCAGCGTCTGCGCGCCGAAGCCGATGGCGATGCCGGCGATGCCCGCCCCGGCGAACAGCGGCGCGATGTTGACCCCCAGATCCATCAGCACGCTGACCAGCACCGCGCCGATGATCGACAAAAGCACGAAGTTACGCACCAGCGGCAGCAGCGTCGCCAGCCGGCTGGCCGAGGCGTGGCCGCCCCCCTCGTCACCCGGAACCGTTCCGGCCACCGGCCCCTCCTCGGCGATCCGGCGGTCGATCCAGATGCGGATGCTCTGGTGGAGGACGTAGCCGATCAGGCAGATCGTCATGATGCTGGTCAGGTGCTCGGCCGCATCGCCCTGCATGCGCGGGATGTTCCACACCGACAGGGTCACCGTCACCCCGGCGGCGGCGGCCAGGATGCCCGCGACCCGCCGGGCCAGCGCCTCGTAACTGTCGGGGGCGGCGACAGGCGGGGGAGAGGAGGGCAGGGGGTCCCCGTCAGCGGGCTCCTCCACAGACTTCCACAGGGCGCGCCGCGGGTGGAAAAGCCGGTGGGTGGCGTAGGTGACGGTGGCGTAAACGACCAGGATCGCCCCGACGACCGCATAGGCGCCGAGCAGAAGCGGCAGCTCGGTCGGCCAGCCGAGGATCAGGCGGTTGACCAGCACGGCCCACGCGCAGGCGAAATAGGCGACCACCACGGGAAACCACAGGCGCAGGCCCAGCCGCACAAGCGGCGCGACCGCTTCGGCCCTGCGCCCGGCCAGAACGAGGTGTTCGACCGTCCGCCGGTGGACGTAAAGCGCGCCGACCGTCGCCAGCACGGTCAGCAGCCCGAACAGCGCGACCAGCACCGCATGGGGATCGGCGGGCATCCCCAGCGCCTCCAGCCAGACAGTGCTCGTCATCAGGGCGATGCCGACGGCACCGCTGGCGGTCAGATCCCGCCGCAGCCGATGGCCGCCGGGGGGCAGCACCAGCCGCCAGAACAGGCCGATGGCCCAGACCAGCAGATATCCCACTCCGGCGAGGATGACGGTCTTTTCGGTCATCGGCGTCGGGTCCGGCAGCAGCGCGGTGGCGAGCCCGAATGCGATCAGGCTGGCGAGGACCATGCCGACCGCCGTCATCAGCGCGCGGGCGACCAGACCGGGAAAGCGATCGGCCAGGTCCGAACCGCCCGGATCGGCCGCGGCACGGCGCGGCATCAGGCGGCGGGCGACCGGCCGCTCATAAATGACATGCTGCACCGCATGCCCCACTGCCAGCAGGGCGATGACGATGCCGATGACCCGCAGGAAGTGGCCGGGACTGCCGGTCGGGCTCTGGGCCGTCAGGGTCGCCACGATGGCCGAGGGAATGTCCGGCGTGGCGCGGAGCCGCTGGGCGAGCTTCCCGCGGAACCCGGCCATGCGGTCCTGACTCTCGCTCAGCATCTTCATTATCATATCGTCGGCGTCGCCCGGCGCGGCGGCGGTTGCCGATGTGGAAGCGGGAGCCGCCGACGGGATCGTCTGTGCCGAAACCCCGGCCACCGGCATGAGCGCCATCAGAAGCAGCAGCGCGACTATCCGGAGCTGGGAGCGCAGGGCGCTCGCAATAGGCAAGGTTGTGTGCATGGCGTGGCTTTGCGGTCCGTGGCGGTCGACGCCAGCAGAATAGCTCAGCTCACGCGGCCGGGAAGCCTATCGCGGTCGGTCGGGACAAGTCAGCGTGGTGCATGGATGGGGGATTTGCGGGGGACTACGGCTCGCCCCCGTGGACAGCGCAGTGCTTGTCGATGAAGGCGATCATTTCCGAAACGGGCGGTCGAGTTCCGCCCGAGCGAGATACGCCGATGCCTTGCGCAGGATCTCGTTCGCCTGGCGCAGTTCCCGCACCTCATGCTCCAGCGCCTTGATCCGCTCCTGCCCGTCCGTTGTCGGACCGGGGCGCTTGCCCTGATCACGCTCGGCCTGCCGGCCCCAGTTCCGCAGCGTCTCGGGATTGCAGCCGATCTTCGCCGCGATCTTCGTCATGTTGACCCCACTCTCTCAGAAGATGGGGCCTTCAGGAAACCCGGCGCGGTTCAGTGCCGGCCGTCGCCGGTAGCGTGGCCGCCGCGGTCAGGCGGCCGGCGCCCCGGCCGTCCGTGCGGCGAGGTCGTCGAGGAAGGCAGCGAGGTCGTCCTGCAGGTCGGACGGATCCTCCAGCCCGACGCTGATGCGCAGGATCAGGTCCTCGCCGGCCCAGGGGTGGGCGGTGCGGTTGCGCTTGACCGGCATCGGCGCCATCAGGCTGCGGGTGCCGCCCCACGAGGCGCCGATGGCGAAGGTGCGCAGCACGTCGAGGGCCGGCGAGACATGCGGCGTCGCCGCGGGCGTAAACACGACGCTGAAGACGCCGCTGGCCCCGAGGAAGTCGCGCTTCCACACCGCATGGCCAGGAGAGCCGGCGAGAGCCGGATACAGCACCTCCTCCACCAGCGGGTGGCCGGCCAGCCGTTCAACCAGTGCCATCGCCCCGTCGGACGCCTGCCGCATCCGCACGCCCAGTGTCTCCATCCCCCGCAGCACCAGCGATGCGTCATCGGGCGAAACGCCGATCCCGTAGCGGCCGAGAGCGCTGCGGATTGGCGTGATCAGGGCCTCGTCCCGCACGGTGAGAGACCCCATCAGCAGATCGGAATGGCCGCTGACGTACTTCGTCAACGCTTCGGTCACCAGATCGGCGCCATGGTCCAGCGGCTTGAAGTTCAGCGGGGTGGCCCAGGTGTTGTCGCAGCCGACCAGGGCACCATGGCGGTGCGCCACACCCGCGATGGCCGGCAGGTCCTGGACCTCCATGGTGGTGGAGCCGGGGGATTCGCACCAGACGACCTTGGTGCGTCCATCGATCCGCTGTTCCAGGTCGGCGACGGAGGTCGGATGGTAGTAGTCGACCTCAATGCCGAATTTGACCAGATCGCGGTTGGCGAAGTCGCGCATCGGTGGATAGGAGGTGTCGGCGATCAACATCCTGTCGCCGGCTTGCAGGAAGGGCAGCACGGCAAAGCTGTTGGCTGCCTGTCCGGACGGCAGAAGGAAGGTCCAGACGCCGTTTTCAAGCGCCGTCAGCTTGGCCTCCAGCGTCCGGGTCGTTGGGGTGCCGTAAAGGCCGTAGGTATAGCCGGTGTGTCCGCGTTCGCCACGTGTCGCGTAGCCTTCGGCATTGGCAAATACGATTGTCGATCCACGATGGACGGGCACGCTGAGGCTGTCGAATCCTTCGGTGGCAACCGAGGGATTCACCACGCATTGGGTGAGATCTTTCATTGGAGACGTCCTTTGACTGACGCCCACGATTTGACGCCACAGCACCCATTTCGTCCAATATTGATTTCCGGATAGTCTATTCCCCTGGGTTATAGGAAGGCCACCATGAATCTGCGACAGGTCGAGGTGTTCCACGCCGTGATGACCAATGGCACGGCGTCGCGCGCGGCCGAGGTGCTGCGCATTTCGCAGCCCGCCGTCAGCAAGGCGATTCAGGAGTTGGAGCGGGAGATCGGCTTTTCGCTGTTCCATCGCGCGAAGGGGCGCATGATCGCGACGGAGGAGGCGCGGCTGTTCTTCCAGGAGGTGTCCTCGTCCTTCTCGGGCCTGATCCATCTGCGCGCCGCGGCCGCCCGCATCCGCGATTTCGGCTCGGGCGAAATCCGGGTCGCCTGCCAGTCGGCGATCAGCACCACCATCCTTCCGAAAGCGCTGCGCGCTTTCCAACTGCGGCATCCCGATGTGTCGATCACAGTCCAAGCGCACATGTCCTCGGTGGTGAAGGACCTGATCGCCTCCGGCCAGTTCGACGTCGGGTTGGCAGCCGACGAGATCGACGTCACCGGAGTGGATGCAACGCTGTTCATGCAGCAGCGCTTGGTGATCGCGGTTCCGGCCGACCACCCGCTGGCGCAGCGAAAGGTTCTGCATCCCGCCGATCTTCACGGCACGCCCTTCATCGCCCTCGCTCCCGAGGACACCGCGCGCCGACGGCTGGATGGGGTGCTGGCCGCCCACGGCGTGATGCCGAAGATCGTGTTGGAAACACCCTATTCCACGACGGTCTGCGCAATGGTGCAAGCCGGCATCGGCTGCGGTCTGGTCAGTCCGCTGACCACGGAACCCTATCTCGGCCGTGGTTTGGTCGCTTGCGCGTTTGAACCGGTGATCCGATCCCGCACCCTGCTCCTGCTGCCGCCAAACCGCCGTCCGTCTCGCATCGTTGCCGATTGCATTAAGGATTTGATGGCTTTTTCGTCTATCGAAGCCGGCGCCATCGACTGACTATCAATAGGCCCAAGTCATGTTCAGCATTCGTTTTGAAAAAATAGGCCGGTCATCGCCGAACTATACTGGCATGGAAGCCAGATATATATGGACATTGATAAACAATAATAATTAGATATCAATGATAACTTCATTTATGGAATCTTTTATTCTTGGCGCCACGCGAGGTCATCGACCACCAGGCGTTTGGCGCGGCGTCGTACTCAGCCCAATTCGTCACTGTGCGCTTCGACCGGGGAATGTGATGGCGATGAGCGGCATTGGCCTTGTGCGGCATAGCGGGCGACCAGAACACAGGTTGTTCAGAACTTCAGTTCGCCGACCGACCGTGAAGTTGACAGCACCCCACCGACTCAATCCTCGGCGGAACTTCCTACCGTACCGAGCGACATCAGATACTGCTCTTCCCAATCGCGGCCGGCCTCCAACTCGCCGAACAGCCAGTTGCGGAACAGCTGGATCTTCGGCAACGCGGCGGTCGATCTCAGCGTGACGAAGCCGTGGCCCTGCGCCCGCAGCCCGTTGGTGGGGAAGGGGACGACGAGTTGGCCGGACTGAAGTTCCTGGCGGGCGAGGAGCAGGCTGTCCAGGCACACCCCCATGCCGTTCACAGCGGCGTTGATCGCCATGAAGGAGCGGTCGAAGCGCAGGCCGCGGTCCATGTCCAGGTGGACGCTGCGGTGCCGGCGCATCCAGTCGCGCCAGCCCAGGATGTTGACCTCCGAGTGGATCAGGATGTGGCGGCTGAGATCCTTCGGCTCGCGGATCGGGTTGAGGCCGTTCGCCAGCGCCGGCGAGCACATCGGGACGATGATGTCCTCCGGAAACTGCTCCAGCACGCAGCCGGCCGGCGGCGGGCCCGGGTTGTAGCGGATGTCGACGTCCACCGCTCCCGCCGTCAGGTCGATGGGCGAGACCGAGGCCTGGAGGCGGATGTCGATGGCGGGATGCAGCGCCTTCACCCGGTTGAGCCGCGGCATCAACCATTGGGTGGCGAAGCTGGGCATCGACCGGACGGTGAGGATCGTGGTGCCGCTGCTGGTGCTGGTGACGTTGCGGGTGGCGGCATCCATCCGGGCGAAGGCACCGATGATCTCGTTGGCATAGGTCCGGCCGGCGTCGGTCAGGGTGACCGCCCGGTGAACACGATGGAACAGCGGAAGGCCCAGCTGTTCCTCCAGAATTTTCACCTGATGGCTGATCGCCGACGGCGTCAGCCCCAGATCCTCCGCCGCGGTCGCGAAGGAACCCAGCCTTGCCGCGGCTTCGAAGGCCTGCAATGCCTTGATGGAGACCCGTTTTCGCATCGCACCCTTCAGATGAATTCAGCTCATCAATGAGTGATCTTATTCGTTTGTCGAATTCATCTCAAGACCATAGGATCACATCAATCATCGGCTGAACGAATCATCGGGCAGCCTGATCGAAATCACCACAACCGAGCGAAACCGACGCTCCGTCGCGGCACCCCCCTGTGCCGCCACGGCGGAGCCTGCTTCGACAAGAGGGAGCGAGCATGCTGCTGTCCAACAAGGTCTGCGTGATCACCGGCGCCGCGTCGCGCCGCGGCATCGGCCGGGCGACCGCAAGGCTTTTCGCGCTGCATGGCGGGCGCGCGATCATCCTGGACCTCGACGGCGCGCAGGCGGCCGAAGCCGCCGCCGAACTGGGCGAGGCGCATCGCGGCTTCGCCTGCGACGTGACCGACCGCGACGCCTGCTTCGCCGCCGCCACCCGCGTGGTCGAGGAGTTCGGCCGCATCGACGTGCTGGTCAACAACGCCGGCATCACCCAGCCGCTGAAGTTCATGGACATCGGCCCGAAGAACTACGAGGCGGTGACTGACGTCAGCCTGCGCGGCACGCTGTACATGAGCCAGGCCGTCGTCCCCCACATGCGGGAGCGCAAGTCGGGCTCCATCGTCTGCATCTCGTCGGTATCGGCGCAGCGCGGCGGCGGCATCTTCGGCGGCCCGCACTACAGCGCGGCGAAGGCCGGCGTGCTGGGCCTCGCCAAGGCGATGGCGCGCGAACTCGGGCCGGACAATGTCCGCGTCAATTCGGTGACGCCGGGCCTGATCCAGACCGACATCACCGGCGGCAAGCTGACCGACGAGCTGCGCGCGGAAATCCTGAAGGGCATCCCGCTGAACCGTCTGGGCGACGCCGAGGATGTGGCCCGCTCCTGCCTGTTCCTGGCGTCGGAGCTGTCCTCCTACATCACCGGCGCCACGCTCGACGTCAACGGCGGCATGCTGATCCACTGATCCCGAAATGGATCCCGAAATGCTGGAGACACCTTCCGTGGACACCGCACTCGACACCACCCCGCTCGGGCACAATGTGCCGCTGGCCGAACGCGCCTACCGCATCCGCCGCAACGCCCTGCTGATGGGCGAGGTGCAGGGGCAGGGCTACATCGGCCAGGCGCTGGACATCGCCGACGTGCTGGCGGTCTCCTACTTCCACGCCATGAAGTATCGCCCCGAGGACCCGCATTGGGAGGAGCGCGACCGCTTCCTGCTGTCCAACGGCCACTACGCCATCGCGTTGTACGCCGCCTTGATCGAGGCCGGCATCGTTCCGGCGGAGGAACTGGAGACGTATGGCAGCGACGACAGCCGCCTGCCGATGTCGGGCATGGCCAGCTACACGCCGGGCATGGAGATGTCAGGCGGCTCGCTCGGCCTCGGCCTCAGCATCGCGGTCGGCATCGGCCTGGGGCTGAAGCGCAAGAACTCCGCCGCCCGTGTCTACACGCTGTTCTCCGACGGCGAGCTGGACGAGGGTTCGGTGTGGGAGGCCATCATGTCGGCCGCCCATTACAAGCTCGACAACATGATCGCCATCGTCGACGTCAACAACCAGCAGGCCGATGGGCCGTCCACCCAGGTGATGGCGTTCGAGCCGCTGGTGGACAAGCTGGAGGCCTTCGGCTGGTTCGTCCAGCGGGTCGACGGCAACGACATGGACGCGGTTGTCGCCGCCTTCGACACCGCCAAGTCGCACCAGGAGCCCAAGCCGCGGATGATCGTCTGCGACACGAAGATGGGCAAGGGCGTGCCCTTCCTCGAAGCCCGAGAAAAGAACCACTTCATCCGCGTCGACGCGCACGAATGGCAGCTTGCGCTCGATGCGCTCGACGCCGGGAGGACCGCATGAGCACCGCTGCAAACACCACCGCGAAGCCGCGCCTGAAGACCTCCGCCATGATCGCCTCGATCGCGGCGGAAGGGCAGCGGACCAAGCCGGCGCCCTTCGGCCACGCGCTGGTCGAACTGGCGAAGCAGCGGAACGAGATCGTCGGCATGACCGCCGACCTTGCCAAATACACCGACTTGCACATCTTCGCCCAGGCCTATCCCGACCGCTTCTATCAGATGGGCATGGCCGAGCAGTTGCTGATGGGGGCGGCCTCCGGCATGGCGCATGAGGGGATGATGCCCTTCGTCACCACCTACGCCGTCTTCGCCTCTCGCCGGGCCTACGACTTCGTCCATCAGGCGATCGCGGAGGAGAACCGCAACGTCAAGATCGCCTGCGCCCTGCCGGGCCTGACCTCCGGCTACGGCCCCAGCCATCAGGCGGCGGAGGATCTGGCGCTGTTCCGCGCCATGCCGAACATGGTGGTGATCGACCCCTGCGACGCCCATGAGATCGAGCAGGTGGTGCCCGCCATGGCCGCCCACGACGGCCCGGTCTACATGCGGCTGCTGCGCGGCAACGTCCCGCTGGTTCTGGACGAGTACGATTACAAGTTCGAACTCGGCAAGGCGAAGCTGCTGCGTGACGGCGCCGAGGTTCTGGTCATCTCGTCCGGCATCATGACGATGCGGGCGCTGGAGGTGGCCAAGCTGCTGGAGGCCGACAAGGTCGGCGTCGCGGTTCTGCACGTCCCCACCATCAAGCCGCTCGACACCGAGACCATCCTTCGCGAGGCGGCACGCACCGGCCGCATGGTGGTGGTGGCGGAAAACCACACCGTCATCGGCGGTCTGGGCGAGGCGGTGGCCGGCACCCTGCTGCGCGGCGGCGTCGCCCCGGTCTTCCGCCAGATCGGCCTGCCCGATGAGTTCCTGAAGGCCGGCGCCCTGCCGACCCTGCACGACCTTTACGGCATCTCCACCGACGCCATGGTGGCCAGCATCAAGGGATGGCTGTAAGGCGACACCAGCCCGATCCGAACACACCCGACCAACCAACAAACATCCATTAGGGAGAGAGATCCGATGAAGAAGCTGCTTTTGTCGCTGATGGTGGGCACCGCCCTGGTCGCGTCGCCCGCCGCCTGGGCCCAGCAGGTCCTGCGTCTGGCCCACAACGCGGCGCCGGGCAACCCGAAGGCGGAAGCCTCGCTGAAATTCGCGGAACTCGTCGGCAAGAAGACGGACGGACGGGTGAAGATCGAGGTCGGCGGCAGCGCCCAGTATGGCGACGACGCCGAGGCGCTGACCAGCATGCGGCTCGGCACCCTGGCCTTCAGCGCCAATTCGCAGGGCACCACCTCGGGCGTCGTTCCGGAATATGCGGTGCTGGGCCTGCCCTTCCTGTTCCAGTCGCTGCCGCAGGCCTGGAAGGTGCTGGACGGCCCGGTGGCGAAGAAGCTGGACGAGGCGTCGAAGGCCAAGGGGCTGGTGCTGCTGGCGATGTGGGACAACGGCATCCGCCATGTCTCCAACAATGTCCGGCCGATCACCAAGCCGGAGGATCTGGCCGGTATCAAGATCCGCACCCCGCCGGACCCGATCACGGTCGACATCTTCAAGGCTCTCGGCGCCAACCCGATGCCGCTGGCCTTCTCCGAGCTTTACATCGCGCTTCAGCAGGGCGTGGTCGACGGTCAGGAGAAC
The DNA here is from genome assembly GCF_051124815.1 of Azospirillum sp. B2RO_4. Classification (NCBI taxonomy): domain Bacteria; kingdom Pseudomonadati; phylum Pseudomonadota; class Alphaproteobacteria; order Rhodospirillales; family Azospirillaceae; genus Azospirillum; species Azospirillum sp. B2RO_4. The sequence continues at coordinate 135,952 of NZ_CP118486.1, read as the reverse complement.
CCGTTGATGAACATCTACTCGTCCAAGCTCTTCGAGGTGCAGAAATACATCTCGCTGACCGGGCACAAGTATGAATCGACCCCGCTGCTTGCCAGCAAGATCGTCTTCGACACCCTGTCGAAGGCCGATCAGAAGGCGGTGCTGGAAGCGGCGGCCGAGGCCGGCAAGCTGAACCGCGAGATGTCCGCCAAGGCCGACAAGGAACTGCAGGCGAAGATGGAGGACGCCGGCGTGAAGTTCAACACGGTGGACGCAGCGCCCTTCATCGCCAAGACCAAGTCCGTCTATGACAAGTGGGAGAAGCAGTTCCCCGAGCTGGTCGCCCTGGTTCGCAAGGAAGCGGCGGCCGGAGCGGCGCAGTGATGACGGTGTCCCACGAGAGGGAGCATGAGGTGGCGGGATTTCCCGCCACCCTTCTCCAGGCGGCCGACGGTGCCATCACCGTCCTGTCCGCAATCGTGGCGATCCTGTCCCTGATCGTGCTGTTCCTGGCGCTGGGCGCCGAGGTCGTCGTCCGTTACATGACCACCCAGGGGCTCGGCTGGCCGTCCGAACTGCCGAACATCCTGTTCCCCTGGCTGGTGATGGGCGGCGTGGTGCTGGCGGCGCAGAAGGGCGCGCACATCTCGGTCACGCTGCTGCTCGACCTGCTGCCCCGCCCGCTGGCCCGCGCGCTGCTGCTGGCGATGCAGGTGGTGGTGGGAGCGACCTTCTTCTATCTCGCCTACATCGGTCTGGCCGTCATCGAAATCACCGGTGCCGAGATTTATCCGGTGACGGGTGTCAGTGCCCGCTGGGCCTACCTGTCGCTGATCGCCGGTTTCGTCGGCGTCGGCCTGACCGCCGTCACCACATTCCTGCGCCTGCTGATCGCCGAAGACCCGCGGTCCGTCCGCGCCCATGTGTCGGAGGAAGAGCTATGACCGTCGTGATGGTCGCCGTCTTCGGCCTTCTCCTGCTGCTCTCCTTTCCCGTCGGCTATGCGCTGGTCATCAGTTCCGGCGCGGCGGTGATGACGATGGGGTCGGTGCCGACCGTGATCGCGGTCGTCAAGCTGTTCCAGCCGACCCAGAGCTTCCCGCTGCTGGCGATTCCCTTCTTCATCCTGTCCGGCGCGCTGATGATGAGCGGCACGCTGGGCCAGAAGCTGGTCCGTTTCGCCGCCGCCCTGGTCGGGCGCTATCCCGGCGGTCTGGCCCAGGTCACGGTCGTCGGCTCCACCATCTTCGGCGGCGTGTCCGGATCGGCGGTGGCGGAAGCCTCGGCGCTGGGGTCCATGCTGATCCCCTGGCAGAAGCGCGAGGGCTATCCGGCGGCCTTCGGCGCGGCGGCGACCGCCTCCTCGTCGGTGATCGCGGGGCTGATCCCGCCGTCGATCCCGCTGATCCTCTATGCCGCGGTGTCGAACGCCTCCATCGCCTCGCTGTTCCTGGCCGGTATCCTGCCGGGCCTGCTGCTGGCCGGCGGCATGATGGTGGTGTGCTATGTCAGCGGACGCACCCGCAATTTTCCGCTGCTGAAGAGCGAGGGCGGGATGCGGGCTCTGGGGCAGGCGACGCTTTCCGCCCTGCCGGCGCTGCTGATGCCGGCCTTCATCCTGGTTCTGCTGCGCTTCGGCATCGCCACCCCGACGGAGGTCAGCGTCGTCGCCGTCGCCTATGCGCTCCTGGTCAGCGTCCTGATCTACCGCGACCTGACCTGGAAGCGCATCCATGCCGCCCTGATGGGGACGGTGGTAACGACCGGCGTCGTCATGCTGGTGATCGCAGCCTCGAACCTGGTCGGCTATGTGCTGATCACCGAAGCGATCCCGAACGCGGTGGCCTCCTACGCCCAGACCGTGCTGCAGGAGCCGTGGCTGATCATCCTGGCGATGAACCTCATCATGCTCGTGGTCGGCATGTTCCTCGACCTGCCGGCGGCGATCCTGCTGCTGGGTCCGACCTTCGTCGCCGTCGGCGGCGCCATCGGCCTGGACCCGATCCAGTTGGGCATCATGATGGCGGTCAATCTCAGCATCGGCCTGTTCACGCCGCCGATCGGCACCACCCTGTTCATCTCCGCCGCCATCTCCCGCGAGCCCATCGGCGCCATCGTGCGCGAGCTGTGGCCCTTCTATCTGGTGGCGCTGTTCGTGCTGGGCCTCGTGTCCTACGTGCCGGCGACCATCCTGTACTGAGCCGGCTGTCAGTTTGTAGCAACGACTATCGGCCGTCATCCCCGCGAAGGCGGGGATCCAGAGCTTCCAGTGCAAGCGCTTGTGAAGTCTGGATTCCCGCCTTCGCGGGAATGACGGCCGAAGAAAGCTCGTGATGAGTGATGGCGTTTCCCAGGAAGGTTCCTGGACGCTCGCAAACTCTGAGCTGGCGGCACATCAATTCCAAGGATCATGACACGATGACGACAGTCGGTTTCATCGGCCTCGGTTCCATGGGGATGCCCATGGCGCGCAATCTGCTGGCCAAGGGCTTCGCCGTCCAGGGCTTCGACGTGCGGGCCGAGAGCGTCGGGACGCTCGAAGCGGTCGGCGGGAAGGGCGCTTCAAGCGCCGCCGCTGCCGCGGCTGGTGCGGACGCGCTGGTGCTGATGGTGGTGAATGCCGCGCAGGCCGACGCCGCGCTCTTCGCCGACGGCGCGCTGGAGGCCTTGCCGGCAGGCGCTTCGGTAGTCCTGATGGCGACCTGTCCGCCGGGCGCGGTCGCCGCGCTGGCCGGACGGGTGGAGGCGGCGGGCCGCCGCTTCGTCGATGCGCCGGTTTCCGGCGGGGTGGTGGGCGCGGTGGCAGGAACGCTGTCGATTATGGCGGCAGCCGACACCACGACGGTGGAGCGGGTGCGCCCGATCCTGGCGGCGATGGGCGACAAGGTCTTCCATGTCGGCGAGAAGCCGGGGCAGGGCGCCACGGTCAAGACCGTCAACCAGCTGCTGTGCGGTGTCCATATCGCCGTGGTGGCGGAGGCCTTCGCGCTGGCCGCCAAGGTCGGGGTCGATCTCGACATCCTGCTGCAGATCATGAGCGGGTCGTCGGCGTCGAGCTGGATGCTGAAGGACCGCGGCCCGCGCATGCTGGAGTCCGATCCGGAGATCACCAGCGCGGTGGACATCTTCGTCAAGGATCTGGGGATCGTGCTTGAGGCCGGGCGCGACGCCAAGGCGGCGCTGCCGCTGGCCGCCGTCGCCCACCAAATGTTCCTCGCCACCTCCGGGCGCGGCGAAGGGGCGATGGACGACAGTCAGGTCATCCGCAGCTATCACGCGGTGAACGGCACCGCAGTCGGGCGGTCATGATGGACCGCATCGTCTTCCTCGACCACGACACCATGGGGGCGGACATCGCGCTGCGCCGTCCCAACGTCCCGCATGTGTGGAGTGAACACGGCCGCACCGCGCCGGGGCAGATCGTCGAGCGGGCGCGCGGGGCAACCGTCCTGATCGTCAACAAGGTACCGATCCGGGCCGAGATTCTGGAACAACTGCCCGACCTGCGCTTCGTCGCGGTTGCCGCGACCGGGACCGACAATGTCGATGTCGCCGCCTGCCGCGCGCGGGGCATCGCGGTGTCGAACGTCCGCGCCTATGCCATCCATACGGTGCCGGAGCATGTCTTCGCCCTGATGCTGGCGCTGCGCCGGTCGCTGCCGGCCTACCGGGAGTCGGTGGCGGCGGGGGCTTGGCAGGCCTGCGGCCAGTTCACCCTGCTGGACCACCCGATCCGCGATCTGCACGGCTCTACTCTCGGCATCGTCGGGCGCGGCGCCATCGGGCAGGCGGTGGCGACCATCGCCCGTGCCTTCGGCATGCGCGTGCTGTTCGCCGGCCGCAAGGGAGAGGCGGCGAGCGAGCCGGACCATGTGCCGTTCGACGCGGTGCTGGCCGAAAGCGACGTGCTGACTCTGCATTGCCCGCTGACCCCCGCCACCCGCCATCTGCTGGGCGAGGCGGAGTTCGCCCGGATGACGCGCCGGCCGCTGGTCATCAACACATCGCGCGGCGGACTGATCGACGACATGGCCTTGGTCCGCGCGCTGGAAGGCGGGCAGATCTCGGGTGCCGCTGTCGACGCCACGGCGGTGGAGCCGCCGCCGGACGACCACCCCTTCCTCCGCCTTGCCGGGCGCACCGACTTCCTGCTGACCCCGCACATCGGCTGGGCCAGTGTCGAGGCGCGGCAGGCCGTCGCCGAGCAGGTCACCGCCTGCATCGAAGCCTTCGCGGCCGGGCGGCCGATCAATCTGGTGACGTGACGGCGCAACCCCGCACCATTCCGCATTCCCGAAAGGACCACATGATGACCAGCGTCGATCCGCGCCGGATGGCGAACGCGATCCGCTTTCTGTCGATGGATGCCATCGAGCGCGCGGGCGAGGGCCATCCCGGCACCCCACTCGGCGCCGCCGACATCACGACGGCGCTCTTCACCCGGCACTTGAAATTCAACTCCGCCGACCCGCTGTGGTTCGACCGCGACCGCTTCGTCCAGTCGAACGGCCATGGCTCCATGCTGATCTACTCGCTGCTGCATCTCAGCGGCTACGAGGCGATGACGCTGGACGAACTCAAGCGGTTCCGGGTGATGGGATCGCACACCGCCGGCCATCCGGAAATCCACCAGTCCTGCGGCATCGAGGTGACGACCGGCCTCTTGGGGCAGGGCATCGCCAACGCCGCCGGCATGGCGCTGACCGAAGCCTTCCTGAACCACCGTTTCGGTGACGGCATCGTCGATCACCGAACCTGGGCGCTGGTCGGCGACGGCTGCCTGCAGGAGGGGGTGGGGCAGGAGGTCATCGCGCTCGCCGGCCATCTGCGGCTGGGCAAGCTGACCTATCTGTGGGATGACAACCGCATCACCGACGACGGCGGCATCGACCTTGCGCTGTCCGACGACATGGCCGCCCGCTTCCGCGCCAGCAACTGGCATGTGCAGGAGGTCGACGGCCACGACATCGACGCCGTGTCGGAGGCGCTGCGCCTCGCGAAACTCGACCCGCGGCCGTCGATGATCGCCTGCACCACCAGCATCGGCCGCGGGCTGCCGCATGAGGGCCAGCGTGCCGCCCACAGCGCACGGCTGTTCAAGGAGCACACCGACGCGGCCCGGCGGGCGCTGGATTGGCCTTATGCCGCCTTCGAGGTTCCAAACGATGTCCGCACCGCGTGGCTGGAGGCCGGCCGCCGGGGCGGTGCGGAACAGCAGGCTTGGCAGGCGCGCGTCGCCGCGTTGCCCTTGGAAAAGCGGCGAGAGTTGGATCGGCTGCGCGAGGGGCGGCTGCCCGACGGCTGGGCCGACGCGCTGCACGCCTTCAAGCGCCGCATGGCGGAGAGCGGGCACAGCGACCATGGCTACAAGATCTCCGGCGACATCGTCGATCTGATGACGGAAGTCATACCGGAGATGCTGAGCGGCGCGCCGGACCTGGAGGGCGCCACCCTGCACAAGCGGCGGCTGGCCGCCTTCACGGCAGACGACCGCGCCGGCCGCTACGTCCATTACGGCGTGCGCGAGCATGCGATGGGCAGCATGCTGAACGGCATGGCCGCCCATGGCGGGGTGGTGGCGACCGGCATCACCTATCTGGCCTTCTGCGATTACGAACGTCCGGCCATCCGCATGGCGGCGCTGATGGGGCTGCCGGTCACCTTCGTGTTCAGCCACGACTCCATCGGCATCGGCACCAACGGCCCGACTCACCAGCCGGTGGAGGTGCTGGCCGCCCTGCGCGCCATCCCCAACCTGCTGGTGCTGCGCCCGGCCGATGCGGTGGAGGCGGCGGAATGCTGGGAGATCGCGCTGGAGCACCGCTCCGGCCCGACCGCACTGGTCTTCGCCCGCCAGCCGCTGGATCCGGTACGCCGCGCCTTGGATCATGAGGCCGACGCCGCGAACCAGTGCCGTCGCGGCGGCTATGTGCTGGCCGAGGCGGAGGGTGGCGAGCGCCGGGTAACCCTGCTCGCCACCGGGTCGGAGGTCGCCATCGCATTGCAGGCGCGCGATCTGCTGCAGGCCGAGGGCGTGCCGGCCGCCGTGGTCTCGATGCCCTGCTGGGAGCTGTTCGAGCAACAGGATCAGGCCTATCGCCGCGCCGTCATCGACCGCTCCACCGTACGGATCGCCGTCGAGGCGGCGGTGGTTCAGGGCTGGGAGCGATATATCGGCGAGGATGGCGGCTTCGTCGGCATGAGCGGCTTCGGCGCGTCCGGTGCGGTGCCCGACCTCTACCGCCACTTCGGCATCACGCCGGAACGGGTGGCGGAGGAGGCGCGGGCTCGGCTTTGATCACCACCTCGTGGGGCACGACCCGCAACCGCTTTGCGGGCCCGCTACACCGTCGGCTCAAGCTCGGCGCGACATCTGACGGAACCCGCTGGCCGGCAGTTCGAACTCCAGGACGCATAGCGTCGGCGGCAATGCCCGTCATCATCGTCTCGTGCCTGCCGGCAAACTCTGCAACAGAGCCCGGCAACCTGCCAAGCCGGAGCGGCCCATGCCAACCTGTCAATACCCCAGCGCACATCCGTCCTTCCGGTGGTCGGAGCCGCCCAGCAGGGTTCCATGTTCCCAATCGATGGCGATCGCTTGGGCACCGCCGATCGCCGAGTTGGGTGCCGTCACAGTAAAGCCGCGGCGGGCCAATTCCGCTCCCGCCTTGGTGCGGATTGCCGACTCCGCTTCCACGCTGCGGGTGCCGGGCAGGGGGAAGAGGCGCGGCAGGCCGATGGCGCTTTGGATGTCCAGGCCGTGATCGAACAGCTTCGACAGGAAGTGGGCATGGCCCATCGCCTGATAATGCCCGCCCATGACGCCGAAGGTCAGGCTGACGCGCCCGTTTTCGGTGACCATGCCCGGAATGATGGTGTGCATCGGCCGCTTGCGCGGTGCCACCATGTTGGGATGCCCGTCGACCAGGGAGAAGCTCTGGCCCCGGTTGTGGAACAGCACCCCGGAGCGGGGCGCCATCAGCCCGCTGCCATAGGGATGGAAGATCGAGTTGATGAAGCTGACTGCCGTCCGCTGCTTGTCGACGACGGCGATGTAGACCGTGTCCTTGTGCTCGACGCTGTCGAACACCCCGCCGATCTCCAGCGCGCGAGCGGGGTCGATCCGGGCGGCCAACTGGTCGGCCAGCGCATCGGACAGCAGATGCTCCACAATCGACTGTCCGGTTTGCGCCGGATCGGCCAGAAAGGCGTCGCGCGCGGCATAGGCGAGCCGTGTCGCTTCGATCTCCACATGCAGGTTATCGGGGTCGAGCGGATCGCCGGCCGGCCGGAAACGCTTCAGGATGTTCAGAATCATCAGGGCGATGATGCCCTGTCCGTTCGGCGGGCATTCATGGATGGTGCGGCCGCGATAGTCGGTGCTGATCGGCGTCACGTACCCGCCCTTGGCTTCAGCGAAATCCTCCAGGCTGTGAAAGCCGCCCGCCGCCCGCAGTGACTCCGTCATGTCCTCGGCGACGGCGCCGCGGTAGAAGGCGTCCGGTCCTTCGCGCCCGATTGCCTCCAGCGTGTCGGCCAGCAGCGGCTGGGTCTGGACGGTGCCGGCCGCAGGGGCTTTTCCGTCCACTAGGAAGGTGGCGGCGGCGGTCGGGTCCCGGCGCAGCAGATCGGTGTTCTGGGCAAGGTCGTGTGAAACCCGTGGCGTGATGACGTAGCCCTCGCGCGCCAAGGCAATGGCCGGGGCGAGGACCTCGCTCAAAGGCAGGCGGCCATGGTCGGCGACCAGCCGCGTCCAGGCATCCACCGCGCCCGGCACCGTGACCGCGTGGGGAGAGTGGCGGTCGATCGCAGTGACGCCCGCTGCCCGCAGGCGCTCCAGCGTCATCGCCGCCGGGGTGCGGCCGGAGCCGTTGTAGGCGCGGATGTCTGTGCCGCCCAGCGGAGCGACCATGGCGAAGCAGTCGCCGCCGATCCCGGTCGATCCGGCTTCGACCACGCTCTGGACCGCGCAGGCCGCCACGGCGGCATCGATCGCGGTGCCGCCTGCCTTGAGGATCTCGACCGCCGTCAGGGTTGCCGCCGGGTGCGAGGTGGCGGCCATGCCGTTGCGGCCCATGGCGAGCGAACGGCCGGGTTCTTCGAAGTTGCGCATGGTCTCCGTCGGCTCCCCGATGTTGGTCTTTCGCGGTGAAGGGCCGGATGCGAGGGCATCATCCACCGCGCCATCGATATGGTATACCAAATCCCACAGGGGCAAGAAGATTTGAGAAGGGATCGGCCGCCGGTACTCTCCTTTCGTGTCAGGGGCACGTGTGGAACAGCGCGCAACTGGAGCTCTACAGTTCCCACACTTACCAACATGTTTGCTTGCTGAGATCAGCAAAGCCCAACCATCGCCCTGACCCGCAAGCCGAACATCGCCGGAAAGCCGGGCCGCTCATCCTGCCTTTACAGCTTCGGCCGGATGATCTTATCTCCGCATCATGGATCGTCGCAGGCTCCAGTTCTTTGTCGCGCTCTGCGAAGAGCTGCATTTCCACCGTGCCGCCGCGCGGTGCCACATCACGCAGCCCGCCCTCAGCCAGCAATTGCGCCAACTGGAGGAAGAGCTGCAGGTTCAGCTGATCCACCGCAACAAGCGGCGCGTTTCCCTGACGAGAGCCGGCGAGACCTTCCTGGGCGAAGCCCGGAAGATTTTGAATCAGATGGAACGGGCCGCGCAGCTCGCGCGTCAGACGGATCGCGGCGAAATCGGGCAATTGTCGGTCGGTATGACCGCACCGGCGCTCTACATCGTCTTCCCCGAGATCATGCACCGGTTCCGCATGGCATTGCCCAATTTCGGCGTGAACGTTCATGTCATGACGACGTCGGAGCAGGAAGAAGCCTTGAGGGCCGGAGCGATCGATGTCGGCATCTTCCATCCCCCGCTCGACGATCAGTCGCTGTCGTCGCACCCCATCGCGCGCATGCGCTTCAATGTCGTGCTGTCGGATCGCAACCCATTGGCCGAACGGCCGCGCCTGCGGCTTGAGGATCTCTCCAGGCAACGCTTCATCATTTTCCCGCGCGTGATCGGCCCACGCCTCTACGATGAGATCATCAGCCTGTGCCAGCAGGCGGGGTTCAGCCCGGAGCTGATTCTCGAAGCCTCCCCGGCGCAATCGATCATCGCGCTGGCCGCAGCGGATTTCGGGATCGGCCTCATCGCCTCCGATCTTCAGCAATTCGCACGGCCCGGGGTGGTCTACCGTCCGCTCGACGGGCCGGCACCCCACCTGACGCTCGGGGTGGCCTACCAGAGCGACGACACCTCTCCCGCCATTCAGACATTTCTGGACGTCGCGACCGCGGTGGGCGAACTGGTCTCCTGAACGGTCAGCCATTCACCCTGATCACCGAAGGCGCACACACCAGTCGTGTGAAAACTTTTCCTTATCAATCAATCATTTTTAAAAGTTGGACCTACTCAATCCGTTGGCTCTATCGTTCGTGCAACGGAGGATAAAGCCAATGAAAGTCTTCATGATTGGGGAGGCTGCCAATCACAAGGACAAGCTGGCCGCTTTCCTGACCACGCCCTGCGACATCATACCCCTTCCCCGCGAAGCCGCCCATTCGTCCCAATTCGATTCCACCATCACCGCAGACGACGTGGTCGTGTCTTTGCGGTTCTCCCGAAGCGGCGGATCGGCACCTGAATTTCGCCTGTTGCATGTACCAGGAGCCGGACTGGACGGCATCGACATGGCTTCGCTGCCATCCGGCGCCAGCATCTGCAACGTGTTCGAGCATGAAATTCCCATCGCCGAGTTCGTCATGGCGGCGATGTTGAACTGGGAAATCCGCCCCGACACTCTGCGCAGCTCCTTCGCCACGGACACATGGTCCGATGTCTACAGGGCACGGGTGCCCCACGGGGAGATCCACGGCCGGACATTGGGCCTGATCGGGTTCGGCCGGATCGGGCGGACGATAGCCCGGCGGGCAGTGGGTTTCGGCATGCGCATCTTCGCGGTCGACCAGTTCGCCACCGACACCGACGGCTTGGCCGAGGCGATCCTGCCGCCGGAACGCTTGCCGGATTTGCTGGCGCAATCCGATTTCCTGGTGATCGCCTGCCCACTGACCGATCAGACCCGCGGGCTGATCGGGATTGCCGAACTCGCCGCCATGAAGCCGACGGGCGTGCTGATCAACATATCGCGCGCGCCCATCGTCGACGAGGAGGCGCTCTATGATGTGCTGTTGCGCCGGACCATCGGCGGTGCGGTGCTCGACGTCTGGTACGGCTATCCGGCCGGGGCGGACGACCGGGTGGCGCCCGCCAGATTCCGCTTCGAGGATTTGCCCAACGCCGTCTGTACCCCGCATTCGTCGGCCTGGACGAGCCGGCTGCCTGAACGCCGCTATGCGTTCATTGCCCAAAACATCGACCGGCTGGCCGCCGGCGAGCCGCTGCTGAACCTCGTGCGGGCACCTGCTCTCGCCATCCAAAACACGAGCATTCCATGATCCGAGACACCGAGGACCTCGCCCGCCGGACCGCCGGCGTGCCGATCAAGATCACCGGCGTGAAGACCTTCGTCGTCAACGCCGAGATGCGCAACTGGATCTTCGTGAAAGTGCTGACCGACCAGCCCGGCCTCTATGGCTGGGGCGAGGCCAGCCTGAACTGGAAGACGCGGGCGGTCACCGGTGCCGTCGAGGATCTGGAGCCGACCGTGCTGGGACGCGATCCGCGCGACATCGAGCAGTGCGTCCGCGCGATGAACAAGTTCAGCTATTACAAGCTGGGCATGGTCGGCGTGACGGCGATCAGCGGCATCGAGCACGCGCTGTGGGACATCTTCGGCAAGAGCGTCGGCCTGCCGGTCTGGCGCCTGCTCGGCGGCAAGGTCCGCGACCGCGTGCGCGTCTACACCCATCTGGGCCTTGGCGAGATGAAGTCGGTCTACGAGACCTTCGACATCGGCTCGCTGAAGGAACGGGCCGCGGCGGTGACGGAGAAGGGTTACGATGCGCTCAAGGTCGTGTTCATTCCCTATGGCGCCCACAGCGCGCCGATTCCGGCCCAGCGCCATGTCGGCAAGATGATGCAGGCACTGCGCGACACGGTGGGCGACGGCGTCGACATCATGATCGACTTCCACGGTCGCCCCGGCTCCATCGCCGCCGCCATGAGCTACATCCGCGAACTGGAGCCCTACCGGCCGATGTTCTGCGAGGAACCGGTCCAGCCCGGCGATACCGAGGCGCTGCGCCGCATCGCCGAACAGGCGGACTGCCCGATCGCATCCGGCGAACGGCTGGTGGGGCTGAAGGAGTTCCAACCCGTCTTCGCCCAGAAGGCGCTCCATATCGCCCAGCCCGACCTGAACCACACCGGCGGCCTGCTTGAAGGCAAACGGATCGCCGCGTTGGCGGAAGCCGACCTGATCGGCATCGCCCCGCACAATCCCAATGGTCCGCTGGCCGGCGTCGCGGCCCTGCATTTCGACATCTCCACGCCGAACTTCGTCATCCAGGAGGAGATGAGCGGCGCGGTACCCTGGTACGACGACGTGGTGCAGACCCCGATCCGCCGCACCGGCAGCCATTGGGAGGTGCCCGACGCCCCCGGCTTCGGCATCGAGGTGAACGAGACGGAGGCGGCGAAGCACCCGTTCAAGCCGGAGGTGATGCACACGACCTCGGCCGTTCTGGACGACGGCACCATCGTCGATTGGTAAGCGCCGCCCTCACCGACCCATCGGACGGATTTCCATCATGAGAGAATTCAGCACCCCCGGCGACGTGTTCAACGCGCTGCCATCGCGGGTCGTCTTCGGAGCCGGGGCCATCGACCGGATCGACGCGGAGGTGGAGCGGCTGGGCGCGAAGCATGCGCTCGTCGTGTCCACCCCCGGCCGCAGCGCCATGGGCGGGCGCGTCGCCGACCGTCTTGGAAGCCGTTGCATCGGCATCCTGCCGGAAGCGGTTTCCCAGGTGCCCATCGAACTGGCCATCCGGGGCCGGGCCAAGGCACGCGAAATGGGCGCAGACTGCCTGGTCAGCGTCGGCGGCGGAGCCTCCATCGGTTTGGGCAAGGCCATCGCGCTGGAACTCGGGCTGCCGATCATCGCCGTGCCGACCACCTATTCCGGCTCCGAGATGACCGGTTTCTGCGGGATCACCATCGACGGCGTCAAGCGGATGCACCAGAGCCTGCGCATGCTGGCGGGCACCGTCCTTTATGACCCCTCGCTGACGCTCGGGCTGCCGGTGGACGTCAGCACGGCCAGCGCCATGAACGCGCTCGCCCATTGCGTCGACGCCATCTACACCCCCACCATCAGCCCGGTGATCGTGCCGGCGGCGATGGAGGGCGCGCGGGCGATCATGGACGCACTGCCGCGGGTGGCGGCCCGTCCGGACGATGGGCAAGCGCGTGCCGACCTGCTGTACGGCGCCCACCTCGCCGGTGCGGCGCTGGCCGGCGGCTTTGCGCTCCAGCATGGCGTCGCCCATGTCCTGGGCGGCACCTACGGCGTGTCGCACGGATTGTCCCATGCGCTGGTGCTGCCCCATGTCGCAGCCTACAATGCACCCTTCGCCCCCCAGGCGATGGACCGTCTTGCCGCCGCCATCGGCGTGGAAGACATCGGCGCCGCCATTTTCGACATGATGAAATCGGTCGGCCTGCCGACGCGGCTGACGGAGGTCGGCTTTTCCGCCGACCGGATCGAGGAGGCCGCCCGGATCACCGTCGAGACGGATAACGGCTACAACCCCGGACCGGTGACCGAAGAAGCCGTGCGCGGCATCCTCGCGGCGGCTGTGGAGGGGCGTCGCCCAGGATCGCCGTCGGGCCGGTAACGGCCGGCCGGCACGGAGGGCAAACCGGACGAGAGAACACAAAAAGGGAGGGAACCAAGATGTTGATCAAGCGTAGGCAGTTTCTGGCCGCTACCGCGGTGGGCGCCCTGGCCGCGCCCTTCATCTCAAAGGCGCATGCCGCGGAATTCGCATGGAAGTTCGGCCATGGCTTCCCGGCGAGCCACCCGCTGCATGTCCGCGCTGTCGAAGCGGCCGAGCGCATCCGCAAGGAGACCGGCGGCAAGGTCGACATCGCCGTCTTCCCCAACAGCCAGCTCGGCGGCGACAGCGACCTGCTGGCGCAGGTGCGCTCCGGCGGGATCGAGTTCTTCAGCACCGGCGGCCTGATCCTGTCGACCCTGGTCCCGGTTGCGTCGATCAACGGCATGGGGTTCGCGTTCAAGGACTATGACGCCGTCTGGAAGGCGATGGACGGCCAGCTCGGCGGGGTGATCCGCAAAGGCTTCGACAAGGCCGGCCTCCACGCCTTCGACCGCATCTGGGACAACGGCTTCCGCCAGATCACCACCAGCACCAAGCCGATCACCGGGCCGGGCGACCTGGCGGCATTCAAGATCCGCGTCCCGGTCAGCCCGGTCTATGTGTCGCTGTTCAAGGGGCTGGGCGCGTCGCCGACCAGCATCAACCTGGGCGAGGTCTATGCAGCGCTGCAGACCGGCGTGGTCGACGGACAGGAAAATCCGCTGGTGGTGGCCGACACCGCCAAGTTCTACGAGGTGCAGAAATTCTGCTCCATCACGAACCATGTCTGGGACGGTTCGTGGATCGTCACCAACGGCCGCTCCTGGCGTGGACTGCCCGAGGATTTGCGGCAGATCGTCAGCCGGAACCTGAACGACGGCGCGCTGCAGCAGCGCCGGGATATCGCCGGCCTCAACGAGGCGCTGCAGGGTTCGCTCTCGCAAAAGGGGCTGACCTTCAACAAGGTCGATCCGGCGCCTTTCCGCGAAACCCTGCGCAAGTCCGGCTTCTACGGCGAATGGAAGGCCAAATACGGTGAGGAGGCCTGGAGCGCCCTGGAGAGTTCGGTAGGGGCGCTGACATGACGGCGGTGGTGGATCACAAGTCCACCGCCGGCTCGCCCGACGGCGCCAGCCGGTGGCTGGCGCAGGCCGACCGGATTCTGGGCTGGCTGTCCGAACTGCCGGTGGCGCTTCTGGTGGCTGCGGAAGTGGTGATTCTCTTCACCGGCATCGTCGCCCGCTACGTGCTCCACGCCCCGATCACCTGGTCGGACGAACTGGCGTCGATCCTGTTCCTGTGGCTGGCGATGCTGGGAACCGTCGTCGCCTTCCGCCGTGGCGAGCATATGCGGATGACCGCGTTCGTCAGTTGGGCATCGCCACGCGCGCGGGCGTTCCTCGATGTCTTCGCGGTGGCGGCGGCGCTCTGTTTCCTGCTGCTGGTCATCATGCCGGCGGGCGAATTCGCCTGGGAGGAGTTGGAGATCACCACTCCCGCCCTGCAGATCTCGAACATGTGGCGCGCGGCCGCCTTGCCGACCGGCCTTGGGCTGATGATCGCGACGGCTCTGATCCGGCTCGCGCGGGTGGGCGACCTCAAGCTGGTGGCGGGTGCGCTGGCGGCGGTCGCGGCGATCGCCGCATTGTTCTTCGCCCTGCAGCCGGTGCTGGCCGATCTCGGCAAGCTCAACCTGCTGGTCTTCTTTGTGCTCGTGGTTGCAGGGGCCGTGTTCGCCGGCGTGCCCATCGCCTTCGCCTTCGGCCTGTCGAGCTTCGGCTATCTCGCCCTGACCACCAGGGTGCCGCTGCTGGTCGTCGTCGGCCGGATGGATGAGGGCATGTCACACCTGATCCTGCTGTCGGTGCCCCTGTTCGTCTTCTTAGGATTGCTGATCGAGATGACCGGCATGGCCCGCGCGATGGTGGCGGTGCTGGCCAACCTGCTTGGCCATGTGCGCGGCGGCCTGTCCTATGTGCTGATCGGCGCGATGTATCTGGTGTCCGGCATCTCCGGCTCGAAGGCCGCCGACATGGCGGCCGTCGCCCCGGTGCTGTTCCCCGAGATGAAGGCCCGCGGTGCCAAGCCGGGCGATCTGGTGGCGCTGCTGGCGGCGACCGGCGCGCAGACAGAGACCATTCCGCCCAGCATCGTGCTGATCACCATCGGGTCGGTCACCGGCGTTTCCATCGCGGCGCTCTTCACCGGCGGACTGCTGCCCGGCCTGCTGCTGGCGGTCATGCTGTGTCTGGTTGTCCGCCACCGCTACCGCCATGAAAACCTGTCGGGAGTGCGTCGGCCGACCGGTCGCGAATTGGGCCGCAGCCTGGTGGTGGCGCTGCCCGCGCTCGCCCTGCCTTTCGTCATCCGCACCGCGGTGATCGAGGGCGTCGCGACGGCGACCGAGGTTTCGACCATCGGCATCGTCTATGCCGTCGCCGTTGGATTGCTGGTCTATCGCCGCTTCGACTGGGGGCGGGTGGTTCCCATGTTGGTCGAGACCGCGGCGTTGTCGGGAGCGATCCTGTTCATCATCGGCACTGCGACGGCGATGGCCTGGTGCCTGACGCGCTCGGGCTTCTCGACCGATCTGGCGCAGTTCATGGCCGGCCTGCCGGGAGGCGCCTTCACCTTCCTTGCCGTATCCATCGTCGCCTTCATCATCCTCGGCAGCGTGCTGGAGGGCATTCCCGCCATCGTACTGTTCGGCCCGCTGCTGTTCCCCATCGCCCGCGAGATGGGCGTGCATGAGGTGCAGTATGCGATGGTGGTGATCCTTGCCATGGGCCTCGGCCTTTTCGCCCCGCCCTTCGGCGTCGGTTTCTATGTCGCCTCGGCCATTGGCCGGGTCAACCCGGATGAGGGCATGCGCCCGATCCTGGGCTATCTGGCGGCTCTGCTGGTCGGACTGGTGCTGGTCGCCGCAATTCCCTGGCTTTCGACCGGCTTTCTGTGATTGCCGTTCGTCGCAGCCGCCCAAAGCCGGTCCCGGTTCGCTCCGGGGCCGGCTTTGCCGTATCAAGGCGGTCTGCGCGGAACGGCGCCTACACCGGCGCCGGCAGATGGTCGGACCCAATGGGGCATTGGTGCACAACTTGAGGCGCTGACAGAGTTTGCCCTAACCGATCGGTGATCAGGTGATCATGCGGGAGATCGGCATGCCCAGGCTGGTCGGGAAGTTCATGCCTTTGCAGCCGACGGCGTCCTCGACCTTCTGGGCAGGCAGACTTCGAATCCAATGGATCTGGTAAAGGCGACCGCTGACGATTAGCTTGTAAAGCAAACCATTGAAGATTGCCCCGGCGGCCACTGGCTGCCGGCAGGTAGGAAGGGACCGGACGCCATGTCGAAAGCGATGCGCATCCATCAGGGAAGCTTTGGCCGCGTCGCCTTGTTGGACATGGACAATGCGCTGATCCATCACGCGCATCCCCATTGCCACGTGCTGATCAAGGCGTCCGGCGCCGACACCCGCTTCGCGGTGGGGGAGCAGCTCTATCCGCTGCGCGACGACACCGCGGTGCTGGTCAACAGCTGGGAGGCCCATTCCTACGCCCATCAGCCTGGTGCTCCGCGCACTGTCATCCTGGCGTTGTACATCGAGCCGCGCTGGCTCGGCGCCATGCAGCGGGAACTCAATGCCAGCGGCAATCCCGGCTTCTTCGCGCAGTCCTGCGGCGAGCTGACGCCGCACATCCGCCGGCTGGCCGACCGCATGGCGGCTGAACTTCTGTACGACGATCCGTCGGGTGAGCGGATGGAGGAGGCGCTGTTCGATCTGATGATCGCCATCATCGACCGCTTCTCCGAATGGCGGACACTGGCCGGCACGCGCTATGCCGCCCCGGCGGCCGGCGACTTCCGCGTCCGTCAGGCCATCCGTTTCATGCGAGGAACCCTGGGCGAGGAGTTCGACGCCGGCCGCGTCGCCGCCGCAGCCGGACTGTCGCGCGCCCACATGTTCCGGCTGTTCCAGCAGACGATGGCGATCACCCCGGCGCTCTATTTCAATGTGCTGCGGATGGAGGCGGCAATCGATGCCATGGCCGCCGGGCTGGAGAGCGCCACCGAGGTGTCGGGCCGGCTTGGCTTTTCGGCGCCCAGCCATTTCAGCCGCTTTTTCCGCAACCACCAGGGCGTGACGCCCACCGAATACCGCCGCGTCGTCAATCTGGTGGACCGGGTCGGCGGAGGGCCGCCCGAGGCCGGATATGCATGAAAATGAGACGCTAGGGTAAATCGCGACACTCCACGGTAAAAGCTTTGCTTGGCCAACGGTCTAGTCTTCTCCGGTAACCGGAGGATGACGATGACGGCTCCGCAGACCGCCACGCAGACTGTTGAAATCAAAGAAAGTCCGGCGCCATTCGTCGGCCGCGCGATGCCGCGGGTGGAAGACGCGGCGCTGCTGACCGGCGTCGCCCGCTATGCCGACGATCTGCCGGTGAAGCCCGGCACCCTGCACGCTGCGATCCTGCGCTCGCCGCACGCCCATGCCGACCTGCTGGGCATCGACACCGCCGCCGCGCTGGCGGTTCCCGGCGTCGCCGCGGTGGTGACCGGGGCCGACGCCAAACGCCATGCCAGCGCGTTCCTGGTCGGCATCCGCGCGCCGATGGAGCATTGGTGCCTCGCCATCGACCGCGTGCGCCATGTCGGCGAACCGGTGGCGGTGGTGCTGGCCGACAGCCGCTATCTGGCGGAAGACGCGCTCGACCGCATCGAGGTGCGCTACCGCCCGCTGCCGCCTGTGACCTCGATCGCCCAGGCATTGGAGGAGGGATCGGAGCCGCTGCATCCGGCGGTGGGTTCCAACCTCGTCAACAGCCGCAGTTTCCATTACGGCGATCCCGAGGCCGCCTTCGCCCGTGCCGCACGGATCGTGTCGGTCGAGGTCGAGTATCCGCGCAATTCCTGCACCCCGATGGAATGCTTCGTCGTCCTCGCCGACTATGACGCGGCCGAGGAGTCCTACGAGGTGCTGTCGAACTTCTCCGGCCCCTTCGCCGTCCATCCGGTGATGGCGCGGGCGCTGAACGTGCCGGGATCGCGGCTGCGGCTGAAGACGCCGCCCCATTCCGGCGGCAGCTTCGGCAACAAGCAGGCGGTGTTCCCCTATGTCGTGCTGATGGGGCTGTGCGCCCGCGTCGCCGGCCGGCCGGTGAAGTGGGTGGAGGACCGGCTGGAGCATCTGATGGCCGCCACCTCGGCCACCGCGCGCCGCATGCGCATCGACGCGGCGGTGGAGCCGGACGGCCGGGTGCTGGCGCTGCGGATGGAGCAGACCGAGGATTGCGGCGCCTATCTGCGGGCACCGGAGCCGGCCTCGCTCTACCGCAACCACGGCAACCTGACCGGCGCCTACGACATTCCCCATCTGGCGGTGACCAACCGCATCGTCGTCACCAACAAGACGCCGACCGGCCTCAACCGCGGCTTCGGCGGCGGGCAGCTCTATTATGGGCTGGAGCGGCTGATGAACCGGGTGGCGGCGGAGTTGGGGCTCGACCCGCTCGACGTCATCCGCCGCAATCTGGTGGCGGCCGACGCCATGCCCTACCGCACCGCGTCGGGCGGGATGCTCGACAGCGGCGACTACCGCGCGACGCTGGAACAGGCGGTGCGCGAGGGGGCGCTCGACGCGCTGAAGGCACGGCGCGACGCGCTGCGGGCGGAGGGGCGGATCTACGGCATCGGTTACGCTGCGGTGGTCGAGCCGTCGATCTCCAACATGGGCTACATCACCACCGTGCTGACCGCCGAGGAGCGGCGCAAGGCCGGGCCGAAGAACGGCGCGCAGGCGACCGCCAGCGTCGCCGTCGATCCCATCGGCGGCGTGTCGGTGACGGTGGCCTCGGCGCCCCAGGGGCAGGGGCACCGCACCGTGCTGGCCCAGGTGGTGGCCGACGTCTTCGGCCTGCGCTTCGAGGACATTCGCGTGAACACCGACCTCGACACCGGCAAGGATGCCTGGTCGATCGCGTCGGGCAACTATTCCAGCCGCTTCGCCGGGGCGGTGGCGGGGGCGGCGCAGGTGGCGGCGACCCGGCTGCGCGGCCGCATGGCGGCGCTGGTCGCCGGTCAGCTGAACTGCCGGGCCGAGGATGTCCGCTTTGCCGGCGGCAAGGTCTTCTCAGACGCCAACCCGGACAACGGCCTGTCCTTCTCCCGCGCCGCCGCCGCCGGCCACTGGTCGCCGGGCACGTTGCCGGACGGGCAGGAGGCGGCGCTGCGCGAGACCGCCTTCTGGACGCCGGAGCCGCTGAAGGCGCCGACCGACGCCGACCACATCAACAGTTCGGCCTGCTACGGCTTCATCTTCGATTTTTGCGGCGTGGAAATCGACCGGACGACGGGGGCGCTGCGGATCGACCGCTACGTCACCATGCACGATGCCGGCCGGCTGCTGAACCCGCTGCTGGTGGAAGGCCAGATTCTGGGCGGCTTCGCCCATGCGGTCGGCACCGCGCTGTACGAGGAATACGCCTATGGCGAAGACGGCCGGTTCCTGTCCGGCACCTTCGCCGACTATCTGGTGCCGACCGCCTGCGAGGTACCGGTGCCCGTCATCCTCCACCGTGAAAGCCCGTCGCCGGTGACGCCGCTCGGCGCCAAGGGCGTGGGGGAGGGGAATTGCATGAGCACGCCGGTCTGCCTCGCGAACGCGGTGGCCGACGCGCTGTCGGCGATTTCCGTGGACGACGTGCCGTCCCTGCCGATGACCCCGGCCAAGCTGGCGGCGCTGATCCATCCGCCGGAACCGCCGCGCCCGGCATCCGCCGCCGGTTCCAGGGAAACTCCGCCAGCGGCCGCGGCCAAAGGCGGGCGCGGCCTGACCGGGGAGGGCAGCCGCGAGGTGCCGGCGACGCCCGAACAGGTCTGGGCCATCCTGCTCGACCCCAAGGAGCTGGCGGCGCTGCTGCCCGGCTGCGAGGCGCTGGATCTCGTCGGTCCCAACACCTACCGGGCGGAGGTGGTGGTCGGCATCGGCCCGGTGCGCGGCCGCTACACCGCGGAGGTGGCGCTGTCCGACCTCGACCCGCCCAACGCCCTGACCCTGACCGGCAGCGGCACCAGCGCGCTGGGTTCGGGCAGCGGCACCGGGCATGTCACGCTGGAGCGCATGCCCACCGGCACACGCGTCACCTACCGCTACGGCGCGTCGGTGGGCGGCAAGGTCGCCGCGGTCGGCGGACGGATGCTCGACAGCGCGTCGCGCCTGCTGATCGGCCAGTTCTTCGAAAAACTGGTCGCCCGCGCCGGTGGCCCTGCGGCACCGCCCGAACACCCGTCACTTCTGGCGCGCCTGCTGCGCCTTCTGGGACTCAAGCGATGAAACCCGCGTCCTTCGACTATTTGCGGCCGGCGACCGTCGCCGATGCGCTGGCGGCGCTGGCGGCCGGGGGCGACGACGCCCGCGTGATCGCCGGCGGCCAGTCCCTGATGCCGATGTTGAACATGCGGCTGGTGCAGCCGCGCCTGCTGATCGATCTGGGCCGGATCGAGGAACTGCGCACGCTGCGGGTCGAGGATGGCTGGCTGACCATCGGCGCCGCCATCACCCAGGCCGAGGTGCTGGCCCGCCCGACCCTGGCGCAGGAGGTGCCGCTGCTGGCCGCCGCCCTGCCGTGGGTCGGCCATTTCCAGACCCGCAACCGCGGCACGCTCTGCGGCTCCGTCGCCCATGCCGATCCCAGCGCCGAGACACCGCTCTGTCTGGTCGCCACCGTCGGTGAAGTGGTGCTGCGCAACCTGCGCCGCCGCCGCACCGTTCCCGCCGCCAATTTCTTCCTGGGGCCGCTGACCACGGTGAAGGCGGCGGACGAGATCGTCGAATGCGTCCGCTTTCCGCTGGCCCGGCCCGGCAGCGGTCATGCCTTCCGCGAGCAGTCGATGCGGCATGGCGATTTCGCCATCACCGCCTGCGCCGCCACGGTGGATGGGGAGCGCGCGAGCCTCGCCGTCGGCGGGGTGGCCGACCGGCCGACGCTGCGCTCCTGGCCGCTCGCCGCCGGCGGGCTGCCGCCGAATCTCGACGAGGCGCTGAACGCTTTCGCCTGGGATCTCGGCAGCGACGACGATCAGCACGCCACCGCGCGATACCGCCGCGACCTCGTCCGCCGGATCGGCCGCACCGTCCTTGAGGAAGCCCTGTCATGCCGCAGCTGACATCCCGAGAAAGCCAGACCCTGGCGGCGGAGACACGCCACGCCGTCTCCATCGTCCTGAACGGGACGCCGCGCAGCGGCCATGCCCATACGCGCCTGCTGCTGAGCGATTTCCTGCGCCACGAGCTGGGCGCGCATGGCACCCGCGTTGGCTGCGAACATGGCGTCTGCGGCGCCTGCACCGTCCGCATCGACGGCGTGGCGGTCCGCGCCTGCCTGACCCTGGCGGTGCAGGCCGACGGCCGGCGCATCGACACCGTCGAAGGACTGGCACAGGCCAACGAGGGGCGGATGACCGCGCTTCAGGAGGCGTTCCACCGGCATCACGCCCTGCAATGCGGCTTCTGCACCGCCGGCATCCTGATGTCGCTGACCGATTATCTGGGCCGCAATCCCGAACCCACCGAAGAGGAGCTACGCGACATGCTGAGCGGCCATCTTTGCCGCTGCACCGGCTATGCCGGCATCGTGCGCGCCGTGATGGAGGTCACGGGCCGGACGGTGGAGGAGGTCGTCCATGTTTGACCTCGGCCGCAGCATCCTGGCCAGCGCGGAGCGCAGCCCCGGCGCGGTCGCCATCGTCGACGGCGATCTGCGGCTGACCTACGCGGAGTGGCTTGAGCGCATCCGCCGGCTGGTCGGCGCCTTCGACCGGCTCGGCCTGCATCCCGGCGACCGCATCGCCACCGCGCTGCAGAACACTTGGGAGATGGCGACCATTCATTGGGCCTGCCAGCTCGCCGGCATCGCCGTCGTGCCGCTGAACTGGCGGGTGAAGGCCGACGAGCTGGATTATTGCCTGCCCGACGCCGAGGTGCGCGCCCTGTTCTATCAGGACGTCTCGGCCGACGCCGTCCGGGACTCCGCCGCGGCGCGGGCGCTGCCCCGCATCGGGGTGAACGATCCGGGCGATGGATGCGACCACCGCTTCGCCGATCTGCTGGAAAGCGAGATGGCCCAGGCGCAGCCGCGCGCCACGGCGGAGCACGTCTCGCTGTTCCTCTACACCTCCGGCACCACCGGCAAGCCCAAGGGCGTGCCGCGCCGTCACCGGACGGAGCGCGCCTCCGCCATCGCCCATGTCGCCCAGAACTGCTACCGCCGGGGCGAGCGCACTCTGGGGGTGATGCCGCTCTACCACACGATGGGGGTGCGCTCGCTGCTGGCGATGGCGCTGGTCGACGGCTGCTTCGTCTGCCTGCCGCGCTTCGACACCGGACGCGCGCTGGATCTGATCGCGGCCGAACGGCTGAGCTGCCTTTATCTGGTGCCGACGCTCTATCACGACCTGCTGGCCGACCCGAAATTCGCGGGCACCGACGTGTCGTCGGTGCGCAAGCTGGGCTTCGCCGGGGCATCGATGACCGACGGCCTGCTGAAGCGGCTGGACGCCGCCTTCCGGCCCGAGCTGTTCGTCAACCATTACGGCTCCTCCGAGATCTACACCTTCTCCATCGACCAGAACGCGCCGGCCAAGCCGGGATCGGCCGGCAAGGCGGCGCTGAACCAGCGCATCCGCATCGTCCGCCTCGGCAGCTTCGATCCCGACGCGTGCGCCGCGGCCGGGGAGGAGGGCCAGATCGTCGCCGACCTGTCCGGCGACGAAGCCTTCGAAGGGTATTGGAAGCGGCCGGACGCCGACGCCAAGGCGCTGCATGGCGGCTGGTACTTCACCGGCGACATCGGCTTCCTCGACGCCGACGGCGACCTCTTCGTCACCGGCCGGGTCGACGACATGATCATCACCGGCGGCGAGAACGTCTCGCCGGTCGAGATCGAAAGCGTGCTGTCGCTTCATGACGGCGTGCTGGAGGTGGCGGTCGCCGGCCTGCCCGACGAGCGCTGGGGCCAGCGGGTCGTCGCCTTCGTCAAGCGCGCCCGCGGCGTCGAGGCAAAGGATCTCGACGACCATTGCCGCACTTCCGGCCTCGCCAATTTCAAGCGCCCGCGCGAGTACGTCTTCCTCGACGAAATCCCGAAATCGCCGGTCGGCAAGATCCTGCGCCGCAAGCTGCAGGCCGGCGAATTCACCCTTGAGCACAACTCTGCCGAACACAGCCCGGCCGAACACAGCCCGACACTCTCCTGAACACTGCCTTCATCCATGGAGTTTCCGACCGTGACCCCCTACCGTTTCGACAGCACCGACCGCCTGCTCGCCGACCTCGACGGCTTCCGCGTGGAGATCGACGAGGCCAAGGAACGCGCCGACATCGTGCTGCACCGTCCGCCCTTCAACATCGTCAGCATGCTCCAGCGCGACCAGTTCGCCGCGGTGTTCGCGGCACTGGACCGTGATCCCAAGGTGCGGGTGATCGTCCTGCGCGCCGAGGGCGAGAATTTCTCGTCCGGGGGGAACATCGCCGGCTTCATGGAGAAGTCGGCGGAGCATGTGTCGGAGCTGGCGGTCAACATCGCCGCCCCGGAACGTTGCCGCAAGCCGGTGATCGCCCAGGTTCGCGGCTATTGCTTCGGCGTCGGCTTCGAGCTGTCGCTGGCCTGCGATTTCCGCATCGTTTCGGAAACCGCGCAGTTCGCCCTGCCGGAGATGCGCATCGGCATGATCCCCGGCTCCGGCGGCTCGGCCCGCCTGCTGCACATGATCGGCATCTGCCGGACCAAGGACATGGTGATGCGGGCCAAGCGCATCCCCGGCCGTCAGGCCGCCGACTGGGGCTTCGTCACCGACTGCGTCGCCGATGCCGAACTGGAAGCGACCGTCGCCGCCCTGGTCGATGAACTGCGCGGCTTCTCGCCGCTGGCCCAGCGGACCATCAAGGGCGTGCTGAACAGCGGCAACAACGTCTCGGTCAACGGCGCCATCGAGATCGAGGGGCAGGCCTATGGCCGCCTGCGCGGCTCGGAGGATTTCAAGGAAGGCGTCGCCTCCTTCCACGAGAAGCGCAAGCCGGTCTTCACGGGCGTCTGACCGACGCCTCCAAGCATGGGCAACAAAACATGGACAGCATAGGGAGGAACCAAAAATCATGACCAAGACCACGCTTCTCGGCACCGCCGCGCTCGTCCTGCTCGGGCTCACCGGGGTCGCGTCCGCCGCCGAACCGATCCGCATCGGGGTGGTGACCCCGCTGTCGGGCACCTACGCGCCGATCGGCCAGCAGGTCCGCTGGGGCCTGGAACTGGCGACGAAGGAGGTCAACGCCGCCGGCGGCATCATGGGGCGCCAAATCGAACTGCTGTTCGAGGACGAGGAGGCCAATCCCGCCGTCGCCACCCAGAAGGCGGAAAAGCTGTTCCAGGTCAACAAGGTCGATTTCCTGACCGGCACCGTCAATTCCGG
This sequence comes from Azospirillum sp. B2RO_4, assembly GCF_051124815.1. Classification (NCBI taxonomy): domain Bacteria; kingdom Pseudomonadati; phylum Pseudomonadota; class Alphaproteobacteria; order Rhodospirillales; family Azospirillaceae; genus Azospirillum; species Azospirillum sp. B2RO_4. The sequence continues at coordinate 111,703 of NZ_CP118486.1, read as the reverse complement.
CTCCACCCTGGCCGTCGGCCAGCTTGCCGAGCGCAACGGCCGGCTTATCGCCACCACCGTCTCCTTTTCCGATGCCATCACCACCGACAAATGCTCTCCCAACGTCTTCCGGGTGAACGCCCGGGCGGGGCAGCAGTCGGCGGCGCTGGCGGAATGGCTGGCCAAGGACAAGCCGAAGGCCAAGGTCTATTATCTCGGACCCGACTACGAAATGGGCCGATCCACCGTCGCGGCCTTCAAGTCGGCGGCGGAGAAGACCGGCGCGCAATCGACCGGCGAGGTCTTCGCGCCGCTGGGCAGCAAGGATTACTCGCAGTATTTCGGCCAGCTCCGTGCCGCGCGGCCCAGCGTGCTCTACACCTCCACCGCCGGAAACGACACCGTCCGGCTGCTGACGCAGATGAGCGAATACGGGCTGCTGCGCAACCTGACCATCGTCGGCGCGTCGGGCACCGTCACCGCCCAGAACATCGGCGCCATCGGCAAGGCGGCCGACGGATTCGTCACCGGGGTCGGTTATTCGGCGGAACTCCCCACGCCCGAGAACAAAGCCTTCGTCGCCGCCTTCCGCAAGGCCTACGACACCGCACCCGACCTCTACGGCGCCGACAGCTACGGCCTGATCGGCTTCTTCAAGGCGGCGGTGGAGAAGGCCGGCGGCACCGACACCGAGGCGCTGCGCAAGGCGATGGAAGGGTTGAGCTGGAGCACGCCGCAGGGCACCAAGACCATGCGGGCCGGAGACCATCAGGCGGTCCAGGACATGTACGCCGTGCGCATCTCGTCGGACGGCACCAACAACCGCTTCGACGTGGTCGGCACCGTTCCGGGCGAGAAGGCCATCGGGCCGGACCTCTGCACCCGCTTCTGAGGAACGCGTCCAAGGAGCCGATGGCCATGGCCGATCTCATCGACTATCTGCAATTCGTCCTGGCGCCGCAGGCGCTGAACGGTCTTTCGCTCGGGGTTGCCGTCGTCCTGATGGCGCTGGGCCTGACCATCATCTTCGGGCTGCTGGACGTCATCAACATGGCCCATGGCGAGTTCTACGCCATGGGCGCATTCCTGTCCCTGACCCTGGCCGGACTGGGTGTCGGGTTCTGGGCGCTGCTGGTTCTGGTGCCGCTGCTGATGCTGCCCATCGGCTGGCTGGCCGAGCGCTGGCTGATCGCCCGGGTCTTCCACAGCCGCGACCGCCACATCCTGACCCTGCTGCTGACCTTCGGGCTGGGGATGATCCTGGAAGATCTGCTGAAACTGGTCTACGGCCCCAACACCCTGCGGCCCGAGAACCCGATCGAGGGCGGCACCGAGATCCTCGGCATGTTCCTGCCGAACTACCGGCTGTTCCTGATCGGCTTCGGCCTCGCGCTGATCGCCGCGGTCTGGCTGGTGGTCTTCCGCACCGGGCTGGGCGCCATGGTGCGGGCGGCGGCCTTCGACAAGGACATGGCCTCGTCGCTGGGCGTGCCGGTGCGCCGGGTCTATGCCGGCACCTTCGCCTTCGGGGTGGCGCTGGCCGGGCTGGCCGGCGTGCTGCTGGCGCCGATCTATTCGGTGTTCCCAACCATGGGGCGCGACTTCATCCTGATGGCCTTCACCGTGGTGATCGTCGGCGGCATGGGGTCGATCCAGGGGGCGGTGATCGCCGGCCTGTTGCTGACCCAGGTGCAGGCGCTGTCCAGCCTCTACATCTCGCCGGTTTGGTCCGACCCGCTGGTGTTCGGGATCATGGTGCTGGTGCTGATGGTCCGGCCGCAGGGCCTGTTCGGGAGGCTGGGACATGCCTGAGGCCACGCTGCGCACCCTCTCCGACCCCGGCCGCGCCGGGCCGGTTTCCCGGCTTTCCCGTCTGGCCCCGGTCCATTGGCTGGCGCTGGCCTTCCTGGCGGCGGCGCTCGGCTTCGCCGCCGTCGCCTGGGCGACCGGCAACGGATTCTACCTGCGTCTGGCGACCGAGGCGCTGATCTTCGCCGGGCTGGCGATGAGCGTCGACCTGCTGCTCGGCTATACCGGGCTGCTGTCGCTGGGGCAGGCGTTGTATTTCGGGCTTGGCGCCTATGTCTCGGCACTCGTCCTGCGCGACGTCGCCCCCAGCTTCTGGCTGGCGATGGGAGCCGCCTTGCTGGCGGGAAGCGTGGCGGGCCTGATCGGCGGCGTCATCGCCAACCGGGTGAAGGGCGTCTATTTCGCCCTCATCACCTTCGGGCTGGCCCAGGTCGCCGCCAAGACCGTCTACAACACCCGCGCGCTGGGCGCGTCGGACGGGCTGATCGGCATCCCGCAGATCCAGGTGGGCTTCGGGCCGCTCAGCCTCGACACCGCCGATCCGCTGTCCTTCTTCCTGCTGGTGCTGGCCCTGACCGTGGCGGCCTATGCCGGGCTGGCCTATCTGATGGACGCGCCGTTCGGGCGGACGCTGGCCGCCATCCGCGCCAATGAGAAGCGGGTGCCGTTCCTGGGCTTCAATGCCTGGCAGTACAAGCTGGCGGTCTATGTGCTGGCGGCCTGCGTCGCCGCGCTGGCGGGAGCGCTCTACCCAATGCTGCGGGGATTCGTCTCGCCCGAGTTGATGTTCTTCGAGACCTCCGGCAACGCCGTGATCACCGTCATTGTCGGCGGCGTTGGCACGCTGGTCGGGCCGGTGGTGAGCAGTCTGCTGCTGACCGCCCTGCGCTCCGTCGTCGGATCCTGGACCGAGCATCACCTGATCGTCGTGGGGATCATCTTCATGCTGTCCGTCATCTTCCTGCGCAAGGGGCTGGTGGGCGCCCTGCTGGCCCGTTTGAGCCGTCGCGGTGAACAGGGGAGGGCGACACCATGATGGCCACCCCCCTTAAGATCGCGCAGGCCGGCGCAGGCGGTGCCTGCACACTGAGCGTGCGCGACCTGTCGGTGAATTTCGGCGGGCTGCAGGCGGTGGCGGGCGTCGGATTCGAGGCCGCCGCCGGACGGATCACCTCCGTGATCGGGCCCAACGGGGCGGGCAAGAGCACGCTGTTCAACCTGATCAGCGGCGCCATCCGACCCACCGGCGGCCGGGTGACCCTGGGCGGCGCCGACGTTACCGGGCGCTCCCCCGACCGGCTGCTCGCCGCCGGACTGGCGCGGTCCTTCCAGATCACCAACCTGTTCTTCGAGCTGCCGGTGCTGGAAAACCTGCGGATCGCCGCGCAGGTGCTGGAGCGGCCCTGGTACGCGCTGCGACCGGTCGGCCACAGCCGCCGGGCGCTGGCCAAGGCCGAGGCGCTGCTGGAGCGTTTCGGCCTGTCGGCCAAGGCGCGGGAGCTTGCCGGCAATCTCTCCCACGGCGAACAGCGGCGGCTGGAGATCGCGGTGGCGCTGGCCGCCGAACCGCGGGTGCTGCTGCTGGACGAGCCGACCCAGGGCATGAGCCACGGCGACACGGCGGACACCGGCGCGCTGATCCGCTCGCTGGCCGGCGACCTGACCGTGCTGCTGATCGAACACGACATCGGGCTGGTGATGAGCCTGTCGGACCATGTCGTCGTGATGGCCCAGGGTCGGAAGATTGCCGAGGGGCCGCCTGCCGCGGTGCGCGCCGATCCCGCCGTACAGGCCGCCTATTTCGGACACGGGTGACACCCATGCTTTCCATCGAGAATCTGCACACGCATTACGGCCTCAGCCACGTCCTGCAAGGGGTGTCCCTGCAGGCCGGACCGGGCGAGGTGGTCGGGCTGTTCGGCCGCAATGGCGTCGGCAAGACCACCATCCTGAAATCCATCGCCGGCTGGGTACCGGCCAGTTCCGGCGCGATCCGTTTTGACGGCGTCGATCTGGCCGGGCGGACGCCCGACGCGATCGCCCGCCTCGGGCTCGGGCTGGTGCCGGAGGATCGCCGGATCTTTCCAGGCCTCAGCGTCGAGGAAAATCTGCGGCTGGGTCTGCGCCAATGTCCCGGGCGCGCGCGCCGGGAGAATGAACAGGCGATCGGAAATGCCTTCGCCCGCTTTCCCCGTTTGGCCGAGCGGCGGCGGCAGCTTGGCACCACCCTGTCCGGCGGCGAGCAGCAGATGCTGGCGATTGCCCGCGTGATGGTGGGGACCGCCAGGCTGCTGCTGATCGACGAGCCGACGGAAGGGCTGGCGCCGATGATCGTCGACGAGATCTTCGCGATCATCACGGAGCTGAAGCGCGCGGGATTGACCATCCTGCTGGTGGAGCAGAACATCCACCGCGCGCTTAACGTCGCCGACCGCTTCTATGCGGTGGAACGGGGTCGCATCACGCTGCATGGCGAAGCGGCCGTGCCCGCCGACCGCGCTCGGCTGATGGAGATGGTCGCGGTGTGATCCGGCGGTCTGGGTACGTTGTCCCGTCTTCCGGTCCTGGGACTGGGCCCGAGGCGCGGGGTTGGCACCGTCACGGGAACGGTGCCGGCTCGCCGATTGTGACATTTTCCTCCTCGAATTGCGCCGCTCTCGCTTGCCCGCCATCAGTTCCCGCCTGCTGTTATCCAGCATGCAATCTGGCTCTATCTCCGGTTCACGCCGAGCCACATCAGGCCGGAACGGCGCTTCTCGCGCAGCCCCCCATGGGCGTTTGCGTTTGCGTTATCGACATCCCACCGGAAGGCCCATGCCCTTTGCGATCAAGTCCCGGTCAGGCTTTGCCGACGTCCAACACAGCCTGGGCGAAGGCCTTCGGCGCCTCCTGCGGCAGGTTGTGACCGATGCCGCCGGTGATCAGCCGATGCTCGTACCGGCCGGTGAACTTCGCACGGTACATGTCCGGTGAGGGGTGCGGCGCGCCATTGGCGTCGCCTTCCATGGTGATCGTCGGAACCTCGATGGTCGGGAAGGCCGCCAGCGCCCGTTCAAGCGCGTCATACTGCGCTTCCCCGTCCGCAAGGCCGAGCCGCCAGCGGTAGTTGTGGATGCTGATGTCGACATGGTCCGGATTGTCGAGGGAGGCCGCGGACCGTTCGAACGTCGCATCGTCGAATGCCCAGTTGGGAGAGGCGAGTTGCCAGATGAGCCGGGCGAAGTCGTGCGTATACTTCGCGTAGCCGGCCCGCCCGCGGTCGGTCGCGAAGTAATACTGATACCACCATTGCAACTCCGCCTTGGGAGGCAGCGGCGCCCGGTTGAGGTCCTGACTGCCGATCAGATAGCCGCTCACCGAAACCATGCCCTTGCAGCGTTCCGGCCAGAGTGCGGCCATGATGTTTGCCGTCCTGGCGCCCCAATCATAGCCGGCGAGTATCGCGCTCTGAATTTTCAGCGCATCCATCAGGGCGATCATGTCGGCGGCGATGGCCGCCTGCTGGCCGTTGCGCGGCGTTGCGGCGGACAGGAAGCGCGTCGTGCCGTAACCGCGCAGATGGGGAACGATGACGCGGTAGCCGGCCGCCGCCAGGATGGGGGCCACCTCCACATAGCTGTGGATGTCATAGGGCCAGCCGTGGAGGAGGAGAACCACCGGCCCGTCGGCGGGACCATCCTCGGCGTAGCCGATGTTGAGCGGTCCGGCATCGATCTGCTTCAGCGATTTGAATCCGGTGGGCGAGGGAGAGCCTGCCGTCGGCCGGGCCGCGGGTGGTTCCGCTGCCTGCGCCCGTCCCATTCCCAGCCCGAGGCTGGCCGCCGCCGCTGCGAGAGTGGCCGCGCCGATGAAGCGCCGCCGCCCGTGGTCGACCAGGGCCGTGCCGACGGCCTCCGTCTTTATGTCCTGTGCCATCGATTTCTCCTTTGATGCGTTCATTCCGGGCTGCAACATCCAATGCCGATGTATCCCCCGCATGTCGGGCCAAGGGGCATGGTGAAAGCGTCTGTATCGTCCGGCCCATCGGATACAGCGGGATACAAAGTCCCGACGGGGATGACCGTGCCGGTCCCGTTCCGGATCGACGATGCCGGCAGAGGCTAAGCGCTCCCGCCTCCCCGTGGGCCGAGGCTCAGCTGCCGGCCGATGCCGATGTTGGTCATGAAGGTCTCGTCATGGCTGACCAGCAGGATGGCGCCGTCATAGGATCTCAGCCCCGCCTCCATGGCTTCGACCGATTCGATGTCCAGGTGGTTGGTCGGCTCGTCGAGGATCAGCAGCGCCGGTGGCCGCGATCCGCCCAGCGTGCAGGCGAGGCCGGCGCGCAGCATCTGTCCGCCGCTCAGCGTTCCCACCTGTTGCAGGGCTGCGTCCGCCCGGAACAGGAAGCGGGCGAGTGCCGCCCGGCAGGCGTTGTCGGTGGCACCGGGATTGAGGCGCCGGAAGTTGTCGAGGATCGACGCATCGGGGTCGAGGATGCCGACACGCTGGTCGAGCATGGCGAAGTCGACGGCGACCGACACCGTTCCCCGGATCGGGGCGATTCCGCCGGCGATCAGCGTCAGCAGCGTCGTCTTGCCCGATCCGTTCGGTCCGACGATGGCGACCCGTTCCGGCCCCTCCATGGTGAAGGAGAAATCGCGGATGATCGGATGGTCCGGGTCGTGGCCGGCGGTGACGTCGTCCAGCCGCAGGACGGTCCTGTTGGCCGGTAGCCCGGTGGGCGGCAGCGCCACCGAGAGGTCCTGCAGGATCTCGATGCGGGACCGCGCCGATGCGACTGCAGCCTGGGCCTCAGCCTGCTGGCGGTCGGCCAGTTTGGAACCGGCCCCCCGGCTGGCCTCGGCATTGCTCTTTCGTGCGCCCAGCAGGATGCGGGGCATGTCACCTTGCGCTGCCTTCCGTAACCCGGCCGCATCGCGCCGGTCCTGCCGTTCCGCCGCGCGTTGCGCGTTGCGCCGGACCTCGTTCGCCTGCTTTTCCGCGTGGGCCAGATCCTGTTGTGCGGCTTCCAGTTCCGTCGCCTTGCGTGCGCGATAGTGCGTCCAGTTGCCGCCATAGCGGGTGGCGCCCAGCGAGGTCAATTCGACGATGGCGTCCATCCGGTCGAGTAGCTCGCGGTCGTGGCTGACCACGATCGCTCCGGCCCGCCAGCCGGCGAGGAGGGCGTTCACTGCTTCGCGGCCGGAACGGTCGAGGTTGTTGGTCGGCTCGTCCAGCAACAGGAAATCCGGTGCGGCGAAGATCGCCGCCGCAAGGCTGGCGCGCGTCCGCTGGCCGCCCGAAAGTTCCGTCAACCGGGTGTCGGGACCGGCATCGAGACCGACGCGGGCCAAGGCGGCGGTGATGCGCTCCGCCAGTGTCCAGTCGGCGTCCGCGAGTTCTTCAACGCTTGCCGTCCCGGCCTCGGCGCGGCGCAGGAGGGCGAGTGCCCCGGTCACGCCGAACAGATCGGCCACCGTTTCCCGCTCTCCGGGTCGGACCGTCTGCTTCAGCAGGCCAAGCGTGCCGGTGACCCGGACGCTGCCGGCAAGCGGCTGAAGCTCTCCTGCGATGAGTTTCAGCACGGTTGTCTTGCCGACGCCGTTCCGCCCGACAAGGCCGGTGCGCTCTTGCCCGAAATTCAGGTCGACACCAGTCAGGACACTGTGGCCGTCAGGCGTCGCCCAACCGATCCGGGACAGGGAGATTGATGCCATGCGTTGCCCCTTGTTGGAGTCAGAATATCGGCACGCAATCGTGCTGATATCAGATGGCGATGGAAAACGCAACGGAGCTGTGCTGTTTTGCTGGCGGATGGAGAGCGGAAGGGACGTGAACATGGACGCCGGTGGGCGCAAGCCAGGGGGACGGCCGACCAGAGAACAGGCCGTGGCGATCGATGCGCGCATCCTCGACGGCGCCAGGGCCGTCTTCTGCCGCAAGGGCGTCGCCAACAGCGGTTTGGAGGAGATTGCGGCAGAACTCGGTGTGTCCAAGCACACGCTTTACCGCCGTTACCCCAACAAGGCCGCCCTTCTTGAGGCCGTGGTCGGGCGTGACGTCTTACGGTTCCGCGATGCCCTGCTGTCCGCCGCTGCCGGCGGGGAGGGGGAGGGAGCGCTCGACGCCCTGCGGCGCGCCGCGTTCCGTTATGTCGAGATCGGGTCGTCGCGCGACTACGCCGCCTTCTATCTTTCCGTCAGCGCTGAGGCAGCGGTTTCGCCGGTTCTCCGGGAACGGCTGGCGAGTTGGTCGCGTGATGCCTTGGAACCGCTGGTCGGATGCGTCGCTGCCGCCCAAGGCGCGGACGAACTACGGCCCGGCGATCCGGATTCGGTCTGCGGGGTCCTGGTCGACCTGCTGGAGGGCGTCAACAACCGGCTGCGGCTTGGGAATGATGGGCTTGGCAACGACAGGGCGGCGGACGCGCCGTCCCTCTTGCGGCTGTTCGAAGAGCGCTGGGCGGTCTTCACCATCGCCTTCGCAAGCAGCTAGCGCCCCCCGTCAGCCGAGCGTCACCTCGGCACAGAGGCCGCCCGGCGCGAAGCTCCCGGCACAGCACCAGCCCGTCGTCGCCCGGCATCATGATGTCGATCACGATGAGGTCCACCCGGTCGCGCTCCAGGAACGACCGCATCTGCCGTCCGTCGGCGGCGATGGTCACGCGCCGGCCGTTCCGCTTCAGACGGCCGGACACCAGTTCCCTGATGTCGCGGTCGTCGTCGACGATCAGGACGTGGTCGATGTGAGCCATTCGGTCGAATCCCGCTGCTGTTCGGCGGTCTTTTGACGGGTGAAGCGCTGCCCGCGTCCGGCGGTTTGTGTCGGTCTGTATCCGTCCTATCGGCTGATACATGCCGGTACACAAATCTCCCTGCCGCGAGCCGGCATCCGCATCGTTCCGTCTGGACAACCTGCCTTCCGGTAGTGTACTTATCAAAATAATCATTATGATGCAAACTATATGAAGGTATCGCCCCATGGCCCCGTGCAAAGTTCCCGTCGCCGCCCTGATCGTCGAGGCGGCCGAGGCGGTCTCCCAACGACTTCCCAAGTGATCTCCCAATGAATTGCGGGCCGGGCGTCAACCCGTGCCCGGCCTTTCGAAAGGGTTCAGCCATGATCCTCTTTCTTGTCTCCTTCCTGGCGGGCGTCCTGACCATCGTCAGTCCCTGCAGCCTGCCGGTCGTGCCCTTCGTCTTTTCCCGGGCGGGGCAGCCGCTGTTCCGCGGCATCCTGCCGATGCTGTTCGGCATGGTGGCCAGCTTCGCCGGTGTCGCCACGCTGTCCGCTGTCGGCGGAAGTTGGGCGGTGGAGGCGAATGGAGCCGGGCGGGCCGCCGCCATCGCGCTGATGGCCGTGTTCGGATGGACGCTCCTGTCGCCGCGCGCCGCGGCAGTGCTCAGCCGTCCGCTGGTCGCCGCCGGCAACCGGCTGTCCGGTCGGGCCGGTGTCGCCGGATCGCTTCTGCTGGGCGTCGCCACCGGCCTGCTCTGGACACCGTGCGCCGGGCCGATCCTCGGGCTGGTCCTGACCGGTGCGGCGCTTCATGGCGCCAGCCTGCAAACCACGCTGCTGCTGGCCGCCTATGCGGCGGGTGCCGCAACCTCCCTGACGCTCGCCCTTCTGGCCGGCGGCCGGGTGCTGGCGGCGATGAAGCGGTCGCTCGGCGTTGGGGAGCGCCTGCGCCAGGGACTGGGCATCGCCGTTCTTGCCGGTGTCGGCGTCATCGCCTTGGGGCTCGACACCGGGCTGCTGGCCCGGCTGTCCTATGCCGGCACAACGGGAGTCGAACAATCGCTGATCGACAGGTTTGCCCCTGCCTCCACTCCTGCGGCTTCCGGAACCTCGGGTGCGCCGGAGACGTCCGGCACGGGTCTGGTGCTCGCCGATGCCCGGCGGGTCTATCGCAGCAGCCTGCCGGTCGAGGGACTTCTCCCGTCCTTGGACGGCGCGACGGACTGGCTGAACTCAAAGCCGCTCAGTACAGAGGAACTGCGGGGAAAGGTCGTCCTGATCGATTTCTGGACCTACTCCTGCATCAACTGCATCCGCACGCTGCCGTACCTGCGGGCATGGGCGGAGAAGTACCGGGACCAGGGGCTGGTGGTGGTCGGCGTCCATGCCCCGGAATTCGCCTTTGAAAAGCGGATCGGAAACGTGCAGGCGGCGTTGCGGGATTTCGCCATCACCTACCCGGTGGCGATCGACAATGACTTCCGGATCTGGCGGGCGTTCGGCAACAGCTATTGGCCGGCCTTTTATATCGCCGACGCCACGGGCCGGATCCGCCATCATCAGTTCGGCGAGGGCGGGTACGAGCAGACCGAACGGGTCATCCAGGATTTGCTGGCAGAGGCCGCCGGACATCGGGACGAGGAGGGAAGGCTGGTCAGCCCGGCAGGGCAGGGCGCGCAGGCGCCCGCCGACCTCGACGACATCCGCTCCGGCGAAACCTATGTCGGCTATCGGCAGGCTACGAACTTTGCCTCGCCGGAGCGGGACGGCATCGACCGGCCGCAGGACTATACGGTCGGTGCGCTGCGGCTCAATCGCTGGGGGCTCTCCGGCAACTGGACGCTCGGGGCCGAGCAGGCCCGGCTGAACCGGGCGGGCGGGGCGATCGTCTACCGCTTCCGGGCGCGCGACCTGCACCTCATCCTTGGTCCCGCCCAGGATGGCAGGCCGGTCCGTTTCCAGGTCTTGGTCGACGGCATGGCACCGGGGCCGGATCACGGAACGGACACGGACGCCGAGGGCTACGGCACCGTTACGGAAACCAAACTCTATCAGCTGGTGCGACAGGCGGGCGCTGTGCGGGAACGGACGTTCGAGGTGCGTTTTCTCGATCCCGGCGTCGACGCCTACGCCTTCACCTTCGGCTGAGGAGAGGCCTTCATGGCGTCGACCCTCAGCATCCGATCTCTTTCACTTGCCGGCCTGCCGGAGGTTGTCGCGCAGTCGGGCGACCGCTCTCTGGAGCGCGCGGAACTCGTCTGGCGGAAGTCCGGAGGCCTTCACCGTCATCTCGCCGAAGCCAAAGCCCTTCTCGCGAAGTTGCCGGCCGGCCTCCGTCAGAGAGACGCGCACGCTGCGTTCATCCTCGTCGTCACGTGTCCGCGTGACAAAGCCCATCGACTCCAGCCTTTGCAGCATCGGCGTCATGGTGCTGGGTTCGAGGAACAACGTCTCGCTGAGGCTCTTGACGGTCTGCCGATCCTCCTCCCACAGGGCGATGATGGTGATGTACTGGGGATAGGTGACGCCAAGCTGCTCCAGCACCGGCTTGTAGACCCGCGAATAGGCGAGGTTGGCCGAATAGATCGTGAAGCACATGAAATCCGCCAGCATGGCGGTTTGCGACCTCCCGGCCGGCTCAGTGGCCGGCGTGTCGGAGGTGGGGGCGGCGGGTGTGCTGGCGGTCTTGCGGCTCATGTCGTCACCGGGAAATCGGTTGTTCTGATCGCCATCGCGGCACCCGCTCGGTCCAAGCGGCCGGTGCAGGGCGGCGATGTAATTACGATCATAATGTTTATCACACATCCACTGTCGGAGACAGCGCAATGCGTGTCCTTCTTACGCTGGCGGCGGCCATCGGGCTCGCCGCCGCCCCCTGCGCCTGGGACGACGATCCCCACCAGGCGCCCTCCATCCTGGTGCTGCTCTCGCGGCCGCAGCCCCTTCCTTCTTCTGCCACCGCTCTTCCGCACCGGCCCACCGAAGCGTCGGTGCCGGCGACCACTCCCCACCAGTGAGGACCAGTATATGAAGTTGTTCGAAGACCGGATCTCGTCGGCCGTCGCCCGTGTGCTGATCGCGCTGGACCTGAAGGGGGTGGAGGTCGACAGCGTTCCGATCTCCATTCTCGGTGCCCGAAACCGAGCCGCGCCGGATTTCCCGGTGGATGGTCTGCCGGTGACGGCCCAAAGCCTCGGCGATCACCGTCACCGGCAACTTGGCGTCATAGAACCTACCCGCCATGCCACTAAAAAAACACATAAGGCGTATTATGGAAATGATTCATGGTTGAGCATGCGACATCGCATATGGAGCAACTCCGGACATCAGCACTCCGGCAGATTGACCGCGAGTCCGCCCAGGCTGGTTTCCTTGAACTTGCTGCTCATTTCCTCGCCGGTCTGCCGCATCGCCTGGATGCAGTTGTCCAGCGGCATGAAATGCTGGCCGTCGCCGCGCAGAGCCAGGGATGCCGCGGCCACCGCCTTGGTGGCGCCGATGGCGTTGCGTTCGATGCACGGCACCTGCACCAGCCCGGCGACCGGGTCGCAGGTCATGCCGAGGTGATGTTCGAGCGCGATTTCCGCCGCATTCTCAACCTGCTCCGGCGTTCCGCCCAGAACGGCGCAAAGACCGGCGGCGGCCATGGCGGCGGCGGACCCGACCTCGCCCTGGCAACCGGCCTCGGCGCCCGAGATCGAGGCGTTGTGCTTGATCAGGCCGCCGATCGCCGCGGCGGTCAGCAGGAAATCGGCGACCTTGGCCGGTTCGGCCCCGGCGCAATGGTCGAGGTAATAGCGGATCACCGCCGGCACGACGCCGGCCGCCCCGTTGGTCGGCGCCGTCACCACCTTGCCGCCGGCCGCATTCTCCTCGTTGACCGCCATCGCATAGACGCTCAGCCAGTCGTAAGCGACATGCGGCAGGCTGGAATTGACGCCGCGCTCCCGCAACAGCTGCTGGTGGATGGCCTTCGCCCGCCGCTTCACCTTCAGGCTGCCCGGAAGCTGGCCGTCCAGGCTCAGGCCCCGTTCGATGCAGCCGTTCATCACCGCCCAGATGCGGTCCAGGCGCTCGTCCAGCTCCGGCCCGGAGTGATGCACCAGCTCGTTGGCGCGCTTCATGGCAGCAATCGACAGGCCGCTTTCCCTGGCCATGCGCAGCATGGTGGAGGCGCGCTCGAAGGGATAGGGCCAACCGGCGCTCTCCTCGCGCGATGCGGTCGGGGCCGCTTCGCGCTCGGCCGCCGTGACGACGAAACCGCCACCGATGGAATAGAAGGTTTCGGACAGCAGAACCGTCCCCTGCCCGTCCAGCGCTTCGAAGACCAGCCCGTTGGCGTGGCCCGGCAGCGCCGGCCCGAAGTCGAACACCACGTCGGCCTCAGGATCGAAGGCCAGGGCCGGCAGGCCCGGAGGCGTCAGCGTCCGCCCGTTGTAAAGCTCGGCGACGCGGCGGTCGGCCTCGTCGACGTCCAGATTGTCCGGCCGGTAGCCGAGCAGGCCGAGCACGGCCGCCCGATCCGTCGCATGGCCCTTGCCGGTGAAGGCGAGCGACCCGTGCAGCCGGACGCGGACGGCGGCAGGCGTCGTCCCGGTCCATTCCCGCAGCATGGCGAGGAACCGCACCGCGGCGGTCATCGGCCCCATCGTGTGCGACGAGGACGGGCCGATGCCGATCTTGAACACATCGAATACGCTGAGGAACATCGGGCACCTCGTCAAAGTTTGTGAGTTTTTGGAAGCTCTTTTCGGCCGTCATCCCCGCGAAGGCGGGGATCCAGGCGGCTCCACGTCTAAGCTATTCAAACGGTTGGATTCCCGCCTTCGCGGGAATGACGGCCGAGAGATGCTCATGATGAGATCCGGTGCGATGCGGTTCAAATTTGAAGCGTCTCTCTGCAGGACCCACAAAAACTCACAAACTCTCAAGCGTAGATCGGGAAGCGCTCGCACAGTTCCCGGACCACGCCATGCACCCGCTTCTCGACCTCGGGGTTGCCGTCCGGGCCGGCTTCGGCCAGGGCGTCGACCACGGTCAGGATCAGCTCGCCGATGCGTGCGAACTCCTCCTCGCCGAAGCCGCGGGTGGTGCCCGCCGCGGTGCCGAGGCGAATGCCGGAGGTCACCGCCGGTTTTTCCGGATCGAACGGGATGGAGTTCTTGTTGCAGGTCAGACCGGCCCGTTCCAGAGCGCGCTCGGCGTCGCGGCCCTTGACGCCCTTCGGCCGCAGATCGACCAGCACCATGTGGCAGTCGGTGCCGCCGGAGACGATGTCCAGCCCGCCCTTCACCAGCGTTTCGGACAGCACCTTGGCGTTGCTCACCACCTGTCCGGCATAGGCCTTGAACTCCGGCGTCAGCGCCTCGCCGAAGGCGACCGCCTTGGCGGCGATGACATGCATCAGCGGGCCGCCCTGGTTGCCGGGGAACACCGCCGAATTGAACTTCTTCGCCAGCGCCTCGTCATTGGTCAGGATCATGCCGCCGCGAGGGCCGCGCAGGGTCTTGTGCGTGGTGGTGGTCACCACATGGGCGTGCGGCAGCGGGTCCGGGTAATGGCCGGTGGCGACCAGCCCGGCGTAATGGGCCATGTCCACCATCAGATAGGCGCCGATCTCGTCGGCGATGCGGCGGAACTCGGCGAAGTCGATCACCCGCGGATAGGCCGAGGCGCCGGCGACGATCAGCTTCGGCTTGGTTTCCAGCGCCTTGGCCCGCAGCGCTTCATAATCGATCCGCTGATCGGTCTCGCGCACCTCATAGCTGACGATATCGAACCACTTGCCCGACATCGTCACCGGCGAGCCGTGGGTCAGATGGCCGCCATGGGCCAGCGACATGCCCATCACCCGGTCGCCCGGCTGCAGCAGGGCGAGGAACACCGCCTGGTTGGCCTGGGCGCCCGAATGCGGCTGGACATTGACGAAGCCGGCGCCGAACAGCGTCTTGGCGCGGTCGATGGCGATGGTCTCGACCTCATCGACGAACTGGCAGCCGCCGTAATAGCGGCGGCCCGGATAGCCTTCGGCGTACTTGTTGGTGAGAACGGACCCCTGCGCGGCCAGCACGTCCGCCGAGACGATGTTTTCCGAGGCGATCAGCTCGATCTCGTACTTCTGGCGATGCAGTTCGCGGTCGATGGCCGCCGCGATCGCGGTGTCGGCGAGATCGGGCTTCGGCAGGGACTGGTGACGGTTCATGTGAGGTTCTCCCGATCAAATGCCGAGCGCGATTTCGCGGCTGACGGCTTGCAGCAGGCCCCAGACATGGTCGGCGAAAGAGCGCCAGACCTCGATCCGGAAGCGGTTCTTGTCCTCGCGGATCAGGACGATCTGCGCCTTGTCGAAGATGGTGCGGCAGCCGCTGCCGACCGGCATCGCCTCGACGTCGAAGGCGATGGCCGAGCGGAGCGCGAGCGCCGCCGCCTCCCCTTCCACCAGGATGCCGACCTCGCGATGGCCGATGTCGACCAGGCTGTGCGTCTCCTGCAGGGCGGCGAAGGCCTCGGCGATGGCGTCGCTCTCGGCGACCGGCGCCAGCAGCACCCACTCGTCGGGGCCGAGCTGCAGCGCGGTCCGTCCGCCATTCTCCACCATCCCGCCGATGCGGGTGGGAAGCGGCGTGCCGAAGGCGGCCCCGGCCGACTGCGCGGATGCCGGATCGATGCGCAGGCTGAAGCGGGCCACGTCCTCGGCGGCGCGGATGCTCAGCCGGCTTGCAGTGTCGCCGGGGATGGTCTTGCCCAGCAACGGGTGATTGGCCAGAAGCATGGGTAGGCCTCCTATGCGCTGAGACGCTTGTTCTCGGGATCGACGAACACCATGCCGGTGATGGTCGCGGAATGGACCTTGTCCGGCATCGGCACATGCACGGTCTGGCCCTGCAGCGACCGGCCGCCCTGGATCACCGCAAAGGCGATGGACCGCCCCAGCTCGGCGCTCCAGTAGGACGAGGTCACATGGCCGACCATGTCCATCGGCACCGGCTGGTTGGGGTCGAGGACGATCTGCGCCCCCTCCTCCAGCACCGTCTTCGGATCGCTGGTCAGCAGGCCGACCAGCTGCTTGCGGTCCTTCGCCAACATGTCGGGACGCGACAGCGACCGCTTGCCGACGAAGTCCGGCTTGGTCTTGCCGACCGCCCAGGACAGGCCGGCGTCGTCCGGCGTCAGCGTGCCGTCCGTGTCCTGCCCGACGATGATGTAGCCCTTCTCGGCGCGCAGGACGTGCATCGTCTCGGTGCCGTAGGGGGTGATGCCGAAGCGCTGCCCGGCCTCGAACAGCTTCTCCCACACCGCGCGGCCGTAGCGGGCCGGCACGTTGATCTCGAAGCCGAGTTCGCCGGTGAAGGAGACGCGGAACAGCCGGGTCGGCACGCCGCAGATCTTGCCGGTCGCCACCGCCATGTGCGGGAAGGCGCCCTCCGACAGGTCGATGCCCTCGACGAACGGTTCGATCAGCTTGCGGGCGTTCGGACCTTGCAGCGCGATCACCGACCACTGCTCGGTGGTCGAGGTCAGCCAGACCTTCAGGTCCGGCCATTCGGTCTGCAGGTAATCCTCCATCATGCCCAGCACGCGCGCGGCGCCACCGGTGGTGGTGGTGACGTGGAAGCGGTCATGGGCCAGACGCCCGATCACGCCGTCGTCGCGGATGAAGCCGTCCTCGCCCAGCAGCAGGCCGTAGCGGCAGCGTCCGGGCGCCAGCTTGGTCCAGGCGTTGGTGTACATGCGGTTCATGAATTCGGCGGCGTCTGGACCGACGATCTCGATCTTGCCGAGGGTGGAGGCGTCGAACATGCCGACCGACGAGCGCACCGCCTTGCATTCGCGCGCAACCGCCGTGTGCATGTCCTCGCCGACCTGCGGGAAGTACCAGGCGCGGCGCCACAGCGACACCGGCTCGAACACCGCGCCGTTCTCCTCGGCCCAGCCGTCGATCGGCGTCTTGCGCGTCACGTCGAACAGCTCGCCCTTGTTGTAGCCGGCGAAGGTGCCGAAGGTGGTCGGGGTGTAGGGCGGGCGGAAGGTGGTCAGGCCGACGGCCGGGATCGGCCGCTTCAGCGCATCCGACGCGACGGCCAGGCCGTTGATGTTGGACAGCTTGCCCTGGTCGGTCGCCATGCCGTTGGTGGTGTAGCGCTTGATGTGCTCGATCGACTTGAAGCCTTCGCGCACGGCCAGCCGGATGTCCTTGGCCATCACGTCGTTCTGGAAATCGACGAAGGCCTTGGCATGGCCCGGATCGCGGTCGGTCGGCAGCTCGCGACCGGTCACCCCGGTGAAGGACAGCTCGCCCTCCACATGGTAGGACGCCGGCTCGGTGCCGAACCCGGCATCGGCTGCCGCCGCGGCGCCGGCCGCCGCCCCGTCCTCGAAGGCGGCCTTCAGCCCGAAGCGGCCCTTGCCGGCACCGGCCAGACGGCATTCCTCCTTGCCACGGCCGGGCAGGAACATCTGACCGTCCTCGTTCCAGGTCAGCGAACCCTGGGTGTGCGAGAACAGATGGACGCTCGGCGTCCAGCCGCCCGACATCAGCAGGGCGTCGCAGGCGATGGTCTCCGCGCCCCCGACCTTGCCGCCCGTCACCGGATTGACCCGCACCGACGAGACGCGCAGGCGACCCTTGGTGCCGGTGACGGTCCAGCCGATCTTCGTCTTGATGCGCAGCGCGTCGGCGGCGGCAACCAGCTGGGTCGGCACGGTGTCGCGGACATCGACGATGGCGGCGACTTCGACCCCAGCCTTGGCCAGATCGAAGGCGGCATGCCAGGCGCTGTCATGGCTGGTGACGACGACGACCCGGTTGCCGACCTTGACGCCGTAGCGGTTCAGATAGGTCCGAGCGGCGCCGGCCATCATCACGCCCGGCCGGTCGTTGCCGGCGAACACCAGCGGCTTCTCGATGGCGCCCTGGGCCAGCACGACCTGCTTCGCCCGCACCTTCCACATCCGTTCGCGCGGCGCGCCTTCCGGCACGATGGCGAGATGATCGGTCAGACGCTGGCACAGGCCGACGAAATTCTGGTGGTAGTAGCCGATGGCCGTGGTGCGCGGCAGCACGGTGACGTTCGGCATCGCCGCCAGCGCGGCGTTGGCGTCCTCCAGCCAGTCCCAGGCCAGCTGCCCGTTGATTTCGGCCGTGGGCTCCGACAGCAGCGAGCCGCCAAGCTCCGTCTGCTCGTCGCACAGGATGACCGAGGCGCCGCTGCGCCCGGCTTCCAGCGCGGCGGCGAGACCGGCGGCGCCGCCGCCGACGACCAGAACGTCGCAATGGGCGAAGCGGCTGGCATAGACGTCGGGGTCGGGAGCGGTCGGCGGCTTGCCCAGGCCGGCGGCACTGCGGATGAACGGCTCGTAGACCTTGTTCCAGAAGCTCTTCGGCCACATGAAGGTCTTGTAGTAGAAGCCGGCCGAAAACAACATGTAGAGCCCGTCGTTCACCGCGCCGATGTCGCGGGTCAGCGACGGCCAGCGGTTCTGGCTCTCGGTCTTCAGCCCTTCGAAGACCTCCAGCACGGTCGCCCGCGTGTTCGGTTCGAACCGGCCGTTGCCGCGGTCGGTGCCGACCAGCGCGTTCGGCTCCTCCGACCCGGCGGTCAGGAAGCCGCGTGGCCGGTGGTACTTGAAGGAGCGGCCGACGAGATGAACGCCGTTGGCCAGGAGAGCGGACGCCAGGGTGTCGCCCTCGTAACCGGTGTAGTCCACGCCGTCGAAGGAGAAGCGGACCTGACGGCTGCGGTTGACCCTGCCCTTGCCTGCAATGCGGAAATTGCTCATGGACGTGCTTCCTTGACGCTGGAGGCGGCCAGCGCGATCTCCTCGTCGCTCGGACGCGGAGCCCCCGCCTTGTAGGTCATGGCGAATTTGTCGGTCACGGTGTCACGCACCGCGTTGAAGAAGCGGCCGCAGCCGTGCATGTGGCGCCAGCGTTCGAAATGCCGGCCGCGCGGGTTGGTGCGGATGAACAGGAAGTCACGCCATTCGTCGTCCGACAGGGCGGAGGGGTCCGCCGGGCGGGCGATGTGCGCCTCGCCAGCATAGGTGAACTCCAGCTCCGGGCGCTCGGCTTCGCAATATGGGCAGCGGATGAGCAGCATGGTCGTTTCCTCAATGCGCGACGGCGGCGGCGGCGGCCTCGTCGATCAGCCGGCCGGTCTTGAAGCGTTCCAGCGTGAAGGGCGCGTTGATCGGGTGCGGCTCGTCACGGGCGATAGTGTGGGCGAAGACGTTGGCCGAGCCCGGCGTCGCCTTGAAGCCGCCGGTCCCCCAGCCGCAATTGACGTAGAGACCCGGCACCGGCGTCTTGGCGATGATCGGCGAGCGGTCGGGCGTGACGTCGACGATGCCGCCCCATTTGCGCAGCATGCGCATGCGGTTGAAGATCGGGAACACCTCGCAGATAGCGGCGACCGTGTGTTCGATCAGCGGCAGACCGCCGCGCTGGCTGTAGGAAGTGTACTGGTCGGTGCCCGAGCCGATCACCAGCTCGCCCTTGTCGGACTGGCTGATGTAGGCATGCACGGTGTTGGACATCACCACGCAGGGGAAGGCCGGCTTCACCGGCTCCGACACCAGCGCCTGCAGCGGATAGCTTTCCAGCGGCAGCCGGACGCCGGCGGTGTCCATCACCACAGAGGTGTTGCCGGCCGCAGACACCGCGACCTTCTTGGCCTTGATGAAGCCGCGCGCCGTTTCAACGCCGGTGACCCGGCCGGAGGCGTCGCGGCGGATCGCCGTCACCGGGCAGTTCTGGATGATGTCGACCCCGCGCGCCGAGGCGGCGCGAGCATAGCCCCAGGCGACCGCGTCGTGGCGGGCGGTGCCGCCGCGCCGCTGCAGCGCAGCACCCATCACCGGATAGCGGGCGTTGGCGGCGATGTTCAGCGGCGGGCAATATTCCTTGGCCTGCTCCGGCGTCAGCCACTCGTTGTCGATGCCGTTCAGGCGGTTGGAATGGATGTGCCGCTTGAAGCTCTGAACGTCGTGCACCGTGTGCGCCAGCATCATCACGCCGCGCTGCGAGAACATGACGTTGTAGTTCAGCTCCTGGCTCAGCCCTTCCCACAGCTTCACCGCATGCTCGTAGAGCCGGGCGCTTTCGTCGTACAGGTAGTTGGAGCGGATGATGGTGGTGTTGCGGCCGGTGTTGCCGCCGCCGAGCCAGCCCTTCTCCACCACCGCGACATTGGTGATGCCGTGTTCCTTGGCGAGGTAATAGGCCGCCCCCAGACCATGCCCGCCCGCGCCGACGATCACGACGTCATATTCGGCTTTCGGCTCCGCATCGGGCCATTGAGGCTGCCAGTTCTTGTTGCCGGTCAGCGCGTTCGTCAAAAGCGAGGAGAATGAGAAGCGGGTCATGGCAGCACCGCGAAGTTCAACGTGCTGACAGTATCGGGAAGCGACCCTTTGTTGGACAGGACGGATGCGTCAGTTTAATGTCACCCATGCGACGCTGCATCCGTCGGAGGTCACATGACGAACAATACTGGGGCCGGTGGAATCGCGGCAGGCGGCATCAGGACGAACGCCTCCGGGGCCAGCCGGTTCCCGAACCGCCCAGCGGCGCCGCGCCTGTCCGTCGGTTTCATCCTGGCCCACCGCTTCACGCTGTGCGCCTTCGCGAATTTCGTCGACGTGCTGAGGCTCGCCGCCGACGAGGGCGACCGCAGCCGGCCGATCCTGTGCGAGTGGGCGGTGCTGTCGGACCAGATGCGGCCGGTGGCGTCCAGCTGCGGCATGCTGGTCCAGCCGACCGAGCGGCTGGGCGATCCGGCGAAGTTCGACTACATCGTCGTCATCGGCGGGCTGATTGACGAGATCTCCAACCTCAGCCCCGACTACATCCGCTATCTGCGTCAGGCGGCGGCATCGAAGATCCCGCTGGTGGGTGTCTGCACCGGCGCCTTCATCCTGCAGCGGGCCGGGCTGATGGACGGCTACCGCTGCTGCATCAGCTGGTTCCACCATGCCGATTTCCTGGAGCAGTTCGACGGCATCATGCCGGTGTCCGACCAGATCTTCATCGTGGACCGCGACCGTCTGACCTGCTCGGGCGGCACCAGCTCCGCCCATCTCGCGGCATATCTCGTCGAAAAGCATGTCGGCCGCGCCCAGGCGCGCAAGAGCCTGCACATCATGATCATCGACGACGCGCTGCGCGGGGAGAAGCCTCAGCCCGGCATCCCGCTCGACTTCTCAACCAACGACGAGGTGGTGCGGAAGGCGTTGCTGCTGATGCAGCAGAACATCGACGTACCCTTGTCGGTGGCGGAGATGGCGCGCCGGCTGGGAGCGGCCCGGCGCCAGATGGAGCGGCATTTCCAGAATGCGCTGGGAATGACGCCGACCGAGGCCTACCGGATCATGCGGCTGGAACATGCCGAATTCCTGCTGCGCAACACCGAGCAGTCGGTGACGGAGATCGCCGCGGCCGTCGGTTTCTGCGATTCCTCGCACTTCGTCCGCGCCTTCAAGGAACGCCGCGGCATGACGCCGTCCGTCTTCCGCAAGGGTTGAGGCTTTTCCCTCCTGCAAAGCCACGAGGGCGGTTTCATGCAATGCCGGTGACGCACCCGTACAATCGGCGGGTGGATCCCTTCGCCATGCTGCGTCCAACGGAAAGGTCGGGAGCGCAACCATCCACGGTGCCCTCGACCCGCACAGCGGCAATCCGCTCTCCATGGCTTGCCGGACCCACAAGGATGGCGAAAATGCTCGACGAAACCGACACCATGCAGATGCACTGGCGTGAAGCCGGCATTCCCGAAGACCTGTGCCGGGAACTCGCACTCGCATCGATGCCGATGCGCCTGCACGCCCATCCGCCGGTGCGCACCGTCGCCGACGCCGAAGAGCATTGGCGCAGCGTTCCCGGCGTGCACACCAAGAACCTGCTTCTGAAGGACGCCAAGGGCGTTCTGTGGCTGGTCGTGCTGCCGCACGATCAGTCGGTGAACATGAAGGAACTGGCCCCGGTCATCGGCTCGGCCAAGCTGTCCTTCGCCTCCCCTGTCACGCTGGAGCAGGTGCTGTCGATCGAGCCGGGCGGCGTCAGCCCGCTGGCCCTGGTGGCGGACAAGGAGCGCCGCGTCCGTCTGGTGCTGGAGCGCCGCGTTCTGGCCGGCGACACCGTCAATTTCCACCCGATGACCAACCGCGCAACGCTGTCGATGCACCCCGACGACCTGTCGGCCTTCCTCGCCCGGCTCGGCTACGAACCGACGCTCGTCGACCTCGCCTGAGCCCTCCGGCCTTCCCTCCCGCGCGAGACCTGCGATGCGTCAGACTCACAACCCGTTCTACGTGACCGTCAGTTGCCCGAGCCGGCCGGGGATCATCGCGGCCGTTTCGACCTACCTGTCGGAGCGCGGCTGCGACATCATCGAAAGCGCGCAGTTCGTCGATCACGACGGCGAGCACTTCTTCCTGCGGATGGCCTTCGACGCCCCCGAAGCGATCCGCAGCGAAGCCGTTCTGATCGAAGAGCTGCAGCCCATCGTGAACCGCTTCGCGATGACCCTGACGGTGCGGGACGCGCGGCGGCGGCCGAAAATCCTCATCATGGTGTCGAAGTTCGGCCATTGCCTGAACGACCTGCTGTACCGCCACAGCATCGGCGCGCTGCCGGTCGACATCGTCGGCGTCGTGTCGAACCACGACGACTTCAAGTCGCTGGTCGAATCGCACGGCATCACCTTCCACCATCTTCCGGTCTCGGCCGGCACCAAGCGGGACCAGGAAATCCGCCTGATGGAGATCGTGGAGGCGAACGAGGTCGAACTGGTCGTCCTCGCCCGCTACATGCAGGTGCTGTCGCAGGATCTGTGCACGCGGATGGCCGGGCGGATCATCAACATCCATCACAGCTTCCTGCCCAGCTTCAAGGGCGCCAAGCCCTATCACCAGGCCTACAAACGCGGCGTGAAGCTGATCGGCGCCACGGCGCATTACGTCACCGACGATCTCGACGAAGGGCCGATCATCGAGCAGGAAGTGGCGCGCGTCGACCATTCCATGTCGCCCGACGATCTGGTCGCCATCGGCCGCGATGTCGAAAGCGTCGTGCTGGCCCGCGCCATCCGCCTGCACATCGAAGCGCGCGTCATGGTCCACGACCACAGGGCAATCGTGCTGCGCTGACCAGCCCTCCAAAGGAGTCCATGGACATCATGCAACTCATCGACGAAAAGGCCACCCAGGCGGTTCACCGGGCCTTTGCATCGGGCGGTCTGGCCGCGGCGGTGCAGGAACTCCGCCGGCATGTCGTCATCGAAGACGAACGCATGGCGCTGGCCACCATCGAAGCCTTCCTCGCATCCTCCCGGAACGACGCCGCACCGCCGAAGGGCTAGACCTCAGCCCGGACGCGCCACGTCGGCTGCCGTCTCCTCGCCGCAACCGGCTTCGCATCCGAGCGCGACGGCGGCATCGTCGAACCGTTCTTCGAAGCGCTCGATGCGGCCGTCGTTCACGCGCAGGTGGTGGTGTGTCACCGTCTCGATCCGCTTGCCGGTCTTGCGGTAGGTGGCGCCGACCAGATTCGTCACCCGGACATCCTCGCCTTCCACCGTGATGTCCAGCATGTCGTGACGATCGATGCTCCAATCCCGGATCAGCCCGTCGAAATACTGGCGGACGCCCTCCGGCCCCCGGAATGTCCCGGAGATGGGAGCGAAGACGGCCGACTCCCGGTTGGAAACCCATTCCACATCGGGAGACAGGTGATCGAACACCGCCTGCACCTCGCCGGCGCCATAACGCTGGTAAAGGGTCCGCAGCCACGCCAGATCCGCTTGCGCCATGATGTCCTCCCTGCCCTGCCCGGCGCCTGTCGGCGCCATGTTCAGAAGACCGGGAGTCGATCCTACGCCACCTTTCCGACCGGACAAGCAGGCAGTCGGCGTGCCCCGAAGGATGCCGGCGCCCGTCCGTCCGTACACAACCCACGGTCGGGCACGGCCAGGAACGGGCGGCGGTGGCCGGTCCAGGCTCAGAAGCGCTTGTAGGGCAGGAACTTGCCGGACATGGTGATCTTCACGCGGTCGCCCTTGGGGTCCGGCTGCCGGTCCATTTCCATCTCGAAGTCGATGGCGCTCATGATGCCGTCGCCGAACTCCTCCTGGATCAGTTCCTTCCAGGTGGTGCCATAGACCGACACGAGCTCGTAGAAGCGGTAGATCAGCGGATCGGTCGGCACGGCGGTGGGCAGCGAACCGCGATAGGGGATTTCCAGGAGAAGCAGCGTCTCCTCCTCGTCCAGGCCGAACAGTTCCGCCGCGACGGCCGCCTGTTCGGCTGTCATCGGCATCTGTCCCATCAGCGCCGCGGTGATCAGAATGGGAGAGGCGCCGCCGATACGCCCGGCAATCTCCGCCCAGGTCAGCCGCGCCAGACGCTTCTTGCTGAGGATCTTTTCAGTGACGTCTTCGCGCTTCATGGCGGTGCTCCTGTGGTGAAGAGGAAAAGGCGGGATGAAGGCGCAAAGGCTGTGCAACACCCGTACCAGTCCCGTCCTTGACCCTCCGTCAGCACTTTGGTCGCTCCGATGGCGCCCGGACTGCCCGCAAAGCGATCAGGCTGCCCATTGCGCCGCCGGGCCGAAGGCCCCCTGCATGCCGATCCGCAGCGCCCCCCCGCAAGAACTGCAAAGCCATGCCGTTCTGAATAGGCCGACGACTCTTTGGTATGGGTTTCCGCAGGTTTGATCCATGTCAAATCGCCCGCACCTTACCGGGGCGCAAATTTTGATTCCAAGTCGATTGCCTCATCGCCCTCACCGCTCTCTGACGGTTCTGTGGAGACGACCATGTCGTCATCGCATGGCTTTTCGAACAGCGAAGCGCTCTACGCAGAACTCTTGAGCTTTGCTGTCGCCGCACTTGCAAGCGGCTCGCACAGCGATCACGCTCTCCTGCTGCTGCACGAGCGCTACCGCGAATCCGAAGACGGCGAAGCCGCCCGGCGGAACTGGCTGCTGCGCTCGCTCATCTGCACCCCGGCCCAAACCCCGCTCGGCGTCGCCGTCAAGCTGACCGTGGCCTGCCGTCTCGACGGACATCTGGATGCGGCCCAGGAAGCGGCGGACGGCCCCATCGGCAGCCACGTGATCGTTTCCGCCCTGATCGATTCCCTGGCGCAGGCTGAAGTGCTCTCCCAGTTGCATCTGAAAAGCCGGAGCGAGCCGAAACATTAGGCACATGCGAGAAAGGCATCCCATGCGGCCCGAATGCCAATCCTGCCCGGTTCGACGCGACGGGCTATGCGCAAGCGCCTCCGACGCGCAACTCCAGGCGCTGGGCACCATCAAGCACCCGCTCTGGCATGTGCCTGCGGGTGGCTGCGTCTTCGCCGAAGGGGACGGCAGCGAGATGGTGTTCATCGTTCGCCGGGGCTGGGCGGCGGTGTCCGTCTTCCACGAGAACGGGCGTCGACAGGTGCTTCGCTTCGCCATGCCCGGCAGCATGGTCGGGTTCGAGACGACGGCCGACGGCTGCATGCCCTGCACGGTGGAGGCGCTGACCGACCTCACCGCCTGTCCGATCCCGCGCCAGCCGCTTCTGCGATTCTGCCAGTCCGCACCCGAATTGACATCGCGGATGTGGTCGCTTCTGGCGGCGGAGACGATCTCGGACTGGCGTCTGCTGGGCGGGCTCGGCACATGCACAGCGGCCGAACGGATCGCCCGTCTCCTGCTGGCGCTGTGCCAACGCCAGTTCCGGGAGGCCGGAGCCGGCATGGACGAGTTCGCGCTTCCGATCAGCCAGACGGTGATCGCCGACGCGACCGGCCTGACCTCGGTTCACGTCTGCCGGACCTTGAAGGAAATGCGGGCCGCCGGGCTGCTGTCCTTCGCCAAGGGGCGCCTGCGCGTGATGGACTGGCAGCGGCTGGCCGGTCTGGCGGAGATGACCGCAACGCCGGCGCCCTGCTCCGCAGTCCTCCCGTCTCCGCCACTGGAGCCGAACCGCTGGCGCGAGGGCGTCTGGCGCAGTGCCTCCACCCACATCCAATGACCATCCCCCATCGTGCGGGCGCGACCATGCCTCAATGCACCATCAGCACCGGTATGGCGGCCAGCCCCACCACATGGGACGTGGTGCTTCCCAACGTCCACTGCCGCAAGCGGTTGCGGCCATGCCCGCCCATGACGAGCAGGTCGGCGCCGAATTGGGCCGCCATCGCAAGCAGGACGCTGCCGGTCTCGCGCAGGCTTGCCGGCAGATGTTCGGCCTTGGCCTCGACCCCCTGCATCATCAGATAGTCCTGCAGCCGCTCCGTATCGGCGTGAATGCCGTCCCCCAATCCGAAGGTTCCGATGAGGACCTCCTGCGCATGGCGCAGCAGGGGCAACGCCGCCACCATGGCCCTGGTTGCCTGAGGGCTCCCGTTCCACGCGATCATGATTTTCGACCCGATGGGCCGCACGGCCGAGAAGGGAGTCAGGATCACCGGGCGGGCCGTTCCGAACAGGGCGGCATCGAACATCGACCGCCAGACGCTGTCGGTCACGCCGTCATGCTTGGGCTTGGCGAAGAGGATGAGATCCGCGAAGCGCCCTTCCGACGCGATCATCTTGTCGGCCGGCCCTTCGACCTCCCGCCAGACCATCTCCGCATCACGGCCGGCCGCTGCCGCTTGGCGGAGATGCCCTTGCATCCGCTCATGGGCTGCCTCGCAATCCCGCGCGATCTTCGCCTGGACCTCCCGCATGGCGTTTTCCAGCATCGTGCCGGCAAAGCCTTTCCCGAGCACTAGGATCAGGTTCTCCGGGCTGGGGCGCGCATACAGCACCTCGACACGGGATCCGAAGACGCGGCCGATGAAGAGTGCGGCGTCGAGCGCGGCATCCATGCTGCCGGCCGCGTTGGACAGCGGAACAAGGATCTTGCGGTACATGGTCCATCCCTCCGACTGACGGGACCGGGGCGTTCCCGACATTCCCAAGACCAGGATCGGACGATCTCATCGCCGCGGCATTAAT
The DNA here is from genome assembly GCF_051124815.1 of Azospirillum sp. B2RO_4. NCBI lineage: Bacteria > Pseudomonadati > Pseudomonadota > Alphaproteobacteria > Rhodospirillales > Azospirillaceae > Azospirillum > Azospirillum sp. B2RO_4. The sequence goes on along the minus strand of NZ_CP118486.1, from coordinate 85,209 downwards.
CCCGGTTAAGGCCCCACGCTCCGCCCTGCGCCATTCTGTTCCGACATCAACGATGGAGGGCACCATGCACCCTACCCTGTCCGGCGGGCGGCTTTTCGCCCGGATCGTCATGGTCATGGGCATCGCTGCGCTGTGCTCGCCGGCGCTTGCGCAATCGCGCTCCGAAAAGGCCACCGGAAAGTCCGACGAGCCGATCGGTCAATCCTCCTACTTCGCCAACTGCGCGGTGTGCCACGGCCGCTCCGGCCATGGCGACGGTCCCTACGCCGATTACCTCACCAGGAAGCCTGCGGATCTGACCACCATCCGCGAGCGCAACAAGGGCGTCTTCCCGCTCGACTATCTCTATGGGATGATCGATGGGCGCGAGGCGATCGGTGCCCATGGCCCGCGGGAAATGCCGGTCTGGGGATCGGCGTTCAGGGCCGAGTCGGTGCAGGACTTCTGGCCCTGGGGGTCGGAACAGGTCGTGCGCGGCAAGATCCTGGAGCTGGTCTATTACATCCAGACCATACAGGGCAAATGAGGAAGCCTCCCTGCCGGTGCGGGTTCCGCGCCGGCCGGGAGGTGCGGCGATAGCAGCCAGGGGCGCAGCGCATGTCTCGACAGATCGCAAAACGGATCGTCGATCTGGTGCGACGCACGGCGATCGGATCGGCGGTGCTGGCGAGCCTCGGCGCCTGCGCCCTGAACGGCTCCCTCGAATCGCCGTCCCTGCCGCCGAATGCCATGCCGACGCTTGCTCCCATGCTGGAGCGGGTCCTGCCGGGGGTGGTCAGCATCGCGGCAAGCGGCCAGTTCTCCGCCGAGGAGATGGCCCTGATCCGTGACCCGGAGTTCCGCGCCATGCTCGGCCTGCCCAAGCGCATGCAGCCGGAGGAGGGGCGGTTCCTCGTCCAAGGGTCCGGAATCGTCATCGACGCGCCCACCGGCACAATCCTCACCACCCGCCACCTTGTCGATGGGGCGGACGACATCACCGTCACGCTGAAGGACGCACGGAGCCTCCCCGGCCGCATCGTCGGCACCGACGCGGCCGGCGACATCGCGGTGATCCAGGTCGAGGCGCGCGACCTCGTGGCGGTGCCGCTGGGGAATTCCGACGAACTGCGCGTGGGCGATTTCGTGGTGGCGATCGGGAACCCGTTCGGCCTCGCCCAAACCGCGACGCTGGGGATCGTCAGCGGGCTGGGCGCGCGCAATCCGACCGAACCCGACGGTTCCTTCATCCAGACCGACGCCTCGATCAATCCCGGCAATTCGGGCGGCGCGCTGGTGACTCTCCGGGGCGAGCTGGTCGGGGTCAACGACAGCCTGATCGGGTCGGCCGTCGGCAACAGCGGCATCGGCTTCGCCATCCCGATCGACCGGGCGAACCGCAGCGTCGACCGCCTTCTCCGGCGAAACATCGACCGGCCTTAATCCAGATAAAGTCGGCCGGCTCCGCCGGGTGCTAAAAGCCATTGCGTCACAAGGGTAATCCCAAGGAAAAACCAGGAGGATGCCATGACCATGACCGAAACGAACGCCGCCGAAAAGCCGAAGGAAATCAAGAGCACCGGTCTGGCGGCCAAGGAAGTCGCGGAGCGCAATCGCCATCCGCTTTTCGCGCTGCGCGACGAGTTCGACCGCCTGTTCGACGAGGCGTCGTCGATGATGCGCTTCCCGTGGAGCCGCCGCCCGGCATTCGGCCTGGAGCCGCTGTTGCGCGGCGACGCCGACCTGGAGGCGATCGTACCCCCGGCCGAAGTGGAGGAACGGGAGACCGAGTACCGCGTCACCCTGGAAATCCCCGGCATGGACGAGAAGGATGCCGAGGTTTCCATCCAGGACGACATCCTGACCGTCAAGGCCGAGAAGAAGGAGGAGACGGAAGAAAAGGACAAGAACCGCTACTTCTCGGAGCGCCGCTATGGTCTGTACGCCCGCACCTTCCGGTTGCCGGCCAATGTGAAGGCGGAGGCGATCACCGCCAGCATGAAGAACGGCGTGCTCACCATCGTGCTGCCGAAGGCCGAGCCGAGCAAGCCCACCAAGCGCACCATCGAGATCGCCAAGTCCTGACCACGTCCTGATCTCCCGGCCGCGCCAGTAGCGCCGCTGAATACAGGATCGCCGACGGTCAGACCGGCCGCCGGCGATCCCGTCCGTCAGGGATCGACGGTACGGGCGGCCGCATGTTCCTGCAGGAAATGGCACAGGACGAGTTTCAGCAGCACGGTCCGCTCAAGCTGTCCGTGCGCCTTCGCCTCGGCGATGTCGTCCTCGATCATGCGGCGGATTTCGCCCTGCCCCGCTTCGGTCGCGACCAGATAGCTGCCCAGTTCGGAGGCGACGATCTCCGGCAGATGCTCGTGCGTGGCGATCGCGTCGATCTCCTCCTTCGTCAGTCCGCTCATGCCGACACAGTCTTCGAAGGTGATGACCATGGCCCGTCTCCCTATTTTGCGGTTTTGAAATTCGTCAATGGCGGTTTCGCACTCCATTGCCGGCCTCCCTGAACGGCATTCGTGCAACCGAATCGGGAGAATGACTCCATTCAGCCATGGCTTTCCGATGCCGGCCTTAACCGACGTTAAGGCCGGGCTCTCCCCAAGCTGCTGGGATGGGTGACACCGTTGCACAGACGGTTGCCAAGCCAAGGAGAAGAGCCATGCCGATGGCCCAATTGAAAGCCGACCGGCCTGTCGCCCCCGGCCAGTCCGCACCTGCACCCGCCGCGGCTGTTCCGACGGAGATGCCGGGAACGGCGATGCGCAGCCCGGCCTATGGATTTCCCTACCTGCCCTTCAGCGGCGAGATCATCGACCGGCTGGTGCATGCATGGCAGGGACGTTTCACCCTGTCGGTCTCGCCGGCGGCGGTAACGCTGGCCTTTGCCGACTGGGCGATGCATCTGGGCAATGCGCCGGGCAAGCAGGCCGTGCTGGCCGACAAGGCGGTGCGCAAGCTGGTGCGGCTGATGGTCTATGCCGGGGCCGCGGCCATCGACCGCGACACCCCGCCCTGCATCGAACCGCTGCCGGGCGACCGCCGCTTCGCCCATCCCGACTGGCGGCAGTTTCCCTACTCGCTCTATGCCCAGTCCTTTCTGCTGGCGCAACAGTGGATGCACAACGCAACCACCGGCGTCCCCGGCCTGTCGCAAGCCAACGCCCGCATCGTGCCGTTCGTCGCCCGTCAGCTTCTCGACGTGGCGGCGCCGTCCAACACCCCCTTCACCAATCCCGAGACCCTACGCACGGTCATCGCCACCGGCGGACTGAACTTCGCCTTCGGCATGGCCAATTGGGCGGAAGACGCCCTGCGGCTGATGACCGGACAGCAGGCGAAGGGCTTCGATGCGTTCCAAGTCGGCCGGGATGTGGCGGTGACGCCGGGCAGCGTCGTCTTCCGGAACGAGCTGATCGAGTTGATCCAGTACGCACCATCGACTGGGTCGGTCCATGCCGAACCGGTGCTGATCGTGCCGGCCTGGATCATGAAATACTATATCCTCGACCTGTCGCCCGAAAATTCCCTGATCCGTTATCTGGTCGGCCGTGGTTTCACGGTGTTCGCCATCTCCTGGCGCAATCCGGGGCCGGAGATGCGCGACTACGGTCTCGACGAATACCGGCGGCTGGGGGTGATGGCGGCGCTCGACGCCATCTGCGCGATCTGTGGCACGGAAGACCGGCCGCCGCCGCCCGTGCATGCCTGCGGCTATTGCCTGGGCGGCACGCTGCTGACGATCGCCGCCGCCGCAATGGCCCGCGACGGGGACCGCCGGCTGAAGACGATGACTCTTCTGGCGGCCCAGACCGACTTCACGGAAGCCGGCGAACTGATGCTCTTCATCAATGAAAGCCAGGTCGCCTACCTGGAGGACATCATGTGGGAGGCGGGATACCTCGACACCACGCAGATGTCCGGCGCCTTCCAGATGCTGCGATCGAACGACCTGATCTGGTCGCAGGCGGTCCAGCAATATCTGCGCGGCCGGCGGCCCGAGGTGACCGACCTGATGGCCTGGAATGCCGATGGCACGCGGCTGCCCTACCGGATGCATTCGGAATACATGCACCAATTGCTGCTGGGCAACGACCTGTCGGAAGGACGCTACAGGGTGGAGGGCCGCCCGGTCGCCCTGTCCGACATCCGGGCGCCGATTTTCGCCGTCGGAACGCGGCGCGACCATGTGGCACCCTGGCGGTCGGTCTACAAGATCAACCTGCAGAGCGACACCGCCATCACCTTCCTCCTGACCGACGGCGGCCACAATGCCGGCATCGTCGCCGGCCCCGACCGTCCCGACCGCCAATACCGCATGAGCGAGCGGGGACCGGACGACCGCTATGTCGACCCCGACCTGTGGCTGGACTCGACGCCTGCCGCCACCGGGTCGTGGTGGCGCCCCTGGGCCGACTGGCTGGACCGCCAGTCGGACGCGGAGCCGGTGGCGGCGCGCGCCGTCGGGTCGGCGAAGCGCGGCTTCGGCCCGCTCTGCCCGGCGCCGGGACAATATGTCCTTGAACGGTAAGGCGGGGAACGGTGAGGCGGGCTCAACCTCCCGGCAGCCGCTTCTCCAGCTCCATCAGCACGAACAGCCCGGCACCGACGGCGATCATCCCTACCCAGGCGGTGACGCCGACGGCGGCGGTGCCGAACAGGGCCTGCAAGGGCGGCGCGTAGGTGAAGGCCAGTTGCAGCACGATCATCAGGGCGATGGACAGCCAGACCGGCCGGCTGCCGGCCAGACCCGACAGCAGCCCCAGCCGGCCCCCCGCCTCGCCGCGCAGCCCGCGGGCGCTCAGCAGGAAGAAGATCTCCCCCACCACCAGGGCGTTGACGGCGATGGTCCGCGCTATCTCGATCCCGTCGCCCTGCATCCGGTGGTAATGGAAGAAGCCGAAGCTGGCCGCCACCAGCAGCATCAGCACCACCACCATCCGCCACACCAGCCGGCCGACCAGGATCGGCTCGTCGCGCGGGCGCGGCGGGCGGGCCATGACGCCGGGTTCCGGCGCCTCGAAGGCCAGCGCCAGACCCAGCGTCACGGCGGTGACCATGTTGACCCACAGGATCTGCACCGGCGTGATCGGCAGGATGCTGCCGGACAGCACCGCCAGCAGGATCACCACCGCCTGGGCGCCGTTGGTCGGCAGCATGAACAGGATCGTCTTGCGCAGATTGTCGTAGACGGTCCTCCCCTCCTCCACCGCATGGACGATGGAGGCGAAATTGTCGTCGGCCAGCACCATCGCCGCCACCTCCTTGGCCGCCTCCGTACCGTCGCGGCCCATGGCGACGCCGATGTCGGCCCGCTTCAGCGCCGGGGCGTCGTTGACGCCGTCGCCGGTCATGGCGACGGTGTCGCCCGCCGCCTGGAGCACCGCGATCAGCCGCAGCTTGTGTTCCGGCGTGGTGCGGGCGAAGACACTGTTGGCATGGGCCGCGGCGGCGAATCCGGCCTCGTCCAGCCGGTCCAGCTCCGGGCCGCTGATGACGCCGCCGCGCAGGCCGTCGCCCAGGCCGAAGCGCCGGCCGATGGCGGCGGCGGTGGCGGCATGGTCGCCGGTGATCATCTTCACCGTGATGCCGGCCTGCCGGCAGGCGGCGACCGCCACCAGGGCCTCCTCCCGCGGCGGATCGATCAGGCCGCAGAGGCCGAGCAGCTCCAGCCCCTCCTCCCGCAGATCCTCGGCATTCAGTTCCGACAGCTCGATGGAGGTGCGGCGCATCGCCAGCGCCAGCACCCGCTGCCCCTGCCCGGCCAGCTCGGCGGTCAGGGCAGCCCAGCGCGGCAGGTCGAGCGGTGCGGTCGCGTCGCCGTGCCGCTCCCGTTCGCAGAGCGCCAGCACCCGTTCCGGCGCGCCCTTCACCACCAGGATGCCGTGCCCGGCATGGTCGTGATGCAGGGTCGCCATGTACTGGCGTTCGGATTCGAAGGGCAGTGCGTCGCGGCGCGGGGTGCGCCGGGCCTCATCCGCCGGGTCCAGCCCCGCTTTCATCGCCAGCGCCAGCAGCGCGCCGTCGGTCGGGTCGCCGGTCAGCTGCCACGCGCCGCCCGGATCGCGGTGCAGGGCGGCGTCGTTGCACAGCAGCGCCGCGCGCGCCAGATCGAGCAGCAGCGGCTCCCCGGACGGGTCGACCAGCCGGCCGTCGCGGCATATCTCCCCCTCCGGGGCATAGCCGCCGCCGCCGACCCGATAGGTCGCGTCGGCGGTGACGACATCGGTCACCAGCAGTTCGTTGCGTGTCAGCGTCCCTGTCTTGTCGGTGCAGATGGTGCGGACGGACCCCAGCATCTCCACCGCCGGCAGATGGCGGATGATGGCGTTGCGCCGGGCCATGCGGGTCACGCCCACCGCCATGGTGATGGTCATCACCGCCGGCAGCCCTTCCGGGATCGCCGCCACCGCCAGCCCGACCGCGGTCAGAATCATGTCCTGCCACGGCTCGTCCCAGACCAGCCGCCCGTAGGCGACGGTGACCGCCGCCAACAGAAGGATGCCGCCGGTCAGCCAGCGCCCGAACCGCTCCATCGACACCAGCAGCGGCGTCGCAACGGACGACACGGAGGCCAGCAGATGGCCGATGCGCCCGACCTCCGTCGCGTCGCCGGTCGCCACAACGGTGCCGGTGCCCTGGCCCTGGACAACCATCGTGCCGGCATAGGCCATGCCGCCGCGGTCGCCCAGCGCCGCATCGGCGGCGACGGCGGCGGCGGACTTGACGGTGGGAACCGATTCGCCGGTCAGCGCCGCCTCCTGCACCAGCAGGCCCTTGGTCCGGTCGAGCCGCAGATCGGCCGGCACGCGGTCGCCGGAGACCAGGAACACGCGGTCGCCGGGCACCAACTCATCCGCCGCCAGGGTCACGGCATGGCCGTCGCGCAGCACCACCGCGTGGAGCGACAGCAGGTTGCGGATCGCCTCCAGCGCCTGCTCGGCCTTGTCCTCCTGGATATAGCCGATCAGCGCATTGACCAGCACGACGCCGAAGATCACGCCGGCATCCGTCCAATGGCGCAGCAGCAGCGCCACCGTGCCCGACGCCAGCAGCACGTAGATCAGCAGGTTGTGGAACTGCGCCAGGAAGCGCAGCCATGCCGGGCGCCGCTTCGGCGGGGTCAGGCGGTTGGGGCCGAAGTGCTTCAGCCGTGCCGCCGCCTCGTCGCTGCCGAGCCCATCGGCCGGACTGTCGAGCTGGGCGGCGACGGCGGACGCGTCCAGCGCGTGCCATGGTACGTCGACCGGCGAAGGACTGCTTGTGCGTGTCTCTGCGAGATGAGCCATGATCCGTTACTCCCGGGCCTTACAGATTGGTGCTCCGAAGGCGCGGGGAAGTGGGACGGATGGTCGCGCCGGCGACAGGATGCCATAGCCCGCCCGCAATTCTTCGGGCTATGCTGGCGATTATGTGGAAATCACTGATAGTTTCATGTGTCGTACTGATCTCCGCGGCCACCGCAAGGGCCGAGCCCGAAACGGTGCGCGTCGGTGTGCTCGCCTACCGCGGGTCGGAGCGGGCGGCCCATGACTGGGAACCGACGCTGGCCTATCTGGAGCGGGCGATCCCCGACCGCCGCTTCGTCATGCTGCCGCTCGACCTCGCCGGCATGGTGCTGGCCGTCGCCGACCGGCAGGTCGATTTCGTCATCACCAACCCCGGCAGCTACGTCACGCTGGAGGCGCGCTTCGCGGTGACGCGCATCGCGACGCTGGAATCGGGGACACCGGACACGCCCATTGCCGCGGTAGGGTCGACCATCATCCGCCGCACCGACCGGGCCGGGATCGGCAAGCTGGCCGACCTGAAGAAAAAGCGGTTGGCGGTGGTGTCGACCGACGCCTTCGGCGGCTTCCAGATCGCCTGGCGCGAGATGGAGGAGGCAGGCGTCCGCCCCTTCACCGATCTGGCGGAGCTGACGACGGTCGGTTTTCCGATGGAAGGGGTGGTGGATGCGGTGCGCGACGGCAGCGCCGACGCCGGCGTGCTGCGCGCCTGCCTGCTGGAGGAGATGACCGCGCAAGGGCGCATCGCTCCGGACGAGTTCGCGGTGGTCGGCGAAAAGCCGCCCGGCGAGCTGCCCTGCCGGGTGTCGTCGCGGCTGTATCCCGACTGGCCCTTCGCCCGGCTGGCGCACACGCCGCGCGATCTGGCCCGGCGCGTCGCCGCGGCGCTGCTGACAATGCCGACGGCGGACGGGCCGACCTGGACCGCGTCGCTCGACTACACGTCGGTGCATGAACTGTTCCGCACCCTGCACATCGGCCCCTATCCGAAGACCCCGCCGACGCTGGAGGAGGTTCTCAGCGAGAATTGGCATTGGCTGGCGATCGCGGCGGCTGCGGTGCTGTGGTGGATGGTCCATTCCGCCCGTGTCGAGGTTCTGGTCCGCCGCCGCACCGCCGAACTGGTACGCGAGATCGCCGAGCGCGAACGCGCAGAAGCCACCGCTCTGCGCTTGCGCGAGGAGCGCGACCAGCTCTCCCGCCTGGGCATCGTCGGGGAGATGGCCAGCAACATCGCCCATGAGTTGAACCAGCCGCTGGCGGCCATCGGAAATTTCGCCGGCGGCATGAGCCGCATCCTCGACGCCCCCGCACCCGACCTGGGGATGCTGCGCGCCGGGGCGCGGTCGGTCGCCGAGCAGGCGGAGCGGGCCGCGGCGATCATCCAGCGCACCCGCGGCTTCGTCAGCCGCCGCGACGCCCAGCGCTCCGCCCTTTCTGTGAATGCCGTGGTGGAGGAAACCCTGTCACTGTTCGGCGCGCCGACCGACCCCGGACTGTCCATCGTAACCGAGCCGGCCGACGGGCTGCCCGAGGTCAGGGCCGACAAGGTGGAGCTTCAGCAGGTTCTGCTGAACCTGCTGCAGAATGCGGTGGAGGCGACGCGGAGCGGCAATAATGGTGGCGGCGGCGGTGAGATCGTGCTGCGGACCGCGCTGTCCGGCGGGATGGTGATGATCGAGGTGCGCGATTCCGGGCCGGGCGCGCCGGAGGACTCGCGGCGGCGCATGTTCGAGCCCTTCTTCACCACCAAGCCCGGCGGTCTGGGGCTCGGCCTGTCGATCTGCCGCACTATTGTCGAGCGCCATGGCGGCCGCATCTGGGCGGTGCCCGGTGTGCCGCGCGGACTGGCCGTCCGCTTCATCCTGCCGCCGGCCGCAGGGGAAGCCGTATCATCATCGTCCGTCCCATCGTCCATCCAGGAGACCAACACATGACCGACGCCCCCCTGGTTCTGGTGGTGGACGACGACGAGGCGATGCGCAGTTCGGTCCAGTATCTGCTCGCCTCCGTCGGCATCGCCTGCGAGAGCTTCGCGTCGGCCGAGGCATTCCTGGCCTCGCCGCACCTGCGTCCGCCGCTGCGGCCGGGCTGCGTCCTGCTGGACGTCCGCATGCCGGGCATGAGCGGGATCGAACTGCTGCGCCACCTCAAGGACCATGGCTGCAAGCGCCCGGTCATCATGGTCACCGGCCATGGCGACGTGCCGCTGGCCGTCGCCGCGCTGAAGGGCGGGGCCGAGGACTTCATCGAGAAGCCCTGGAAGGATCAGGCGCTGCTCGACACCGTCAACGCCGCCATCCGCAAATGCCGCGAGGTGCTGGTGCGCAGCGCCGGTCGCGAGGCGGTCGAGGCGCGGATGGCCCAACTGAGCCGCCGCGAGCGCGAGGTGCTGGCCCTGGTGCTCGACGGCCGCCAGAACAAGGAGATCGCGACGGCGCTGTCGATCTCCGTCAAGACGGTTGAGGGCCATCGCCAGATGGTGATGGAGAAGATGGGCGCCCGCTCCGTCGCCGAACTCGCGCGATTGGCGCTGACGCCCGGCGACCGGGTTTAGCGAGCGAAATCAGAGGCTTCCGCCGCCACTCCATTCCAAAAGCAAGGGTTTACCCTTGGTCGCCACCGGAATCGACCCGATGGCGGCGATTGTTCGCTGCACGTACCATCGGCGTGACAAAGATACCGGCAGCGAACCGGAAGGAAATGGGACGGACATGAGCAAGTTGCGGCCAACGGGAGAGGCGACTCCCCGAACCGATCCGCTCGTCCCCGGCGCGGATGCACTGTCCGGCCGGTTGCGGCGGGCGCCCGAAAACTTCCTGACCCCCGACGAGATCGGACAGGTCGGCAAGGGACGGCGCGATTTCCTGCGCGCCAGCTTTCTGGCGGCGGCCGGCGCCACCGCCGCGGCGACGCTGGGCGGCCGTACGGCGGCAGCGGCCGACGCGGCCCCCAATGCTGAGGGCGATCCCGACATCCTGAAGCCCACCCCCTGGGGCAGCAGCCTGGGCCAGCCGGTGGCGGCCAATCCCTACGGCCTGCCGTCGAAGCACGAGCGCGGGCTGGTGCGCCGGCAAAGCCCCGGCCTGACCCAGGTCGCCGCCGCCAGCGTGTCGTTTGCGCCGCTGCAGGGTCTGTTCGGCATCATTACGCCCTCCGGCCTGCATTTCGAGCGGCACCACCAGGGTTGGCAGGACATCGACCCGACCCGGCATCGGCTGATGATCAACGGCTCCCGGCCGGAATTCGTGAAGACGCCCAGGGTCTACACGATGGACGACATCATGCGGCTGCCGCCGGTGTCGCGCATGCACTTCATCGAATGCGGCGCCAACACCGGCATGGAGTGGGGCAACGTCGCGGTTCCGACCGTCCAGTACACCCACGGCATGCTGTCCTGCAGCGAGTTCACCGGGGTGCCGCTGCGCACGCTGCTGGAATATTGCGGCGCCGACCTGAAGGCCGCCAAATTCATCCTGGCGGAGGGCGGCGACGGGTCGTCGATGACCCGCACCATCCCGATCGAGCTGGTGATGTCCGGCGAGGTGATGGTCGCCTACGGCCAGAACGGCGAGATGCTGCGGCCGGAGAACGGCTATCCGCTGCGCCTCGTGGTGCCGGGAGTCCAGGGCGTCTCGTGGGTGAAATGGCTGCGCCGGATCGAGGTCGGCGACCGTCCCTATGCCGCCAAGGACGAGGCGGTCCACTACATCGACCTCATGCCCGACGGCCAGCACCGGCAATACACCTCCATCCAGGAATGCAAGTCGGTCATCACCAGCCCGTCGGGTGGCCAGCAACTGCTGGACAAGGGATTTTTCACCATCAGCGGGCTCGCTTGGTCGGGCCGCGGCGCCATCAAGCGGGTGGACGTGTCGGTCGACGGCGGCATCAACTGGACGCAAGCGACCCTGCAGACGCCGGTCCTGTCCAAATGCCTGACCCGCTTCACCCTGCCCTGGAACTGGGACGGCCGGCCGGCGCTGCTGCAGTCGCGCGCCATGGACGAGACCGGCTTCGTCCAGCCCGCCTACGGCCAGCTGCGCGCGGTGCGCGGCACGCGGTCGATCTACCACAACAACGCGATCCAGACCTGGCAGGTCGCCGAAAGCGGGGACGTGAACAATGTCCAGATCCTGTAAAGCGGCCCTCCTGGCATCCGCGTTCGGCGCGATGCTCGCCTGGGCGGCGCCGGTGCTGGCGGACGGTGCCTCCACCGTCGGCCGCCCGGCCACCCCGGCCGAGGTCAAGGCCTGGGACATCGACGTCGGCCCCGACTTCACCGGCCTGCCCAAGGGCTCCGGCACCGTGTCGCGCGGCATGGAGATCTGGGAGGAGAAATGCGCCAGCTGCCACGGCACCTTCGGTGAGAGCAACAGCGTCTTCAACCCGCTGGTCGGCGGCACCACCGCCGAGGACATCAAGACCGGCCATGTCGCAGCGCTGAAGCGCACCGATTTCCCGGCGCGGACGACCTTCATGAAGGTCGCCAGCGTGTCAACCCTCTACGACTACATCCGCCGCGCCATGCCGTGGAACGCGCCGAAGTCGCTGAGCGACGACGACGTCTATGCCGTTCTGGCCTATCTTCTGAACCTCGCGGAGATCGTCCCCGACGACTTCACCCTGACCGACGCGACGATCCGCGACGTGCAGCAGCGGATGCCGAACCGCAACGGCATGACAACCGCCCATTCTTTGTGGCCCGGCCCCGATTTTCCGGGCATGGCGGCCAAGCCCGACACCGCCAACGCCGTCTGCATGACCGACTGCAAGCCGAAGGCCGAACTGGCCTCGCAACTGCCCGAGCATGCCCGCGGCGCCCACGGCAACATCGCCGAGCAGAACCGCGTCATCGGGCCGGTTCGCGGCCAGCGCACCGGTCCCGACACGGCGGCGGCGGAAGCACCCTCCCCCGTCCTGGCGCTGGCGGAGAAGTCCGGCTGCCTGTCCTGCCATGCCGTCGACACCCGCATCGTCGGCCCGAGCTACAGCGAGATCGCCGCCCGCTATCGCGGCAAGAACAATGCCGAGGCCCTGGTGTCCAAGGTCAAGGCTGGCGGCGAGGGGTCCTGGGGCGCCGTGCCGATGCCGCCGCAGGACGACCTCAGCATCGACGACGCCAAGACCCTGGTCGCCTGGATCCTGTCCGGCGCGCCGCAGAAGTAACGAGACCGAGGAGGAGCAACTCTCATGACACAGGCAGCGATGGAACGGCGTCAGGTACTGACCTTCCTGGGGGCGCTGGCGGCGGCCGGGTTCGTGGTGCCGCGGGTGGCGCTTGCCAATTGGGACAAGACCGCCTTCGACGCCAAGACGATGGACGACGCGCTGAAGGCGCTGGGCGCCGGCGCACCGGCCAACAGCGGCGACGTGCAGATCATCGCCTCCGACATCGCGGAGAACGGGGCGGTGGTTCCGGTCCAGGCGGTCAGCAAGCTGCCCAAGACCGAACGGATCGCCATCCTGGTGGAAAAGAACCCCAACATGCTGGCCGCCGCCTTCGACATGGGGCCGGACACCATCCCCGAGGTCACCGCCCGCATCAAGATGGGCCAGACCTCCAACGTCATGGTGCTGGTGAAGGCGGACGGCAAGTTCTACGCGGCCTCCAAGGAAATCAAGGTGACGCTCGGCGGCTGCGGCGGCTGAACGGATAGACGGGAGAGAAGACCATGGGCAATCCGATGAAGATCCGCGCCTCCAACAAGGACGGCGTCACCGAGATCAAGGTGCTGATGAGCCACGAGATGGAGACCGGCCAGCGCAAGGACGCCAGCGGCACGGTCATCCCCGCCTGGTTCATCAACGAGGTCACCGCCAAACTCGACGGCAAGACGGTGATGCAGGCGCAATGGGGGCCGTCGATTTCCAAGAACCCCTACCTCGCCTTCAAGGTCAAGGGCGGCAAGGCCGGCGACAAGGTGTCCGTCACCTGGGTCGACAGCAAGGGCGACACCCGCACCGACGAGGCCACCGTCACTTAAAGGCCGTTACCTGACGCGGCACTTGCGGGCGGACAAGAACAAGGACGGGAGGGGGGAAAAATGGACCGCGTAAGCATTGGGATTGCGGCGTTCCTAGCGGTGTCGGCGACGGCGGCCTACGCCCAGCAGAAGGATGCGGCGCAGGAGGGCATCGAGGCCTACCGCGAGGCCCTGCAGGACGGCAACCCCGCCGAACTGTTCGAGCTGAGCGGCGAGGAGCTGTGGAAGACGCCGGCCGGCCCGAAGAAGGCGTCGCTGGAAAAATGCGATCTCGGCCTCGGCCCCGGCGTGGTCAAGGGCGCCTATGCCCGGCTTCCGCGCTATTTCGCCGACACCGACCGCGTCCAGGATCTGGAATCGCGCCTGCTGACCTGCATGGAGACGCTGCAGGGCAAGGACCCGAAGCCCTACATCGAGGCGTCCTTCACCGCCCCGCCGAAGGAGGAGATGATCGCGCTCGCCGCCTATATCTCCGGCCAGTCCAAGGACGATCCCATCGCGGTAAAGCCCAGCCATCCCAAGGAACAGGCGATGTACGACCTGGGCAAGCGGATGTTCTATTATCAGGGCGGCCCCTACGACTTCGCCTGCGCCACCTGCCACGGTCAGGAGAACACGCGCATCCGCCTGCAGGATCTCCCCTATATTCCGGGACCGAAGGGCGCCGCGGCCGGCTGGGGCAGCTGGCCGGCCTACCGTGTCAGCTCCGGTCAGATGTGGTCGATGCAGTGGCGGCTGAACGACTGCTTCCGCCAGCAGCGCTTCCCCGAACCGGTCTACACCTCCGACGCCACCATCGCCCTGTCGATGTTCATGGCCGCCAACGCCAACGGCGCGCCGATGAAGACACCCGGAATCAAGCGCTGAGGGAGGCCGTCATGAAACACGCCATGAAACACGCTGCCTTCCTTGCCGTCCTGCTGCTGGCCGGCCCCGCCCTTTCCGAGACGAAGGTCGCGCCCTCCTGGGGACCGGGGGCCGACGATGCCGCCTTCTCCCGCATGCTGGCTTCCAGCTTCAAGGACAAGGGCATCGCCAAAATCGACCGCCTGACCCAGGACGAGACGCAGGCCTTCTGCTCCGACCCCGAGGCCGCCGCCAGCCCGGCCGCCGCCGCACAGCGCCAACGCATCGAAGCCGCCAATCTGGCGACGGTGAAATGGCCGTCCGACGGCAAATGGCTGGGCGACTGGAAGGAGGGCGAGAAGATCGCCCAGAGCGGCCGGGGCAACACCTGGACCGACAAGGCCGACACCCCCAACGGCGGCAACTGCTACAACTGCCACCAGATCAGCCCGACCGAGATCTCATACGGCACCATCGGCCCCAGCCTGCTGCAGTACGGGGCGTTGCGCGGCCGGGACGAGGAGACGATGAAGGCGGCTTGGGCCAAGATCTACAACGCCAAATCGGCCAACGCCTGCTCCAACATGCCGCGCGCCGGCCATATGGGCATCCTGGCGGAAGCGCAGATCAAGCACCTGATGGCGCTGCTGTTCGACCCGAACTCTCCCGTCAATGCCAAATCAGGACCGGCACAATGAATCGCCGCGAGTTCCTCACCGTCCTGGCCGCCGCCAACGCCGCCGGCCTGCTTCTGCCCGGCGCCGGCTTGGCCCGCGCCGAAGCGGCGGCCGACGCGGTCTATGACGCGCCGGCCTTCGGCAACGTCTCGCTTCTGCACATCACCGACTGCCACGCCCAGCTGAAGCCGATCCATTTCCGCGAGCCGAGCGTCAATCTCGGCATCGGCGAGATGGCCGGGCGGGCGCCGCATCTGGTGGGCAGCCGGCTGCTGGAGCATTTCAACCTCAAGGCCGGCAGCCGCGAGGCGCACTCCTTCACCTGCCTGGACTTCGAACGGCTGGCCGGGCAGTACGGCAAGGTCGGCGGCTTCGCCCATCTGGCGACGCTGGTCAAGCGGGTGCGGGCAAACCGGCCGGGCGCCCTGCTGCTCGACGGCGGCGATACCTGGCAGGGGTCGGGCACCGCGCTGTGGACGCAAGGGCAGGACATGGTGGAGGCCGCCAAGCTGTTGGGCGTCGACATCATGACGCTGCATTGGGAATGCACCTACGGCCAGGCGCGCGTGCAGGAGATCGCCGAGAAGGACTTCGCCGGCCACATCGAGATCGTCGCCCAGAACATCAAGACCGCCGATTTCGGCGACGACGTGTTCAAGCCCTACAGCCTGCGGAACGTGAACGGCGTTCCGGTGGCGGTGATCGGGCAGGCCTTCCCCTACACGCCGATCGCCAACCCGCGCTACATGGTCGCCGACTGGACCTTCGGCATCCGCGAGGAGGAGATGCAGGCGACCGTCGATGCCGCCCGCGCCGCCGGCGCCGCGGTGGTCGTCGTGCTGTCGCACAACGGCATGGACGTCGATCTGAAGATGGCGTCGCGCGTCCGCGGCATCGACGCCATCCTCGGCGGCCATACCCATGACGGCATGCCGGCGCCCAGCATCGTCGCCAACCCCGGCGGCAAGACGCTGGTCACCAATGCAGGTTCCAACGGCAAGTTCCTGGGCCTGCTCGACCTCCAGGTGACCGGCGGACGGGTCGCCGACTTCCGGTACCGGCTGCTGCCGGTCTTCGCCAACCTGCTGCCCGCCGACCCGGAGATGGAGGCGCTGATCACCCGCGTCCGTGCGCCGTACGAGGCCAAGCTGGGTGAGACGCTGGCGGTGACGGAGGGCACGCTGTACCGGCGCGGCAATTTCAACGGCAGCTTTGACCAGCTGATCCTCGACGCGCTGATGGCGGAAAAGGATGCGGAGATCGCCTTCTCCCCCGGTTTCCGCTGGGGCACCACGCTGCTGCCCGGCCAGCCCATCACCATGGAAAACCTGCTGGATCAGACCGCCATCACCTACCCCTACGTCACGCTGACGCAGATGAGCGGCGAGCAGATCAAGACGGTGCTGGAGGATGTCTGCGACAACCTGTTCAACCCCGACCCCTATTACCAGCAGGGCGGCGACATGGTGCGTGTCGGCGGCCTTTCCTACGCCTGCGACCCCGCCGCCCCGGCCGGCCGGCGCATCCAGGACATGACGCTGAACGGCAAACCGCTGGAGGCGTCGAAGACCTACAAGGTCGCCGGCTGGGCGCCCGTGGCGGAAGAGGCGAAGACGGCCGGCGGCGAGCCGATCTGGGACCTCGTCGCCCGCAACCTGCGCGCCCGCAAGACGGTGGCGCCGCCGCAACTGAATCTGCCGACCCTGAAGGGCGTGGACGGCAATCCCGGCCTCGACGCCTGAGGGCGTGGGCAAGCTCCAATCCGGAAAGGCTCAGACCATGAGCGTTCGTCGTTTCCTGGCACCCCTGCTGATGCTGTTCGCCCTCGGCGCCGCCCCGGCGCTGGCCCAGGACAAGGTCGTCTACCACATCGACAATGCCGCCGAGCAGGGCACCAAGGCGCTGCGCAACATCCGCAACCATCTGGACGTGGCGCCGAAGACCGAGATCCGCGTGGTCACCCATGCCGACGGCGTCGACCTGCTGATGGAGGGCGCCAAGGACACCAAGAACAACATCGACTACGGCCCGCTGATCTCCGACCTGAAGGGCCGTGGCGTCCATTTCGAGGTTTGCGAGATCACCATGAAGCGGCGCAAGCTGAGCAAGGACCAGTTCGTGATGGAGGCGGAATTCACGCCGTCCGGCGTCGTGCGTATCACCGAACTGCAGGCGCGCGACCATTACGCCTACATCAAGCCCTGAGAAGGCAACGGCCATGGGTTTCACCGTCGACGCCCTGATGGAAAGCCTGGGCGAGGACCGTTACATGGCGCTGGGCGGGCTGCTGATCGGCACGCTGTTCGGCGTGGTGGCGCAGCGGTCCCGCTTCTGCCTGCGCGCCTCGACGCTTGAGGTGGCGCATGGCCGGCTCGGCGGGCGGCTGGCGGTGTGGCTGATCGCCTTCTCCACCGCGTTGATGGCGACGCAGGGGTTGATCCTGCTGGGGCTGTTCGACACCGGCAGCGTCCGCCAGCTCAACAACCCCGGCAGCCTGTCGGGCGCGGTCATCGGCGGGCTGATGTTCGGCTGCGGCATGACGCTGACGCGGGCCTGCGCCAGCCGCATGCTGGTGCTGTCGGCCACCGGCAACCTGCGGGCGCTGCTGTCCGGTCTGGTGTTCGCGGTGGTCGCCCAGGCGGCGATGCGCGGCGTCCTGTCGCCGCTGCGCGAGGCGGTCAACGGCTGGTGGGTCATCAGCGGCCAGCAGCGCGACCTGCTGGCGCTGGCCGGCATCGGGCATGGCGGGGCGCTGCTGTTCGGATTGGGCTGGTTCGCGGCGGGCGTGGTGATCGCACGGCGCAACGCCCTGTCGGGATGGTCCTGGCTGGGCGCGGCCGGGGTCGGTGCGACAGTCGCCGCCGCCTGGTGGTTCACATGGCGGGCCGCATCCTCCGCCTTCGATCCGGTGACCGTCCATTCCCTCAGCTTCACCGCGCCGTCGGCCGATTTCCTGATGCTGGTGCTGTCGCCGCCGGGCACCCGCTGGAGCTTCGACACCGGGCTGATCCCCGGCGTGGCGCTGGGCGCCTTCGTCGCCGGGCTGGCCGGGCGCGACCTGAAGCTGGAGGGGTTCAACGACGGCTCCACCATGCGGCGCTACATCATCGGCGGCTGCATGATGGGGTTCGGCAGCGTGCTGGCCGGCGGCTGCGCGGTCGGAGCCGGCGTGTCCGGCGCGTCCATCTTCACGGCGACGGCGTGGCTGGTGCTGTGGTCGATGTGGATCGGTGCCGTGCTGACCGACCTCGCCATCGACCGGCCAGCCCGGGTGCGCGCCGCCGCCATCGCCGCGGTTCCGCCGGTCGCCGCACAGTAACGGTCACAGGAGATCCCGCATGCTTCGCCTGCCCCGCCGCCGCCTGCTGACCGCCGGTGCGGCACTCCTGGCCGCCATACCGGGACTGGGCGCCGTCCGCGCCTTCGCCGCCGGGGTGGAGTCCTTCGTCAAGGGACCGCCGGTGCCCGACCGCCTGCCGGTCCAGGTCAGCCCGCATGTCTGGATCATCCAGGCGCCCGACGGCTTCCCGACGCCGCAGAACCAGGGGATGATGGCGAACATCACCTTCGTCATCGGCCGCGACGGCGTCATCGTCGTCGACAGCGGCGCCTCGCTGCAGATCGGCGAGATGGCGATCCGCATGCTGCGGACGCTGACGCCGAAGCCGGTCGTCGGCATCGTCAACACGCATTATCACGGCGATCACTGGCTGGGTAACCACGCCTTCGCCGAGGCGTTCGGCGAGGATCTGCCCCGCTACGCCCTGCCCCGCACGCGGGAGGCGATCCTGGGGGTGCAGGGCAGCTTCTGGCAAAGCTCCATGGTCAAATGGACGGCGCAGGCCTCCGCCGGGACGCGGATCGTCGCCCCCAACCGCGACGCCAAGCATGGCGACGAGCTGTCGCTGGGCGACGTCCGGCTGCGCCTGCACCATTACGGCACCGCCCACACACCGTCCGACCTGTCGGTTTCGGTGGTGGAGGACGGAGTCATGTGCGTCGGCGATGTGATGATGGACCGCCGCATCGCCAACATGGACGACGGCTCCTATCTCGGCACTTTCGAAACGATGGACCGGCTGCGGGCCGACAGCGACACCCGCATCTGGCTGCCGGCCCACGGCGTGCCCGGCCCCGGCGTTCCGGAGTGGCAGCGCAGCCTGTTCGAAGGCATCTACCAGACATGCGCCGCCGCCGTGAAGGCCGGCCAGCCGATCGAGCAGGCCAAGGCCGCCGTGCTGGCCGATCCGCGCGTCGCCTCCCGCGCGGCGGAGACCAAGGGCTGGGACAGCAACATCGGCAAATACATCAGCCTCGCCTATCTGGAAGCGGAACAGGCCGAGTTCTGAAAGTCCGTGAGCTTTTAGAATCGATTATCGGCCGTCATCCCCGCGAAGGCGGGGATCCAGGAAACTCCGCGGATCAGCGGCGGATGTGGCTGGATTCCCGCCTTCGCGGGAATGACGGCCAAAGAAGTTCATGCGTTCACTCTGACCGCGGGACGGCCGGTCAGAGCGTAAAGGTCAGCACGATGTTCATCAGCACCGCCGCAACGATGCCGAAGGGCGCGGCGCGGAACAGCAGCCGGGTGAACAGCGTGTTGCGGGCGTTTTCCTCCAGCGCCGCGCCGAGGATCAGGCTGCCGCCCGACGAGAAGGGCGAGATCGAGGTCGCCTGCGCACCGACGACGATGGCGGTGAACAGCAGCACCGGGCTCAACGACAGGCTGGTCGCCAACGCCGGCACCAGCGGGAACAGCGTCGGCGTCACCACGCCCAGCGTGCTGGAGAACAGCGACATCGCGGCGGCGACGATGCCGAACACCACCGGCAGGAGGAAGGCCGGGATGCTGCTGCCGAGCCACGCCGCCAGCACGGCGATGGTGCCGGCCTTGATGGCGACGGAGATCAGCATCCCCATGCCGGAAATCATGATCAGCGTCGACCACGGCACCGAGGCGATGGCCTTGCGCTCGTCGCCGAGCTTCAGCAGCAGGGCGATGACGGAGAAGACGCCGGCGATCAGCCCGATGTCGATCTTCGAATTCAGATAGGCCACCGTGGCGTTGCCGGGCATCGCCAGATGCAGCACCGGGCCGAGCAGGACCAGCGCCATCATCGACAGCGTCAGGGTCAGCGTCACGCGCTGCCGTCCGTCGAGCGGCTCCGGCCGGCCGGTGTCGGCGAGCGAGGCGTTCAGGTTGCGGTGGTTGCCGAACAGGAACAGCATCGCGGTGATGACGAAGAACGGGATGATCAGCGTCGCCGCGAAGATGACCCCGCTGTAGAGGAAGGCGTCGGCGTCGCTGGTGCCGTTCGCCGTCATCAGGCCGCGGAAGATGATGCCGCTCTGGCTCGACATGAAGTTGGCGCCGGCCAGCGCGCCGTAATTGGCGCCCATCGCCCCCAGCACCATGTCCAGCCCGGTCCGCCGGCACATCAGCAGCGTGATCGGCGCCATGAAGGCCAGCACGGTGTAATAGCCGGCGCCCATCGCCGCGATCAGCGTCGCCGTCACCAGAATCGCGTAGGGCAGCACCCACGGCACGTTGCGGCAGCGGTACAGCATATGCTCGGCCAGCTTTTCCAGCGTGCCGTTGACCAGGGCGAAGCTGTAGAACAGGCAGACCGAGAAGATGACGAAGAAGATCTTCAGCGGCCACATCTCGATCACCGCGCCCGGCTTCAGCCCGAGCCCGAAACATCCCAGGATATAGGCGAAGGCGATGGCGAACAGGCCGATGTTGATCTTGGTGACATAGCCCAGCACGACGGCCAGGGCGATGGCCAGCACGATGACGAGGGTCATCGGGTTTCCTCCCAAGTTTCTGTATTTCAGGCGAATTGGAATAGCGTTGCCGGATTACGGACGAGGATTTGCGTCCGCTCCGCAGGATCGGGGATCAGCGCATGCAGCCGGGTCACCTCCGTGGCATAGCTGGTCTCCGCCTCATGCTGGGTGTGGGGCCAGTCGCTGCCCCAGACGAAGCGGTCGGAGCCGCCGCAGGCCACGCGCAGCAGGTCGAGGCTGCGCGCCGCGAGGTCGGGCGTCAGCCCGGCGCGGTAGGGGGCGGAGAGCTTGACCCAGACCGACGGGGTCCGGCGCAGCACGTCGAGGAAGTCGGCATGGCGGCGGTTCGCTGGATCGATGCCGCCCTGCGGCAGGCCGAAATGGTCGATCACCACGGTGACGCCGGAGTCGGCGATGGCGGGCACCACCTCTGCGAGGTCGTCGAAACGGCGCTGGATCTCGACCTGCCAGCGGCGGGAGGCCAGGCGGCGGAAGAAGTCCTGCCAGGGTGCCGCCCCGAAATCCTCCAGGTCACGCCCGACGAGATTCAGGCGCGCACCGACGAAGCCGAGGGCGCCGAGCCGGTCCAGTTCCTCTTCCGTCACGCCGGGATCGACGACGGCGACGCCGCGCAGCCGTTCCGGATGGGCGCGCAGGGCGGCTTCGATCAGGCTGTTGTCGGTGCCGAGGAAGCTGGGCTGGATCAGCACGCCATGGCTGAACCCCGCCTTGTCCTGCAGCGCGAACCAGTCGGAAAGCTCCGCCGCATAGTCCGGGCTGTAGCGCCGGCTGGCGGCCATCGGCAGGTCCGGGCGGAAAATATGGGCATGCGTGTCGATGCCCCTGATCGGGGGGTGTGCTGTCATCGATCGATCCATACAGGCAATAGGGGGGCGGCCTCCGCCGCGAGGGGGAGGGTCCGGGAAGGCCGCAAGGAAGGAGCGCGCCGGAAACCGGGTCCGGCGCGGCGGGTCAGCTCAGGCGGCTGCGGTAGCGGAAGCGCTCAGCGGGGCCCTGGGCGATGCGCCATTCGACCGCGGTGCCGTCCACGGTGCAGGCGGTGCGTTCGATCACCGCAGTCGGCGCCCCCGCCGCAAGACCCAGCCGCGCCGCGACCTTGGCATTGGCCGCCGCGAAGCTGACGTCATCGACGGCACTGGCGATGAAGACGTTGAAGCGCTCGTGATAGAGCGGATAGAGCAGCGGCCCGAATTGGGACTCGTCCAGTTCCACGATGCCGTCGAAGCGGGCGCGCGGCAGCCAGATCTCCTCCGACAGCAGCAGGGCGTCGGACTGGCCGCGCAGGCGGTCGAGGCGGATGCAGTCGGCAGTGCCGAGAATCCTGGCGACGGCGGCCGGGGCGGTGGCGGCCGTGCGCGCGATGATGCGGCTCGACGGGATCGTCGCCTCGCCATCGGCGGATTGGACCGCGAAGAAGCGGAACAGCGAGGCGTTGAAGGCGCGCTTGCGCAGATAGGTTCCAGAACCCTGGCGCCGTTCGAGAAGCCCTTCGTCGACCAGCGTCTGGATCGCCTTGCGCACGGTGCCGACCGACAGCCCGGTTTCGGCGGTCAGCTGGTTTTCCGATGGCAGCGCGGTGTCGGGTCCCCATTCGCCGCGCGCCACCCGGGTGGCGAGCGCGTCGCGCAACTGCAGATAGGCCGGCAGGCGCCGATCCGTCATTGACGCGGAATTATGCTGTGGCATCGAGATCCTCCCACAGCCATCCTGTCGCATATGGATGCGTTGGTCAACTAGTTCTATATAGAACTATATGAATGACCGGCGAACATGGCGCTGCCCCCCTTGCAGCGGCGTTTCACAACGCAGCCGCAAGGGGGGCCAACCGATACTGGGGTGCAGAGGCTGCGGGCCGGAACAGCCCGTCAGACCTGCGCCATGCCGCCGTCGGCGAACAGTTCGACGCCATTGATGAAGCTGCTGTCGTCCGACGCCAGGAAGACGGCGGCCTTGGCGATTTCGTCCGGGTCGCCGACACGGCCCAGCGGCACCTGGGCGGCCAGGGCATCGACCAACCCCTGCTGCTGCGCCGCGTCCGGACCGGCCAGTTCGACCAGCCCCGGCGTGCGGACCGGGCCGGGGCTCAACGTGTTGACCCGGATGCCGCGGTCCTTCAGGTCGAGGATCCAGCTGCGGGCGAAGTTGCGCACCGCCGCCTTGCTGGCGCTGTAGACGCTGAAGGCCGGCGTGCCCATGCTGCCGGCGGTGGAGCCGGCAAGGATCACCGACGCGCCACGGCCGAGCAGCGGCAGCGCCTTCTGCACGGTGAACAGCACGCCCTTCACATTGCGGTTGAAGGTGTCGTCGAACTGTTCCTCCGTGATCTCGCCCAACGGCAGCATGCTGCCGCCGCCGGCATTGGCGTAGAGCACGTCAAGCCGGCCCGCCTCTTCCTTGATTTGCGCATAGAGCCGGTCGAGATCGGCGAGGTTGGACGAATCCGCCTGCACCCCGGTCGCCTTGCCGCCTGCGGCAACGATCGCCGTGACTGCGGCCTCCAGTTCGCCCTTGCGGCGGCCGGTGAGATAGACGGTGGCGCCTTCGGCGGCGAAGCGCTTGGCCGCGGCGAGGCCGATGCCGCTGTTGGCGCCGGTGACGAGGGCGATCTTGCCGTCAAGCTTGCCTGACATCTGAAATCTCCTTGGGAATGGGGCATTTTCTGGAGACAAAGCTATCGACGGCGGGCACATATCGAAATAGAAACGATTGAAAACCATCGTTGCAGAATAGTGCAGGATTGGCGATGTCGAAGCTGCCGGATTTCGAAGGGCTGGCGATGTTCGCCAAGGTGGCGGAGGAGCGCTCCTTCGCCGCTGCGGCCCGCGCCATGGGGGTGTCGGTGGCCACCGTGTCGCGTGCGGTCAGCCGGCTGGAGGACCGGCTGGGCGCGCGGCTGTTCAACCGCAGCTCGCGCCGGCTGGCCCTGACCGATTTCGGCCATTCCCTGGCGGAGCGCGCGACCCGCCTCTATGACGAGGCGGAGGCGGCGGAAAATGCGGTGCGCGAGATGTCCAGCCGCCCGCGCGGCCTGATCCGCTTCGCGGTGCCGATGTCGTTCGGACTGCGCTGGGTGGCGCCGCTGCTGCCGGAGTTCTTCCGCCTCTATCCGGAGATCTCCATCGACCTGCACCTGAGCGACGCCACCGTCGATCTGGTCGGCGGCGGCTTCGACGCCGCGCTGCGCATCGCGGTGCTGCCGGACAGTTCGCTGGTGGCGCGGCGGCTGTGCGGGGTATCGCCGGTGGTGCTGGCCGCCCCCGGCTATCTCGCCCATTATGGTGAGCCGCGCCATCCCCGCGAGCTGAACGGCCATCATTGCCTGGGCTATGCCTACCGCCGGCGGCAGGACATCTGGCACTTCACCAACGGTGCCGGCGAGGAGGAAAGCGTCACCCCGTCCGGCCCGCTGCGCGTCACCAACGCCGACGCCCTGGTGCCGATGCTGCTGGAGGGGCTGGCCATCGCCGAACTGCCGGAATTCATGGCCGCCGAGCATCTGGCAACGGGACGGCTGACCGCGATCCTGACCGACTGGTCGCTGCCGAAGGGCGGCCTCTACTTCATCACCCCGTCGGCCCGCACGCGGCCGGCCAAAATCGGCGTGCTGGCCGATTTCCTGATCGAGCGCCTGTCGGAGCCGGCCTGGCGCCGCAGCATCGGCGGCGCCGGACGATAATTCCTCAATCCAGCGCCAGCAGCGGCCCGAACGCCTCCTCCAGGCTGCTGCGGTGCAGGCCGATCTTCGCCGGGTTGCCGGGCGTCACATTCACCGCGCGGATCAGGCGGCGGACCACCCGGCCGGCCGTTACATCGATGTCGATGATGTTGATGCAGCCGTAGTCCTGTTCGAACGCCGACAGGGCCGACAGCCCGGCGCCACAGGCCCAGGACAACAGCATGCGGTTGACGCCGTCATGGGCGACCAGCGCCAGATGGGTCCAGCCCGGTTGCCGGACCAGCACCTCGATGCCCGACACCACGCGGTCGCGCACGGCGGCGAAGCCGTCGCCGCCGGCAAAGCGCCCGTCCTCGCTCGCCGCCTCGAAGCCATAGACGTAGGCCGATTCCCGCTGCTCCTTCGGCACCTCCGACAGCCGGCCGGCGCGGATTTCCAGGAAATCGGGATGGTCCTCCACCGGCAGACCATGCGGCGCGGCGACCGGTTCGGCCGTCTGCCGCGTACGGGCAAGGCCGGAACACAGCACGCGGTCGAGCGGCACCCCGGCCAGCAGGGCGCCGGCCGCCTGCGCCTCCGCCCGCCCGCGGTCGGTCAGCGCGGCCAGCTTCGGGTTCAGCGGCTTGCCAGCGTCGTCGTAATAGGCGACATGGCCGTGGCGCAGCAGATAGAGACGGCGGCGCGCGACCGTGCCGGGCAGGGGCGGAAACAGGCTCATCGGTCGGTGTCCCGTCCTTCGGTGGCCAGACGCTTGGGATTGCTCAGCGCCAGCCTAGCCCGCGTGATGTCCTTCAGCACCGCCCGCAAGGCCGCCTGCCGGTCGGGCGCGTCGAAGCGCCCGGCGTCGATGGCGGCGCAGAGGCTCGGCAGCAAATCCGGAAGATCGCCGTCCTCGCCCAGCAGGCCGCCGACGGCGGCGGCCAGGGCCGGCTCGGCCGCGGTCCCGGCCGCCAGTTCCCGCTCCGCCACCCCCAGCGCGTTGGCGATCATCAGCGCGGTGAAGCGCTGGTCCGCCGGGACCACCGGCAAAATTGCTTCGCGGAAGCTGCGGAGCGCGATGGCGACCAGATCGCGGGCGCCGGGATCGTCGTTGATCATGCTCCACCTCCGGTCATGGGGAATCCACCGACACGGTCGAGATGGCGCAGCAGATCCATTTCGATCTCCGGCAGCATCCGGCCGGTCAGCGCCAGTTCCAGCGACGGTTCGGTGCCGGAGATGTGGCGCTGCGCCTGCTGGATGGCGATGACCGCCCAGCGCATGCAGGCCGCGGCCTCCCAATAGGCGACGGCGTTCGCATCCACCCGCCGCCCGGCGGTCTCCTCATAGCCGGCATAAAGGTCGGCCCGGTCGGCGATGCCGCCAGCCTCGCGGTCGTTGCGGCCGAAGCGCCAGCAGGCGGCACAGAACCAGCCCAGATCCTCCATCGGGTCGGACCAGCCCGCGAATTCCCAATCAATGATCGCGGTCAGCCGGTCACCCTCAACCATGTAGTTGCCGGTGCGGTAGTCGCGATGGCACAGCACGAGATCGCCGGCCGGCGGCGCGTTGCGTTCCAGCCAGCGCAGCCCATAGGCCAGCACCGGATCGCTGGCGGCATAACGCCCGGCCCAGCGGCGGAAATCGGCCGCCGCCTGCAGGGCCGCCGTCGGTTCGGGCGGCGCCAGGAACTCCAGCCCCGCCGCACCCGGCCGCACCCGGTGGATCAGCCCGAGTTGCCGGCCGAGTTCACGGGCCAGATCGCGCCGCGGCTCCTCGCTCTTGACCATGCGGAAACCGGCGGCGATGCCCGCCGCCCGCCGCATGATGTAGAAGGGCGCGCCCAGCATCGCCGGATCGGCGCCGACGAACAACGGTTCCGGCACGGTGGCGCCGGCGGCGAAGACGGCCCGCAGCACCGCGGCCTCCTCCGCCTTGCCCAGGCTGGCCGACACGCCCGACGCCGAGCCGGTGCGCAATACGCAAGGGTGGCGTCCCGCCAGCGGCCCGCCGTCGATCTCCAGCGTGACCGCGAGGTTGAGCGAGATGGCGCCGCCGCTGAGCCGCCCCTCGTCGATGACGGCGACCGCCCGCGCGTCCGCCTGCCCGGCCAGCCAGTACTCCAGCGCCGCTTTCCGGGCTGGCTCCAATCCGCCGGTGGGCTTCGGACCGCCGCTCACCGCCAGCCCCAGAAATCATCGCCCTCGGCGAGGTAGCTGCGGCTCAGCACCATCTTGTGGACCTCCGACGCGCCGTCGACCAGCTTGGCCTGCCGGGCGTAGCGATAGATCCACTCCAGCACCGTGTCCTTGGAATAGCCGCGCGCTCCGCAGAGCTGGATCGCCGTGTCGGCCGCCTTGAACAGCGTGTCGGCGACCTGGACCTTGGCCATCGACACCTCCTTGCGGGCGAAGCTGCCGCTGTCCAGCGCATGCGCCGCCTTCATGGTCAACAGCCGGCCGATCTCGATCTGCATCGCCGTCTCGCCCAGCATCCACTGCACGCCTTCATGCTCGGCCAGCGGCATGCCGAAGCTTTCACGCTCCTTCACATAGGCGCCGGCGATCTCCAGGCAGCGCTTGGCAAGGCCGGTCCAGCGCATGCAGTGGGTCAGCCGCGCCGGGCCAAGGCGGATCTGCGTCGCCTTCAGCCCGTCGCCGACATTCATCAGCACGTTTTCGTCCGCGATCTCCAGCCCGTCGAAGATCAGCTCGCAATGGCCGCCATGTTCCTCCGGCCCCATGATCGGGATGCGGCGTTCGATGCGCCAACCGGGCTGGTCCTTGTCGAACAGGAAGGCGGTCAGCCCCTTGCGCGGATCGTCGGAGGTGCGCGCCATCAGGATGAAATGCTGCGCCGCGTCGGCCCCGGTGATGAACCATTTGCGGCCCGTCACCACCCAGCGGTCGCCCTTGCGCTCGGCCCGCGTCTTCATCATCGACGGGTCGGAGCCGCCACCCGGATGCGGTTCGGTCATGGCGAAGGCGCTGCGCACCCGCCCCTCGACGAGGGGGGCTAGCCAGCGCTCCTTCTGGGCCGGGGTGCCGACCATGCTCAGCAGACGCATGTTGCCGTCGTCTGGCGCGGCGGCGTTGAAGCAGACCGGCCCGAAGATGGAGCGGTTCATCTCCTCGTAGCAGGCGGCGACGCCGACCATCGGCAATCCGTGGCCGCCGACCTCTTTCGGCAACTGCAGCGTCCACAGCCCGGCCGCCTTCGCCTTGGCGCGCAGCGTTGCCAGCGGGGCTTCGGCGATGTTCTCGTGCTCGTCCCAATTGGCGCGGTCGGCCTCGACGGGAAGGATCTCCTGCTCGACGAAGGCGCGGACGCGACGGCGATAGTCTTCCAGCTCCGGCGGAAGGGTGAAGTCCATGGAACCGCTCCTTGATCTTTTTAAAGCGAGGAGACCAGATGGCCGCCGTCGACGGCCAGCACCGATCCGGTCATGTAGGCGCCGGCATCCGACGCCAGCAGAAGCAGCGGCCCGTCCAAATCGGCCAGCCGGCCGAGCCGGCGCTGCGGGATGCGCTTGACCAGCGCCTTGCCGGCGTCGCTGGCGAAGAAGTCGGCGTTCAGCTCGGTCTCGACATAGCCGGGGCAGAGCGCGTTGACGCGGATGTTGTAGCGCGCCAGTTCCAGCGCCATCGCCTTGGTCAGCTGCACCAGCCCGCCCTTGGCGGCGATGTAGGACGACACCTGCCCCGCCACCCGCATGCCGAGGATGGAGGCGATGTTGACGATGGCCCCGCCCTGCTTATCATCGCGCATGCGCTGCGCCACCGCGCGCGCCACGCGGGCGCAACCGGTCAGGTTGGTGTCGATGACCCGGTCCCACTCCTCCTCGCCCATGTCGAGGAAGGGGCGCGTGGCGGTGACGCCGGCATTGTTGACGAGGATGTCGATGCGGCCCAGTGCCCCCCACGCCTCCCCCACCGCGGCGGCGACGGAGGCCGGATCGGTCACGTCCGTGGCGACGACGACGGCGTTGCCGCCGGCGGCTTCGATGGCGGCGCGGGTTTCGGCCAGCGCGTCGGTCCGCCGCGCGGCCAGCGCCACGCGGGCGCCCGCCTTGGCCAGAACACCGGCGAAATGGCGGCCGAGGCCGCTCGACGCGCCGGTGACCAGCGCCGTTTTGCCGGTCAGATCGATGGAGACGCTCATGCTTCCTCCCATGGTCGGGATTTCTTGACGAGGCGGCGGGACACGGCCCCGAACAGCACCCTTGAAAAAACGAGCGAGCGCTCGCTTTATATCCTTACAGCCGATCTTGTGCAAGAACGATCGGTGTCGCAAACGATAGGACAGCCGGGGTATGAGCAGCTTGCGGGATTTCCAGGCACGGCACGATCTGTCGATGGAGGCGCTGTGCGCGCGCATATTGGAACGGCATGCCGCGACCATCCGGGTGAAAAAGCCGGCGGTCGCCATCGCCAACCTCGCGCGGATCGTCGAAACCACTCTGACCCTGGCGAACCGCAAGGGCTTCCATTCCACCAGCCTGCGCGACCTGACCGAACAGTCTGGGCTCAGCATGGGCGCGCTCTACGCCTATTTCGACAGCAAGGACACGCTGCTGATGATGATCCTCGGTCAGGTCGTCGGCGTGGTGGAAGAGGTGCTGGGCCACCCGCCGGACGGGCTGGCGAACGACCCGGCCGGCCGGCTGCGCTGGCTGCTGCGCACCCACCTGTTCCTGACCGAGACCATGCATCCCTGGTTCGTCTTCGCCTATATGGAGGCGAAGTCCTTCCCCAAGGAGGGCCGCGACCTTGCCGTCAGCAGCGAGATGATGACGGAGGGCATGATCGCCGACGCGCTGGCCGACGGGGTCGCCCGCGGCCTGTTCGCGGTGCCGGACGTGACGATGACCGCCGCGCTGATCAAGCCGATGCTGCAGGACTGGTACGTCAAGCGCGCCAAGCACCGCCGCCGCGGCATCACGCCCGACCTCTATGCCGAGCAACTGATCGCCTTCGTCGAGGCGGCGGTGGGGCTGAGACGGGCTTAACTCACGGACACCTGATCGCGCAGCACCCGCTTGGTCACCTTGCCGTTGGCGTTGCGCGGCAGCGCGTCGCCCAGCAGCGTGACGTAATCGGGCACCTTGTACTCGGCGAGATTGGCCCGGCAGAAGGCACGCACCTCCTCCGCTGTCAGGCTGCCCGACTTGGAGATGACGAAGACATGAATCTTCTCGCCCAGCACCGGATCGGGATGGGCGACCACCGCCGCCTCCACCACGTCGGCATGGCGCACCAGCAGGTTTTCGACCTCGACGCTGTAGATCTTATGGCCGCCGCGGTTGATGACGTCGTTCTTGCGGTCGTAGAGCCTCAGATAACCGCTCTCGTCCAGCGCACCGATGTCGCCGGAGCGCCAATAGCCGTCGACGAAGCTGTCGCGGGTGGCATCCTCGCGGTTCCAATAGCCGCGGATGGTCATCGGCCCGCGGATCCAGACCTCCCCGCTCACCCCCGGCGGGCATTCGCGGCCCTGTTCGTCGACGATGCGCAGGTCGCCGCAGGGCACGCACATGCCGACCGAATCCAGGCAGGCGCGGGTGTGACCGATGGGGACGACGCTGATGATGGTGGCGCATTCGGTGGAGCCGTAGGCGTTCAGCAGATGCAGGTCGGGCAGCCGCTCCGCCATTGCCTCCACCGTCGCTTCGGGCATCGGCGCGCCGCCGAAGCCGCCGATCCGCCAGGATGACAGGTCGTAGCGGCTGAAATCGGCGCGCAGCAGGCAGAGATTGTACATGGCCGGCACCAGCACGGTGGAGGTCATGCGCTCCCGGCTCGCCAGTTCCAGGAAGCTGGCGACGTCGAAGGCCGGCATCATCACGGTGCAGCCGGCGACGCGGATCATCGCCATGATGACGGCGACCAGCCCGGTGACATGGGAGGCCGGAACCGCCAGCACCGCCCGCTCGCCGTCGCGGTAGTCCCAGCATTCCTCGAAATGCATGGCGGAGTGGATGATGTTCACATGGGACAGCAGCGCGCCCTTCGGCTTGCCGGTGGTGCCGGAGGTGTAGAGGATGACGGCGGTGTCCTCCTCCCGCTGCGGGGCCGCGGAGTCCGGAAGCGGAGCGTCCGTTTCCAGCAAGTCTTCGAAGGGGCGGCAGCCGTCCGCCGCGCCGCCGGCCGAGAAGCGCGAGACGAGTGACGGCACTTCCGCTGCGTCGGGCATGCGGTCGGCGAGAGCCGCGTCGTGGATCAGAATCGAAGCGCCGCAATCGTTCAGAATGCCGGCGATGCCCGGCCGCTGTTCCCGCGCGCTGACCGGCACCGCGACGATGCCGGCGCGCGCCGCCGCCAGCAGGGCGATCAGGAACTCCGCGCGGTTGCTGAGCACCAGCGCCATGCGGTCGCCTCGCCGGGCGCCTTGCGCCAGCAGGGCTGCGGCGGCCCGCGTCACCAGCACGTCCAGCTGCCGGTAGCCGTACCGCCGCGCCCCATCCACCAGAGCCTCGCCATCCGGCCGGCGGGCGACGGCGGCGCGGAGCATAGCGTCGATGGTGGCGGGACGCTCGCTGTAGCATGGTACGAGACGCGTGCCGAAAAGCAGCTCGCGCCGTTTGGGAACGCCCGTTCCGTCCGGCCAGGCCATGCCCGTCCTCCCTGACGATTTGGTTGAAATGAATGGCGGCAGCGGTGCGGTGGTGGCGGTGCCGCCCTTGTCGCTGTTGCAGAAACTATGTCATCCTATGAACTGAGTGTCAAACAGCGGCACCGTCAGCGCAACGAACAAAATGGCTGGCCCGCGCCTCGCGCCGGCCGATCGGGAGGAATCCGATGCCGACACCCCATTATGTGACCCTTGCCGACGGCCAGATGCGCGTCTGGCGCAGCGGCTCGGGACCCGATCTGCTGGTCCTGCCGGGCCTGATCGAAGCGGCATCGGTGTGCGCCGACAGGCTGTCGCGCGCCCTGCCCGGTTGGACCATCACCGCGCTCGACCTTCCGGGAACCGGCGGGTCGGTCACCTGCTGGGCGGAGGACATCGCCGGGCTGGCCCGCCTGATCACCGATGCCGCCGGCCGGCTCGGCTTGCCCGCCTGTCCGCTGCTCGCCTTCGACCTCTCGGCGCCGCTGGCCCGTGCCTTGCCCGAGGCGGGGTGGCGGCCCGATGGCGTGCTTCTGGTCAATGCCGCCGCGGCGGAGGGATGGAGCGAGCGCGGCCTGCGTCCCGCCCCGCTGGCGCCCCGCGCGGACGGAACCCATCTGGCGGTGCTGTGGGCGCATCTGCGCGACGCCCATGTGCTGGAACCGCGCGACGCCAGCCACCCGGCCAAAGCCGGCGCGCCCCTGCCCGGCCCCACCGAACTGGACGCGACGCTGCGCAGCGCCGCCGCAGCACCGGCACGTTACGAGGCGCTGTGGTCCATCTGCCTGGACGCCATGCGCAGCAAGTCCGACTCCGCCGACGGCGCGCTTTGCGTCGAGGGGTTGGAAGAGGCCACCGCTCGTCTCGCGCCGATGGCCGCCGGCCGGAAACCCGCCGGGCCGCTGCCGCCGACGCGGCCCTTCGCCGATCCGCTGCGGGTCTGGCACGACTACGCCGACACGCCCGCCGGCCGGGTCCATCTGCGCCGCGCCGGGAGCGGCCGGCCGCTGCTGGCCTTCCAGTCGGCGCCGGGGTCGTCGGCACCGCTGCTGCCGCTGCTGCATGGGTTGGCGCCGGGACGGGAGGTCATCGCCCCCGACTATCTCGGCAACGGCGACTCCGGCAAGCCGGAGCGCCCGGTGGATGTCGGCGTGCTGGCCGACGACATGCTGGCGCTGGCCGACGCGCTGCATCTGGACAGCTTCGATCTGTGGGGAACCCATACCGGCGCCCTGGTGGCGCTGGACCTGACCGTGCGCCATCCCGACCGGATCGGCCGCGCCGTGCTGGAGGCGCCGGTGCTGATCCCCGCCGACTTCAGCGCCGACATCCTCGACCATTACTTCCCGCCGCTGGCCGCCGACCGCTGGGGGCTGCATCTGCTCCAGGCCTGGAACATGCGGCGCGACATGTTCCTGTTCTGGCCGTGGTACCGGCAGGAGCGCGCCGCCGCCCGCGCCATCGGCGTTCCCGACGCGGCGGTGCTGCATGACTGGACCATGGGCCTGCTGGCGAGCGGCGGGCATTACGACCGCTCCTACCGCGCCGCCTTCCGCTACGACACGCGGGCGGCACTGGTGCGCCTGACCCGCCCGGCCCTGATCTGCGCCGGCCCCGCCGACATGCTGGTCGAAGGGCTGGCGGAGGCGCGGACGCTCGCCCCGGCCGGAACGGAGGTCATGCCGACCCCCGCCACCGTCTGGTATCCCGGACAGGGTGACGAGGCGGTTCAGGCAACGATCGACTGCTACGCCGCCTTCCTGACTGCAGGACCTGACAGGGCGAATCTGCACCCGGTGGCATAGCGCGACACTGCTGCCGCCCCGCCTCAGCCGCCGATGGCGGATTGGGCGCGGGCGGCGCGGTGCAGCGGCGGCGCCGACAGGGAGTAGAGGTTGGCCGAGATCTCGCGCACGGCCTCGCGCATCTCCTCCAGGAAATTGGGCTGGCCGTTGCGGACGATGTGGGGGGTCAGGCCGGTCAAACTGACCGCCGCCACCAGCCGGCCGTCGGGATCGAACAGCGGCATGGCGATGGCGGCCAGCCCCTCGATCACGTCGTCGACCGCCACCGACCAGCCGCGCTCCCGCACCTCCTCCAGTTCCTTCGCCAATTGGCGCGGGTCGGTGGTCGTGTGGGGGGTGAGGCGCGTGGTCCCGCGCGCCAGAACGCGGTCGACCTCGGCCTCCGGCAGATAGGCCAGCAGCACGCGCGGCGCCGCGCCGCAGTTCATCGGCAGCTGCCCGCCGACGATCCACCAGCGCACCGCCACCGAGCGGTCGCTGTGGAACTGGTCCAGGCACACCGCCGATCCCTCGTGATAGACCGACAGGAACACAGTGCTGCCGGTGGTTTTCGCCAGCCGCGACAGGATGGTGGAGGCGATCTGGCGCAGGTCGCGCCGTTCCGGCACCGCTCCCGCCAGCTTCAGGATCTCCAGACCCAGGCTGTATTTCTGGCTCTGTGGATCGAAGGCGGCGAAGCCGTCCTGCACCAGCGTCAGAAGGATGCGCCGCGCCGTCCCCTTGTCGAGCTTCGCGGCGGTCGCAACCTCCGTCAGGGTCAGGGTCGGCCCCTCCTGATAGAAGCTGCGCAGCACGGCCAAGGCCCGCGACACCGCGCGGACGCTCAGCCCGTTCTTTTCCGTGCCCTGGTTGTCGTCCTGTTCGGTGTCCATACGCTCAAGCCCCTTTTGGATGTCCCGCATCTCGAGTCCGGGCGGCAGCCCCGCCGCCCGGCACAGCCGACGGAGGGTGGCGGAACCGCCCTCATCCCGTCGCGGTAGCAGCGCGCCG
This sequence comes from Azospirillum sp. B2RO_4, assembly GCF_051124815.1. Classification (NCBI taxonomy): domain Bacteria; kingdom Pseudomonadati; phylum Pseudomonadota; class Alphaproteobacteria; order Rhodospirillales; family Azospirillaceae; genus Azospirillum; species Azospirillum sp. B2RO_4. The sequence goes on along the minus strand of NZ_CP118486.1, from coordinate 51,549 downwards.
GTAGCATTGAAGGCCCGCGCCCACTTGCGCAACCCCTTTCCACCATCCCTGACTCAGTCCGCCGTTCGTGTCAAACAGTGACACCATTTTTGCCTGTTGACACCGCAGAGCGCAAATGGTTTCCTTGCCCAACAAACAGAACAAGCGCGCCGCCATCGCCTCTGCGGATGGCCGGCGCCCCATATTCCGGCCCGCCGCAGTCCCCCGCTTTTCCGGACCGGCCGCCGGCACCCTGCACGAGGGGAGGACAATGCACACCATCGCCCTGGGTGCGTTCACGGTCACGCGGATCGAGGAAATGCTGACGCCGGGTTTCGACCCCGGCTTCCTGTTTCCGGCCTATGACGAGGCGATCCTGACCCGGAACCCCGAACTGGCCGAGCCAAACTTCCTCGATCCGGCATCGCGGCGCCTGATGTCGAGCATGCACAGCTGGCTGATCCGCACCGGCCGCCATGTGATCCTGATCGACACCGGCTGCGGCAACCACAAGGAACGCCACACGCCGGGGTTCGAGCGCTTCCACATGCTCGACAAGCCCTATCTGCGCCACCTCGCCGAGGCCGGCGTGCGGCCGGAGGACGTGACCCTGGTCATCAACACCCATCTGCACATCGACCATGTCGGCTGGAACACCCAGCTGGTCGACGGACGCTGGGTCCCGACCTTCCCCAACGCCCGCTACATCTACGGCGCGCAGGAGTTCAAGCACTGGCGCAGCCCCGAAGGCGGGCTGATCGGCATGCCCGGCAACGGCCCGGTGATGGAGGACAGCGTGCTGCCGGTGTGGGAAGCCGGACAGGTGGACCTGATCGAGGACGGCGACAGCATTCTCGACGGACTGTCGGTGGAGTTGGCCCCCGGCCACACCGCCGGGCAGATGTTCGTCCGGCTGGAGTCGGATCGCCATGCCGCCTACTTCACCGGCGACTGCCTGCACCAGCCGATGCAGGTGGCGCGTCCCGACTGGAACAGCCGCTTCTGCGAGGATCAGGCCCAGGCGGTGGCGACCCGCCGCCGGCTGCTGGACCATGCCGCCGACCGCGGCGCCCTGGTCTTCCCCGCCCATTTCGGCGCCCCCCACACCGGCTTTGTGCGCCGGACGGCCGAGACTTTCCGGTTCGAGCCGCTCGCGGCCTGATCAAATCAGAGGGACATCCCCATGAGCATCGCCGCTCTCGACGGCCCGGCCACCCTGCTCGACACCCTGCGCACGGCGCTTGGGCCCGACGGCCTGCTGGATGACGAGAAGAACCGAAACTTCTACGCCAACGACGTGTTCTGGCAGCCGGGCATCCCGCCGCTCGCCATCGCCCTGCCGCGCGACCGCGACGCGGTCGCCGCCACCGTGCGCGCCGCCCATGACGCCGGGGTGGCGGTGGTGCCGCGCGGCGGCGGCATGTCCTACACCAAGGGCTATCTGCCCGAAGGCCCGAACTCGGTCGTCATCGACAGCCGCCGGCTGAACCGGATCATCGATCTCGACACCGACAGCCTCTATGTCACGGTGGAAACCGGCTGCACCTGGGCGGCGCTGAACGAGGCGCTGGAGGGCACCGGCCTGCGCACCGGCTATTGGGGGCCGCTGTCGGGCATCAACGCCACCATCGGCGGCGCCCTGTCGCAGAACAGCGCCTTCTTCGGCTCCGCCCTGCACGGCACCGTGGCGGAAAGCGTGCTGGGCGTCACCGTGGTTCTGGCCGACGGCCGTGTCGTCACCACCGGGTCGGGCGGACGGGTCGGCACCAAGCCCTTCACCCGGTCGGGCGGCCCCGACCTGACCGGGCTGTTCCTGGGCGACAACGGCGCCATGGGCTTCAAGGTGGCGGCGACGCTGCGGCTCCACCGCCGGCCGGAGCACACCGATTTCCTGTCCTTCGGCTTCGCCACGATGCAGGCGATGGCGGCGGCGCAGGTCGAGATGGCGCGGGCGCGCTGCGTGTCGGAAGGCTTCGGCATCGACCGCACCAAGGTCGAGCATTCGGCCAGCGTCAACAAGCTGTCGGACGGGCTGAAGACGCTGGGCAACGTTGCGAAGGCCGGCAAGTCGCTGTTCCAGGGCGCCAAGGAGGCGCTGAGCGTCGCCACCGCCGGCACCGCCTTCCTCAAGGAGCACAACTTCACCCTCCATCTGGTGGTGGAGGGGCGCAGCGAAACCCAGCTGCGCGAGGCGATGCAGACGGTGCGCGAGATCGGCGCCCGCCACGGCAAGGAGATCGAGAACAGCGTGCCGAAGGTCATGCGCTCCAAGCCCTTCGGGCCGGTGCGCGGCATGCTGGGGCGCGAGGGCCAGCGCTGGGTCCCGATCCACGCCATCTTCCCGCTGGGCGACGCCGACAAAGTGGTCGCCGCCAACGACGCCTTCTTCGCGGAGAAGCGCGGCTTCATGGAGCGGCACGGCATCATCTATTCGGTGATGACCATGACGGTCGGCAACGACTTCTTCCTGGAGCCGGCCTTCTACTGGACCGACGAGATCACGCCGCTGCACGCCGCCAGCCTGGGCGACGAGGTGGTGAAGCCCTGGCGCGACCGCCCGGCCAACCCGGCGGCGCGCAACGCGGTGGCGGAACTGCGCCGCGCGACGCAGGAGCTCTATTGCAGCCTGGGCGGCGTCAGCTGGCAGGTCGCCCGCGACTATCCGTTCCGCGAGATCATGACCCCCGAAACCTGGTCGCTGCTGGAGGGCGTCAAGCGCGCCGTCGATCCGCAGGGGCTGATGAATCCCGGCTCCCTCGGCCTCGGCCGCTGAGGACCGGGAGCGGAGACATCCACGCCATGGGCTACACCATCACCGAGAAGATCCTGGCACGCGCGGCGGGTCTGCCCGCCGTCCGCGCCGGACAGGACATCAAGGCGAAGCCGGACTTCGTGCTGGCCTACGATTTCCCCGGCTACACCGACGTTTATTTCAAGACGATGAAGGAGGATTTCGGCATCGAGCGGGTGGCGGAACCTGAACGCTTCGGCATCTTCATCGACCACATGGTGCCGACCGCAACCGCCAAGGAGGAAGAGCTTCACATCAACACCCGCAACTGGTGCGCGGAGAACGATGTGCCGCTGTTCGAACGGCACGGCATCGGCCATCAGGTGGCGGCGGAGGTCGGCTATGCGACGCCGGGCGCCTTCGTCGTCCATTTCGACGGCCATGTCAGCCAGCTCGGCACCTTTGGCACCCTCGCCATCGGTCTGCGCCGCAACGTGATGGAGGCCTTCGTCAGCGACACCGTGTCGATCCGCGTGCCCGACACCGTACGGGTGAACCTGCGCGGATCCTTGCGACCCGGCGTGATGGCGCGCGATGTCTTCCATCATCTGGTGCGCCGTCTGGGGCCGAGTTCCTGCCGCTTCCAGGTGCTGGAACTGGGCGGGCCGTCGGTGGCGGCGATGTCGACGGAGGGGCTGCAGACCATCACCGGCCTTGCGATGTTCACCGGCGCCCTGACCGCCATCGTCAACCCCGACCCGGTGCGGCTGGACTACGCCCTGCCCCGCGCCCGCAAGAAGCTGGAGCCGGTGTCGAGCGACCCGGACGCGCACTATTCCGCCGTTCACGACATCGACCTGTCGGAGCTTGAGCCGATCGTTGTCGCCCCGCCGACCCCGGCGGACACCCGCGACCTGACCGAGTTCCTCGGGCTGGAGATCAATGCCGGCTATCTCGGGTCCTGCGCGTCGGGCCGGCTGGAGGATCTGCGGGCGGCGGCCAAGGTGCTGGAAGGCCGGCGGGTCAAGACTGGTGTCTCCCTGCACATCGTCCCGACCAGCCAGGAGCTGATGGCGGCGGCGGCGCGCGAGGGGCTGGTGTCCACGCTGGTGGAGGCCGGGGCCTTCGTCTCCTCCCCCAGCTGCGACTATTGCTTCGGCCGCATCGCGACGATGACGGCGGGCCAGCGCGCGGTGTCCACCGGCACGCTGAACGTCCGCGGCCGCATGGGCAGCCCGGACTCCGAGATTTACCTGTGCAACGCCGCGGTGGTCGCCGCCTCCGCCATCGAGGGCCGGATCGCCGATCCGCGCCCCTACCTGTGAGGGCCGCCATGACGATGCCTGTTATGCGGGGCCGCGTCGCCTTCATCTTCGACGAGGTGAATTTCGACGTCGACCAGATCGTCGGCGTCAAGAACATCAAGATCACCGACGTGGCCGAGCTGGCTCAGCTCGCCATGCAGGCCTACGACCCGGATTTCGCCAAATCGGTGCGGCCGGGGGACCTGCTGGTCGGTGCGGACAATTTCGGCTACGGCCACCCGCACTATCCGCCGATGAAGGCGATGCGTCATCTCGGCATCACCGGGGTGATCGCGGAGTCCTTCTCCCCCGGCTATTGGCGCGGCGAGGTCAGCATGGGCTTCCCACAGGTCAGCTGCCCCGGAATCCTCGGCTTCGTCCAACGCTGGGACGAGATCGAGGTGGATTGGGCGGCGGGCGTGGTCCGCAACCACACCCAAGGCACCGAAATTCCCTATGAGCCGCTGCCGCAGGCGGATGCCGAGATGATCGAGGCCGGCGGCCTCGTCCCCTTCCTGAAGCGGCAGGCGGCCCAGCAACGCGAACAAAAGGACCATGCCAATGTCTCGGGGATCTGAATTCCGCAACCGCGTGCTGGCGCAGAAGACCGTCTGGTCGGCCGGCGCCTATGACGCCCTGTCCGCCCGCTTCATCGAGGCGGCCGGCTTCGACGCGCTGATGACCTCGGGCTTCGGCGTCTCGGCCTCCTTCCTCGGCCAGCCGGACGCCGAGCTGTACACCATGTCGGAAAACCTGACGGTGGTCCGCAACGTGGTGTCGGCGGTCAATGTCCCGGTCATCGCCGACATCGACACCGGATACGGCAACGCCATCAACGTGATGCGCACGATCCGCGAGTTCGAGGCGTCGGGCGTCTCCGCCGTCATCATGGAGGATCAGGTGGCGCCCAAGCGCTGCCCGATCTGCGTCGGCGGGGTCGAGGTCATCCCGATGGACGAGGGCGTCGCCAAGATCCAGGCGGCGGTCGAGGCGCGGCGCGATCCCAACATGCTGATCATCGCCCGCACCGACGTGGTCGATCCGGCCGCCGCCATGGAGCGCGGGCGCGCCTATGTCGCCGCCGGTGCCGACATGATCCAGCCGATCAGCAAGTGCTTCAAGGACATCGACGGCCTGCGCGCCATGCGCGAGGCAGTCGGCGTGCCGCTGTCGCTCCAGCTTCTCGGCTGGCTGGAGAAGCTGTCGGCCGAGGAGGTCGAGGAGGTTGCCGGCATGGCGACCTACGCGCTGGTGCCGCTGATGACCGTCGCCTCCGCGCTGAAGGAGAATCTCGCGGCTCTGGCCGAACGCCGCTCCACCCGCGACCTGCCGCGCCCGGTCACCGACCACAACAGCTTCATCGACTTCATCGGCTTCCCGCAGATCGAGGAACTGCAGAAGCGCTACCTGAAGACCGCCTGACCATCCTTTGCCGGCGCGCACCACCCGCCGGGACCAAGGGCAAATCAAAAGCCGGCCGGGCAAAAGACGGCCAACCAAAAGACGACCAATCCACGGAGGAACCCCATGTTCGGTAGGCGCACTCTCCTTGCCGCCGCGGCGGCCCTGGCCCTCGCCATTCCCGTCGCCGGCACCACCGGCGCCCAGGCGCAGCAACCGCCGGTCCGCATCGCCGTCATCGGCCCGATGAGCGGCACCGGCGCCTTCGAAGGCCAGCTCGGCCTGGAAGGCGCGCAGGCGATGGCCGCGGTCATCAATGCCAAGGGCGGCGTCGCCGGCCGCAAGCTGGAACTGCTGACCTACGACGACAAGGGGTCCCCCGAGGACGGCGTCAGCGCCGCCAAGCGGGCGATGGAGCAGGACAACGTCGACATGATCATCGGCGGCTGGTTCAGCGCCGTCGCCCTGTCGATGAAGGAAGTAACGCGCGACATGATCATCACCGTCATGACCAGCTCCCAGCACCCGAAGGTGACGGAGGAGGGACACAAGTACCTGTTCCGCCTGAACGCCACCTCGGCGATGATGTCGGAGTTCTATTCGAAGGCGATCTGTGACCGCATCAAGCCCAAGTCCATCGCCTTCATGAACGTCAACGACGACTGGGGCCGGCTGGAGCTGGAGAACTACACCAAGCTGCTGACCGCCTGCGGCATCGAGGTGAAGGGGCACGAGTTCTACAACCGCACCGACACCGACTTCACCACCGCGCTCACCAAGCTGAAGTCGCTGAACGCCGACGCGATCTATGTCGCCGCGATCAACACCTCGCAGGGCGCAACGATCTACCGGCAGATCAAGCAGACCGGCTATCGCGGCAAGGTCATCGCGTCGGCCGGCAACATGAACCCGAAGCTGGTCGAGTTGTCCGGCAATTCGCTGGAGCAGGTCTATTCAGCCTCGCCCTTCACCGAGGACGGCGCCGCGCCGTCGCTGAAGCCGTGGCTTGCGGAATACCGCAAGGACTACAAGAACGATCCGTCCTTCATCGCCGCGCTCGGCGCCCAGGCGGTGCAGGTTCTGGCCTTCGGCATCGATGCCGCCGGCGGCGACCCGCGCGCCTACGACAAGATCGCGGCAGCCCTGAAATCGCAGTCGGTTCCGACCGTGATGGGGGAACTGCGCTTCTCCGACAAGGGGCAGGCGAGCCAGTCGATCCATCTGGTGCAGGTGCAGAAGAAGCAGATCGTCAGCGTCCGGGACTGAGCGGCCGGTAGCGAAAAGCCCTCTCCTCACCTTCTTCCCCCCTCTCCCCCCGGGGAGAGGGTCGGGGTGAGGGGGATGCATGGAGTGGATTCTAGGTAAAGGGCCGCAGCGCGACCCCCTCACCCTACCCCTCTCCCCGCTTTCGGCGGACCGGAGGTCCGCCTGTCGCGTCAGCGCAAACGAAGTTTGCGCGTGAGCGGGGGGAGAGGGAACAACGTCCGCTCCCGACAGGAAGAATCGACATGGATTTCACCGTCTTCGCCCAGCAGATCGCGAACGGCCTGGTCAACGGGATGGCCTATGTGCTCATCGCCACCGGGCTGACGCTGGTCTTCGGGGTGCTGCGCATCGTGAATTTCGCCCATGGCGAGTTCTATATGCTCGGCGCCTACATCACCTATTTCGTCGGCACCCTGTTCGGGCTCGACTACATCGCGGCGGCGGCGATCTCGGCCGTGGTGGTGGCGGGGCTCGGCGTCGCCGCCAACAAGCTGATCTTCTGGCCGCTGCGCCGCGACCATGAATTCACCATCCTGCTGTCCAGTTTGGGTCTGGCCCTGCTGATCGCCAACGGCGGCGAGCTTCTGTTCGGCGCCGATCCCAAATATGTCGAGAGCCCCTTCGCCGACGAGGTGCTGGAAATCGGCACGGTGACGCTGACCCAGCAGCGCATCCTGGTCTTCGCCGCCGCGGTGGTGGCGCTGGTCGCGGTCTATCTGTTCATCCGCTATTCGCGCTTCGGCAAGATGATGCGGGCGACGGCGCAGAATCCGGACGGCGCGGCGCTGACCGGCATCAACATCGGGCTGGTCCACACCTACACCTTCGCGCTGGCCTGCGGGCTGGCGGCGCTGTCGGGCGCGCTGGTCGGCCCCACGGTGATGATCTTCCCGACCATCGGCAACTGGGCGGTGCTGAAGGGGTTCATCGTCGTCATCATGGGCGGGCTGGGCAGCGTCACCGGCGCCCTGTTCGCCGGCCTGCTGCTGGGCGTCATCGAATCGCTGGGCGGCGGCTACATCTCCCTCGGCTTCATGGAGGCGATCGGCTACGCGATGATCATCGCGGTCCTGCTGTGGCGCCCCAACGGCCTGTTCAGCACGGCGCGGGGTCTGCGATGAACACCAACACCCAAACCCTGGCACAGCCCCTGGCGATCGCGGGCGGCGTGGCCGCACTGGCGGTCCTGCCATTCCTCGCCGGCAACGCCTATCTGGAACATCTGCTGGTGCTGTGGATGCTGTATGCGCTGCTGGCGCTCAGCCTCAACATCGTCATCGGCTATCTCGGCGAACTCACCTTCGGCCATGCCGCCTTCGTCGGCGTCGGCGCCTACACCTCCGCCATCCTCAGCACACAACTCGGCCTGCCGCCGCTGCTGGGGCTGCCGCTGGCCGGGCTGGTGGCGGCGGCGTTCGGGCTGGTGATCGGCTATGCCGCCCTGCGGGTGGTCGGGCCGCAGTTCGCCATCCTGACGCTGGGCTTCGGCGCCATCCTGTTCACCATCACCAACCATTGGGTGGATTTGACGCGCGGGCCTATGGGCATCACCGACATCCCGCCGATGGCGATCGGCCCGCTGGCCTTCGACAGCGCCCGGCCGACCTATTATCTGGTGCTGGCGCTGGTGCTGGCGACCGCCTGGCTCTGCCACGCGCTGGTGAGCAGCCGCACCGGCCGCGCCTTCCTGGCGGTGCGCGAGAATGCGCCGCTGGCGGCGTCGCTCGGCATCAACGTCTTCCACACCAAGCTGCTGGGCTTCGTCGCCGCCACCGCCATCGCCGGCATCGGCGGCGCCATCTACGCCCACTATATCCGGGTCATCACCCCCGACATCATGGGCGTCCACAATGTCGCCGCCCTCATCATCGTCGTCATCATCGGCGGGCGCGGCACCATCCTGGGGCCGATCCTGGGGGCGCTGGTCTATATCGGCCTTCTGGAATCGCTGCGCGTCGCCGGTCCGCTGCGCATGGTCATCTTCGCGGCCCTGCTGACCGGGACGGTGGTCTTCCTGCCGGGCGGGCTGGTCAGCCTGTGGCAGCGCTGGCGCAACACCCACAAGGCGGAGAACAACATGCCGGCCACGACCAGCGGTCTGCCCAGCACCGAGGGAGGTGCGAAATGAACGCAGCTGCTCAAGCATTCCCGGCAAAAGAGATTTTGGCGGTCAGCAACCTGACCCGCATCTTCGGCGGCCTGACCGCGGTCCGCGACGTCACCATGACGGTTCAGGCCGGCGAGGTGGTCGGGCTGATCGGGCCGAACGGCGCCGGCAAGACGACGCTGTTCAACATGCTTGGCGGCTCGCTGCCGCCGTCGTCGGGCACCGTCCGCTTCGACGGCACCGACTGCACCGGCGCGCCGTCGCACGTGATGGGCCAGCGCGGCGTGTCGCGCACCTTCCAGATCACCAGCCTGTTCCCCAGCCTGACGGCGCTCGACAATGTGCGCAGCGCCGCCTACCGCACGACGCGCACCGGCTGGGGCGCCGCCATCCTCCGCAACGCCGCCTACCGCAGCGAAGAAGCGGAATTGCGCCGCAAGGCCATGGAGATCCTGGCCTTCTGCGATCTCGACCACCGGGCCGACACGCTGGCCGACGCCATGTCCTACGGCGAGCAGCGCCGGCTGGAGATCGCCATCGCGCTGGCCGCCGAGCCGCGCCTGCTGCTGCTCGACGAGCCGGCCGCCGGCATGAACCCGGAGGAGGGCCAGCGGCTGGTCGAGATGATCCGCCGCATCCGTGCCCGCGGCGTCACCGTTCTGCTGGTGGAGCATCACATGCGGGTGGTCGCCAGCGTCTGCGACCGGCTGGTGGTGCTGGACCATGGGGTGAAGATCGCCGAAGGGGCGCCGGCACAGGTGCTGAACGATCCGGAAGTGATCCGCGTGTATCTGGGACGGGAGCCGGTCGATGCTTAAGGTCGAAGGTCTGAAGGTCCGCTATGGCCATCGCGAGGCCGTCCACAATGTTTCCCTGACCGTCGAGGACGGCGAACTGGTCACCCTGGTCGGCTCCAACGGCGCCGGCAAGACGACGACGCTGAAGGCGATCTCCGCCCTGCTGCGGCCCAGCGGCGGAACGATCACCTTCGACGGCGAGCGCATCGACCGGCTGGCACCGCATCAGGTGATCGAGCGCGGACTGGTCCACGTGCCGGAAGGCCGCCAGCTCTTCCCCGAGATGACGGTGCTGGAGCATCTGGAACTGGGCGCGCTGCGCGGCCGGCCGGGCAGCATGGGCTTCGCCGAGCGGCTGCGCTGGGTCTACGAGCTGTTCCCCATCCTGGCCGAACGCCGCACCCAGAAGGCCGGCACCATGAGCGGCGGGCAGCAGCAGCTGGTCGCCTTCGGGCGCGGGCTGATGGCCAACCCGAAATGCCTGATGCTGGACGAGCCGACTCTGGGGCTGGCGCCGATCATCGTCGACACCCTGGCCGACACCATCAAGAACCTGCACGGCGCCGGCATCACCATCCTGCTGGTCGAACAGCGGGTCGATCTGGCGCTGCGTCTGGCCGACCGCGCCTATGTGCTGGAGACCGGACGGGTGGTGATGGAGGATTCGGCCAAGACCCTGCTGGCCGATCCGCGCATCAAAACCGCCTATCTCGGGCTGTGACGGCGATGTCCGGCACGGATGTGGCGGAGCGGGCGCAGGCGATCCTCGGGCCGGCGCATGTGCTGGTCGAGCCGGCCGACACCGCGCCCTTCCTGGCGGACTGGCGCGGGCGCTACCGCGGCGCCGCGCTGGCGGTGGTCCGCCCGGCCGATTCGGCGCAGGTGGCGGCCATCGTCCGGCTGTGCGGCGAGACGGGCACGCCGCTGGTGCCGCAGGGCGGCAACACCGGCGTGGTCGGCGGCGCAATTCCCGACGACACCGGCCGCAGCCTCGTGCTCTGCCTGTCGCGCCTCAACCGCATCCGCGAGGTCGATCCCATCGGCGACAGCCTGACGGTGGAGGCCGGCTGCACCCTTGCCGCCGTCCAGGCCGCCGCCGAGGAGGCCGGACGCCTGTTCCCGATGAGCCTGGGCAGCGAAGGCAGCTGCCAGATCGGCGGCACCATCGCCACAAACGCCGGCGGCACCGCCGTCCTGCGCTATGGCCCGATGCGCGACCTCGTGCTGGGGCTGGAGGTTGTGTTGCCCGACGGCACGCTGTGGAACGGGCTGCGCGCGCTGCGCAAGGACAACACGGGCTACGCTCTGAAGCATCTGTTCATCGGGGCGGAGGGCACGCTGGGCATCGTCACCGCGGCGACGCTGAAGCTGTTTCCCCGCCCGCAGAGCGTCGCGACCGGCTTCCTCGCCCTCCGCTCGCTGGAAGCGGCCTTGCAGGTGTTCGCCCGGCTGCGCGGCACGCTGGGCGACCGGGTGACCACGGCGGAAGTGCTGTCGGAGGCGCAGCTTTCCTCGGTGCTTGCCCATGTGCCGGGCACCGTCCGGCCGCTCGGCACCGTCATGCCGTGGTATCTGCTGGTCGAGATCACCGATCCGCTGGTGGGCCTGGAGCTTGCCGAAAGGCTTGAGGAACTTCTGGCGGCCGGGCTGGAGGACGGCAGCATCGCCGACGCAGCCGTGGCCCGCAGCCATGCCCAGGCCGCCGCGATGTGGAAGCTGCGCCACAGCGTGTCGGAGGCCAACCGCAAGAGCGGAATCGTCATCGGCCACGACACCGCGGTGCCGGTCGCCCGCATCCCCGACTTCGTCGCCCGCGCCACCGCCGCCGTCGAGGCGGTTCGGCCGGACGCCCGCGTCGTGGCGGTCGGCCATATCGGCGACGGCAACATCCATCTGGTCGCCATCCTGCCGGAAAGCCTCCGGGCCTCGGCCGAACCACTGGAGCGCATCGCCCACGCGGTCAGCACCGCGGTCCACCGTGAGGCCATCGAACTGGGGGGCACCATCAGCGCCGAGCATGGCATCGGCCAGAGCATGCGCGACGCGCTCGCCGCCTTCAAGGGACCGGCGGAAATGGCGCTGATGCAGGGGATCAAGCGCCTGTTCGATCCGCAGGGCTTGATGAACCCGGGCAAGGTGGTGGCGGCCCCTCGCTGACCGGCACCCGCTTCATTCACGACAAAGCCCCCGAAACCATGCGTCGCCGCAGGGTTCCGGGGGCTTCGTCGTCTTACCAAGAGCGAAGGGCTAGCGGTCCGACCGGGTGAACAGCCGCAGGGCGAGCGCGGCGGCCGAGGCGGCGGTGGCGACGGCGACCACGCCGTTCCAACCCCAGGCGGCCAGGGCCTGACTGCCCAGTGTGGCGCCGGCGGCCATGCCGATGAACATGCCGACCATCAGCACCGCGTTCAGGCGGCTGCGGGCGGCCGGGTCGATGCCGTAGACGATGGTCTGGTGGGCGATCAGCGAAGCCTGGACGCCCAGGTCGAAGCCGATGGCACTCGCCACCAGCAGCCACAGGCGGGCCCCCTCGGGCAGCAGCGGCGACAGGGCCATGGCGGCGAAGGAGACCACGGCCATACCGGCGCCCAGCCGGGTCATCAGGGCCGGGCCGCGGCGGTCGGCGATGCGGCCGGCGACCGGCGCCACCAGCGCACCCGCCGCGCCGGCCAGACCGAAAGCACCCGCGGCGGCGGCACCCAGATGGAACGGCGCGCCATGCAGCATCACCGCCAGCGTCGACCAGAAGGCGCTGAAGCCCAGCGACAGCAGGCCCTGTGCGATGGCCGCCCGGCGCAGGCCCGGATGATTGCCCCACAACGTGACCAGCGACCCCAGCAACTGGCCGTAGCCGAGATCGGTCGTCGGCGTGAAGCGCGGCAGCCCGCGCCACAGGGCGACCCCCAGCAGGGCGATGCTGCCGGCGGCGGCGACGAACACGGCGCGCCAGCCGAACTGCTCGGCGATGATGCCGCTGACCACCCGCGACAGCAGGATGCCCAGCAGCAGCCCGGTCATCACCGTGCCCACCACCCGGCCGCGATGTTCGGCCGGCGCCAGCGTCGCGGCGGCGGGAACGATGTCCTGCGCCAGCGTCGCCGACAATCCCATCACCAGACTTGCCGCCAAAAGCCCGCCGATGGAGGGCGCGAAGCCCGCCGCCAGCAGGGCCGCGACCAGGACCGCGACCTTCGCCAGGATAATGTTGCGGCGGTCGAAGCGGTCGCCCAGCGGCGCCAGCAGCAGGATGCCGAAGGCGTATCCCAGCTGTGTCAGCGTCGGTACCCAGCCGACCGTCCGATCCGCCGCGCCGATGTCGGCGCCGAGAACACCCAGCATCGGCTGGCTGTAATAGAGCGACGCCGCCGCCAGACCGGCGCCCGCCGCCAGCAGGAAGACCAGCGGCCGGCCGATCCCGGTGTCGCGCGCCGCGGCCCGCGACAGCGGCGTCGCCAGCGGGCTTGCATGCGCGGATTGAATGGTTGACATCGGTCTAACCCCCCTCAAGAGCGTGCGAGTGCGTGATTAATGGGGAGTATGGCGGCCGCTCCGACCGGACGGTAGTCGAAGCAGGTGTAGATTTGCTATACGTTGTGCGTATGAGCGCTGATCTCTCCGCGGTCGGCAGCGACCGCATCGCCCTGCTTGAGACCTTCGTCCGCATCGTCGAGGCCGGCAGCCTGTCGGCCGCCGCGGCGCAGATGGGCAGCACCCAGCCGACGGTCAGCCGACGGCTGCAACAGCTGGAGCGGCTGCTGGGCATCCGGCTGCTGCAACGCTCCACCCACCGGATGAACCTGACGGAGGACGGCACCCGCTGCTACGAGCGGGCCAAGGACCTGCTGGCGGGCTGGCAGATGCTGGAAAGCGACGTGCGCGGGGTCGACGACCAGCCGTCCGGCCATCTGCGGATCGTGGCGCCGCATGCCTTCGGGCAGCAGCAGTTGATCGGGCCGGTGGCGGATTACCTGCGCCGTTATCCGCGGATGACGGTGGAGTGGTTCCTGCACGACCGCATGCCGGATTTCATCGGCGAGGGCATCGACTGCGCCATCCGCGTCGGCGAGGTGGCCGACCCGTCGGTCGTCGCCCTGCGGCTGGCGGAGGTGCCGCGCATCGTCGTCGCCTCCCCCGACCTGCTCGGCGACCGGCCGCTGCCGCGCCATCCCGACGAGCTGGCGGAACTGCCCTGGCTGGCGTTGCGCACCTTCTACCGGGACGAGGTGGAACTGACCCATGCCGGGACCGGCGAGAGGGCCCGCTTCCCCATCCGGCCGCGCCTGTCCACCGACGGGCTGCAGGCGATCCGCAACGCGGCGATTCTCGGGCTGGGCGCCGCCATCGGCTCGCAATGGGCGCTGGTGGACGATCTGGCGACGCGGCGGCTGGTGCAACTGGCGCCGGACTGGCGGGCGGCTACCCTGCCCGTCAGCCTGGTCTATCCGCCCTCCCGCCACCAGCCAGCCCGCCTGCGCCGCTTCATCGAGGTGATGCGCGTCGCCGTTCCCATCGCCTTCCGCGCAGTGCAGGCGCCATAGCGCAAGACCGCGCCGGATTTGCTATGGTCGCCGCGACCTGTTCAGGAAGGCCGATGTTCATGCACGAGTATGTCCGCAAGATCCTCACCGCGCGCGTCTACGACGTCGCCATCGAAAGCCCGCTCGATCCGATGCCGCGGCTGTCGCAGCGACTGAACAACATCGCTCTGCTCAAGCGCGAGGATCTGCAGCCCGTCTTCTCCTTCAAGCTGCGCGGCGCCTACAACAAGATGGTCGGCTTGGCCCCGGAGGTGCGGGAACGCGGGGTGGTGTGCGCGTCGGCCGGCAACCACGCCCAGGGCGTGGCGCTGTCGGCGCAGAAGCTGGGGATCAAGGCGGTGATCGTCATGCCGCGCACGACGCCCGCCATCAAGATCCAGGCAGTGAAGAGCCGCGGCGGCAAGGTCGTGCTGCACGGCGACGTCTTCGACGACGCCTATCTCCACGCCCGCCAGATCGAGGCGGAGAAGGGGCTGACCTTCATCCACCCCTACGACGATCCGGACGTGATCGCCGGCCAGGGCACCGTCGGCATGGAGATCCTGCGCCAGCACCCGCACCCGCTGGACGCCATCTTCGTGCAGATCGGCGGCGGCGGGCTGGCCGCCGGCGTGGCTGCCTACGTCAAGTTCCTGCGCCCCGACGTCAAGGTGATCGGGGTGGAGCCCGACGACGCGGCCAGCATGGGCGCGGCCATCGCGGCGGGGAAGCGCGTGCAGCTCGATCAGGTCGGGCTGTTCGCCGACGGCGTCGCCGTCCGTCAGGTCGGATCCGAGACCTTCCGGCTGTGCAGCGAGCTGCTGGACGAGGTCATCACCGTCAACACCGACGAGATCTGCGCCGCGGTCAAGGACATCTTCGAGGACACCCGCGCCATCACCGAGCCCTCGGGTGCGGTCGGTCTGGCAGGGCTCAAGAAATACGCGGAGCGCGAAGGGCTGCAGGGCAAGGGGCTGGTGGCGATCGGCAGCGGCGCGAACATGAACTTCGACCGGCTGCGCCACATCGCCGAACGGGCGGAGATCGGCGAACGGCGCGAGGCGCTGCTGGCCGTCACCATCCCCGAACGCCCCGGCGCCTACCGGCAATTCATCCAGGCGCTCGGCAAGCGGTCGATCACCGAATTCAACTACCGCTACGCCGACGACCGCGAGGCGCAGATCTTCGTCGGCGTCCAACTGACCGAGGGCGACGCGGAAAAGCGCCAGATCATCGACCTGCTGCGCGGCCTGGATTGTCCGGTGCTGGACATGAGCGACAACGAGATGGCGAAGCTGCATGTCCGCTACATGGTCGGCGGCCGGGTGCGCGGTCTGAAGGACGAACTGCTTTACCGCTTCCAGTTCCCGGAACGGCCGGGCGCCTTGCTGAAGTTCCTGAACGGGCTGGCGCAGGACTGGAACATCTCGCTCTTCCACTACCGCAACCATGGCGCCGATTACGGCCGGGTTCTGGCCGGCATCCAGGTGCCCGAAAAGGACCGCGTGCGGTTTCGGCGCTGCCTCGACGATCTCGGATACCCGTATTGGGACGAGAGCGGCAACCCGGCCTACCGGTTGTTCCTGGCCGAACCGCAGCCGAGCTGATCAATGCAGCGCCCGGACTTGACCCGGACCATCGTTACGGTAAGCCTGAGCCTGAATCCGTCATGAGGAAAGACTACGCGATGTCGAACACTGCCTCCAAAACCGCAATCGTCACCGGCGCCACCTCCGGATTCGGCGATGCCATCGCCCGGCGGCTGGTCGCGGAGGGCTGGCGGATCGTCGCCACCGGCCGGCGCCGGGACCGGCTGGATGCCTTGGTCGAGGCGCTGGGCGGGCCGGCGGTGGTCCACCCGCTGTGCTTCGACATCCGCGACGAGGAGGCAACCCGCGCCGCGCTGGAGTCGCTGCCGCAGGAGTTCGCCGACATCTCCGTCCTGGTCAACAATGCCGGTCTGGCGCTCGGCACCGCGGCGGCGCAGGACTGCGACCTGGAGCAGTGGCGGACGATGATCGACACCAACGTCACCGGGCTGGTGACGATCACCCGGCTGCTGCTGGCCCGGCTGATCGCGCAGCGCGGGCTGATCGTCAACCTCGCCTCCGTCGCCTCCAACTGGCCCTATCCCGGCGGCAACGTCTATGGCGGCACCAAGGCCTTCGTCCGGCAGTTCTCGCTCGGCCTGCGCAGCGACCTGTCGGCCCAGGGCGTGCGCGTGACCTCCATCGAGCCCGGTCTGGCGGAAAGCGAATTCACCCTGGTCCGCACCGGCGGCAACAAGGACGCCTACGACGCGCTCTATGCCGGCGCCAACCCGCTGCAGCCCGAGGACATCGCCGAGACGGTGCGCTGGGTGGTCTCCCTGCCGCCGCACGTCAACATCAACAGCGTGGAGATCATGCCGGTGAGCCAGTCCTGGGCGCCGTTCAAGATCCACCGCGACACGCCGGCCTGAGGCCGGGCGAGCCGGTCAGGACCCGCGCGGTTCGTCCAGCCAGTCCTCGCACCGCAGGCCCGCCACACGGTCGAACTCGCCGAGGTTGCCGGTGACCACGACCAGCCCGCGGCTGCGCGCGTGGCCGGCGATCATCAGGTCGTACGGGCCGATCACGCAGCCCCGGCGCTCCAGATCGGCCCGGATGTCGCCGTAATGTCCGGCCGCCTCGTCATCGAAGGGCAGCACTTCGAGCCGGGCGGTCAGCCGTTCGACCTCCCGGCGTTTCTCCGCCGGGAGGTCGGATTTGGCGGCACCGTGCAGAAGCTCCGCCAGCGTCACCGCCGAGATGCACAGGCCATCCGCTTCCGCATTGAACCTGACGCGGGCACTCTGGGGACGGTCGCGCAGGACGCGGATGCAGACATTGGTGTCCAGCATGTAGCGCAGCATCACCACGCCTCGCGATCCTGCATCTCCGGCTGGTCGCGGTCGGGGAACGCGATGCCGGGAGACTGGAAGAAATCGTCCCACACGCTGTCGGCCGGCACGATCAGCCGCCGCGCGCCGTCACGAAGGATGACCACCTCGCGGACATGCGCAGGAAACGACACGTCCTTCGGCAGACGAACGGCCTGGGTACGGTTGGACTGGAACAGGGACGTCCGGACCGTCATGGCTCACCTCCATTGTATATCCCTAACGTATATCCCGACTGTTCGCGCGTCAAGAAATCGAGGTCCTCGCAGGCGATCACCAGCGGACGCGGAATGGTTGCGCCACCGCAGATATATTAGTATTCATTGGCCCCGGCCATGCTCCCGCGCCGGTATCTCCCCCACCGGAACGCGCCTGCCCGACCATGCCCCTTGCCTTCCACATGATGCCGCTCGTCGGCACGATCCTGCTGCTTGCCTCCCGCCGTGTCAGCCTGCTGCCCGCCGGGATCGTCGGCATGACGCTGGCGCTCGTCACGATGGTCGTCACCATGGCCGCGTCCCAGCCGTCGGCCGGTGCGGTGCTCGGCACGACGGCGGCCAAGGCGGGGGAAGGCGCATGGCTGGCATGGCACGCGATGTCGATCATCGCCGCCGGACTGCTGTTCCATCGCTCCTTCGAGGCGCGGGGTGCCCGATCCGCCGCGGTCGCGCAGGAGAACCGCCGGCGCGCCGTCTTCGTCGCCTGCTTCCTGGTCGGCCCCTTCGCGGAATCGGTGACCGGGTTCGGCGTCGGGCTGGTCGTCGCCCTCGCCATGCTGCGCACCGTCGGCCTGCCGCCGGTGCAGTCCGCCGCGCTCGGCCTGTTCAGTCAGGTTTTGGCCGCCTGGGGCGCAATGGGCGTCGGCACGCGGGTCGGGGCCGAGCTGATCGGCGTGTCCTTCACCGAACTCGGTACCGCCAGCGCCCTGCTGATGGCGGTGGTTCTGCCTTGTCTTCTGCCGGTGTTCTGGGGGCTGATCCATTCGTCCGGTCTGCGCTCCGGCTTTGCCGACCGGGTGTCGGATATCGCCCTTCTCCTGTGTCTGGCCGGGCTGATCTGGCTCACCAACCTGTTCGTCGCGCCGGAACTGGGCGGCGGGCTGGCGACCGGCCTGCTGTTGCTGGTGGTGGAGGGGCCGCGCCTGCTGCGCAGCGGCGTCCGCGTCCGGGATCTGGTCGGGCGGCTCTGGCCGTACGGGCTGCTGATCGCGGCGCTGATGGCCACCCGTCTGCTGCCGCCGCTGTCTGGCTGGACCGGGCGATGGCTGGTGCTCGACCCGTTCGACGGTCTCGCCCCGCTGGCGCTGCTGCGCCATCCGGCGACATGGCTGGTGCTGATCGCCGGCATCCTGCTGTCCGGCCTGTCCTCGGCCGAGGCCGGGAAACTGGTCCGCGCCTCCCTGCGCGCCGCCCTGGTGCCGATGGCGGCCACGCTGGTCTTCGTCGAGTTCGCCACCTTCATGGCCGCGTCCGGCGGGGCGGCGATGTTCGGCGAGGCCTGGCGCGAGGCGGCGGGGCGCTTCGCCGTGCTGGCCAGCCCGGTCTTCGGCGCCGCCGCCGGGATGCTGACCGGCTCCAACACCGCCTCCAACGCCCTGATGATGCACATCCAGCTGAGCCTCGCCGCCGAAAGCGGCCTGCCGCCGATGCTGATCGCGGCGATCCAGACCGTGTCGGGCAGCATCTGCACCATGCTCACCCCCGGCCGCATCGTGCTCGCCGCCGGCCTCGTCGGGCTGGAGCGGTCGGAGGGGGCGATCTACCGCCGCGCCCTGCCGATCGGGCTGGCGACCGTCCTCGCCCTGCTCGCCGTCATCGTGGTGATGGCCGCCCTGAAGGCGCAGGGGCTGGCATAGCCGCCCCAGTCAGGCGAACCGCTTGGCCCCGGCGACGCACAGCACGACCAGCCCGGCGGCGGCGATCATCGTCCAGGCGACCGGCTCGCCCAGCAGCAGCCCGGCCAGGATCAGGCCGAAGGCGGGCTGGAGCAGCTGCAGCTGTCCGACCCCGGCGATGCCGCCCAGCGCCAGCCCGCGATACCAGAAGACGAAGCCCACCAGCATGCTGAACACCGAGACATAGCCGAGCCCGATCCAGGCCGGTGCCGCGATGCCGGTCCAGTCGTCCGGCATGGTCACCAATGCCGCCGCAGCCATGGCCGGCAGCGCCAGCAGCAAGGCCCAGGAGATCACCTGCCAGCCGCCCAGCCGGCGCGACAGGGCCGCACCCTCGGCGTAGCCCAGCCCACAGAGCAGGATCGCCAGGACCATCAGCAGGTCGCCGGCCAGCGACGCGCCGCCGCCCTGCCACAGGGCGAAACCGGCGACGGTCAGGCTTCCCGCCATCGCGAACAGCCAGAAGGCCGGCCGTGGCCGCTCCCTTGCCCGCAGCACCCCGAACAGAGCGGTGGCGAGCGGCAGCAGACCGATGAAGACGACCGACTGCGCCGACGTAATGTGCTGAAGCGCCAGCGCGGTCAGCAGGGGAAAGCCGGCGACGACACCCAGCGCCACGATGGCGAGGGAGGGAAGGTCGCGGCGTGCCGGCCGTGCCTGCCGCAGCAGCGCCAGCAGGGCCGCCGCCAGGGCCGCCGCGATCACCGCCCGTGCCGCCGTCAGGAACAGCGGCGTGAAGCCGCCGACCGCGACCCGCGTCGCCGGCAGCGACCCGCTGAAGATGAGCACACCGAGCAGCCCGCTGCCCCATCCCGCCGTCGACTTCCGCATCCCGCTATCCTTCCGCGCCCCAGATTTTTCAATGCGATCCTAGCGCGATGACCTCTGGCGGAGACAGTGACGGTCCCATACAATTCCACCAAACTGTACTGGCTCATCGGTCAGTACACTTCTTTCTGCGGTAGAGCCATGACGGGCAGAACGGGCACGCGAACGGCCGAGGTGATGGACGCGATCCGCCGCAGGATGGCGAGCCGCACCCTGTCGCCGGGGGAAAAGCTGCCCTCGATCCGCAGCTTCGCCGCCACCATGGGCGTGTCGCCCTCGACCGTGGTGGAGGCCTATGACCGGCTGGCGGCCGAAGGCGTGATCCGGCCGCGGCCGGGGTCCGGCTTCTATGTCGCCGGCGCCACGCCGCCGCTGGCCCTGGCCGAGGCGGAACCACGGCTCGACCGCGCCATCGACCCCTTCTGGGTGTCACGGCAATCGCTGGATGCCGGGGCGGAGATGCTGAAGCCGGGATGCGGCTGGCTGCCGGCAGACTGGATGCCGAACGCGGCGATCCGCCGGGCGATCCGCCAACTCGCGCGGGCCGACGAGGGGCTGCTGGCCGATTATGGCGGCACGCGCGGGTCGCTGCCGCTGCGCCGGCTGCTGGCGCGCCAGTTCGCCGATGAAGGGATGACGGCGGGGGCAGACCAGATCCTGCTGACCGCCTCGGGAACCCAGGCCATCGACCTGATCTGCCGCTTCCTGCTGCGGCCGGGCGACACGGTGCTGGTCGACGACCCCTGCTATTTCAATTTCCAGGCCCTGCTGCGCGCCCATCAGGCGCGGGTCGTCGGCGTGCCCTATACCCGCACCGGTCCGGACACCGACCTGTTCGCCCAGGCGCTGGCGACGCACGGCCCGCGCCTCTACATCACCAACTCGGCGCTTCACAACCCGACCGGCGCGACGATGACGCCGCAGACCGCCCACCGGCTGCTCTGCGCCGCAGCGGCCCATGATCCCTCCGCCGATACCCTAACCATCGTCGAGGACGACATCTTCGCCGGTTTCGAGCCGGACCCGTCGCCCCGCCTCGCCGCCCTCGACGGACTGGCCCGGGTCATCCGGATCGGCAGCTTCTCCAAGACGCTGTCCGCCTCGATCCGCTGCGGCTACATCGCGGCGCGGCCGGAGTGGGTGGAGGCGCTGGTTGATCTGCAGGTGGCGACGAATTTCGGCGGCCCCAGCCCGGCCGTTGCCGAACTCGTCCTCGCGACCGTGAAAGACGGCAGCCATCGCAAGCATCTCGATGGTCTCCGCCGCCGTCTGGCCCGGCTCCGGCGCGAGACGGCGGCCCGGCTGGAAGCGCTCGGCCTGCGGCCGTGGCTGATGCCGCGCGGCGGCTTCTATCTCTGGTGCGCCCTGCCGGACGAGTTTGACTCCGCCGACGTCGCCCGCGCGGCACTGCGCGAGAATGTCGTGCTTGCCCCCGGCAACGTGTTCAGCGTCTCGCAATCGGCGTCAGGCTTTCTGCGCTTCAACGTCGCCCAGATGGGCGACCCGCGTGTTTTCGACGTTCTGGGGCGGGCGATGCGCCTGACACTCCCTCTCCCGCCCCGGGAGAGGGCATGAAGCCGACGGCCGCAGGCCGGAAGAGCGCCAAAAGGCGGTCTTAGGCGGAGTGCGGTTGCGAGGCTTGCGAGCAACCTCGGGGCCCATGCGGAGCATGGGAAGGGTGAGGGGTGAAGCAAGAATCAAGATCCATGTTCGGATAGCCCCTCACCCTCCCCGCCTTCGGCGGGTCCCCTCCCTCTCCCGGGGCGGGAGAGGGCGACTATCCCCGGACTTTCGCCACCGCCTTGTGCAGCGTCTGCAGCAGCGTGTCGATCCGGTAGGGCTTCGACAGCACCGCGATGCCTTCGGTGCGCGCCACATCCTCGCTGTAGCCGGTGGTCAGCACCACCGGCAGGCCGGGGCGCAGGATCGCCGCCTCGCGGCTGAGGTCGATGCCGCTCAGCCGGCCCGGCATCACCACGTCGGAAAAGAGCAGGTCGATCCGCTCGTCGCCGGCCAGCAGCGGCAGCGCCTCGTCGGCGGAACCGGCGCGCAGGACCGTCCAGCCGCTCTCTTCCAGCGCCGCCGCGACGGAGGAAGCGACGACCGGATCGTCCTCCACCATCAGCACCCGCGCACCGGCGATGAACGGCCCGGCAGCGTCGGCGGAAACGGCCGGCGCCCGCGGCACCCCCGCCGTGGCGCGCAGCAGCAGGACGATGCGGGTTCCCTCCCCCGGCCGGCTTTCGATCCAGACGGTGCCGCCCGCCTGCCGAGCCAGCCCGTAGACCTGCGCCAGACCAAGGCCGGAGCCCTTGCCGACATCCTTGGTGGTGAAGAAGGGGTCGAAGGCCTTCGCCGCCACCTCCGGCGTCATTCCCGTCCCGGTGTCGGCGACCGTCAACCTCAGGAATTCCCCTTCCAGTCCCGGTGAATCGCCGGGACCGAGCGTCCGGTTCTCCGCCCCGATGGTCAGCGTACCGCCCTCCGGCATCGCATCGCGCGCGTTCACCGCCATGTTGATCAGCGCCAGTTCGAACTGGGTCGGGTCCACCTCGATCGGATGGAGGCCGGGAGCGAAGCGGGTTTCCAGCCGGATGTCGGCGCGCAGCGCGCGTTCCAGCAGTCCGGCCATGCCGAGCACACGGTCGCGCACGTCGATCGGCTCCGGGCGCAGGCTGTCGCGGCGGGCGAAGCCCATAAGTTGCTGGACCAGCTTGGCGCCGCGGTCGACCGCCTGCATGCCCGCCTCCAGCAGTGGCGCCAGCTTCGGCTCGGCGCTGCGGCGGCCGATCATGGTCAGGCAACTGCTGAGCGCCTGGAGCAGGTTGTTGAAGTCGTGCGCCACGCCGCCGGTCAGCTGGCCGACCGCCTCCATCTTCTGCGCCTGACGCAGCTGGTCCTCGGCCCGGCGCAGCGCCGCCTCCGACTCCTTGCGCGCCGTCACGTCGCGTCCCACCGCATGGATGAAGCGGTCGTCCGGCACCGCGGTCCAGGAGATCCAGCGATAGGAGCCGTCCTTGTGACGATAGCGGTTTTCGAACCGCAGGGTGGTCAGGCCGGATGCCAGCCGGCCGGCCTCCGCTACCGTCGCCGCAAGGTCGTCGGGATGGACGAATTCGAGGAACGCCACGTCCTGCAGTTCCGCCTCGTCCCAGCCCAACAGGGTGGTCCAGGCCGGATTGACCGCGGTGATCGTGCCGTCGAACCGCGCCACCAGCATGATGTCGGTCGACAGCCGCCACATGCGGTCGCGGTCGGCGGTCCTCTCCGCCACGCGCTGCTCCAGCGTCGTATTCAGCGCGCGCAGGGCATCTTCGGCGCATTTGCGGTCGGTGATGTCGTAGCAGGCGCCGAGAATCCGCGCCTCCCCGTCCTCTTCCCCGGCTATGGCCTGCGCCCGCCGGGCGATCCAGCGCTCCGCCCCGCTGTCGGGCCGGTTGATGCGGTATTCGACATAGCCCAACCCGTCGGTCGGCACCTGTCCCGGCCGCAGCGTGTTCAGGTTGGCCCGGTCATCCGGATGGATCAGGGCGACCAGTTCCTCCAGCCGCACCAGCGGGCGTTCCCCGATGCCCCACAGGCGGCAGAACTGGGGAGACACCGCCAGCATGCCGTCGGCGCGCAGTTCGAAGGTGCCGACCCCGCCGGCATCCTGGGCGATGTGCAGACGCTGCTGGCTCTCGCGCAGCGCGTCTTCCGTCCGTTTCATGCCCGTCACGTCGCTGCCCTGGACGAACATGCCCATGACCCGGCCCTGGTCGTCGCGGATCGGCTGGAAGACGAAGGTGACGAACCGCTCCTCCAGCGGCGCGCCGGGCCGCCGGGCGATCCGCGCCGGCATCCCTTCGCCGACGAAGGGCTCGCCCGTCGCATAAACCTGATCGGCAAGCTCGAAGAAGCCCTGGCCGACGATCTCCGGCAGCGCCTGCCGCGCCGGCTTGCCGATGATGTCGCGGCGGCCGATCAGGTCGAAATAGGCGTCGTTCGCCATCTCATAGACATGGTCGGGTCCGCGCCAGACATACATGAAGCCCGGCGCCTGCCGGAACAGCGCCCGCAGCCGATCGCCCTCCGCCCGCAGCCGTTCGTTGGCGCGCCGCACCTCCTCCTCCGCCCGCACGCGCTCCACCGCCGCCGTCGTCTCGGCAACGATGCAGAGGAAGCCGCCGATCCGCCCGGTCTCGTCGGTGATCGGCGTGTAGGAGAAGGTGAAGTAGCAGTCTTCGACCGCGCCGTTCCGCACCAGCGGGATCAGCAAATCCTCATGCAGCAGCGGCTCGCCGTCATAGGCACGGCGGACGAGGTCGCGGGCCACCGGCCAGGCGTCGGGCCAGACCTCCCTCATCGGCTGGCCGAGCGCCCGCGGATGACGGGCACCGAGAATGTCCAGATAGGCGTCGTTGTAGAGGAAGGTGACGTCGGGTCCCCAGCCGATGAACATCGCCTGCCGCGACCGCAGCATCAGACCGACCGTGAAGCGCAGCTCTTGCGGCCAGCCTTCCATCGGGCCGAGCGGCGTGGCCGCCCAGTCATGGCCGCGCGTGAGCGCAACCATCTCTCCCGCCCCGGCCGGAAAGAGAGGCGGAGACTCCCCGGCAGACAGCGGGCTCACCGGCGCCGTCCGGCGCCGGCGGTAAGCGGATAACCTTGGACGTTCATCAAAGCTGTCGAATGTTCAGGGTCGAATAGACAGCCTTATCCCACGCAAACGGAACATCGTGATAGCTATCCAATCGTCAGCCCACCGTCCGCCTGCCCGCGACTGCGTGGTAAATCCACAGGACGACGACGGCGCCGAAGATGGCGACCAGGATGCTCCAGATGTTGAAGCCGGTGATGCCGGCGCCGCCGACGATGCTCACGAGGAAGCCGCCGACCAGCGCGCCGACGATCCCCAGCACGATGTCCATGACGATGCCCTGGCCCGAATTGTTCACGATCTTGGAGGCGATGAAGCCCGCGATCAGCCCCAGAATGATCCAAGCGATGATGCCCATGGCCGTTACTCCTCTGCGGTGAGTGGTCGTTGCTTATGTCCCGCGCCGTATCGCCTCCACAAAACGTTGATTTCCGAACCGAGCAGGATCACCAGCCCGGCGATGTAGAGCCAGAGCATCAGCGTGATCACTGCGCCGATGCTGCCGTAGGTGGCGTCGTAATCGGCGAAATGGCCGGCATAGAGCGAAAAGCCGAGCGAGGCGGCGATCAGCAATGCCGCGCCCACCACACTGCCGGGGGTGAAGAAGACGAAGCGCTCCCTGACATTCGGGCCATAGCGGTAGATCACCGCGAAGCCCAGCAGCAGCGCCAGCACGATGACGACCCAGCGGAAGGTCGCGAAGAAGCTCAGCAGCACGCCGGAAAAGCCGTACCGGCTGCCGATCCAGTCCTGCAGGATGCCGCCCAGCACGATCAACGAGAAGGCGCCGATTACCATCACCTCGAAAAGCAGGCTCAATCCCAGCGCCACCAGACGGGCGCGGACGAAGCTGCGCGCCTCCTTGACGTCGTAGGTGATGTTGAGCTGCTGCATGATGGCATACATGCCGGTGGTGGTCGCCCACACCGTTCCAAGAAGGCCGAAGGACAACAGCCCGCCGCGCCGCTCGCCGGTCACCTGCCCCACCACATCGCGGACCAGGCCGGACGCCTGATCGGGCAGGGCCTGGCCCAGCAGATCCATGATCGCCTGATCCACATTGTCGATGGGCAGATACGGGATGATGCTCATCGTCGCGATCAGCGCCGGGAACAGGGCGAGCGTCAGATAGAAGCCGAGCGCGGCAGCTCCGTTGAAGACATTGTCCTCGGTCATCGCGCGATAGAGGTCCCGCAGGAAGCGTCCGGGCGATACCCCTGGGAGCATGACCGATTTCCATGATGGGCGCGGATGCTGCGTGGAAGCCGGCCCCGCGGCGACCGTGCCGCGGGGCCTCGCGTCCTCAGCTCTTGTCACGCATGGCGTCCTTGGCGCTGCCCACGGCACTTTTGGCCTCGCCCTTCGCCTTGTCGGCCGCGCCTTCGGCCTTCATCTTCTCGTCGCCGGTAACCTCGCCGACGCCCTTCTTGACGCTGCCCTTGGCCTTGTCCATAGCGCCTTCGACGCGATCCTTGTCCATGACGTCCTCCTGAGTTCGGTGGTTCGACCGGCGTTCGGTCCGGCCTTCGTCACTAACAACGCTCGAGCGGGCGGTTCGTTACGGTCAGAGCGGCTGTGACATCGTCAGCGCCGACGGTTCGGCCGCCTCGCCGGCCAATTCCCTGGCCGGTGCCGTCGCCAGCGCCGTCTGCAGATACTCCAGGAAGGCCCGCTCGGCACGGTTCGGTTTGGCCTGCTCGTTCCAGATCAGGTGGACGTTGACCGGCGCGATGCCCTCGTAGGGCGGCAGTTCCCACAGCAGTCCGTCATCGACGTCGCGGGCGGCGATGTGTTCCGGCAGCGGGCCGATGCCGAGGCCGCAGAGGATCATCCGCCGCACCTCCTCCAGATTGGCGGAGGACGCGACGACACGGCCGGCGAACCCCTCCCGCGCGCGGAACAGGGTCAGCGGCGACAGGGCGCCGTCGATCTGGTCGGAGGTGAAGGAAACGAAATTCTCGTGGCGCAGTTCGGCGATGTCGATGTCGTGCTGGCCGAACAGGCGGAATCCGGGGCCGCAATAGAGCCGGTAGGTCTGGCGCAGGAAGATCTGGCTCGACAGTCCCGGAATCGGTTCGCGCAGCAGGCAGATCGCCATGGCGCCGACCCGCTGCTGCAACGCGATGTGCGCGTCGGCGGACGCCATCACGTCGATGCGGAAGGTCACCTGCGGATACATCCGGTGGAACTCCCGCAGCGAACGGTCGAGCAGCGGGGTCTGGATCCGGCTGGTCATCAGGATATGGACATGGCCGCTGATCTCGTCCTTGGCGTCGCGCACCAGGGCGCCCAGGCGGGAAACGGTGGCATGGATCGACACCGCCTCGTCATAGACCTGCTCGCCGGCGGCGGTGACGGCGAAGCGTCCGGGGCCACGGTCGATCAACGTGCGGCCAAGCTGTTCCTCCAGCCGCTTCAGCGCGAGGCTGACCGCCGGCTGCGTTAAAAACAGGCGGACGGCGGCCTTGGTGAAGCTCCCCTCCTGCACGATCACCATGAAGGTGCGCAGCAGGTTCCAATCCATCTGCTGCCCCAGACGGGCCAATGCCTGCCGTTCAGCCTCGCTTTCCATCAACGCCCTGCCCTCTCCATCGGTGCCCGATTCCGGTGCATCCCTGCCGCCGCCCAAATTCTACGCACATGATCGCGCTGTGAGCAACTGCGGCATAAATCAGATTCATGGGCGAAATGAAAAATGCTTATTTGCCTGATCGATTTGTTCATCGCCTAATCGACACATGGCGACCCTCAAACATCGCCAAGCCGGACATTGCATAACGCGCCGATATGGCGGTCATATCCATTTGGGATAGGCCGCATCGCAACAGCTTCGTCTTTTTCCACCCACCCGCGCAATCATCCCGCAGTGGCGAAGAGGATTTGGGCAAAGGATTCGGAATGACACGAGATACGGCAGCCCGTCTCGACCATAGCTTGCCGGACCCCGGCCTGCGCGCCGCGATCCTCGATGCCGCCGACGCGGCGCAGGGCGGGTGCGTGTCGCATCTCGGCGACCTCGTCCGTCAGCCGTCGCTGTTGGGGGAGGAATCCTCAGCGCAGGCGCTGATGGCCGACCGCTTCGCAGCACTCGGGCTGGAGGTCGACCGCTTCGACATCGACGAGCAGGCGATCTCCCGCATGCCGGGCTTCTCGCCGCCGGTGCTGCCCGGCGCCTATGCCGGACGCGAGAACGTCGTCGGCGTCCACAAGCCGCGCGAGGCCAAGGGCCGCTCGCTGATCCTGAACGGCCACATCGACGTGGTGCCGGCCGGCCCGGCGGAGCTGTGGACCACCCCGCCCTTCGAGCCGCGCATCGCAGACGGGCGGCTCTACGGCCGCGGCGCCGGTGACATGAAGGCCGGCATCGCCGCCTACACCGCCGCCTTCTCGGCATTGCGCACGCTGGGCTACCAGCCCGCCGCCCCGGTCTATCTGCAGTCGGTGATCGAGGAGGAGTGCACCGGCAACGGCGCTCTCGCCTGCCTGCATCGCGGCTACCGTGCCGACGCCGCCGTGATCCCGGAACCGTTCAACCATTCCATCTCCGTCGCCCAGGTCGGGGTGATGTGGCTGCGGCTGGTGCTGACCGGCACGCCGGCCCATGTGCTCGACACCTCGGCGGGCGTGAACGCCATCGAGGCGGCCTACGCCCTGGCCGCCCATCTGAAGGCGCTGGAAGTGCGGTGGAACGAGCCGTCCTGCCGCCACCCCGCCTTCTGCGGCCATGCCCATCCCGTCAACGTCAATCTCGGCCGGATCGAGGGCGGCGAGTGGCCGTCGTCAGTCCCGACGCGCTGCGCGCTCGACCTCCGGCTCGGCTTCTTCCCCGGGCAGGAGCCGGAGGCGGTTCGCGCCGAGGTCACCCGGGCGGTGGAGCAGGCGCGCTCCACCGACCCGGCCCTTTCCGGCGTCGGCATCGAGTTGCAGTGGAACGGCTTCCAGGCCGCCGGCTGCGAGATCGACCCGGCCCATCCGCTGGTCACCATGCTGGCCGACAGCCATCTCGCCGTGCGCGGCGGCGATCCGGAACTTGTGGCGCTGACCTGCACCACCGACGCCCGCTTCTTCCAGCTCTATGGCGACACGCCCGCCACCTGCTACGGGCCGGAGGCGACGCGCATCCACGGCATCGACGAGTCGGTGTCGCTGGACAGCCTGCGCGACGTGACCCGCGTGCTGGCGCTGTTCATCGCCGGCTGGTGCGGCCTGGAACCCATCTGACCTTTTCCATTCCCGACGAGACCCGCCCGATGATCGCCGCCACCCTGAAAGCGAACGCCGCCCACGCCCCCCACGCCACGCGCGACTGCTCCGACGTGGAGTGGAAGGTCCGCACCGATCTGGCCGCCGCCTACCGGCTGTTCGACCGGCTGGGCATGACCGACCTGATCTACACCCACATGTCGGCGCGCATCCCCGACACGCCCGACCATTTCCTCATCAACCCCTATGGCCTGATGTTCCACGAGGTGACGCCCGACAACCTCGTGAAGGTCGACATCGACGGCAATCTGGTGGACGGGCGCGAGGGCGACGCGATCAACCCGGCCGGCTTCACCATCCACAGCGCGGTGCACCACGCCCGTCCGGACGTCGGCGCGGTCATCCACCTGCACACCGACGCCGGCATGGCGGTCAGCGCCCAGGCCGACGGGCTGCTGCCGATCACCCAGCATTCGCTGCGCTGGTACAACCGCCTCGCCTATCACACCTACGAAGGCATCGCCTTGGATCTGGCGGAGCGGGAGCGGCTGGTCGCCGATCTCGGCAGCCATCACAGCATGATCCTGCGCAACCACGGCCTGCTGACCGTCGGCCAGGACGTCGCCGAGGCGGCGGTGCTGATGTACTATCTGGAGCAGGCCTGCAAGCAGCAGATCATGGCGATGGCCGGCGGCCGGCCGCTGATCTATCCATCGCCGGAGGTCTGCGAGCACACCGCCCGCCAATATGAACGCGCCTATCCCCGCGCCGGCGTCCTGGAATGGGACGCTCTGCTGCGCTGGCTGGACGGTACGTCAGGGCCGGTGGGGCCGCGGTGAGTAACGTGCTGTTGCCCCCTCCCCGACCCTCCCCCGCTTCGCGGGAGAGGGTGCCTTACCCGAAGCGGCGGCAGTCCCCTCCACCGCCAAAAGCGGGGGAGGGTTAGGGAGGGGGCAATCGCCGTCCATCACCCTCCCAACGAAAAAACACCGACACGACAGGGTCGCTGACACCACCGAAACATTTCTGGAGACGAGGACACCCGATGACCAGACGCCTTACCGGTATCCCCGCCAGCTTCCGCCGCAATTTTCAGGGCGGCTTCACCCGCAGCGTCCACCGCGCCGCCGCCGCCGGCCTGCTTGCCGCGGCCCTCGTCATTCCCGGCACGGCAGCGCTCGTTGCCGCCCCGGCCATGGCCCAGGAGACGCCGGTTCGCGGCGGTGTCCTCAACTCCATCGTGCAGCCGGAGCCGCCGACCCTGATGCTGGGCCTGAACCAGCAGGGTCCGACCCAGACCGTCGCCGGCAAGATCTATCAGGGCCTGCTGACCTACGACCAGAAGCTGAACCCGATGCCGTCGCTGGCCAAGAGCTGGACGATCTCGCCGGACGGGCTGACCTACACCTTCAAGCTGTTCGAGAATGTGAAGTGGCACGACGGCAAGCCCTTCACCGCCAATGACGTGGTCTTCACCACCTCCAAGTTCCTGATGGAGGTCCACCCGCGCGCCCGCGCCGTGTTCAGCCGCTGTGAATCGATCAAGGCGCTGGACGACCACACCGTCGAGTTCAAGCTGAAGGAGCCGTTCCCGGCCTTCATCCAGGCCTTCGAGGTGTCGTCGGCGCCGATGGTCCCGGCCCACATCTACGAGGGCACCGATTACCGCGCCAACCCGGCCAACAACACCCCGATCGGCACCGGCCCGTTCAAGCTGAAGGAATGGGTGAAGGGCAGCTATATCCAGTTGGTCCGCAACGAGGATTACTTCAAGGAAGGGCTGCCCTACCTCGACGGCATCACCTTCCGCGTGATCCCCGACGCCGCCAGCCGCTCGCTGGCGCTGGAAAGCGGTCAGGTGCAGCAGACCCAGTACAGCGATCTGGAGCCCTTCGAGGTTCCGCGCATGAAGACGCTGCCCAACCTGACCATGACCACCAAGGGCTACGAGTTCGTGGCGCCGATGGCGTGGCTGGAGATCAACCACCGCGTCAAGCCGCTGGACGACAAGCGCTTCCGCAAGGCCATCGCCTACGCCATCGACCGCAAGTTCATCCGCGACAAGATCTGGTTCGGCCTCGGCCGCGTGCCGACCGGCCCGATCAACTCGGTGGTCAAGTTCTACGATCCCAAGGTCACGACCTACGAGCCGAACCCGGCCAAGGCCAAGGCCCTGCTGG
The DNA here is from genome assembly GCF_051124815.1 of Azospirillum sp. B2RO_4. Lineage (NCBI taxonomy): Bacteria > Pseudomonadati > Pseudomonadota > Alphaproteobacteria > Rhodospirillales > Azospirillaceae > Azospirillum > Azospirillum sp. B2RO_4. Next base: position 20,783 of record NZ_CP118486.1, on the reverse strand, counting down.
ACGAGATGGGGCTGAAGCCCGACGGCAACGGCGTGCGCGCCACCGTCAAGCTGATGCCGATGCCCTACGGCGAGACCTGGACCCGTCTCGGCGAGTATCTGAAGCAGGCGCTGGGCAAGGTCGGCGTCGCCGTGGTTCTGGAGAGCACCGACGCCGCCGGCTGGGCGCAGCGCGTCGCCAACTGGGACTACGAGATCACCACCAACTTCCTCTACCAGTACGGCGACCCGGCGCTGGGCGTGGCCCGCACCTACATCTCGTCGAACATCCGCAAGGGTGTGCTGTTCACAAACACCATGGGCTATTCCAACCCGAAGGTGGACGAGCTGTTCGCCAAGGCCTCGCAGGAGATCGACCCGGCCAAGCGCCAGGAACAGTACAGCGAGGTCCAGCGCATCCTGTCCGACGATCTGCCGGTGGTGTGGCTGCTGGAGATGGAGTTCCCGACCTTCCTCGACAAGCGGGTGAAGAACGCCAACACGACGGCCATCGGTGTCAACGACACCTATGAGAGCGTCTGGCTGGCGAAGTGATGAGACCTCCCTCTCCCGCCCCGGGAGAGGGAAGGGGCCCATGCGGAGCATGGGAAGGGTGAGGGGTAGCGCAAGGAACCATGCGGTTCTCAATCCTTGGCGCACCCCTCACCCTCCCCGCCTTCGGCGGGTCCCCTCCCTCTCCCGGGACGGGAGAGGGCCAGAATTAGGAACCTGCCCATGCTGGGATTCGCCCAACTCTTCGCGAGCCGCCTGGTCAAGGCCGCCGCGATCCTGATCGCCATCGTGGTGATGAACTTCTTCCTCGTCCATGCCGCCCCCGGCGACCCGGCCATGGTGATGGCGGGCGAGGCGGGGGCCGCCGACGAAAAGTTCGTGACGCAGCTGCGCGAGCAGTTCGGGCTCGACCGGCCGCTCTACGAACAGCTCGCCACCTATGTCGGCAAGGTCGTGCAGGGCGATCTCGGCTTCTCCTACCGGCAGCAGCGGCCGGTCTGGGACATCCTGGCCGAACGGTTGCCGGCCACGCTGGTGCTGACGCTGACCGCCTTCATCCTGGCGCTCGCCGCCGGTGTGGCGCTCGGCACCCTTGCCGCGGTCACCGTCGGCACCTGGGCCGACAGCGCCATCACCGTCGTGGCGCTCCTGGCCTACGCCACGCCGATCTACTGGATCGGGCTGATGCTGAGCCTGTTCTTCTCCATCCAGCTCGGCTGGCTGCCGGCCTTCGGCTACGAGACCATCGGCGCCGGCTATACCGGGCTCGCCCATGTCGCCGACGTCGGCGTCCACCTGATCCTGCCGGTCATCACGCTGGCGCTGTTCTACATGGCGAGCTACGCCCGCCTGACCCGCGCCTCGATGCTGGAGGTGCGCAGCCTCGACTTCGTCAAGACCGCCAAGGCCAAGGGCCTGTCGCAGAGCCGCATCGTCACCCGCCACGTCCTGCGCAACGCCATCCTGCCGGTCATCACCGTGGCGGGCATCCAGGCCGGTCAGCTGGTCGGCGGGTCGATCCTGATCGAGACGGTGTTCGCCTGGCCCGGCATCGGCCGGCTGGCCTTCGAGGCGGTGCTGCAGCGCGACTATCAGGTGCTGCTGGGCATCTTCCTGGTCACGTCGATCATGGTGATCCTGTTCAACATCCTGACCGACATCCTCTACGGCCTCGTGGATCCGCGCATCCAGGTCTCCCAATGAACCAGGTGTCGCAATGATGAAATCCGATTTCTGGCGGGCCTTCGCCCGCAACAAGGGCGCGGTCCTGGGGCTGGTGATCCTGCTCGCCATCGTCGTGCTGGCCGTCTTCGCCTCCGTCCTGTTCCCCGGCGATCCGTGGGACATGGCGACGGCCCCCTTCCAGCCGCCGCTGTCCGACGACGCGCTTCTGGGATCCGACATGCTGGGCCGCGACATCGCATCGGGCATCGCCCACGGGGCGCGGGTGTCGCTGCTGATCGGCCTGACCTCCACCGCCGCCGCACTCGCCATCGGCGTCACGCTGGGGGCGCTGGCCGGCTTCCATGGTGGCAAGGTGGACGACGCCATCATGCGCTTCACCGAGCTGTTCCAGACCATCCCCAACTTCGTGCTGGCCGTGGTGCTGGTCGCCATCTTCACCCCCAGCCTGACCACCATCGTCGCCGCCATCGCCATCGTCAGCTGGCCGCCGCTGGCACGTCTCGCCCGCGCCGAGTTCCTCAGCCTGCGCACCCGCGAGTTCGTGCAGGCCGCCATCACCACCGGCCAGAGCAACACCACCATCATCCTGCGCCAGATCCTGCCGAACAGCCTGTCGCCGATCATCGTTTCGGCCTCGCTGATGGTCGCCACGGCCATCCTGCTGGAAAGTTCGCTCAGCTTCCTCGGCCTCGGCGACCCCAATGCGATGAGCTGGGGCTACATGATCGGCGCCGCCCGCACGGTGATCCGGCAGGCCTGGTGGATGAGCGTCTTCCCCGGCCTTGCCATCGTGCTGACCGTGCTGGCGCTGAACCTCGTCGGCGAAGGGCTGAACGACGCCCTGAACCCGAAGCTCGCCCGGTCGCGGGGCTGATCCGATGAGCCAGTCCGAATTGATGCGCACTCCCTTGGAGACCGCCGCCATGAACACACCGCTTCTCGATGTGCGCGGACTCAGCATCGCGTTGCCGCCGGGCGCCGACCGTCCGCTGGCGGTGGACAACCTGACCTTCACCCTGAACCCCGACGAGATCCTCTGCGTGGTCGGCGAGTCCGGCTCCGGCAAGTCGATGACCGCGCATGCCATGATGGGCCTGCTGCCCGCCCCCCATGTCCGGGTCGCCGGCGGCAGCCTGCTGTTCAAGGGCAAGGACGTGCTGACCATGCCGGAGGCGGAGCAGCGCGCCCTTCGCGGCGGCCGCATCGCCATGGTCTTCCAGGAGCCGATGACCGCGCTGAACCCGCTGATGCGGGTCGGCCGCCAGATCGGCGAGAGCTTGCGCGAGCACACCGACCTGCCCGCCCCCGCCCGCCGCGCCCGCGTGGTGGAGCTGCTGGCCCAGGTCGGCCTGCCCAACCCGGCCGAACTGGCCGAGGCCTATCCCTTCCGCCTGTCGGGCGGCCAGCGCCAGCGCGTGATGATCGCCATGGCGCTGGCCTGCCAGCCCGACATCCTGATCGCCGACGAGCCGACCACGGCGCTGGACGTCACCACCCAGAAGCAGATCCTCGACCTGATCCGCTCGATCCAGGCCGAACGCCACATGGGCATGATGTTCATCACCCACGATTTCGGCGTGGTGGCGGAGATCGCCCACCGGGTGGCGGTGATGCGCCACGGCAAGCTGGTGGAATACGGCCCGGCGTCGGACGTGCTGAACCGGCCGCAGCATCCCTACACCCGGCAGCTGATCGCCTCCGTCCCGCATTACATCGAACACCGCGACGACCACGCCAAGGCGGGCGCGCCGCTGCTGGTCGCCGACAAGGTGCGCAAGGTCTTCCATGTCGGCGGCGGCCTGTTCAAGAAATCCAAGGAGGTTGTTGCCGGCGACGACCTGTCGCTGACCATCCACCCCGGCGAGACGGTCGGTCTGGTCGGCGAATCCGGGTCGGGCAAATCGACGCTGGGACGCTCCATCGTCGGCCTGATCAAGCCGGATTCGGGCCGCATCCTGTTCCAGGGGACCGACCTGCTGTCGCTCGACCGCAAGGGCTTCCGGCCCTATCGCCGGGCGGTGCAGATGGTGTTCCAGGATCCCTACGCCTCGCTGAACCCGCGCCACCGCGTCGGCGACATCGTGGCCCAGGGGCCGGTCGCCTACGGCGAGGACCGGGCCAAGGCGCTGACCCGCGCGCGGGAGCTGCTGGCGATGGTCGGCCTCGACGGCTCGGCCGCCGACCGCTTCCCGCACGAGTTCTCCGGCGGCCAGCGCCAGCGCATCGGCATCGCCCGTGCGCTGGCCATGGAACCGAAGCTGCTGGTCGCCGACGAGCCGGTGTCCGCCCTCGACGTCTCGGTGCAGGGGCAGGTGCTGGAGCTGCTGGACGACATCCGCAAGCGCCTGAACCTCGCCATGCTGTTCATCACCCACGACCTGCGGGTGGCCGCTCAGGTCTGCGACACCATCGCGGTGATGCGCCGCGGCAAGATCGTCGAACTCGGCACCGCGCGGGAGGTGTTCACCCATCCCCGCGACGCCTACACCCGCAGCCTGCTCGACGCCATCCCCGGCAAGGGCTGGCAGATTCCGGAAGACCTGCAATCGGTTCCGGCAGGAGCGCACTGAATGAAGGTCGCCATCATCGGCGCTGGTGCGGTCGGCGGTCTGCTGACCGCCCGGCTGGGCGCCACCGAGGCCGAGGTGACGCTGGTCGCCCGGCCGAACTCCGCCGCCGCCATCCGCCGCAACGGCCTGACCATGGTGACGCCGCTGAACCGCGTCGCCCGCCTGAACCCGCGCGTCACCGACGACAGCCTGTCGCTTGGGCCCCAGGATCTTGTGTTCCTCTGCGTCAAGTCCCATGCCCTGCGCGGCACCATCGACACGCTGACCCCGCTGCTGGGGCCGGAGACCGCCATCGTGCCGATGGTCAACGGCATTCCCTGGTGGTATCCGCACCGCCAGCCGGAACCCTTGGCCGACCGGCCGCTCGCCAGCATCGATCCCGACGGTCTGCTGTGGCGCTCCATCGATCCCGACCGCGTCGTCGGCGCGACGACCTTCGTCGCGGTGGAGGGCGACGGCCCCTGCCGCCTGCGCCATGTCAGCGACCAGCGCTTCGTCTTCGGCGATGTGGCCGGCCGGGACAACCCGGCGGTGGACCGCATCGTCACCCTGTTCGGGCAGGCCGGGTTCCAGCCGGCGAAGACCGCCGACATCCGGCAGGCGATCTGGGTGAAGCTGTGGGGCAACCTCGCCTTCAACCCGTTGAGCGTGCTGACCGGATCGACGCTCGGCCGCCTGTGCAACGATCCCGGCACCCGCGAGACCGGTCGCGCCATGATGCTGGAGGCCAAGGCGGTGGCGGAGCGGCTGGGTGTGGTCTTCACCACCAGCGTCGACGAACGCATCGCCATGGCCGCCGGCGTCGGCGACTTCAAGACTTCGATGCTGCAGGACTATGAGGCCGGCCGCCGGCTTGAGCTGGAGGCGATCCTCGGCTCGGTGATCGAACTGGCGGAGCGCACCGGCGTCGATGTGCCGATGTTGCGCGCCGTGCTGGCGATGGTCGACCTGCGGGCGCGGGAGCGGCGCGAAGTGGCGGCTTAGGTGCCTCAACCGTCTGACTCTTGCCCCCACCCTAACCCTCCCCCGCTGGGCGGGGGAGGGGACAAGCGCTGATGCAGGAGAGTGGCGGCAGTCCCTCCCCCGCCCAGCGGGGGAGGTTAGGTGGGGGCATCGCCAGCCGACACCCTCTCAAATCAAACGTCAGAAATAATTTCCCGGAGCCACCATGTCCCTGCCCTCCAACCTGCCCATCGACAGCCAGCGCCTGTGGGACAGCCTTGCCGACATGGCGAAGATCGGCGCCACCGCCAAGGGCGGCAGCTGCCGCCTCGCTTTGTCGGACGAGGACAAGGCCGGACGCGACCTGTTCGTCTCCTGGTGCAAGGCCGCCGGCTGCACCGTCAGCGTCGACCGCATCGGCAACATCTTCGCCCGCCGCAAGGGCCGCGACGACAGCCTGCCCCCGGTGGTGATGGGCAGCCATCTCGACACCCAGCCGACCGGCGGACGCTTCGACGGCGTGTTCGGCGTGCTGGCGGCGCTGGAGGTGGTGCGCTCGCTCAACGACCGCGGGGTGGAAACCCTGCACCCGGTCGAGGTCGCGGTCTGGACCAACGAGGAAGGCTCTCGTTTCTCGCCCCCGATGATGGGGTCGGGCGTCGTCACCGGCGTCTTCACGCTGGACGAGATCCTCGAAAAGGTGGCGCAGGACGGCGCGCGGCTGGGCGACGAGCTGGTCCGCACCGGCTATGCCGGCGAGGCGCCGGTCGATCACCCCATGCACGCCTATCTGGAGGCCCACATCGAACAGGGTCCGGTGCTGGAGGTCGAGGGCAAGGAGATCGGCGTCGTCACCGGTGCCCAGGGCCAGCGCTGGTACGAGGTGACGGTGACGGGGGTGGAGGCGCACGCCGGCCCGACGCCGATGCGCCTGCGCCGCGACGCGCTGGTCGCCGCCTCGGCGATGGTGCAGGCGGTGCAGCGGGTCGGGCTGGAGACCGCCGGCGATCCCTGCGCCACCGTCGGCATCCTCGACGTCCATCCGCATTCGCGCAACGTCATCCCCGGCCGCGTCTTCTTCACCGTGGACCTGCGCCATCCCAACGCCGACACGCTGGCCGACATGGACCGCCGCTTCCGCGCCGCCGTCGCCGCGATCGCCGAGCAGCATGGGGTGAGCGCCGAGATCGCCGATTTCTGGCACTTCCCGCCGACACCCTTCGCCCAGCCGCTGGTCGACAGCGTGCGCGAGGCCGCCGCCGGCTTCGGCTTCAGCCACCGCGACATCGTGTCGGGCGCCGGCCATGACGCGGTCTATGTGGCGGGCAAGGTTCCAACAGCGATGATCTTCATCCCCTGTGAGGATGGCATCAGCCACAACGAGGTCGAGAACATCTCCCCCGCCGACGGCGCCCGCGGCGCCGCCGTGCTGTTCGAAACGCTGGTCGCCACGGCCGGACGGCCCTGAGCACGTCCGCTCTCCGGAGAGTCCCCCCATGAAATTCGTCCATCACCCCGACGCCGCCCTGCACCGCCCCGCCACCTATTTCAACAAGGGCCTGCTGCGCGCCCTGCCGGAGAAGCCGGAGCGGGTCGGCGCGCTGGCCTCGCTGATCGAGAAGCGCGGCGGGGAGCTGATCCGGCCCGACGACTATGGCCCCGCCCCGCGCGCCGCGGTGCACACCCCCGCCTATCTCGCCTTCCTGGAAACCGCGCATGCGCGCTGGCTGGCGGCGGGCGACATGGGCGACGTGGTGCTGCCCAACGTCCACCGGATGCAGGCCGCCCCCAACTATCCCACCAGCATCGTCGGGCAGGCCGGCTGGCACATGTTCGACACCGCCTGCCCGATCGGCGAGGGCACCTGGGCCGCCACCTGCGCCGCGAGCAACGCCGCCATCCATGCAGCGAAGCTGGTCGCCACCGGGGCGGACAGCGCGGCCTACGCGCTGTGCCGGCCGCCGGGTCACCATGCCACCCGCGATATGGCCGGCGGCTTCTGCTATCTGAACCATGTCGCCGTCGCGGCGGAATCGGTGCTGCCGCTGCTGCGCGCCCAGGGTCGGCCGGCGCGCGTCGCCATCATCGACGTGGATGTCCACCACGGCAACGGCACGCAGGACATCTTCTATGAGCGCGACGACGTGTACTTCGTCTCGGTCCACGGCGACCCGGCGGAATTCTATCCGCACATGGCCGGATATGCGCAAGAACGCGGCATCGGCCGCGGCGAGGGCTACAACCTGAACCTGCCGTTGCCCATCGGCAGCGACCAGGCGACGGTGCTGGCGACCATCGGCAAGGGCCTGGACGAGATCCGCCGGTTCGCGCCGGAGATGCTGTTCGTCTCGCTGGGCTTCGACACCTTCATCGGCGACCCGCTGGCCGCCTTCGGCGTCACCACGCCGGGCTTCGCCCGCATGGGCGCGCTGATCGCCGCCGCCGGCTTGCCGACCGTGCTGGTGCAGGAGGGCGGCTACGCCATCGACGACCTGTCCGCCAATCTGTCCAGCTTCCTTGACGGATTCGAGGGCAAGACGGGGGGCAAGACACCCTGATGACCGCCATCGCCGCCACCGGAGCCGGCCGCGATCCGGTCAAATACCTGCTGATCGCCGTCATCAGCCTGTTCTGGGGCCTGAACTGGCCGGCGGTGAAGACGATCCTGACGCAGGTGCCGATCTTCAGCCTGCGCGCCATCGGCTTCACCGCCGGGGCGGTGCTGCTGCTGGGTGCGGCGCGACTGGCCGGGCACCGGCTGCGGGTGGAGCGGGCAGAATGGCCGGCGCTGGCGGCGGCGGGGCTGTGCAACGTGCTGGTCTTCAACCTGTGCACGGCGCTGGGGCAAAGCCTGATGGCAACCTCGCAGGCGGCCATCGTCGCCTTCACCATGCCGGTGTGGGCGACGCTGCTGGCGATCCCGCTGCTGGGCGAACGGCCGGGGCCGCGCCAGATCGTCGGGCTGGCCTGCGGATTGTCCGGGCTGCTGGTCCTGCTGGGGCCGGCTGCGCTGTCGGCGCCGCCATCTGCCCTGGCCGGGCCGGCGGTGATGCTGGTGGCGGCTGTCGCCTGGGCGCTCGGCACCATCGTGATGAAGCGGCGGGTCTGGCGCACTCATCCGATGGTCATCACCGGATGGCAGTATGTGCTGTGCGCCCCGCCGATGATCCTGCTGGCGGCGACGGAGACGAGACCGGCACTGGCCGAAATCCACCCCGAGGTGTGGGTCGGCTTCGCGTGGCACATTTTCTGTTCGCTCTGCGCGGCGCAGGCTCTGTGGTACGTCACCGTCCGCCGCCTGACGGTGGGAGAGGCGGCGGTCAGCACCCTGCTGATTCCGGTCGTCGGGGTGAGCGGTGCGGTGCTGCTGCTGGGTGACCCTGTGACGGCGCGGCTAGCCGCGGCCCTCGTGCTGATCCTCGCCGCCGTCGCCTGCGTGCTGGGTCCGAAACCGGTTGCGCGCAGGTGACACTATCCCTCGGAGATCCCCCTCTCCCCCCAGGGGAGAGGGCCGGGGTGAGGGGGATGCACAAGGGTGGATTTGGTGGGGTGCGAGGAGTGTTCGACTCTTGAGAATCCTCGCCACGCGCGCCCCCTCACCCTAACCCTCTCCCCGAGGGGGAGAGGGGATTCTTCCCGCGACCTGCAGCCCATTCACCCGAACTGCCGCTCCACCCAAGCAGCGGCGCCGGACAGGCTGCGGAAATCCGACACGGCGCGGACCGGCAAATCGGGATACCGCTCGGCGGCCATCCGCGCCAGCGCGTTGCCGGGGCCGGTTTCCAGCAGGACGGTGCAGCCCATCTCGATCAGCCCGTCCAGGCAGGCAGCCCAGGCGACCGTTTCCGTCATCTGGCGGGTCAGCGCCGCGACCGCCCGCTCGCGCGTGTAAACCGGGGTGCCGTCGATGCCGGCCAGCACCGGAATAGGCGGGGCCCGCAGGCCGCTCGCCGCCAGCACCGGCCCGAACTCCATCGCGGCGAGCGCCATCAGCCGGGTGTGAGAGGCCACCGTGACCGGCAGCGGCGTGAGGGCAGCCCCAAGGGCCAGCGCCGCCTGCCCGACCACAGCCAACGCCGTTCTACGCCCGCCGACGACGAGCCGGTCGGCCCCATTCTCGATGGCGATGTCCGCTCCGCAGGCGCGGCAAACCGGCTCAAGCCGTGCGCGATCCAATCCCCGCACCGCCAGCAACCCACCCGGCTCGGAATCGGCGCGGTCCATCGCCACGGCCCGCCGGATCGCCAGCGGCAGCAGGTCGTCCAGGTCCAGCGCACCCGCCACATGGTAGGCCGACAACTCCCCCAGGCTGTAGCCGGCAACCGCCCGCACCGGCGGCAGATGCGGCCGCAGCGCCGCCCAAATCGCCGCCTGGACCGCGCAGAGCAGCGGCTGGGCAACGGCGTTGCGTTGCATCTCCGCCTCGGGCCCGCCGACCAGCGCGCGCGGATCACGTCCCATGACCATGGCGGCGCGGTCCAGCACCGCTTGGGCCGCCGGCTCCCGCCGCAACAGCTCGAGCATGCCCGGCCCTTGCCCGCCCTGGCCGGAACAGAGAATCCCCAGGCTCATGCCCAGCCCTCCCGCAGGGCATGGACGAAATGCGCCGCCGCCAGCATGTCGGCACTGCCGCCGGGCGACAGCCGGCGGGCGACGCAGGCGCGGTGCAGGGCCAGCGCCTCGTCGCGCCAATCGTCGCGGAACACCCCGCCCCGGTCGAGGAAGCGGCGCGCCTCACCCTGAACGAAGGCCAATCCCTCCGCGCCGCCGCGATGCAGCAGGTTGGTGTCCTCCAGTTCAGCCATCAGCGTGAACAGGGTCTGCACCAGCGCCCGTTCCGCATCGGCACCGCCGGCCAGTGCGCGGTCCAGCGCCGGCAGGGCCAGCCTGAACAGGGTCGGGAACCCCTCCGCCGCCTCCTGCCGGGCGCCACGAGCGCCATAGCGCCGAACCGCCCGCGCGCCATGGCTGTCCGGCGACTGCGGTGCCGCGCCGAGAATTCCGCCGCCCCAAATCTCCGCGACGGTCTCGCCCAGCGCCGCTCCACCCAGCGACCGCCCCCGCCGCATCCGCCAGCCGGCGGCGGCGGCGAGAAAGCCGATCCCGAACACCGCCCCCCGATGCGTGTTGATTCCGCCGGTGGCGGCCAGCATTCGGCGTTCGGCGGCGATGCCGAGGTCGCGCAAAACTGCGAACCCGGCCCCCTCCGCGCCCGCGGCGGCGATGGCGCGGAAATAGCCGCGCAGGGCGAACAGGCTGCGCAGGAAGGTGCCCATGTCCATGTCGTCATGGCTGCCGCTGTCGAGCGGGCTGACCAGCCCCGGCTTCGGGTGAAGCGCCAGCTCGGCATAGAGCGCACGAACCGCCGTGCGTCCGACCATTGCCGCAAGGGGACTAGAGACATCGAACGGGACAAAGGAAATCGCGGCGCTGCTGCGGATCATGCGGCATCCTCCCGGTCGAACAGCGCCAGCACGGACGGCAGGTCGCGCAACTCCACCTCCGCCGGCCCCTTCACCAGCAGGCGGTCGGGCCGTCCGGCCAGTTCCCGCCATGCGACCGCCGCGCCGTCCGGCATCAGGATTTCCCCGTCCAGCCTCGGACTGCCGTCGCCGAACGCCCTCAGCAGGTCCAGCAACCCGTCCAACTGCCGGCGGTCGCGCGGGGCGAACAGCAGGTCGACGTCTGAGTCCGGTCGGACATAGCCCAGACCCGTCCGATGCTGCCACGCCAGCGAGCCGTACACCGCCGGCCCCACCCCCACCGCCAGCGCCCGCCGCACCAGCTCCGCCAGCATCGGCCGCCACGCCTCCGGCGCCGTCTCCACCGCCTCGGCCAGCGGCAGCGGACCCCAACTCTCGGCCACAGCCTCGGCCGCCACATGCAGGCCGATCCGCCGCTTGTCCGGAGTGGCGAGGCCCAGCCGAAGCTCCCCCGCCCCATCCTCCGACCGGCCGCGCGCGATCACCAGAGGCCGGCCGGCCCGGCACCAGTCCGCCACCTCCTCCCGCTCCGCCTCGCCCAGAGAAGAGCGCAGGCAATCCGCCCAGTTCTCCCCCAGCCGGACCCAGCCATGGCGCGGCCACACATCAGACGGCATCGCGCCGCACCCGGTCGGCCACCCTGCGGGCCAGCAGCCGCCCGCCGCGTTCCTCGCCCAACTCCCGGCGCGGATCGCCGTCCACCGGCGCGGCCAGCGCCTCGGCAAGGCAGGTCGCAAGGTCGCCGTCCCACAAATCGGCGATGGCGCCCATGCGACGGTAATTCTCCACGCCCGGCGCGAACACGGGGGAGGACGCGCTCAGCTCCGTCAGCCGTTCCAGCGGGATCTTGGTGACGCGCGCCATTGCCGGCAGGTTCATCACCCGGATCTCCGCATCGGGCAGGGCATAGCAGCGGTCGGCCAGCAGGCTGGTGGCGAGGAAGCCGCCGCTGACCGCCTGCCCATGGACCAGCCCGATCACCCGGTGTCCGTTGCGCCGGGCCAGATCGATGCACTTGGCCAGATGCGCCATGTAGCCGTTGATGCCCAGCAGTTCGTCGCGATGGCTCAGCCGCTGGCCCTGGGTGTCGACCAGCAGCAGGATCGGCCGGCCGGGATGGCGACGCACCACGTCCAACACCGCGCCGGCCATGCGGAAGGCCAGTTCGATGCCGATGGGTGTGTTGTCGATGGTACCGATAACCGCGACATCGGCGCCATAGACCCGGCCGTTGCCGTCGAAATAGACGCCATCTGCGGCGATCTCGTGCCCGTCCGGGAACAGCCGGTCCAGAAGTATGGTCAAATCCATGGTTCAGGCCCTCCGGTCGCGGACGGTGGCGAGGAAGTCGGCGGTGTCGAGGATCGGCAGCTTTTCCGGCTCCTCCACCCCCAGCCTTTCCCAGATGTCGAGCGCATCGCGGCAATCGCCGAACCGCTCCAGCCGGCTGCCGAGCGCCGCATGCTCGGCCTCCAACGCCGCCAGCGACAGGTCCGGCTTGCGGTCGAGCAACGCGAGCGCAGCGGCCCGGAAGGCGGCGACATCGTCCTCGACCAGCCCGGCTGCCTCGCCCAGCAGATAGCGGTGCTTGCCGCCGACGGTGCGCCAGACCAGCGCGCGGTCGCGGCTGTCGAACTCCTCCACCCCCATGGTGGTCTCGATCACCTCGGGACCGGACAGGCCGAGCCGCCCCTCCTCGCTCATCACCACCGCGTCGCACAGGCGGGACACAATGCCCATGCCGCCGAAGCAGCCGAAGGTGCCGCCGTCCAGCACGATCACCGGAATGCCGGCGGCCCGCACCGCGAGCACCGCGCGCATCACCTCCGACACCGCGATCAGCCCGGCATTGGCCTCATGCAGCCGCACACCGCCGGATTCCACCAGCAGCAGCACGCCGTCGGGACGGATGTCGAGCGCGCGTTCCAGCAGGCCGGTCAGCTTGGCGCCATGCACCTCGCCCACCGCGCCGCCCATGAAGCCGCCCTCCTGCGCCGCGACCAGCACGCGGCGGCCCGCCAGCCGCCCCTCGCCCACCACGATGCCGTCGTCGAAGGCGGCGGGGGTGTCGAGCTGGCGCAGATGCGGGCTGACCAAGCGTTCGGTCGGCGGCAGGATCTCGATGAGGCTGCCGGGATCGAGTAGCCCGTCCAGCCGGCCACGGGCGCTGTCCTCGTAATAGCTGGTCATGGTTGCGATCCTCCGGGCTGCGATCCTCCGGCGAAGGCGTCGAGAGCCTGGTCCAGCCGCAGCCCGACCACCGCCGGGGTGGCGCCGACATCGTTGATGGAGATGCGGACGTCGGCCAGCGGATGGCGGGCGAAGACGTCGTCCAGCACCGCCTGCCACGTCGCGCCGAAGCCGACCGCGGCGGTCTGCACCTCGACGCGGCAAAGCCCGCCGAGCGCCGCCGGTTCGACCAGCACCTCCAGATTGCCGGAGCCGACGACGCCCACCAGGACGGACGGCGGCGGGGAGTTTACCGGACGGCCGCCGCGATATTCGTAAGTCAGGGTTTCCATGGGTTTCGGCTCACCAGTTGCGGAAGCGCTTGGGCGGGTCATAGAGGCCGCCCGATGCACGCACGAGGTCCTTGACCGACCGCGCGGCCAGCAGGTCGCGGGTCGCCATCCGCTTGTCGATGCCGAGATCCTCGGCCCGGCGGATGACGCCGCGGTCGCGCAGATTCTCCACCATGCGGCGGTCGCGCCCGCGCCCGACCGGGGTGTAGCCGGCGACGCCGCGGATCGCCTGTTCCCGTTCCTCCGCCGTCCGGCAGAGCAGCAGGTTGGCGATGCCCTCTTCGGTCAGGATGTGGGTCACGTCGTCGCCGTAGATCATCACCGGCGGCAGATCCATGCCGGCGCTCTCCGCCAGTTCCCAGGCGTCGAGCCGGTCGACAAAGGCCGGCTGCATATGCTCGCGGAAGGTCTCCACCATCTGGACGACCAGCTTCTGGCCGCGCGGCATCTGGCCGCCGCCCTCCCGCGCCTCCCGCCCGGCCTTCAGCCAAGCCGGGCTGGCATGGCGGCGTCCGCGGGCGTCGGCCCCCATGTTGGGCGCGCCGCCGAAGCCGGCGATGCGCCCCAGCGTGGCGGTGGAGCTGTTGCCGGCAAGGTCGATCTGCAACGTCGAACCGATGAACAGGTCGCAGGCGTAGTGGCCGGCGGCCTGACACATGGCGCGGTTGGAGCGCATGCTGCCGTCCGCCCCGGTGAAGAACACGTCCGGCCGCGCGCGGATATAGGCCTCCATCCCCAGCTCCGAGCCGAAGGAATGGACGCTCTCGACGAAGCCGGCCTCGATGGCGGGGATCAGCGCCGGGTGCGGGTTCAGCGCCCAATGCCGGCAGATCTTCCCTTTCAGCCCCAGGGATTCGGCGTAGGTCGGCAGCAGCAGTTCGATGGCGGCGGTGTCGAATCCGATGCCGTGGTTCAGCCGTTGGATGCCGTATTCGGCATAGATGCCCTTGATGGCCATCATCGCCATCAGCACCTGGATTTCCGAGATCTGGGCGGGGTCGCGGGTGAACAGCGGCTCGATATAGTGGGGCGTCGGGCTCTGGATGACGAAATCGACCCAGCCGCCGGGGATGTCGACGCGCGGCACGCTGTCGACCAGCTCGTTCACCTGGGCGATGACGATGCCGCGCTTGAAGGCGGTCGCCTCGACGATGACCGGCGTGTCCTCGGTGTTGGGGCCGGTGTAGAGGTTGCCGGCGGCGTCGGCCGCCTGGGCGGCAACGAGGCTGACCCTGGGCGTCAGATCGACGAAATAGCGGCCGAACAGCTCCAGATAGGTGTGGATGGCGCCGATGGCGATCCGCCCGTCCGCCACCATGCGCGCCAGCCGGGCGCCCTGCGGGCCGGAGAAGGAGAAGTCGAGCTTCGCGGCGATGCCGCGCTCGAACACGTCCAAATGTTCCGGCAGGGCCAGCACCGACTGCACCATGTGCAGGCCGTTCACCCGCGCCGGATCGACCGAGGCGAGGCTGCGGGCCAGGAAATCGGCCTGCTTCTGGTTGTTGCCCTCCAGGCAGACGCGGTCGCCCGGTTCCAGCACCGCTTCCAGCAGCGCGCGGGCGTTCGCGGCGGTGACGCGCTTTCCATCAGCCAACCCGGCGGCGCGGGCCAGCCGCTCATCGCGGTTCCGCCCTTGCAGATTCCAATCGCGCATGGCGGTCAGCCCCTGCGCTGCCGGTGGGCCGTCGGCGCGCACACTCCGCGCCCGACAGGCTGGCGGTCGACCTGTGCGGACATGCTGTCCCTCCCTCTCGCATTCGATGTCGATGCCAGCTTGCCGTATCCAAACAGGCCCGTGAAGGCCAATTTTGTATACACCAAGAAAATTTATGCGGGCACGGAATACGCGTTGCGAATAAGGCCGGATTGCCGTATACCGTGGTAACACAAACAATCTTTAAGTCGAGCAATCCGTGCCCGAAGGCGAAAGCCGCGGCCGGGCGCCGGTTGCCGCGCTCTCGGCAACACGTCACCACGCCCCCTTGGCGGGCTTGAGCATCGGAGAGGAGAAGGACCATGGTCGTCTATGGTGTCGCCTTGCTGGCGGCCTGCATGCTTGCGGGGCTGGTGGTCGGCGATCTGCTGGGCATCCTGATCGGGGTGAAGGCGAATGTCGGCGGCGTCGGCATCGCCATGCTGCTGCTGATCCTGTTTTCCGATCATCTGAAGCGGACGCTGCGCATGAACGCGCTGGCCGAGCAGGGCATCCTGTTCTGGAGCGCGATGTACATCCCCATCGTCGTCGCCATGGCCGCGCAGCAGGACGTGGTCGCAGCGGTGAAGGGCGGTCCGGCCGCCCTGCTGGCCGGCGTCCTGGCGGTGGTGCTCAGCTTCGCGCTGGTCCCGGTGATCGCCCGCATCGGCCAGCCCGCCGACAGCCGCGATGACCGGCGCAGCGACCTTAGCCAAGCCGATGCCGCCTGCGCGGTGCCCCTGAAGAGCGGAGAGTGACCGCCATGTTCGACGTCCTGACCAATGTCCTCGTCAAGAACGGCCTGCTGACCGCCTTTGCCGTCGTCGGCGCCACCATCTGGGTGTCCTACTGGCTGTCGCGCATCCTCACCAACGGGCGGCTGCACGGCTCCGCCATCGCCATCATGATCGGGCTGGCGCTCGCCTATGCCGGCGGCGTCTCCAGCGGCGGGCACAAGGGGCTGGCCGACATCAAGCTGCTGTCCGGCATCGGCTTCATGGGCGGGGCGATGCTGCGCGACTTCGCCATCGTCTCCACCGCCTTCGGCGTCAGCTTCGGCGAGATCCGCAAGGCGGGGCTGAGCGGCGTGGTGTCGCTGTTCACCGGCGTGCTGCTGTCCTTCGTCGTCGGCGCCGCGGTGGCGCTGGCCTTCGGTTATTCCGACCCGGTCTCCATGACCACCATCGGGGCCGGCGCCGTCACCTACATCGTCGGCCCGGTGACCGGTGCGGCGCTGGGGGCGAGTTCCGACGTTATGGCGCTCAGCATCGCCGCCGGGCTGGTGAAGTCGGTGCTGGTGATGATCTCCACGCCCTTCATGGCGCCTTATATCGGGCTGGACAACCCGCGCAGCGCCATGGTCTTCGGCGGGCTGATGGGCACCACCAGCGGCGTGGCCGGCGGGCTGGCCGCCACCGATCCGAAGCTGGTTCCCTATGGCGCGATGACCGCGACCTTCTACACCGGTCTCGGCTGCCTGATGGGTCCGTCCGTGCTGTTCATCGCCACCCGCGCCCTGATGGGCGGCTGAGACGGCCGCCATCCTCTTCCACCGGCGGCGAAGCCTGTCTATCCTTCTTTCCCGGCAACGCCGCTCCGGAGATTCAGCCTTGGACCAGTTCGACCCCCAGTTCCCCGCGTCCGAGACCGACATCGTGTCCGAGGAGAAGGGCCTGCTGTCGGACCAGATCCGGGTCGCCCTGGCCGACGAGATCGCGACCGGCCGGCTGAAGCCCGGCACCCCGCTCGACGAACAGCAGATCGGCCAGCGCTTCGGCGCCTCCCGCACCCCGGTGCGCGAGGCCCTGCGCCAGCTCGCCACCACCGGCATGGTGGAGGTCCGGCCGCGCCGCGGCGTGGTCGTCGCCACCATGACGGCCGAGCGCATCATGGACATGTTCGAAATGACGGCGGAGATGGAGGCGATGTGCGTCCGCCTCGCCACCTACCGCATCACGCCGGTGGAACGCAGCCGGCTGCAGACCATGCATGAATCGGCGGCGGAGATGGTCGCGGGCGGCGATCTCGGCGCCTATGACGACTTCAACCGCCGCTTCCACGAGGCGATCTATCACGCCACCCACAACCAGTTCATGGCCGAACAGGCGGTCGGCGTCCGCGCCCGCCTCGCCGCCTTCCGCCGCACGCAGCTGCGCCACGGCAACCGTCTGGCGACCTCCCACGCCGAACATGGCGAGATCCTCGCCGCCATGGCCCGCGGCGACGGGGAGGAGGCGGCCCGCTGCATGCGCGCCCACATGCTGAACGCCAGCTGCGCGCTGACCCGCTACATCCAGGAACTGGACCTGACCTGACCGGGTGGCCGGTTGACTGAACGGAGCGGAAATTTCCTGACAGTCTTCGCGACCGAATATTACCTGCGCTTGACTCCCGGCTCTCTTCGCCTGATGCAATCAGGGTCATCCTGCAATATTGCATTCGCGTGAATTTAACGTTTCTGCCCGATAATATGCTCAGAGGTTTAACCTTGGGCTTTTGCCAACATGGGCGTCGCTGCCTGCACCAGCCATACGGCCGATCAATCTTGGTCCACGAATGATCTGTCGGCCTTCGACCTGATCGCCGATCCGGTCTGGCTGGTCGATCTGCAGACGGGCCGGCCCCTGTGGGCCAATGCGGCGGCCTGCGCGCTTTGGGATGCCCGGTCCCCGAGGGACCTTGCCGCGAGCGGCGGCGGCCTTCCCGATGCGATCCGGCAGCGACTGCCCGAGTATGTCCGGCGCCTGTCGGCCGGCGAACGGATCGGCGAGTGCTGGACGGTCGCGGCCGATGGCGCGCAGGCCGTCCTGTCCTGCGATTGCAGCGGGCTTCATTTGACGGACGGACGCCTGGCGATGCTCGTCCATGCCAGACCGCTTCCCGCCAACGCCGCGCCGCCGTCACCGGACATGCGGCTGTCGCGGATGGTGGAGCATCTGCCGATGGCCGCCGCCTATGTCGAAGGCGAGCGGATCTTCATCAACCGCGCGGCGGAAGAGCTGACCGGCTACCGGCAGGAGGATCTCCCGTCGATGGACGCATGGTTCGCGGTTGCCTATCCCGGCCGCGACCATGAAATCCGCCAGCGTTATGACACGGCACGGCTGGCCGAAGCCTCGGTGCTGACCGACCTGCAGGTCACCTGCAAGGACGGCAGCCAGCGCTGGATCCGCTTCTTCGCCTATCTCACCCAGGGCGGGGAGGTGTGGCTGATGGAGAATGTGACCGACCACCGCGCCACGCTGGAGGCCTTGCACCACGAACGGGCCGTCCTGCAGAGCCTGATCAATTCAATGCCGGACTTCGTCTTCTTCAAGGACCGCGACGGCAACTATCTGAACTACAACCATGCGGCCCTCGACTATATCGGCTGGACGCCGAAGCCGGATCGCCCGCTGCGCGACGTCGACATGGTCGATGCCGAAACCGCCGGACGTCGCCGTCAGGCCGATCTGCGCACCATGCGGGAGGGAATGACACGCGGCGAGGAGTGGTTCGTCTACCCCGACGGCCGGCGGCGCCTGATGGAGACCATCAAGACCGCCTGCCGCGATCCCCACGGCACCATCCTGGGCGTCGTCGGCATCTCCCGCGACATCACCGACCGCCGCCGGATGGAGGAGATGCTTCGGCGCAGCGAGGCGGAGAAGGACCATCTCGCCAACCATGATCCGCTGACCGGCCTGCCCAACCGCCGGCTGTTCTTCGCCCGCACCGACGGGGCGCTGGACCATGCCCGGCGCATCGGCCAGCCGCTCGCCCTGCTGTTCATCGATCTGGACGGCTTCAAGCCGGTAAACGACCGGTTCGGCCATGATGCCGGCGATCAGGTGCTGCGGGTGACGGCGGAGCGCCTGGCCGGTTGCCTGCGCGCCTCCGACCTCGTGGCGCGGATCGGCGGCGACGAGTTCACGGTCCTGCTGGAGGGCGCCGGGTCCGTCGCCGACGTGGAGCGCATCGCCGGCAAGCTGATCCATGCTCTGTCCGGGGAGATCACGCTCGGCCGCCGGACGCTGTCGGTGGGCGCCAGCATCGGCATCGCGCTTTTCCCGCGCGACGCGGACACTGCGCAGGACCTGCTGAAGGCCGCCGACGACGCGCTCTACCGGGCCAAGCATGCCGGCCGGGGCCGCTTCGTCGTCTGCGACGCCCGTCCGGCATGATGTAGCAACACTACAGAAGCGCAGCCGGTGCAAGAGCGCTGCGGCGTTCCTCGCAATTTCCTTGAAAATCCGCCATTTCTTCGTGCCATCTTCCTGGATAAGTGCCCCACCCCTGCGACCGAATGGCCCAGGCGGTGCGCTTGCCAGCGCCGTCCCGTCAGGAGTATGTAGTAAAGCTACATGGCGGCAGCGAGGACATCGACCGATGAACATGGACAGCAAGGATGTGGGCGGCTGGAGCCAGCCCACCCCGCAATCACTCGACGCGCTGATGCCCGACGCCATCGCGCTCGCCGCCGAGAATCTGGGCGTCAAGAAGGCCCATTACGACACCCTCACCCTGTTCGCCCTGGCTGTGCTGGCCGGCGCCTTCATCGCCATGGGCGGCCTGTTCGCCACCGTCACCATGGCGGGCGCCGAAGGTATGCTGCCCTACGGGGTGACCCGGCTGCTGGGCGGTCTGGTCTTTTCCATGGGGCTGATCCTGGTGATCGTCGGCGGCGCGCAGCTGTTCACCGGGGACGCGCTGATGGTGATGGCCTGGGCCAGCGGCCGGCTGCATGCCCGCGAGATGCTGCGGGTGTGGACCACGGTGTGGATCGGCAACTTCGTCGGCGCCGCCGGCACGGCCCTGCTGGTCTTCCTGTCCGGGCAATACACCTTCGGCCATGGCGCCGTCGGTGCCACCGCGCTGTATTTCGCCGCGGCCAAGAGTTCGTATCCGACCGATCAGGCCTTCTTCCTGGGCATCCTCTGCAACGTGCTGGTCTGCCTCGCCGTCTGGCTGGCGCTCGGGGCCCGCAGCGTCGGCGACAAGATCCTGGCGATCACCTTTCCGGTCGCCGCCTTCGTCGCCGCCGGCTTCGAGCACTGCGTCGCCAACATGTATTTCGTCCCGCTCGGCCTGCTGATCGAATGGGGCGCACCGGACAGCTTCTGGCATGACCTCGGCCGCGCCGCGCCGTCGATCCCGGTCGGCCATTATCTGGTCAACCTCGCCGCCGTCACACTCGGCAACTGGATCGGCGGAGCGCTGATGGTGGGCGCCGTCTACTGGTTCATCTACCGGCGCCCCAAGCTGCGCTGAGCGACCGCAAACTTTCTCCGCGCGCCCCTTTCCAGGCCGTCATCCCCGCGAAGGCGGGGATCCAGGCAACCTCCCGGCTTCCCTCCGCAAGCCCTGGATTCCCGCCTTCGCGGGAATGACGTCCTAACTCACGCGGCCATCGGCCTGCCCGAACAACCCCCACACACGGGACATCCCTTCCCATGAGCGCCATCACCGAAATCCGCGCCCGCGAAATTCTCGACAGCCGTGGCAACCCGACCGTCGAAGTCGACGTGACCCTTGAAACCGGCGCCTTCGCCCGCGCCGCGGTGCCGTCGGGCGCCTCCACCGGCGCCCATGAGGCGGTCGAGCTGCGCGACGGCGACAAGAGCCGCTTCGGCGGCAAGGGCGTTCTGAAGGCCGTGCAGTCGGTCAACGGCGAACTGTCCAAGGCGCTGATCGGCATGGATGCCGCCGACCAGCGCGTGCTGGACATGACGATGATCGAGATCGATGGCACCGAGAACAAGAGCCGTCTCGGCGCCAACGCCATCCTGGGCGTGTCGCTGGCGGTCGCCCGCGCGGCGGCCGAGGATGCCGGCCTGCCGCTCTACCGCTATGTCGGCGGCGCCTTCGCCTCGCTGCTGCCGGTGCCGATGATGAACATCATCAACGGCGGCGCCCAC
>NZ_CP118485.1:2635000-2917531 GCF_051124815.1 Azospirillum sp. B2RO_4 | reverse complement strand
GCTCCCTTACTCCCGCTCCTTCCGCCGGCCGGCCCCACCGCCGTGGCGGCGCGGGATCACCCCGCAACCGGTTCCGCAACCGGAATAGCCGCCCATCTGGTCCAGCCCGGAAGACTCCAGGCACGGATAACCCCGAACGGAACACTATACCCAAAAAGCACGCGCAAGAGTCGACGGGATCGTAAATCCCGCCCCAAGCACGACAGCTTGTAAGTAAAAGAAGATCGTGCGAACGACCGGGACTCAACAAGCCCTGATCCGGCGTAAGACCTTCAGTATTTCACTGCTGTGTTCAACCGGACACAGAGTGTTGCATCACCCCAATTCGTCCGGCCGAATGGATCAAAAGTCTAACCATGCCGCAGAAATCTGGCAATGGGACAGATGGCGAACGGCCCAAAAAGATAAAAACGTTCGCTTTGACCACAAGACCGATCCCGAATCTCATACGCGACCCTAAGAACAATCTAAGACAATTGTCGAGCATCCGCATATTTACTTTAAACGCAAAAAGCCGCGCCCCGAGTCACGGGCGCGGCTTTTTGAAACCAGCGGATGAAGACTCTATCAGAGAGCCTTGATCGCAGCCGACAGACGCGACAGCTTGCGCGACACGGTGTTCTTGTGCAGCACGCCCTTGGACACGCCGCGCATCAGTTCCGGCTGAGCGGACTTGAACGCCTCGGCGGCGGCGGACTTGTCGCCGCTCTGGATCGCGCCCTCGACCTTCTTCACGAAGGAACGGATGCGGCTGATGCGGGCACGGTTGACTTCCGTGCGACGCTCGGTCTGACGAATGCGCTTTTCAGCGGACTTATGATTGGCCATGGAAACCCTACTCCGAACGACACGGCTGTCGTGATGCGAGCGCGCCTTATACGCGGCAGCGCACTACGAGTCAAGGCGTGGTCGCCCGTTGATTTTGACTAATCGTACTTAAACGACATCTTGATGGGATCTGGTCCGTCCCCCGCAAGATGCAGGGGACGGATCCAACGGCAGAGTCAACGCTGTGTCGACGACTCAGCGATTCTTCCAGCCGGGCTGGCGCTTCTCGGCGAAGGCGGCCATGCCTTCCTTCTGGTCTTCGGTGGCGAAGGTCGAATGGAACAGGCGGCGTTCGAAGCGGACGCCCTCGGCCAGCGTCGTCTCGTAGGCGGCGTTGACCGCCTCCTTCGCCATGGCGATGACCGGCTGCGACAGCGAGGCGATCTTGGTGGCGACCTTCACCGCCTCCTCGACCAGTTCGGCGGCCGGGACGACGCGGGAGACGAGGCCGCAGCGCTCGGCCTCGGCGGCGTCGATCATGCGGCCGGTCAGGACCATCTCCATCGCCTTGGACTTGCCGACGAAGCGGGTCAGGCGCTGGGTGCCGCCGGCGCCGGGGATGGTGCCGATGGTGACCTCCGGCTGGCCGAACTTGGCGGTGTCGGCGGCCAGGATGAAGTCGGCCATCATCGCCAGCTCGCAGCCGCCGCCGAGCGCGAAGCCGGCGACCGCGGCGATGGTCGGCTTGCGGCACTTGGCCAGCCGTTCCCACTTCGCGGTGATGAAGTTGGAATTGTAGACATCCATATAGGAGAAGCCGGCCATCTCCTTGATGTCGGCGCCGGCGGCGAAGGCGCGCTCCGACCCGGTGACGACGATGGCACCGATGGCGCCGTCGGCTTCGAACTCGTCCAGGGCCTGGCCCAGCTCGGTCACCAGCTGGTCGCACAGCGCGTTCAGCGCCTTCGGACGGTTCAGCGTGATCAGGCCGACCGGGCCGCGGGTCTCGACGAGGATGGTTTCATAGGACATGGCTGCAGCACTCTCCCGATGGGGCGAGCCCGGTTGCCTCCGGGACTCGTGGTTGTTGAGATGTTCGATCCTGAACCGGCGCGAGTATGGCGGGTGTCCCCGCGATCAGCGCGGCGTCAAAGTGAAGCGGACGGCGGTCGCGGCCTTCTGCCCGGCGCCTTGGCCTGCCGGCTTGGGGAATTCCAGCCGCAGTTCCTCGCCCTCGCGGACGAAGACGCGGTCGGCGGTCCGACGCCAGCCCAGTTGCGGCAGCGTCTGGTCGTAGAAGGCCAGCACCGCCTGACGCGGCACCTCCCCCGACAGCACGGCCTGGACAATCCGCCCGCCCGGCTTGTCGAAGACCAGCGGTTCCGATTCGGCGGTCGCCAGACCGGGCATCACCGGAACGTCGGTGAAGCCGGGCACGAACGGCCCGGAGTCGGCGACAGCCGGTGGGGCCGCAAGAGCCGGAGGAATGGGAACGAGGAAGCTCCCCAGGCCCGCGACCGCGGGGCCGGCAAGGAGGAAAGCGGCGGACGCCGCCCGGAGCATGGCCGGTAGAGCCGTCATGCCCCAGCTATATCACCGTTGGCGCGCCGCACAAAAGAAAGTCGAGCGGCCGGACTGTACAATCCGCTGAACGCCCCCCGTCCGGGTGCGGTCGCAGTCGCAATCGGGGCACCCCTCCCCCTCCCGGTCGTAGACGGCGAACTGGTGCTGGAAGTATCCCAGTTCCCCCGACGCCTGCCGGTAGTCGCGGAGCGACGAGCCGCCGGCGGCGATCGCGCGCTCCAGCACCTCGCGCACCGCAGTGGCGAGGCGGTCGACCTCCGCCGCCTTCAGGCTGGCGGCGGTCCGGGTCGGCAGGATGCCGGACTGGTACAGCGCCTCCGACACATAGATGTTGCCGAGCCCGGCGACGATGCTCTGGTCGAGCAGCGCCGCCTTGATCGGGGTGATCTTGCCGGCCAGCCGGCGGGCGAGGTCGGGGCCGGAGAACTCGTTGCCCAACGGCTCCGGTCCCAGGTTGCGCAGCATCGGGTGGTCGCCCAGCGCGTCGGCCACCGTCAGGTCCATCAACCCGAAGCGGCGGGCGTCGTTGAAGGTCACCACGGTGCCGGCATCGGTCTCGAACACCACATGATCGTGCTTGTCGAAGACATCCGGCCGTTCCGGCGCGATGATCATGCGGCCGGACATGCCGAGATGGGCGATCAGCACGCCGCCGTCGTCCAGATGCATCAGGATGTATTTCGCCCGCCGCCGCACCGACTCGACGCGTCGGCCGGTCAGCCGCTCGCAGAAGCGCGGCGGAAAGGGAGTGCGGAGGTTGGGCCGCCGCTGCTCCACACGGACCAGCCGCCGGCCTTCGAGATGCGGGGCGAGGCCCCGGCACACCGTCTCGACTTCGGGAAGTTCAGGCATCGGCAAAGTGTGGGGTGGGTGGAGTGGAAGTTAAACCCCTCACCGATATTCTTTGAACCGCTCCGTCGCCTGGATCAACGCGGCGCGGATGCCGGGTTCCATGGCGGAATGGCCGGCGTCGGGAACGATGCGGTAGTCGGCTTCCGGCCAGGCACGGTGCAGCGCGTCGGCGGAGATCACCGGGCAGACGATGTCGTAGCGGCCCTGGACGATCACCCCCGGCAGATGGCGGATGCGCGACACGTCGCGCAGCAGCTTGTCCTCCGGCGTGAAGCGGTTGGAGCGGAAGTAATGCGCCTCGATCCGCGCCAGTCCCAGGGCGTGGCGGTCCTCGCCGCTGGCCGCGATCAGGTCGGGCGACGGCAGCAGGGAGGAGCAGCTGCCCTCATAGACGCTCCACACCCGCGCCGCGGCCATGCGCACCATCGGGTCGGCCGAATCGAGCCGCTTCCAGTAGGCCTCCAGCAGGTCGTCGCGCTCGTCCTCCGGGATGTGGCCGGCGAAGGCGGTCCAGGCCTCGGGGAAGAGGATGCGCATGGAATAGAGGAACCAGTCGATCTCCGCCTTCCGCATCAGGAAGATGCCGCGCAGGATCAGGCCCAGGCAGCGGTCGGGATGGGTCTGGGCATAGGCCAGCGCCAGCGTCGAGCCCCAGGAGCCGCCGAACAGGTGCCAGCGCTCGATGCCCAGATGCCGGCGCAGCGTCTCGATGTCCTCGACCAGCCTCTCCGTGGTGTTCTCCCGCGTTTCGCCCAGCGGGGTGGAGCGGCCGGCGCCGCGCTGGTCCATCACGACGATGCGGTAATGGGCGGGGTCGAAGAAGCGGCGGTGGGTGGGCGAGGCGCCGGCCCCCGGCCCGCCATGCAGGAACATCACCGGCACGCCGCGCGGGTTGCCCGCCTGTTCCCAATAGACCGTGTGGATCCCGTCGACGGCGAGGGTGCCGGTCTGGAACGGGTCGATGGGCGGATAGAAGTCGCTGCGGGGCATGGCCATGCATCCAGTGGTGCGGGCCACAAGTGTAGAGGAGCCACCGGGGCTTGCGCCAGCGCGACGAAGTCGGGAAGCGTCACGCCAAACGACAAAGGCCGCCCGAAGGCGGCCTTGCGTGTCGATCATGTCTTTTCAGGGAAGATGGCGCGCCCGAAGAGATTCGAACTCCTGACCCTCAGATTCGTAGTCTGATGCTCTATCCAGCTGAGCTACGGGCGCGCTGTGTCTTCTTTCCTGTCGGCACCGGCGGCGGGCCGTCGGCGTCGAGGCGCGCAACCTACTCAAAAGCTTCACCGGGCGCAAGCGCTTTTCTTCGAAAAAAATCCGGCGCGCCGCCCGGCCCGATTCCTCCTACAGCCGGTCGGCCATCCCGGCGCAATCCAGCACCACGCCGCGCCGCGCAAAGGCGGCGAACAGGCCGCGCACCGCCTCGCGATGGGCCGGCGGAATGCGCAAGGGGCGCTGTCTGGTGAAGAAGTTGCAGAAGGATTCGCCGGCGGTGAACTGGGTGCGGCCGCCGGGGCTGCGCCACCCGGTGTCGGCCCCCAGGTCGAGCAGGGCCGTGGCGCTCGCCCAGCTCATGCTCTCCACCGCCGCCATGAGCGGCGTCGAATTGCCCCAGACGACATTGAGATCGACGCCGGCACGGGCCAGCAGCCGCAGATGCTCCGGCTGGTCGGAACTCACGGCCTCGTGGATCACCGGCTGGTCGTGGGCGCCGCGCGCGTTGGGATCGGCCCGCCCGGCGAGCAGGACGCGGGTGAAGGCGGGGTCCTCCAGGCGCACCGCGTACATCAGCGGCGGTTCGCCGGCCGCCGACTTCACATTCGCGTCCGCCCCGGCGGCCAGCAGCGCCTTGGCCGTCTCGTTGGTCGGAGCGGGAAAGATGAAGAAGATCGGGCGGAAACCGTCGCGGCCGACGCCGTTGGGATCGACGCCGCCGCGCAGAGCCTCGACCACCTTGGACACGCGGCCTTCCTGCACGTCGTCGGCCAGGGACGCCAGCCTCGGATCGTCGAAATAGCGGCTGGTGTCCAGTCTGCGGGCGGTGGCGCCCATGGCGTTGTTCTCCTGACTGATTGCACATCCGACGGCGAGGACGACCGCCAGCATCACACGGAAGACCAGCCGGAACCTCATCCGGACACCCCCTGCCCCGATGCCTGTTGCCCCGGTGCATCCTGCAGAGTGGCCACGTCCTCGCTCTTCTCGCGCTCGATGCCGTTGATGGCGCTGATGATGGAATGCTGCCCGCCCGGGCTGGTCATCGGCACCGGTTTGCCGGCATCGTCGAGCGCCGGGACGGTGACGACCGGGCCGATGGCCGGCGGCAGCAGGTTGCCCTGACTGACGAGATTCTTCAACGCGCGGGGGAAAGCGGTGGTTCCGCCTTCCACCAGTTGGCGCGTGTCGGGTGAAAGAAAGGGAAAGCCCAGCTTGTCGGCGACGAAGTTGCCGGCGGCCACCGGCATGCCGATCCCGGACCCCAGACCGCCGGCCAGCAGCCCGACCCCGGATTGCAGGGCGGCCGAATTCTGGACGCCGGTCAGGGGATCGCCGGGTGTGCGGAACTGCAGGAAGTCGGAAGGGTCGCCGGTGTCGCCGCCGACCGTCTTGGGATTGAGGCCGGCGGCGTTGAACATCATGCCGGTCAGTCCGCCGGACACGCCCGCCGCCTGCGCCTTGCCGCCGCCCAGTGAATGGCCGGTGACCAGCACGTCGGGACCAAGCTTGTTGGCGACCTTGGCGCCAAGCTTGGCCGCCGCCTTGTACTGGATCGTCTCGCCGCCCAGCGCCTGATCCATGTTGGTCTGCAGATCCTCCATCTCGCTCGGCACCGTGCCGCGGAAGGCGAGGACCGTCTGCTGGCCGCCCGGCCAGTCCGCCGGCGTGCGGTAGATCTTGGCCTTGGCCTTTTCCAGCAGCGCCGGATCGATGCCGGCCTCGTTCAGTTCCGCCTCGCTCATCGCCGTCCAGCCGAGCGGCGGCTCGTTCTTGGGCGGCTTTCCGTACTGGTCGTAGGTGTCGCCCGACAGGCGGGCCAGTTCCACCGCCCGGTTGTCGCGGGCCAGCCGTTCGGCCGCCGCCTTCTGCGCCGGGGTGCTGCCGGCGCCGCGCCCCTTGTCGATCAGGGAATGGCGCTGGTTCAGCCGGTCGATCTTGGCCTCGACCGAGTTCGGGCAGGCTTCGACCACCCGCCGGCGCGGCGTGCGGGCCGGGGACAGCTGCTCCTTCGCCGCCTTGTAGAGGCGGCCGACCACCGGATGCGACTCCATCGCCTTGTCGGCGAGATAAGCGGTGCCCTGGACCGCCGCCTTCCCGGTCTCGGCGGCGGCGCGCATGCCAAAGCCGGCAACGCGACCGGTGGCCTTGGCGGTCTCGACCACCGCATCGCCCGCGGCAACGGCCGCCGATTTGGCCATGTCGGCTGCCGTCGAAGCCATATCGGCAGCCGCCGACGCGGCAGCCTGCGCGGAGGACGCGGCCCGCACCGCGGCCTGGCGCGCGGCGTCGGAGGCCGCCGCATAGGCTTCGGCCAAGGCATCGCCCCAGCTCATGCCGCGCCGTCCTTCCGCCCTTCCGCCAACAGGGCGAAAAGGGTCAGGGCGGTGCGCTCGACCGCATCGGCCTTATCGGTCGGCGAGAGCGCCGGATCGTTCAGGATTTGGGACATGGCCGGAAAGCGGCGATCGAAGTCGATCCCCATCGTCCAGGCGGTGACGATATAGCGGCCCAGGTCGCGCTCCGCCTCCAGCCCGTATCCCCGCGCCCGCTCATATTGCTGGCGCAGGGTCTGCCGTCCCTCGGCAGTGTCGAGAACCGGGCCGGCCTTGGGATCCGACTGCGTCAGGATGCGGGTCATCTTCCACAGGAACCCTTCCACCGCCAGCGTTTCGACCTGCTGGTCCGAAAGCGTGAGACCGGATGCCATGCCCCTCTCTTCCGCTCGCCAAAAAACCGCATCGGAGTGCGACTGTATGAGGGCAACCGAAGACGCAACAGCAATTTCGGGGGCATAGGCCGGACGGCCGAAGTCCAGTGGCCAAATTCCGGCGGCCCAAATCCGGCGCAGGATGGGCCGGCAAGGGAAGGATGGCGAAGCCTGAAAACAGAAAAAGCGGCCGAAGGGCCGCCTGCTGTCAAATCACCGGATTTTCAGGACCTGTATTCGAAGCAGAATGGCGCGCCCGAAGAGATTCGAACTCCTGACCCTCAGATTCGTAGTCTGATGCTCTATCCAGCTGAGCTACGGGCGCGCTGTGTATTCTGCGATGTCCGGCCATATCGCCGTTCATCCATCCCGGCGTCGGCGGCAGGCCGTCGGCGTCGAGGCGCGCAACATACTCAAAGCCCCCCTGCCCCGCAAGCGCTTTTTTCACGAATTTTCGCCCGGTCAGCGCCCCTCCTGCGACCGCAGGTCCAGTGCATACGAATCGCCCCCGATTGCCGGGCGGCGGCAGCTGGGTTATACAGTCCGCTTGCTGTTTTTGGAGAGTCAGTACCGTGGCCGAAGCCCCCTTCAACAAGCATTTCCCGGTGTCGTGGGAAGAGCTCCACCGCAATGCCAAGGCGCTGGCCTGGCGCCTGATCGACCGCGGCCCGTGGAAGGGCATCATCGCGATCACGCGCGGCGGCATGGTTCCTGCGGCGATCATCGCGCGCGAGCTTGAGATCCGCATGATCGACACCGTCTGCGTCTCCAGCTACGACCACCAGCAGCAGCGCAACGCGACGGTGCTGAAGGGTGTCGAGGGCGCCAACGCCGGCGACGGCGAGGGCTGGCTGATCATCGACGACCTGGTCGACACCGGCAAGACGGCGGAAGTCGTGCGCAAGATGCTGCCGAAGGCGCATTTCGCCACCGTCTACGCCAAGCCGGCCGGCCGGCCGCTGGTCGACACCTTCATCACCGAAGTCAGCCAGGACACCTGGATCCACTTCCCCTGGGACATCGAGCTGCAGTTCTCGCAGCCGATCGCCAAGCTGCGGCAGGGCTGAGCGGTTCCGTCCACGGCGCGGCCTTCCGCAACCGGCGGGCCGCGCCGAAGCCCCGTGGTCTCTTCGGTTCATTACATAAAAATTTACCGTTTGCGTCCTAAATGACGCGCGGCGGCGCCTGTGCGCCCGCCTATCGCATTTCAATATCGCGTGGCGGCCCGCGCATGACCGACGAAATACGCCCGGAAGAGCTGCACCAGGACGAGCTGCGGCACAAGATCGACGCCCTGGTGGCGCGGCTGCCGGCCAGCCTCGTCTACAGCCTGTTGAGCGAGATCGAGGGCATGGACAGCGAGCCGACCGACCGGGTCCAGCTCGTCCGCCAATATGTCATCGAGTATCTGAACCGCCAGCGCACCAACCGCGCCCGGCGCCTCTTCACCAACCTGTTCGAAGCCTTCCTGATCGACGACGACGTGCTCTATCACGGCGGCGTCGCCATCCCCGGCATGCTGCAGCGGGTGGATGTCGGCGCCCTGTGGGAGGCGCTGAGCCGCGACGCCTTCCCGCTGCTGGCGGTGGAGGCGCAGGAGACGCTGGACGAGATGGCGCGCGGCGAGGTGATCGACCGCATCCTGCGCTCCCCCGTCGCCGTGGTGATGAAGGAGCGGATGCGCGTCGCCGCGGTGAAGCATCTGGACGCCGTGCTGGCCAACAAGAAGGCGACGGAGGAGCTGCTGGCCGGCATGTCGCGCAACCGGCCGCGCCGCACCCGGCTGATGTCGGGCTTCCTGGAAAAGACGCCGTCCATCGATGTCAACACGCTGCGGCTGATGCATCTGGTGCTGACCCATGCCGAGGGGGCTGCCAAGCCGGTCGCCGACCGGCTGGAGGAGTTCCCCGCCAGTTGCAACGGCGAAGCGGAGGCGAACCGGCTGGCCGACCGGCTGCTGGACGCGACGGACCAGCTGCGCGACCGCTGCGGCGACGATCTGGCCAACCTGCTGCCGCTGTCGGTGCTGACGGTGAAGCGCAACTATCCGGTGGCGGCGCTGTATATCCGGCAGAGCGGCGTCGATCCCGGACGCGGCGACGCCATGACCGCGGCGCTGACCGGCCATTTCATCGGCGTCACCCGTGCCCTGACCGCGGCGCTGACCGTCATCCTGAAGCTGAACGACCGGGTCCCCGGCTCCGCCATCCGGCCCAGCGCGAAGGAGAAGGCGCGGCTGGAGGCGCTGGTGCAGCGGCTGGACCAGCTGGTCCACGCCGCCACCTCCGCCGGGCTGATGGAGGACCGCCGCAGCGAACCGGCCTTCCGCAACGCCTGGACCCAGGCGGCGAAGATCATCGGGTCGCGCGTCGCCGCGGTGGCGATGGAACGCTCCGCCCAGGCCGCCGCCGCCCGGCGCCAGCCGGTGATCGACCATGCCGACATCGTGTGGCTCGACCGGCTGCTGTGGCGCTGGCAGGGGATGTCGCGCGATTTCGGGTTCGAGACCTACGATCTGGTGAAGTGGCGCGAAAGCCTGCTGGAGGAGCTGCGCGCCAATGTCGAGAAGGCGATGAAGTTCGAGGAGACCGATCCGCTGGACGAGCGGATGGAGCATCTCCTGCGCATCGACGGCATCGCCGGCGTGTTCGGCCAGCGCGTCAGCGCCTGGATCCCCACCTTCAGCCACAACATGACCCGCCTGCTGTCGCACCGGCTGGAGCGCGGCGGCGATCTGGGCGCGGAGGAGCAGGCGATCATCGACGACCTCGTCGCCACCGCGCGCACCGAGGTCGGCAAGTCGCGCTATTGGAAGAGCAACGAGCTGATGGATCTGATCGAACTGTCGGAGCGGACGCGGCAGGTGGGGTGAGGGGTCATCGCCTCCCCCTTGAACACTTCATTATGAGCTTTTGTCGGGCGTCATTCCCGCGAAGGCGGGAATCCAGACGTTCCAGAGGCTTAAGCGGATCAGCCTGGATCCCCGCCTCCGCGGGGATGACGGCCGAAGGACGTTCCCAAAAACTCACACGCCCTCACATCACCCCCGACGACCGGTGCCGTGGGTCGAGCCAGTCGCGCAAGCCATCCCCCAGCATCGTCAGCCCCATGACGCTCAGCGCGATCGCCACACCCGGAAATACCGCCTGCAGGGGTGCGGTGAACAGGTAGGTCTGGGCGTCGCCCAGCATCCGGCCCCAACTGGGGCTTGGCGGCTGGATGCCGAGGCCGAGATAGCTCAGCGCCGCCTCGTTGACGATGGCGACGGCGAACAGCACGGTGGCCTGGACCACGACGATGCCGGCGATGTTGGGCAGCACATGCACCAGCGTCGCCGACGCCGGCCCCCGCCCCAGTGCCAGCGCCGCGCCGACGAAGGGCCGCCGCCACACCGCCAGCGCTGCGCCGCGGGTGACGCGGGCCAGCACCGCGGCGTTGAACAGCGCCAGGGCCAGCACGACATTGACCGCCCCGGCGCCCAGCACCGCGGTCAGCAGGATTGCCGTCAATACCGCGGGAAAAGCGAAGACCAGATCGCCCAGCCGCGCCACCACCTCGTCGCCCCAGCGGCCGAGCGCGGCGGCGAGCAGCCCGAGCGGAACCCCGCCCAGCAGCCCCAGCCCGACCGCCGCCGCGCCGACGGCCAGCGAGTTGCGGGCGCCGACCATGACCATCGACAGCACGTCGCGCCCGAAATGGTCGGTGCCGAGCCAATGGGCGGCACTGGGCGGCCTCAGCCGGGCGATCACCCGCACCTGCTCCGCCGGGTAGGGCGTCCACAGCAGCGACAGCAGCGCCATGGCGACCAGCAGCAGGGTCAGCGCTGCGCCGAGATGGAGGGAGAGGGGAAGGCGCCGTTTCACCACGCTCCTTCCTTCGGCCGCGGATCGGCGAGCGCGCAGGCGATGTCGACCAGGGCGTTCACCACCACCACGAACAGGGCCAGCAGCACGACCACCCCCTGCACCACGATCAGGTCGCGCTGGCCGATGGCCTGATAGAGCAGCCGGCCCAGCCCCGGCAGGGTGAAGACATTCTCCACCACCACCGCCCCGGCGACGAGGAAGGAGATCTGCAGGCCCAGCACCGTCGCCACCGGGATCAGCGCGTTGGGCAGGGCGTGGCGCAGCAGGACCGCGCTGCGGCTGACCCCCTTGGCGCGGGCGGTGCGGATGTGGTCCTCGGCCAGCGTGTCGAGCACGGCGGTGCGGGTGACGCGGGCGAGGATGGCGGCCTCCGGCAGTGCCAGCGCCAGCGCCGGCAGCAGCAGCGCATGCAGCGCCGGGCCGATGCCGCCGCCCCAGCCGGGCCCAGTCCAACCGGGAAAACCGCCGGCCGGGAACCAGTGCAGGGTCAGCGAGAACAGCAGGATCAGCAGGATGGCGATCCAGAAGCTGGGCATCGACACGCCGAGCTGCGAGAAGCCCAGCACCGCCCAGTCCCCGCCCCTGCCCCGCCGCGCCGCCGCCAGCAGGCCGAGCGGCAAGGCCAGCGCCGTGCTGATGGCCAGCGACAGCAGGGCCAGCGGCAGGGTCACCGCCAGCCGTTCCGCCACCAGTTCCGCCACTGGGCGGGCGTAGGTCAGGCTGACGCCGAGGTCGCCGCGGGCAAGCGCGCCGGCCCACTGCAGGTAGCGGGTAAGGATGGGCTGGTCGAGCCCCATCTGGCCGCGCAGGGCCGCCAGCGTGTCGGGCTGCGCGTTGACGCCCAGCATCAGCAGCGCCGGGTCGCCGGGAACCAGCTGCAGCACCGCGAAGACCACGATGCTGGCCAGCCAGACGGTGACGATCAGGCTGACCAGCCGTCGCAGCAGGAACGCAAGCACGCGGGGCTATCCTTACCTTACTTGGCTTACGTTACTTCCAGGAGACGCCGGTGACGTCGTTGGCCTGGATCGGGCGGTTCACCCACATGCCGGTCAGGCCGGCCTTCTGCACCGTCACCGACGGCAGCATGAACAGGAAGCCGTTGACCGCATCCTCCGCCAGCAGCTTCTGCTCCTCGCCATAGAGGGCGTTGCGCCTGGCGGGGTCCTGGGTGCGGTTCAGCTCGTCGTTCAGGGCGTTGAAGCGCTCGCTCCTGTAATTGAAGTAGTAGTCGGGCCGGGCGTAGATGTCGATGTCCAGCGGCTCGGTGTGGGCGATCATGGTCAGGTCGTAATCCTTGCCCTTGAACGTCTTTTCCAGCCACGCCGCCCATTCCACCGGCTCGATCTTCGCACGGATGCCGACCTCCGCCAGCATGGCGGCGACCAGTTCCCCACCGCGCCGCGCGTAGGGCGGCGGCGGCAGGCGCAGCGTGGTGTCGAAACCGTTGGGATATCCCGCCTCGGCCAGCAGCGCCTTCGCCTTGGCCGGGTCGTAGGGGTACATGCCGGTCAGATCGACATAGCCCTCGCGATGCGGCGGGAAATGGCTGCCGATGGCGACGCCGTTGCCGTAGAGCACGCCGTCGATCAGCGTCTTGCGGTCGATGGCATGGGCCATGGCGCGGCGGACACGAACATCGTCGAAGGGCTTGCGGGCGTTGTTGGTCGACAGGATCGTCTCACCTTCCGTCGAGCCGACCGTCACCGTGAAGGCGGGGTCGTTGCGGAATTCCGGCAGCGCCTCGTAAGTGCTGAACAGGGTGAAGGCGTCGATGTCGCCGGCCTTCAGCGCCGCCACCTGGGCGGCGGGGTCGCTGATGAAGCGGAAGGTGACGCGGTCGAGCTTCGGCTTCGCGCCGTCATAGTCGCCGTTGCGGACCAGCACGACGCGGTCGCCGGCGACCCAGCGGTCGAACTTGAATGGACCGGTGCCGACCGGCTTCTGCTTGTTGGTCGCCGCCGATTCAGGCGCGACGATGGCGGCGTCGCCGCTCGCCATATGGAACAGGAACAGGCCGTCCGGACGCGACAGGGTAACGACCACCGTCTGCGGATCCGGCGTCTCCACCTTGGAGATCGGGGCGAAATAAGCCTTCTGGGCGTTGACGGAATCGGCGGCGCGGGCGCGGTCCAGCGTGAACCTCACGTCGGCGGAATCGGCCGCGGTGCCGTCATGGAATTTGGCATTCGGGCGCAGGGTGAAGCGGTAGGTCAGCCCGTCGTCCGACACCGTCCAGCTTTCCGCCAGACCGGGGATCAGCTTGCCGTCGGCATCGACGCGCAGCAGCGGTTCGAACAGGTTGGCATAGGTGACTTCCTTGATGGCGCCGGCCGCACCGGCGGTCGGGTCCAGATGCGGCGGCTCCAGCGCCATGCCGACGACGAGGTCGGTGCGCGGCTGGGCCGCTGCCGTCAGGGAGGTGGCGGCCAGCGCCAGGGACGCGAAGGTGGCTGCTGCGGCAGCCAGGGTGAAGCGCTGCTTGGCGGTCGACATGGTTGGCAAACTCCCCCGTCTCGTCGTTGCCGACGTTCTCGTTGCCGCGATGATGCGGTGCGGCGCGGGAGAGCGCAAGCGAAGCCGCCGCCGGTTTCCATTGCCCCTGCGGCTATTCCACCCACCAGCTTTCCAGCATCGGGCCATAGAGCGGGGTGACGGCTGGACGGTGCAGGGTCGACCAGCGGGCGATGCGGTCCACCGGGCTGTGGAACAGCGGGACCATGTAATGCCCCCACAGCAGCACCCGGTCGAGCGCCCGCACCCGGCCGACCAGCGCCGCCCGCGTGGTGGCGGCGGCGATGGAGCGGGCCAGCGCGTCGACCACCGGGTCGCGGATGCCGGCAAGGTTGCGGCTGCCCTCCTGCCCCGCCGCATCGGATCCGTAATAATAGAGCTGCTCGTTGCCCGGCGACAGGCTGGACGCCCACCAGCGCATGGTCATATCGAAATCGAAACCGTCCAGCCGGGCCTGGAACTGCGCGCTGTCCACCGTGCGGACGCGCGCCTCGATCCCCAGCGGTTCCAGCGAGCGGGCGAATTCCAGCGCCACCCGTTCCTCCGACGGTTCGGACAGGAGGATTTCGAAGGCGAAACGGTTTCCAGCATCGTCGGCCAGCCGGCCGTCGCGCACCCGCCAGCCGGCCTGCTCCAGCAGCCGCATCGCCTCGCGCCGGTTGGCGCGCAGGCCGGCGGGGCCGCCGCCGGTTTCGGGAAGGGCAAAGGGCTTGGTGAAGAGGTCGGGCGGCAGGCGGTCGCGGAAGGGCTCCAGCGCCCGCAACTCCTCGCCGTCCGGCAGGCCGCGAGCGGCCAGTTCGGAGTTGGGGTAGTAGCTGGCGGTGCGGGTCAGCAGGCCGTGGAACAGGTTGCGGCCGATCCAGTCGAAATCGGTCGCCATCCCCAGCGCCCGGCGCACCCGGACATCGGCGAAGACCGGCCGGCGGGTGTTGAAGATCAGGCCGCGCGCCGGCTCGGGGCGGTTGTTCGGCAATTCCTCCCGAACGATGCGGCCATCGCTGAGCGCCGGGCCGTCGTAGCCGGTGGCCCATTTGGCCGGATCGCTTTCGTAACGAACGTCGCCCTGTCCTGCCTTGAAGGCCTCCAGCGCCACGGAATCGTCGCGGTAATAGTCGAACTCCAGCCGGTCGGCGTTGAACTGGCCGACGCGGACCGGCAGGTCGCGGCCCCAATAGTCGGTCACCCGCTCATAGACGATGCGGCGGCCGGGATCGACCGAGGCGACGCGGTAGGGGCCGCTGCCCAGGATCGGTTCCAGCGTCGTGCGGCTGAAGTCGCGGGTCGACCAGAAGGCCTTGGAATGGATCGGCATCAGCCCCATCAGCAGCGGCATCTCGCGGTCGATGCTGCCGTCTGGATTGGGTGCGAAGGTGAAGCGGACGGTCTGCGGGTCCGGCGCCTCGGCCGCCGTGACCTTGGCGTAGAACAGGCGGCGGTTGGGGGTGCCGTGCTGCCGCTGCGCCTCCAGCGAGAACAGCACGTCGGCGGCGGTCACCGGCGTCCCGTCATGCCAGCGCGCCTTGGGGTTGATGTGGAAGCTGACGGCGGAGCGGTCGTCGGCCACATCGACCCGGTCGGCCAGCAGCCCGTAGAGCGAGAAGGGCTCGTCCCACGACCGCGTCAGCAGCGTTTCGAAGACATAGCCCATCCCCAGCGCCGGCACGCCCTTGACGATGTGCGGATGCAGGCTGTCGAAGCTGCCGGTCACCGCCTGCCGGATGGTGCCGCCCTTGGGCGCCGCCGGGTTGACGTATGGCAAGGCGGTGAAGTCCGGCGGCAGGGCAAGGTCGCCATGCATGGCGATGCCGTGATGGGCGATGCCGTGATTGGGCGAGTCAGCCCTTGCGGACAGGGGCGCCAGCAGAGCCAGAAGGGTGAGGAGAAGAAGGATCGGGCGGGCCATGGCCGTCAGGGTTGCCGCTTTGCCGCACCTGCGCAAGAGCCAGCGCAAGTTCCTTGGACTCAGGGTGCGTTCCGCCTAAACTCCCGCCCCGCGTGGCGCCGGGACCGGGCATCGGCGCCAAAACAAGAACGTGCCCTGAATACGCCAGTCGAAGGAACGCGATACATGGATCTGAGCAAGCTCGCCGCGGGCAAGAATCCCCCCTGGGACGTCAACGTCGTCATCGAGATTCCGATCGGCGGCCAGCCGGTGAAGTACGAGGTCGACAAGGACTCCGGCGCGGTGTTCGTCGACCGTTTCCTGCACACCGCCATGTTCTATCCCTGCAACTACGGCTTCATCCCGCACACCCTGTCGGGTGACGGCGATCCGGTGGACGTCTGCGTCGTCGGCCAGCACGGCGTCGTCCCCGGCGCGGTCCTGCGCTCGCGCCCCATCGGCGTCCTGTACATGGAGGACGAGGCCGGCGAGGACGAGAAGCTGCTGGCCGTTCCGGTCGACAAGCTGCACCCGTTCTACACCGACGTGAAGGACTACACCGACCTGCCGTCCATCGTGATCGAGCAGATCGCCCACTTCTTCGAGCACTACAAGGATCTCGAGAAGAACAAGTGGGTGAAGGTCCGCGGCTGGGGCAACGCCGAAGAGGCCGCCAAGAAGATCGAGGAAGGCCTGGCCCGCGCCCTGGAAGCCAACAAGGGCACCCCGGGTCCGGTGGTCTGAAGGTAGCGGCGATTTCGGATCGCCCCCTCTGATCGCCCGTGAAGCGGCCGGCGTCGGTGACCTGACGCCGGCCGATTTGCGTTTACCGGATCGTCTCAGCCGCCCCAGCCCATCCGGCGCTCCACCCCGTCCGCCGCCTCCTTCAGGATCTCGGCGCTGTGGCGGAGTGCCGATTCCTCCTCCGCCGACAGGTTGGGCAGCACGGTGTCCACCACGCCGCCGGCGCCGATGACGCGCGGCAGCGACAGCACCACCTGCTGGACGCCGCAGACATCGTCGGTCAGCATGGCGCAGGTCGCCACCAGCCGTTCGTCGGCGCCGATGGCCGACACCAGCCGGGCCAGCCCGCCGCCGATGCCGAAGGCGGTGTGGCCCTTGCCGTTGATGATGCGGTAGGCGGCGCGGCGCACCCCCTCGTCGATGGCGGCGCGGTCCTCCGCCGTCAGGCTGCGGCGCAGCTGGGCGGCCGCCTGCTCGACGGACAAGCCGGCGACGGTGGCGCTCGACCACAGCAGAACCTCCGAGTCGCCATGCTCGCCGACCACATGGGCGTGGACGGAGCGCGGCGTCACCGCCAGCTGTTCCGCCAGCAGGGCGCGGAAGCGGGCGGTATCCAGCACGGTGCCGGAGCCGATGACCCGGTTGCGCGGCAGGCCGCTGATCCTGGTGGCGATCTGCGTCATCACGTCGACCGGGTTGCTGGCGACCAGCAGCACGGCGTCG
Organism: Azospirillum sp. B2RO_4; assembly: GCF_051124815.1. Classification (NCBI taxonomy): domain Bacteria; kingdom Pseudomonadati; phylum Pseudomonadota; class Alphaproteobacteria; order Rhodospirillales; family Azospirillaceae; genus Azospirillum; species Azospirillum sp. B2RO_4. Next base: position 2,900,673 of record NZ_CP118485.1, on the reverse strand, counting down.
GGGGCGGCCTTCAGCACCTGCGGAATGATGGCGCCGAACACCTTGGCATTGCGCTCCAGCAACTCCAGCCGGGTTTCCCCCGGCTTCTGGGCGACGCCGGCCGACAGCACGACCACGCCCGCCCCCTCCAGCGCGGCGTAGGTGCCGGCGCGGACGGTGACGGCATGGGTGAAGGGCACGGCATGGGCGATATCCTGGGCCTGGGCCTGGGCCAGCGCCTCGTTCATGTCGACCAGCACGACCTCGCTCGCCGCACCGGTGGTCACCATGGCGAAGGCGGCGGTGCTGCCGACGAACCCGGCCCCGACGATTCCGACCTTCATGAACAGGCTCCTTTGCGCAGGTTGACGACTGGTCCGGCGGACAGCTTGGCGAGGGACGGCGCCCGTCCGCAAGTACGCATCGGACCGCTTGCGGGTTTTGGCGGGCGGTTTTGCATAGGCGCGACGAAACGCCCCCTTGCCCAATGGTCATACCAGCCCGTAATGTTGCGCCGCAGCAAATGGCGGGGATGAAAGTCCGGGCCGGCGCTGTTCGTCATCAAAACCGTCGGCATCCCGTGGCAGACTGGGGGCCGGCGCCTTTTCCCAGCACCGGATCCGGTCATGACCGTTCGCAACCTCGACAAGCTGTTCAAGCCCGCCTCGATCGCCCTGATCGGCGCCAGCCGCAAGCCGGGCACGGTGGGGGCCGTGGTGGCCCGCAACCTGTTCCAGGCCGGATTCGACGGGCCGGTGATGCCGGTCAACCCGACCGAACGCGCGGTGGAAGGGGTGCTGACCTACAAGACGGTGGACAGCCTGCCGATCACGCCGGACCTGGGCGTCATCTGCACGGCGCCGGCCACGGTGGCGGCGACCATCGACGCGCTGGGCAAGCGCGGGACCAAGGCCGCCATCGTCATGACCAACGGCATGTCGGCCGAGCAGACGCAGGCGATGCTGGACGCAGCGAAGCCTTATCTGATGCGGGTGCTGGGCCCCAACAGCCTGGGTGCAATGGTGCCGGGCCGCGGCATGAACGCCAGCTTCGCACCGGTGGCGCCGCGCAAGGGCGACGTGGCGCTGGTGGCGCAAAGCTCCATGGTGCTGACCTCGGTTGCCGATTGGGCGACCTCGCGCGGGATCGGCTTCTCGCATCTGGTGTCGCTGGGCGACCGCGGCGACGTCGATTTCGGCGACCTGCTGGACTATCTCGCCTCCGACGTCACGGTGCGCGCCATCCTGCTCTATATCGAGAGCATCACGCAGGCCCGCAAATTCATGTCGGCCGCCCGCTCCGCCTCGCGCCAGAAGCCGGTGATCGTCATCAAGGCCGGCCGCTCCGACGAGGCGCAGGAGGCGGCGGCGTCGCACACCGGGGCGCTGGCGGTGTCGGACGCCGTCTATGACGCGGTGTTCCGCCGGGCCGGCGTGCTGCGGGTGAACGATCTGGCCGAGCTGTTCGACGCCGCCGGGACGCTGGGCACCGGGGTGCCGATCACCGGCGACCGGCTGGCGATCCTGACCAACGGCGGCGGCATGGGCGTCATGGCCACCGACAAGCTGATCCAGGCCGGCGGCCAGCTCGCCGCCCTGGCGCCTGAGACGCAGGAGACTCTGGCCAAGGCGCTGGGTCCGCAGCCGGGCGGTGCGCCCTTCCGCAACCCGCTGCGCATCGGCGCCGACGCCACGCCCAAACGCTATGCCGAGGCGCTGAACGCGCTGATGCAGGACACCGGCAACGACGCGGTGCTGGTCCTGCACTGCCCGTCCGCCCTGACCGACAGCGAGGCCATCGCCCAGGCGGTGACGGAAACGGTGCAGGCCAACAAGGCGCGCCGCCACCCGGTGCTCACCAGCTGGATCGGCGACCAGTCGGCGATGGAGGCGCGCAAGCTGTTCGCCGAAAGTCGCATCCCGACCTACAACGGCCCGTCCGACGCGGTGCGCGCCTTCATGCATCTGGTGCGCTACCGCCGCAGCCAGCAGCTATTGATGGAGACCCCGCCGTCGGTGGCGGAGGATTTCCAGCCCGACGAGATCACCGTGAAGAAGGTGGTCTCCCGTGCCATGGCCGAGAAGCGCGAGTGGCTCAGCGAATATGAGGCCAAGCGCGTGCTGGCGGCCTACGGCATCCCGGTGGTCGACACCCGCGTCGCCGAGACGCCGGAGGAGGCGGCCAACGCCGCCCGCGTCATCGGCGGGCCGATCGCGCTGAAGATACTGTCACACGACATCACCCACAAATCCGACGTCGGCGGCGTCGCTCTGGGCCTGACCAGCCCGGAGGACGTGAAGACGGAGGCGGAGGCGATGCTGGCCCGCGTCGCCGAACTGGCGCCGGAGGCAAAGATCGAGGGCTTCACCGTGCAGGAGATGGCCGTCCGCCCCGACGCCTATGAGCTGATCGTCGGCATGACCGAGAACGAGATGTTCGGCCCGGTCCTGCTGTTCGGCGAGGGCGGCATCGGCGTCGAGGTGGTGGAGGATTACGCGCTGGCCCTGCCGCCGCTGAACATGAAGCTGGCGGCCGAGCAGATGAGCCGCACCCGCATCCATCGCCAGCTGCAGGGCTACCGCTCGCGCGCGGCGGTCGATCTGGACGCGGTGGCGCTGACGCTGAACAAGGTCAGCCAGCTGGTGGTCGATTTCCCCGAGATCGCGGAGATGGACATCAACCCGCTGCTGGCCGATGCCGACGGCGTGCTGGCGCTGGACGCCCGCATCAAGGTCGGCGTGCCGGTGCTGGCCGGCGCGGCAAGGCTGGCGATCCGGCCGTATCCGAAGTCGCTGGAAGACCGCATCACCATCAAGGATGGCCGCCAGTTCTTCGTCCGCCCGATCCTGCCGGAGGATGAGCCGCTGGTGCACCATCTGGTGGAGAACCAGACGGCCGAAGACCTGCGCCTGCGCTTCTTCGCGCCCTTGAAGCGGCTGTCCCATCAGGCGGCGGCGCGCCTGACCCAGATCGACTACGACCGCGAGATGGGGCTGATCGCCGTCGGTCCCGACCCGCAAACCGGTGAGACCATCATGTATGGCGTGGTGCGCATCACCGCCGACCCCGACAACCGCCGCGCCGAATATGCGGTGATGGTGCGGTCCGACATGAAGGGCCAGGGGCTGGGCTATATCCTGATGAACAAGATCCTGGATTACGCCCGCTCGCGCGGCATCAAGGAGGTCTATGGCGAGGTTCTGCGCGAGAACACCAACATGCTGAACATGTGCCGCGCCCTGGGATTCGTCCGCAAGGAGAACCTGGACGAGCCCGGCGTGGTGGAAGTGCGGATCGAACTGGGCGGCGGGCTGGCGGCGTGAAGGTTCCTATACCGGCGGTTGACTACGGGCGCGGATAGGGCAATATCAGGCTTGGCGGGCAGGGGCGCCTATCCCCTGCCCGCCGGCCCGATCCTTACCGGTAGAGGTCAAGCAGCCGCTTGACGATCTCCAGCACGAGGATCAGGAGCTTGAGGATTTGCGACATCCTCTTCACTCCTCGTAAGCGGCGGGGATGGCGGCCAGTCCGCCATCCCGTCCGCGCCGCCACTGTGGCGCACGCATAGGTATTGCGGAAGAAATTTCACTCGCAAAATCAGGATTATGAAGAGCTGCGACGTGCCGTCGCGGGCTTCACCGTCACGCCGGCTTCAGCACCACCTTCACGTCGGCAGGCTGGCCGAAGAAGGGGGCGGAGGTGATCAGCAGGCGGCAGCCGGCGGCGGCATAGGCGGCGGCGTTCGCCTCGGTCACCCCGCCGGCCGGGGCGACAACCGGCGGCGGAGTCAGGTGCCTTGTCGCCTCGATCACCGCGCGGGCGGCGTCGGGCGGCAGCTTTTCCAGCTGGATCACGTCGGCGCCGGCCTGCGCGAAGGCCACCGCCTCCTCCACCGATCCGACCTCGACCACGATCTTCTTTTCCGGAGCCTTGCGGCGCAGCGCGGCGATCCACGCCTCCGGCGGTTCGGTCAGGAAGGCGCGGTGTTCAGGGAAGACCAGCAGCGTTTCCGACAGGCCCAGCCGGTGCATCACCGCCCCGCCCGCCTGCACCGCCTTGACGCTGAGGTCCTTGGATCCTGGAAAATTCTTGCGGGTGCAGGCGACGGTGACGCCGGGAGCGGCCTCGACGATGCGCCGGGCGCGGGTGGCGATGCCGGAGGCGTATTCCACCAGGGTCTGCGCCACCTTCCAGGCCCGATGCAGCGCCCCGGCCGGGCCGTCCGCCTCGAGGAAGACCGCGCCGGTATCGGCGGCGGTGCCGCTGGGCTCCACGCGCAGGATATGGCCGCCGGCCTTCTCCACCAGCCGCGCCGCCTCCTCGGTCCCCGCCAGCACCATGGTGCCGCGGGCGGCGAAGCTCATCCGCGCCGGGCGGGCGGCGATGCCGAGCGCGTCGGTGGTCAGGTCGCCGTAGGGAACATCCTGCGCCAGAAGCGCGTCGAGGGCGGCGGCGGGCAGGATGGTCGTCATCGGAGTTTCCGTTGTTAAAGCCAGCCGCGCCGGCGGAAGTACCAGAGCGGGACCACCGCCGACAGCACCATCAGCAGGATGGCCATGGGATAGCCGAAGTCCCAGTCCAGTTCGGGCATGTGCTTGAAATTCATGCCATAGGCGGACGCGATCAGCGTCGGCGGCATCAGCGCCACCGAGACGACCGAGAAGATCTTGATGATGGCGTTCTGTTCGATGTTGATCAGGCCCAGCGTGGCGTCGAGCAGGAAGTTCGCCTCATGCGCCAGGAAGCCGGCATGTTCGGTCAGGGAGCGCAAGTCGCGCGTCATCGTCTTCAGCGCGGTCTTCTGTTCCTTGTTCAGCCGGCCACCGCTGACCGAGGTCATGAACACCACCAGCCGGTCGAGCCCGGCGAGGCTGTCGCGCACCTTGTGGGTCAGGTCGCCGGCCCGGCCGATGCCGCGCAGCACGTCCTGCAATTCGTCCGGCTTCTTGGCCGCCTTGCCGAAGCCGCCGCCATCCAGCGAATCGTCGAAGACCCGGGCCGACAGCTCGTCGATGCGGCCGCCGACCAGCTCCAGCACGTCGGCGACCCGGTCGATCACCGCATCCAGCAGGCCGAACAGCGCGCTCTCCCCCGTCGCCAGCAGTTCCGGCTGGCGGACGCAGCGGGCGGCGAAGGTGATGACCGGCAGCGGTTCGGTGTAGCGCAGCGTGATGAGATGGCGCGGGGTCAGCACGAAGGTCAGCTCGCCCTGCTCCGGATGGGGCGAGGTGGCGCGCGAGATGATGGGAGAGGTCATGTAGATCCCCTCCCCCTCGACATAGAGCTGGCTGGAGGCCTCGATCTCCTTCATTTCCTCGCGCGTCGGCAGGTCGCAGCCGGTCAGCGCGCCGACATGGGCGCGCTCCGCTTCGGTCGGACGCAGGAGGTCGATCCAGACCGCGCCGCCCGGCAGATCCTCGCCGAGCTCCAGCGGCTGGCGCACCACCCGCCCGTCTTCGGCACGGGCGTGGACGGTGATCAACGCGCAGCCCCCAGGCTCGCCTCTTCCGGCACCGGTGCGCCGGCGGCGCGGCAGGCGGCGGCCAGCGTGTTCAGCATCAGGCAGGCGATGGTCATCGGGCCGACGCCGCCCGGCACCGGCGTGATGGCGCCGGCGACCTTCACCGCCTCGTCGAAGGCGACGTCACCGACCAGACGGGTCTTGCCCGGCTCCGCCGCCGCGACGCGGTTGATACCGACATCGATCACCGTGGCGCCCGGCTTGATCCAGTCGCCGCGCACCATCTCCGGCCGGCCGACCGCCGCGACCAGGATGTCGGCGCGGCGGCATTCCGCCGGCAGATCGACGGTGCGGGAATGGGCCATCGTCACCGTGCAGTCGGCCTGCAGCAGCAGCTGGGCCATCGGCTTGCCGACGATGTTGGAGCGGCCGAGCACCAGCGCGCGCTTGCCCTTCAGATCGCGGCCCAGCGTGTCGCGGATCAGCAGCAGGCTGCCCAGCGGGGTGCAGGGCACGATGGCGCCCGGCTGGCCGGTGGCGAGCAGGCCGGCATTGACGACGTGGAAGCCGTCGGCGTCCTTTTCCGGGACGATGCGGGCCAGCACCTTCTGGCTGTCGATGTGCTTGGGCAGCGGCAGCTGGACCAGGATGCCATGCACCGCCGGGTCGGCGTTCAGGCGGTCGATCAGCGCCAGCAGGTCGGCTTCGGCCATGTCGGCCGGCTCGTGATGGTCGAAGCTGTTCATGCCGAGTTCGACCAACGCCCGCTCCTTGGAACGGACATAGACCTGGCTGGCCGGATCCTCGCCCACCAGCACGACGGCCAGACCGGGGGTGACGCCATGGCTGGCCTTCAGCGCCGCCACACCGTCCGCCACCCGCGCACGCAGGCCGGCCGCGAAGGCCTTGCCGTCGATGATCTTCGCGTCCGCCATGCTACTCTCCACCCTCGCTACCCACATCGTCGATCAGAGCGGACAGCCGCGGCAGCAGAATTGCCGGGTCGCCCGCCACATGCAGAATCTTGTTCCGGTCGGTGGCGCCGGCCACCACCGTCAGGCTGGTCTTGGGCAGTTTCCATGCCTTCGACAACAGTTTTATGACGGCCTCGTTGGCTTTGCCGTTTTCCGGCACCGCCGTGACCGCCAGTTTCAGAACCTTCCCCCCGCCCGCGGTGTCGGCGGTGCCGGTCACCGCGTTGCGCGACGCCTTGGGCGTCACCCGGAGCGCGACGCGCAGGCCGTCGGCCACCGCCTCGATGGGGGAGGAGGACGCCACGGTCAGAAGCGCGGCCAGTATTGCGCCAGCAGGTTCTGGATGAAGGAGATCGCCAGCAGCACGACGATCGGCGACAGGTCCAGCCCGCCCATGTTGGGCAGGACGCGGCGGATGGGGCGCAGCACCGGCTCGGTGATGCGGTACAGGAAGTCGCCGATCAGATAGACCGCGCGGTTGCGCGTGTTCACCACGTTGAAGGCCACCAGCCAGCTGAGGATCGCCGACAGGATCAGGACCCAGAAGAACAGGTCCAGGATGGTGTTGATGAGCAAATACAGCGCGATCATGCCGGGCCAGCTCCAGTGCGGTTTTTGCGACGGCCGCGCGCAGAGCGTTGCGCTGCGGGCGCCAGCCTTTTCCGGGCACCCTAAGCATAAGCGCGGAGACCTGTCCAGTACGGCGGCCCGCAGATCGGCCGAGCGGCCTGCGGCGGATGGGCCGTCCTATGCCCCGTGCCGCGCCCTCCCACACCCGCTTCATTTTTTCTGAATCAAGCGCTTGACAGCACCCCCGGTGATGGACAATATCCGCGCCACGCCGGGACGACGAAGACGCCACGGTGTGAGTGTGGGGCCGTAGCTCAGCTGGGAGAGCGACGCGTTCGCAATGCGTAGGTCGGGAGTTCGATCCTCCTCGGCTCCACCATTTCCCCCTTCGTTGGAAGGGTAAGACAAGTCGATGGATCGTCAGCGGGCGTTGCCGGGAACGGCATCTGGCCCGCTTTTTTGTGTTTGGGCGTCAGGCCGGCAACAGGCATATCGATCGCCCTTCAGACGAAACCCGACGGTAATGTCCAAACTTGTCAGCCCGTTGGTTGCCTGTAAAATCCGAATTTGAAGGCAACCGGGCTGGAGGAGCTTGTGCGGGAAATCGGACTGGCCATGCAGACCATGTTCGCCGACCTGGAGCAGCGATGCCTGGACGCCGAGTTCGACGCGGCATTTCCTGCCACCGGCAGCTTCTCGAATAAGGAGCGCAAGGGTCGAGGATACTGGTACTTCCAAGGTTACAAGGATGGGCACCGCTACAGCCGCTACGTCGGCCCCGCCGACGACCCGGAGATCACTGCCCGTGTCGAGAGGTTCCGCGACTTGAAGGCGGACTTCACCGAGCGGCGGCGAATGGTGTCGGCACTGAAGGCCGCCGGGCTGCCGTCGCCTGACGCCTTCACTGGCGACCTTGCCGAGGCCCTGTGGCAGGCCGGCGTATTCAGGCTGCGTGGCGTGCTGGTCGGCACGCTGGCCTTTCAGTGCTACGCCGGACTGTTGGGGGTCCGGTTGCCCGCCGCCCATCTCCGCACCGGGGACATGGACATCGCGCAGTTCCACTCGGTGTCGATTTCCGTCGAGGACAGCCTGCCGCCCATTCTCGACGTGCTCCGACAGGTGGACGCCAGCTTCCAGGAGGTGCCGCATCAGGCCGATGCCCGTCAAGCCACGGCGTTCCGGAACCGCAAAGGTTTCCTGGTGGAATTCCTGGTGCCCAACACCGGCAAGGACGAGTATCAGGGCAAGCCCACCGCCATGCCGGCCTTGGGCGGGGCGGCCGCCCAGCCCCTGCGGTTCCTCGACTTTCTAATCCACACCCCAGTCCGGTCGGTTCTGCTTCACGCCGGCGGTGTGCCGGTCCGGGTGCCAGCACCGGAACGGTATGCCGTGCATAAGCTGATCGTCGCAGCACGGCGGCGAGCCGACCCAAGCGGTCGCTTGAAAGCCGACAAGGACCTGATTCAAGCCGGAATTTTGATCGACGCCATGGCCCGCAGGCATCACCATGATCTTGCCGATGCCTGGATCGAGGCATGGTTGAGGGGCCCGAAATGGCGCGAATCCCTGTCCGAAGGCTTGTCCCGGCTGCCGGATGCTCAATGGGACCTACTGGCCGATGCCATTCAGCGAGCCGGAAGGCAGACGCAGAATTCCGATGGCTTCGGCTTTCAAAAACGCAACTCCGCCGAAGAAGCATAAATACGCGACGACCTTTGACCGACTGGCCGAGCACATTTCTTTTTCGGAGCAAGTCAGACGGCTTGAGATAGGTACGGCGACATGGCTGCCCACGGCGAAGATTGCCGGCGAACCCGTTGTCCCGCCGGCAACTCCGATCAAAACCCTGAGATCCTCAACCGTTCTCCGCCAGCACCGAGCCCGCGAGGTAGAGCGAGCCGCAGATCAGCACGCGCGCCGGGGTCTGCCGGCCTGCCACCAGATCGGCCAATGCGGCGCCCACGCTGTCCGCGGCGCCGTGGTCGCGGATGCCGCAGAGCTTGGCGGTCTCGCAGGATTCCTCGGCGGTGAAACTCGCCTCCTCACCCGGAATCGCCACCGCGCGCAGGGCATGGGTGAAGGGAGCCAGCGGGCCCAGGAACTCGAACGGGTCCTTGCTGGACAACATGCCGTAGATCAGCAGAAGCGGCAGGGCCGGGCCGCCCCCCGATCCCTCGTCAGGCTTCTGGCCCCGTGACCAGTCGACCGCCTGACGGGCCAGAACCTCGCCGGCGGAATCGTTGTGGCCGCCGTCCAGCCACAGTTCCCAGCCCGGCGGCAGGCTCGCGGCCAGCGGGCCGCGGGTCAGGCGCTGCAGGCGCCCCGGCCATTCGACGGTGGCGAGGCCTCGGCGCACCGCGTCGTCGTCCACCGCCAGCGGCAGGTGGTCGAGGCAGGCGATGGCGACGCCGGCGTTGGTGATCTGGTGGACGCCGGCCAGTCCCGGCATCGGCAGGTCGAGCTTGCGCTTCGCGCTCTCGAAGCGAAAGCCGTCCGGACGCTCCTCCACCGACCAGCTCTGGATCGGCGCGGCGATGGCGTTGGCGCGCAGCTTAAGCACCCTCAGCGCGTCGGCTTCCGGCTGCGGGGCCAGCACCACCGGGACATGGGGCTTGAAGATGCCGGCCTTCTCGCTGCCGATCTCCAGCAGCGATTCGCCCAGGAACTGGCGGTGGTCGTAGGAGATGCGGGTGACCGCCGTCACCGCCGGCTTGTCCACCACGTTGGTGGCGTCCAGCCGACCGCCCAGCCCGGTTTCCAGCAGGACCACGTCGGCCGGCATGCGGGAGAAGGCAAGGAAAGCCGCAACCGTCGTCACCTCGAAGAAGGTGATCGGATTGCCGGCGTTGGCGACCTCGCATTCCTCCAGCAGGGCGGCCAGATGGTCGTCGTCGATCAGCCGGCCGGACAGACGGATGCGCTCGTGAAAACGGACGAGGTGCGGCGAGGTGTAGACATGGACGCGGTGGCCGGCCGCCTCCAGCATCGCGCGCAGGAAGGCGACGGTCGATCCCTTGCCGTTGGTGCCGGCGACATGGACCACCGGCGGCAGCTTGCGCTCCGGATGGTCCAGCGCCGCCAGCAGACGGTGCACCCGGTCCAGAGACAGGTCGATGACCTTGGGATGAAGCCCCTTCAGCCGGTCCAGCACCGGGTCGGAACGGGTCGCGGCCGGCCCGGCAGGCGGGTTGGCGAGCGGAAGGGCGGCGTCGGTCATGATCGTCTCTGGTCGGATGGGCGAGGGGTGCCGGTCAGTCGTCGCCGGCCTGGACGGGAGCCGACGGCTGGGTGGACGCCTGCTGCATCGCCGCCGGTTGGGCCGCGGTCGGCTGGGCGGGAAGGTGTGCCGGCTCGCCGTCGGCGGCCTGGGCGGCGGACAGGTCGAGGTCCTCCACCACCGCGTCGATGCGCGGCGTCATCAGCAGGCCGATGGTGCGGACCAGCGTCGGGCGCAGGTCGCGGCGGTGGACGACCATGTCGACCATGCCGTGCTCCATCAGGTACTCGGAACGCTGGAAGCCTTCCGGCAGCGTCTCGCGGATCGTGCTCTCGATCACGCGGGCGCCGGCGAAGCCGATCTGCGCGCCCTTCTCGGCGATGTGGATGTCGCCCAGCATGGCGAAGCTGGCGGTGACGCCGCCGGTGGTCGGGTCGGTCAGCACGACGATGTAGGGCAGGCCGGCTTCCTTGACCATCTCCACCGCGATGGTGGTGCGCGGCATCTGCATCAGCGACAGGATGCCTTCCTGCATGCGCGCGCCGCCCGAGGCCGGAACGACGATCAGCGGCGCGTTCTTCGCCACCGCCAGCCGGGCGGCGGTCAGCAGCCCTTCGCCGACGGCGATGCCCATCGACCCGCCCATGAAGCCGAAGTCGAAGGCGGCGACCACGGCGGCATGGCCACCGATGCGGCCCTCGCCGACCACGATGGCGTCGGTGCGGCCGGTCTTGGTCTGGGCCTCCTTCAGACGGTCGGTGTAGCGCTTCTGATCGCGGAACTTCAGCGGGTCGGCGACCGACTTCGGCAGCTCGACACCCTCATAGGCGCCGTCATCGAACATCGACTCCAGCCGCTTGACCGGGTCGAGCCGCATGTGGAAGCCGCAATGCTGGCAGACGTGCAGGTTCTCTTCCAGCTCGCGGTGGAACAGCATCGACTCGCAGCTCGGGCACTTGTGCCAGAGGTTGTCGGGCACTTCCTTACGGGCGTAGAGCGCGCGGATCTTGGGACGGACGTAGTTGGTAAGCCAGTTCATGGAACGCCTTTCAACGACATGGCGGTACGCCGAAGCCCGGCGCCGGCCGGACATCGGGTCCGTGCCGCACCGGGCTCTTCAGCCGTTCGTCGCCATGAGCGATCGTGTTGCAGGTGTCGTAAAGCGGTTTGCGGCCGTTGTAAACCGTCCGTCCCTCACCCCCGCGCCGCGCGCACGCCCTTGGCCAGTTCGCCGACGAAGCCCAGCACGTCCTCGACCGCGGCCGCTCCGTCGACACCGGCGGCCAGGCCATCGGCCAGACGGGTGACGATGGCAGAGCCGACCACGGCGGCATCGGCGACGCGGGCGACCTCGGCGGCCTGATCCGGCGTCTTGATGCCGAAGCCGACGGCGACCGGCAGGTCGGTGTGGCGCTTCAACCGGGCGACCGCCGCGTCGATGGCGGTGTTCGACGCGCTGGCGGTGCCGGTGATGCCGGCGATCGACACGTAATAGACGAAGCCCGAGGTGTTGCGCATCACGGCCGGCATGCGCGCCTCGTCGGTGGTCGGCGTCGTCAGGCGGACGAAGCTGACGCCGGCCTTCAGCGCCGGGATGCACAGCTCCTCGTCCTCTTCCGGCGGCAGGTCGACGACGATCAGGCCGTCGACCCCGGCCTCGCGCGCGGCGGCCAGGAAGGGCTCCACCCCATAGGCGTGGATCGGGTTGAAATAGCCCATCAGGATGATCGGCGTGTCGGCGTCCTGCTTGCGGAAGCCGCGGACCATCTCCAGCGTCTTGCGCACCGTCATCCCCGCCTTCAGCGCGCGCAGCGAGGAGGCCTGGATCGCCGGGCCGTCGGCCATCGGGTCGGTGAAGGGCATGCCCAGCTCGATCAGGTCGGCGCCGGCGGCCGGGAGGCCGTTCAGCACCGCTTGCGAGACGGCGGGATCGGGATCGCCGGCGGTGATGAAGGTGACCAGACCGGCGCGTCCCTCCGCCTTCAGCGCATTGAACCGGCGGGCGATGCGGCCATCGGCCAAAATGTCGGCACTCACAGTTCCACTCCCAGATGCTTGGCGACGGAGAAGATGTCCTTGTCGCCGCGGCCCGACAGGCACAGCACCATCAGGTGGTCCTTGGGCAGTTTCGGTGCGCGCTTGATGACCTCGGCAAGGCCGTGGGCGGATTCCAGCGCGGGGATGATGCCCTCGGTGCGGGCGCAGAGCTGGAAGGCGTCCAGCGCCTCCTGGTCGGTGGCATAGGCGTATTCGACGCGGCCGACGTCATGCAGCCAGCTGTGTTCCGGCCCGATGCCGGGATAGTCGAGGCCGGCGGAGATCGAGTGGCCTTCCAGGATCTGGCCGTCCTCGTCCTGCAGCAGGTAGGTGCGGTTGCCGTGCAGCACGCCCGGACGCCCGCCGTTGATCGAGGCGGCATGGTCGAGCGGCCCCTTCTCGATGCCGCGGCCGGCGGCCTCGACGCCGATCATCTGCACCGAGGACTCGTCGAGGAAGGGGTGGAACAGGCCGATGGCGTTCGATCCGCCGCCGACGCAGGCGACCAGGCTGTCCGGCAGCCGGCCTTCCAGCTCCTGCATCTGGGTGCGCACCTCGTCGCCGATCACCGACTGGAAGTCGCGGACCATGGCGGGATAGGGGTGCGGGCCGGCGGCGGTGCCGATGATGTAGAAGGTGTCGGCGACGTTGGTGACCCAATCGCGCAACGCCTCGTTCATCGCGTCCTTCAGCGTGCCGCTGCCCGACGTCACCGGGCGGACCTCGGCGCCCAGCAGCTTCATGCGGAAGACGTTGGGCTGCTGGCGGGCGATGTCGGTCTCGCCCATGTAGATGACGCAGGGCATGTTGTAGAGCGCACAGACCGTCGCGGTCGCCACGCCGTGCTGGCCGGCGCCCGTCTCGGCGATGATGCGGGTCTTGCCCATGCGCCGCGCCAGCAGGATCTGGCCGATGCAGTTGTTGATCTTGTGCGCGCCGGTGTGGTTCAGCTCCTCGCGCTTGAAGTAGATCTTGGCGCCGCCCAACTGCTCGGTCAGACGCTCGGCGTAATAGAGCGGATTGGGCCGGCCGACATACTGCTTCAACTGCTGGCGCATCTCGCCTTCGAAGGCGGGATCGGCCCGCGCCTCGCGATAGGCCTTTTCGACCTCCAGGATCAGCGGCATCAGCGTCTCGGCGACGAAGCGGCCGCCAAAGATTCCGAAATGCCCGCGCTCGTCGGGACCGGAGCGGTAGGTGTTCAGTTTGGTCATCGTCTGCGGCACTGCCTGAAGTCGAAGGGAAGCTGGAGTCAGGGGGCGGCATCGGGTCCGGACACCGGCCAAGCGCGACACCATACCGGCGGGACGCGCCGATTTGAAGCGCCGGGCCGCGGAGATCCGCGAAAACCACCCATCCGCCTGCATTCCGCATAGATGGAGCGGGGCTTTGCACCGGCAAGGCCGCGCCCTTACACTGGCCCTTCCTTTATCGCGGAGCCTCCTTCCGATGACGCAGCGGACGCCGCCGTCGCTTCTCCCCACGGATCTTCAGCCGGCCTCCTGCCGGATTCTGGTGGTGGAGGACAGTCCGCTGAATCAGATGCTGGTCACCGCCATCCTCGCCCAGGCCGGCCATCGCGCCGACACCGCCAACAACGGGCTGGAGGCGCTGATGGCGGCGCAGGCCGGCGGCTATGACCTGATCCTGATGGATCTGTCGATGCCGGAGATGGACGGGCTGACCGCCACCCGGCTGCTGCGCGACCTGCCGGGGCCGGCCGGCCGGGTGCCGGTGGTCGCCATGACCGCCGACACCGACGAGGCCGACCGCGTCCGCTGCCAGGATGCCGGCATGAACGACCATGTCGCCAAGCCGGTGGACCGGGCGGTGCTGCTGGAAACGGTGGAGAAATGGCTGCGTGCGGTGCAGGCACCGGGCCGGACCGCCGGTTTCGGCCCCTGCGCCCCGGCGGCGCCGGCGGCGGCGGGCGAGGTGCTGGACCGCGAGGTGCTGGCCCAGCTGGCCCAGGATCTGGAGGCGGAACTGCTGGCCGACGTGCTGCGGCAGTTCGTGGAGGAGACGCGGGAACGGGTGGCGCGCATCGCCGGGGAGACCGACCGCGCCGTTCTGACGCGGGAGGCGCACACGCTGAAAAGCACCGCCGGGACCTTCGGCGCCCGCGCCCTGTGCAGCGCCGCCCGCGCGCTGGAGATGGCGTGCCGGGCATCCGTCGCGGAACCGAAGGGGGCGAAAGGAGAAGGGGTCGGAGACGGGGCGGCGGACGCGGTGGAGAGGCTGCGCGGCGAGATTCCCCAACTGGCCGGGGACGCCATCGCGGCCTACCGCGCCGCCGGATATCCGGTCTGACTCAGTTTGGACGGGTCACTCGACGACGCTGATGTTCACCGCCGAATCCTTGCCGTTGGTGCCGCGGGCGACCTCGAACTGGACGCGCTGGCCTTCCGACAGGGCATGCAGGCCCGAGCGCTGGACCGCGGTGATGTGAACGAACACGTCCTTCGAACCGGCCTCCGGCGCGATGAAGCCGTATCCCTTGGTGGTGTTGAACCATTTGACGGTGCCGTTTGTCATGGGCCTCCCCCTAGTCACTGCGAAGCTGGTCTTTGCAAAGCACATGGGTCCGGGATCGCCGGCATCGGCCGCGCCGTGAGGCCTGCCGGGCAAGCGGAACCAAGACATTGTGCGGGGAGGCTAGCCGCATGCTGCGGTTGCGGGCAATTCCATCTCACGGCATAGGACCAACGACGTCCGCCTTCGGAGCGGAATTACGACCAAGGCGTCAATGCTTTGTCGAAGGGTATTAGCCCGTTTCTTGCGGTGCCAGGAGAGCCGGTAAGAAATCCTTGCTGAAATAAAGGCTTAGATTTTCCCTTCGGCCTGCCAGGCCAGACGCTTGCGGTAGATCGTCGAGGCGCTGATCTGCAGCAGCGCGGCGGCGCGCGGGATGTTGCCGTCGCAGGCGGCGATGGCATCCTCGATGGCGTCCTTCTCCACCTCCCACAGCGGCTTGATCGAGTCCGGGGAGGGCGGAACATGCGGGCGCGGGGCCGACAGGGCGCCGGCCGGCACGACGGCGGTGGCGGCATGGACCGGCACCGGCTGCGGCGTGCCCAGCGGCGGCGGCAGCATCTCCGGCATCACCGTGTCGCCGTCATGCAGCACGGCGACGATGCGCACGACATTCTGCAACTGGCGGACGTTGCCGGGCCAGTGATAGTGGCGCAGGGCATGCTCCGCCTCGGGCGAGAAGCGGGTGAAGCCCTTCTTCTCCTCCTTCGCGAACTCCGCCAGATAATGGCGGGCGATCTCCAGAACGTCGTCCTCGCGCTCGCGCAGCGGCGGCAGGTGGATGGGGATGACGTGCAGGCGATAGTACAGGTCCTCGCGGAACCGCCCCTCCTCCACCTCGCGCAGGGGATCGCGGTTGGTGGCGCAGACGATGCGCAGATCGACCTTCTCCAGCTTCGATCCGCCGACGGGGGTGAAAGTGCCGGTCTGGATGAAGCGCAGCAGCTTGGTCTGCAGGTCGGGCGCCAGCTCGCAGATCTCGTCCAGGAACAGGGTGCCGCCGTCGGCGCGGGCCGCCGCACCCTCGCGGTCGGACACCGCCCCGGTGAAGCTGCCCTTCACATGGCCGAAGATCTCGCTTTCCATGAGATCCTTCGGGATGGCGCCGCAGTTGATGGCGATGAAGGGGCGCGCGGCGCGCTGGCTCTGGCGGTGGATCGCCTCGGCGCAGACCTCCTTGCCGGTGCCGGATTCGCCGGTGATGAAGACGGTCGCGCGCGAGGAGGCGGCGCTGTCGACGATGCGGTAGACCGCCTGCATCGCCAGCGACGAGCCGATGAAGCCGTGATAGCGGGCGCGGTTCAGGTCCTTCTCGAAGGTGTCGACCAGCTGGGCCAGCCGCAGCCGCTCCATCGCGTTGCGGACCGTCACCACCAGCCGGTCGGCGGAGAAGGGCTTCACCAGGAAATCATAGGCGCCGTAGCGCATCGCCTCCACCGCCGCCTTCACCGAGCCGTGGGCGGTGATGACGATGACGGCGCAGGGCAGCGCCTGGGTGTCGATGCGTTTCAGCACCTCCATCCCGTTCATGTCCGGCAGCTGCAGATCCAACAGCACGACCATCGGCGCGCCGCCGTTCAGCTGCGCCAGCGCATCGGCCCCGGTCTCCACCGAGATGACGGTGTGGGATTCCTTTTTAAGGTATTCCGCATAGACACGGGCCAGCGACGGCGTGTCTTCGATCAGCAGGACGGGAATAGAACCTGGCGGCATGCTGTGGGTGACACGCGAAGGGTGGGGACGGAACAGCTCCTATTGTCTAACAGATAATTCTGAAAATCCCACCTTTACGCGCATGGCCGACAGCGCGAACACATCGAAATCGCCGCGGGACAGAGTATGTCGCGGCGGCGCCGCTTGCCGGGGCTGACGCGATGAACTATCAGCAACGGGCATCGGGGCGTCGGGAAGAGGGGTTCGCCATGGCCGATCACGCCATTCTGGCCGGCAAGCGCGTGCTGCTGGTCATCGCCGGCGGCATCGCCGCCTACAAGAGCCTGGAGCTGATCCGCCGCCTGCGCGAACGCGGCGTGACGGTGCGCGCGGTGCTGACCGAGGCCGGCGCCCGCTTCGTCACCCCGTTGTCGGTACAGGCGCTGACCGAGGATACCGTCTACCGCGACCTGTGGTCGCTGACCGACGAGTCGGAGATGGGCCACATCCGCCTGTCGCGCGAGGCCGACCTGCTGGTGGTGGCGCCGGCCACCGCCAACCTGCTGGCGCGCATGGCCGCCGGCATGGCCGACGATCTGGCCGCCACCGTGCTGCTGGCCACCGACAAGCCGGTGCTGGTCGCCCCCGCTATGAATGTCCGCATGTGGCGGCATGCCGCCACCCAGGCCAACATGGCCCTGCTGGAAAGCCGCGGCGTGCGGCGGATCGGCCCCAACGACGGGGTGATGGCCTGCAACGAATTCGGCCCCGGCCGCATGGCCGAGCCGATGGAGATCGTCGACGCCATCGCCGGCTTCTTCGCGGAGGAGGCGAGCCGTCTCCAGGGGCCGCTCGCCGGCCGGCGCGCCATCGTCACCAGCGGCCCGACGCACGAGCCGATCGACCCGGTGCGCTACATCGCCAACCGCTCGTCGGGCAAGCAGGGGCACGCCATCGCCGCGGCGCTGGCGGCGCTGGGAGCCGAGGTGACGCTGGTCAGCGGCCCGACCCGCCTGCCCGACCCGGCCGGCTGCCGCGTCGTCCATATCGAGACGGCGCGGGAGATGCTGGCGGCCTGCGAGGCGGCGCTGCCGGCCGACATCGCGGTCTGCGCCGCCGCGGTGGCGGACTGGCGCGTCGACGGTGCGTCCGACCGCAAGCTGAAGAAGGACGGCGGCGGCCCGCCGGCCCTGGCCCTGACCGAGAACCCGGACATCCTCGCCACCTTGTCTCGGCCGGGCGGGCACCGTCCGGCGCTGGTGGTCGGCTTCGCGGCGGAGACCGGCGACGTGCTGGCCTATGCCACCGCCAAGCGCGCTCGCAAGGGCTGCGACTGGATCGTCGCCAACGACGTCTCTCCCGGCACCGGCACCTTCGGCGGTAGTGACAACACCGTCCACCTGATCCGCGCCGACGACGTCGAAAGCTGGCCGACCCTGCCCAAGGACGCCGTCGCCGCCCGGCTGGCCGAGGCGGTGGCGGGGTATTTCGAGGGGAAGTAGCGTCTACCGGCGCCCCCACTCTGCGGTGCCCCAACCCCAACCCTCCCCCGCTGGGCGGGGGAGGGGACAATCGCTTGTACGGGAAAGCGGCGGCAGTCCCTCCCCCGCCCAGCGGGGGAGGTTAGGTGGGGGCAATCGTAAGCCTGAACGTCAACACCACAGGAACCACCCATGCCCCCCACCGTCGCCTTCCTCCGCCTGCCCGGCAACGACGACCTGCCGCTGCCCTCCTACGCCACCGACGGGGCCGCCGGGTTCGACCTGCGCGCCGCGGTGCCGGCCGATGCCCCGGTCGTGCTCGATCCCGGCAAGCGGGTGCTGGTGCCGACCGGTTTCGCCGTCGGGCTGCCGGCGGGGTGGGAGATGCAGATCCGGCCGCGCTCCGGGCTGGCGGTGAAGAACGGCGTCACCGTGCTGAACACGCCGGGCACCGTCGATTGCGACTACCGCGGCCCGGTCGGCGTCTGCCTGATCAATCTGGGCCAGGAGCCCTTCACCATCGCCCGCGGCGACCGCATCGCCCAGGCGGTGATCGCCGCGGCGCCGCAGGCGGTGCTGGTCGAGGTCGCCTCGCTGGACGAGACCGCGCGCGGCGCGGGCGGCTTCGGCTCCACCGGCGTCGCCTGACTTCCCGCTCCCCCGCCCCGCTTTCTATGGCATGATCGGCCAGCCGAGATGGCTGGGTCGGCGGCGAGCGTGGGGGTGGGCATGCGGAGTCCCCGGCGAATCCTGGGGCGGCCCCTGGGGCGGAGCGTGGCGTTCCGCATCCTGGCGGGGTTGACGGTCATCGGCGGGCTGGCCGCGGCGACCAGCGTCGTCGCCGTCTCGCTGTTCTCGCGCTTCCACCAGGGCTACGAGCAGATCGCCACCGCCAAGGTGCCGGGGCTGGTCGCCGCCGCCCAGCTGGTGCAGCAGAGCGGCGCCGTCGCCGCCATCGCCCCCGCCCTGGTCGCCGCCCCCGACCAGACCGCGCGCGACGCGGTGATGGCGCGCATGGACGGGCAGCTGGCGCGGCTGGAGGAGTTGACGGCCAGGCTGATCGACCTTGGCGGCACCGGGGGCGGCACCATGCGCCGTGCCGACCGGGCCGGGGCCGGAGCCGGAGCCGGCCAAGCCGAGTACAGCAGGGCCGAGTACAGCAGGGCCGATCTGGGCGAGCTGGACCGCCGCAAGAACGAACTGGTCGGCACGCTGCTGACCCTGAACGCCCAGGTCCGGCAGCAGCTGTCCCTGAACGCAGAGACCCGCGCCCGCGCCCAGGCGCTGGCCGCCCTGACCGCCCGGCTGGCGGCGGCGGGCACGCGGGAGGCCGACGCCTCCTGGCCGATGGAACTGCGGGCCGGCCTGCCCGATGCGGAGGCGGCGGACCGCGGCCGCGCGGCGCTGGAACGCTGGCGCCGTGAACTGACCGGGGCGGCGACCGCGCTGCTGGCGGTGCTGCGGGCAGAGGGCGACAGCAAGGGCGACGGTAAGGGCGACAGCAGCGGCGACGGCCAGCTCGACCGCCTCCGGGCCGACACCCGCGCCGCGCTGGACAGGGCGGCCGAGGCGCTGGCCCTGCTGCCGGCCGAGCGGGCGGCGCGGCTGGAGCCGCTGCAGCGCGAGGTGGTGGATCAGGCCTTCGGTCCATCCCCCCTGTTCGCGCTGCGCGAGGCGGAGCTGTCGCTGCAACGGGCGATCAAGCGGTCGGCGGCGCGCAACCAGGCGGTTTCCGACCAGCTGGTCGGCATCGTGTCCGACTATTTCCTGGCGGTGGAGCAGGACGTCGCCCGCCGGTCGACCGAGTTCGAGCGGGTGATCCGCGACGGCAAGCGGGCGGTGATCGCCATGGCGGTGCTGTCGATCCTGGGGGCCGCCGCCATTTTCGCCTACATCCATCGCAACGTGGTGGCGCGGCTGCGCCGGCTGCGCAGCGCCATGCAGGCGGTGGAGACGGCCGAGCCGGCAGGGATGCCCGATCTGGACCTTCCCGCCGTCACCCCGGCCGAAAGCCGCGACGAGATCGGCGAGATGGCCCGCGCGCTGGCCTATTTCGTCACCGCCATCCGCGCCCGCGAAAGCGCGCTGGCCGAGGGCGAGCGCAGGCTGCGCACCATCCTCGAGCAGAGCCCGGTCGGCGTCTCGATCCGCCGCGCCGACGGCACCGTCGCCTTCGCCAACGCCCGCGCCGCCGAGCTGGCCGGCCGGCCGCTGGAGGAGTTCGTCGGCAGCCGCCACGCGCCGGTCCTGCCCGCCGGGGCAGTTGGTCAGGGTGGCCGGGAGCCGGAGAGCGGCGGCGTGCTGGTGCGCGATGCCGAGGCGGCGGTGAACCGCCCCGACGGCAGCCGGGTCTGGGCGCTGAAGACGCTCCAGCGCACCAGCTTCGAGGGCGAGCCGGCGGTGTTGGCCTGGAGCTACGACATCACCGCGCGCAAGCAGGCGGAGGAGGCGCTGCGCGCCGCCAAGGAGCAGGCGGAGATCGCCGCCCGGTCGAAGGCGGAATTCCTGGCGACGATGAGCCACGAGATCCGCACCCCGATGAACGGCGTGCTGGGCATGCTGGAGCTGATGGCGCTGACCCCGCTGGACGAGGAGCAGCGCACGCTGGTCTCCACCATGCGGGACAGCGGGGCGGCGCTGCTGCGGATCATCGACGACATCCTGGACCTGTCGAAGATCGAGGCCGGGAAGCTGGAGCTGGAGGATCTGGACCTGCGCCCGGCGGAGCTGGTGGAGGGGGTCGCCGACCTGCTGGCGCCCCAGGCCCACCAGAAGGGGCTGGCGCTGATCTGCGACATCGACCGCTCGGTGCCGGAGCGGCTGCGCGGCGACTCCGGCCGGCTGCGCCAGATCCTGTTCAACCTGACCGGCAACGCCATCAAGTTCACCGACCGCGGCCGGGTGGTGCTGCGCGTCCGCGCCCTTTCCGATCCGGCCCGATCCCATCCAGGGGGACCGGAGCATGTCCGCCTGCATGTGGCGGTGGAGGACAGCGGCATCGGCATCGGGCCGGAGGGGCAGGCCCGGCTGTTCCAGCCCTTCAGCCAGGCCGACAGCTCCACCACGCGGCGTTTCGGCGGCACCGGGCTGGGGCTGGCGATCTGCACCCGGCTGGTCGAGCGGATGGGCGGGCGGATCGGCGTCTCCTCGGCGCCCGGTCGCGGGTCGACCTTCTGGTTCACGGTGGACCTGCCGCGCGCGGCGGAGCCGGCGCCCGCCCTGTCGCCCGCTCCGGCGCCGCTGGACGGCCTGTCCGTTCTGGCGGTCGACGAGGACGAGGTGCAGCGCGCGGTGCTGGCCCGCTATCTTGAACAGGGCGGTGCGACCGTGACGACCGCCGCCACGGTGGCCGATGCCGCATCGAAGCTGGGACGCGGCGGATTCGGGCTTCTGGTCACCACCACGGCGCTGGCCGGGCGGCTGGAGCCGCTGGCCGGCGCCCGCTGTCCCGGCCTGCCGCGGCTTCTGCTGGGCGACGGCAGGACGGGCGGCGGCGTGGCGGTCGCCTCTCCCCACGCGACACCAGTCCAGACGGCATCGGGCCAGACCGTCGGACTGGTGCAGCCGGTCCACCGCACCGCCCTGATCCGCGCCGCCGCGATCCTGACCGGCCGCTGCGCGCCCGATGCCGCCGGCCCCGCCTTGGAGGCTCCCTGCCTGCCGTCATGCCTGCCGTCGCCGGTTCCCGCCGATTCCGGCCCGATCCTGGTGGCGGAGGACCACCCGACCAACCAGCAGGTCGTGCTGCGCCAGCTGCGCCGGCTGGGCTATGCGGCGGAGCTGACGGCCGACGGCGAGCAGGCGCTGGCGGCATGGCGGCGTGGACGGCACCGGCTGGTCATCACCGACTGCCACATGCCGGCGATGGACGGCTATGAACTGGCCCGCCGCATCCGGGCGGAAGAGGATGGGCAGCGGGATGGGGGACCGCGGCACACCCCCATCGTCGCCATGACCGCCAACGCCCTGTCCGGCGAGATGGAACGCTGCCTGGCCGCCGGCATGGACGATTACCTCGCCAAACCGGTGACGCTGGCGCAGCTTGCGCGCGTGCTCGCCCGCTGGCTCGACCCCCGCACGGTCCCGGAGGCGCGGACGCCGGAGCCGCAGCCGGCGCCGACGGAGGAGGAGGAGGCGCTGCCGGTGCTCGACCTCGACCATGTGCGCGAGACCTTTGGGGGCATGGAGGGAAGCGGCCTGGACGCCGGCACGCTCGACATGATGGATTTCTTCATCGAAACGACGCAGCCCACGCTGGAGCGGGTGCGGCAGGCCCTCGATGCCGGGGAGATGGAGGAGGCGCGGGCCGCCGCCCATTCGGCCGCCGGAGCGGCGCGGACGGCAGGGGCGCGGGCACTGGCCGCCGCCTGCACCGCGCTGGAACGCGCCATTGTCGAGGCGCGCGCGTCGGATGTGGAACGGCACGCCCGAGCGATGGCCGCCGCCTTCCCGAAGGTCGAAAAGGCGATTCACGACCTGCGTCACACGAAAGAGACGGTGCCCAGCCCGGAAGAGAGCATGGCGTAACCGGACGTGCCGGAGCGAAAACTACCTGGGCGGGAAGGAAATCTCGAAAAGGCGCAAAGCGGACGGCTGTTCGCTTGTCGGTGGGAGAGGGCTGAACTACTCTGCGCTTCTTGATTCATTTCGACAGATTCGGCCGGGCAAGCGACAAGCCCGGCGGTCCCGGGGGTGAAAAGCGTGGTCGGTCTCGCTGGCTTCTTTTGGAACAAGGAAACCCGGCGCCAAGCCGATCACGCCGCCGCAGACCGTGACCGATGGCGGGCCATGCTGGCTGCCGCCCCGCATCCCTGGTGCGCATGGACGGAGCAGGGCGACAGCGCGTTATCCGAAGACGCGGCGGCCCTTCTGGGCATCTGCAATGCCGACGACCTGACCGCTTGCCTGAAGGTGCCGGACTTCGCTCCCGCACTCTCCCGCCTGCGCCGTGACGGCGAGCCCTTCCGCTGCGAGGCGGCGGCATCCGACGGGCGGCGGCTGGTGCTGACCGGCCGGCGCGGCCGGGCCGGCGATACCCATTGCGACGTGGTGTGGATCGAGGATGTGACCGTCGCCCGCGACGCCGCCAACGACGCCACGCGGCGTCAGGAGCAGGCGACCGGGGCGGCGCGCTCCCGCCTTGCCGAGCTGCAGGCGATGGCCGATGCGCTGCCGGTGCCGGTGTGGATGCGCGACCGCTCGCTGCGGCTGTCCTGGTGCAACCGCGCCTATGCCCGCGCCGTCGACGGCGATCCCGACAGTGTGGTGACGGAGGGGCGGGAGCTGACCGCCGCCGGCCGCGCGCTGGCCGAACGGGCGCGCAGCGGCGGCTTCGCCCAGTCCGACCGCGCTCCCGTGGTGATCGGCACCGAACGCCGCCTGCTGGAGGTGACGGAAGCGCCGCTGCCGCTGACCGACGGTGGCGGCACGCTGGTGGTCGGCTATGCCCTCGACCTGACCCCGCTGGAGGAGCTGCGCGGCGAGCTGGACCGCCACCTGACCGCCCATGCAGAGGTGCTGGAACGGCTGGGCACCGCCATCGCCATCTTCGGCCCCGACACCCGCCTGACCTTCTTCAACCAGGCCTATGCCCGGCTGTGGGAGCTGGACGAGGGGTGGCTGCGCACCGAACCGACCAACGCCGAACTGCTGGAGGAGCTGCGCGCCCGCCGCCGCCTGCCGGAATATGCCGACTACCAGACCTTCAAGCGCGAGCGCTTGACCCGCTACACCCATCTGGTGGAGCCGGTGGAGGAGATGCTGCACCTGCCGGACGGCACCACGCTGCGCCATCTGGCGGCGCCGCACCCGCAGGGCGGGCTGATCACCATCCTGGAGGACGTGACCAACACGCTGGCGCTGGAATCCTCCTACAACACGCTGATGGCGGTGCAGCAGGAGACGCTGGACAATCTGGCGGAGGGCATCGCCGTGTTCGGCGGCGACGGCCGGCTGAAGCTGTCCAACCCGGCCTTCGCCCGCATCTGGGATCTGGCCGACGGCGACCTGCACGGCGAACCGCATATCGCCGACGTCATCGAGCGCATGCGCCCGCTGCTGGAGATGCAACCGGCGGACAAGGGGGCGGACAGGATTGCGGAAAAGGTCGCCGACAGGCCGGGCGAGGCCGCCACCTGGGAGGCGGTGAAGGAGGAGCTGGTCGGCGCCACGCTGGAGCGCAGCGTCCGTTCCGGCCGGGTGGAGCGCAGCGACGGGTCGGTGGTGGAGTTCTCCACCCTGCCGCTGCCCGACGGGGCGGTGCTGAACAGCTATCTCGACGTCACCGACGGTGCCCGGCTGGAGACGGCGCTGCGCGCCTCCAACGCCGCGCTGGAGGCCGCCGACCAGTTGAAGAGCGAGTTCATCGCCAACGTCTCCCACCATCTGCGCACGCCGCTGAACGGCATCATCGGCTTCGCCGAGATGCTGGCGAACCAGTATTTCGGCGAGTTGAACGACCGCCAGATGGAGTATGTGCGCAGCATGCTGACGGCCGGCCAGCGCCTGCTGGAGTTGATCGACGACGTGGTCGACCTGACCAGCCTGGGCGCCGGCGTCACCACGCTGGAGCGCGGCGCGGTCAACCTGCCCGACCTACTCGAGTCGGTGGCCGGCCTGACCCGCGACTGGGCGCGGCGCGAGGGGCTGCGGCTGGAGGTGGTGGCGCCGGACGCGCTTGGCGAGATGGAGGGCGACGGCAAGCGGCTGAAGCAGGCGCTGTTCACCCTGGTGGTGGGCGCCATCCGCCACCCGCCGCCCGACCGCCGCATCCGTTTGGCCGGCGAGCGGCTGAACGGCAGCATCACCCTGTCGGTCAGCGGCGCCGCGGCGCCCGACGCCGACCCGCAGGGTGCGGCGGCGCTGGGCGTGTCGCTGGCCCGCAACGTGGTGGAACTGCATGGCGGCCGGCTGGAACTGGACGAGACCGGCGCCGCCGGGGTCTACCGCAACGCCCATGTCCGCTGCATCATGCCGGTGCGCGCGCCGGTGAACGGGGTGAAGGCGGAGTAGGGGGAGTAAAATACCTCCCTCTCCCGCCCCGGGAGAGGGAAGGGGCCCATGCGGAGCATGGGAAGGGTGAGCAACCGTATTTTTCGGTAGCGCGAACTGAACCGTTCGTGCTCCCCGTCAAGGCTCGCGCTAGCGCGCGCCCGCCCTTCGGGCGGCTCCGGCCTTGACGGGTGCGCGCGCCCGGTTCGTTTGGCTTGGCATGCGGTCGACGGCAAGCGCCGACCGCTGCTGGGTCAAGCGCTTTTGACTGTCCAGTCCTGGCCTTTGGCGATCATCGCGTTGAGACGGACGATCAGCTTGTGCATGCAGGCAGTCAAAGCGACCTTGGCCGGCTTTCCCTTGGCTCGCAGGCGGTTGTAGAAATCGGCGATGGCTCCGGAGGTTCGGGTCGCGGCGACCTGTGCGGCCATGTAGAGCGTACGCCGGACGTCGGCCCGTCCTCCGGCGATGTGACGCTGGCCGTGCCAGCGGCCGCTGTCGCGATCGAAGGGCGCCACCCCGGCCAGAGCGGCGATCTGCTTGCTGCTGATCCGCCCTAGTTCTGGAAGCAGTACGGCCAAGCTCATTGCGGTGATCCACCCGATCCCAGGCGCGCTGCACAGCCGCTCGATGGTGGCTCCCAGAGCCGTTTGCGCACGGGTACGTTCCCGAAGCTTGACCTCCACCGCCTCGATCGCCCGATCCAAACCCTCCATCGCTGTCGCCAGGATCCCCCGGGCTTCACCATCGAGCATGGCGGCGACCCGCTTGAGATCGGCCCGCTTGTCGCTCAGCAGGCGGCGCAGCCTCACGTAGCCGGCCAGTTCTTCGTGTTCGGGATCGCTCAGGCTGTCAGCCAGGGCAAGGGCAGAGGCCGTGAACTCGGCGATCACAGCCGCATCGATCCGGTCATTCTTCGCCCGCAGTCCCTTGGCCTTGGCAAAGCAGCGAACCCGGGCGGGATCAAATACCGTGACCGGCAGCCCGGCGTCGCGCAAAGCGGTCCGGACGCCCCGCTCATAGCCGCCGCTGGCTTCCATCCCGACACGGCAGACGCCATGGCTGGTCAGCCGGGCAATCAGCTCACGATGCCCATCGCCAGTGTTGACGACGTGGAACTTGTCTTCCGCCCCAAAGAGCGCAACATCCAGACGGGATTTGCCGCAGTCGATCCCTGCGGTGACAGCGATGGTCGACATCCTTGGTTCCTTCCTTGTGGTGCGGGCTCAAACCCGAGCAACCGTTCGGACTTCAAGGAAGGGAGGCCGCCCCAAGCTCACCCACGGTTTCCAAACCAAGGGGCATACGGGGTCGGCAACCCTGGACGGCTTGCTCATGACAAGCCGTCCAGGGAGCAATCTAGGAACTTTCAATTACACAAGGGGGTAGGCACGAAGCTCGCGCTTCGGGGCCATGCGGTTCAGGTTTCTTGGATCACCCCTCACCCTCCCCGCCTTCGGCGGGTCCCCTCCCTCTCCCGGGACGGGAGAGGGCATCTCAACTCACGCCGCGCCGGGGACGCCCTTCGAGGTCGAATATTCGAAGTGCAGCGCCTCGCCGGGATAGACCAGCGGGCGGATGGCGTGGGCGGCCTGCGCTGCTTCGGCGAAGCCGCAGAGGATCAGCTTCAGCTTGCCGGGATACGTCGCGATATCGCCGATGGCGAAGACGCCCGGAACGTTGGTGGCGCAGCCGGGCTGGGCCACCGCGATATGGCTGCGCTCCAGATCCAGCCCCCAGTCGGCGATCGGCCCGAGATTCATCGACAGGCCGAAGAAGGCGAGCAGCGCGTCGGCCGGCAGCGCCTTTTCCTCGCCGTCCAGCGTGGCGACGCGCACCGCGGTCAGCTGGCCGTTCTCTCCGTCCAGGCCGGACAGCTGGTAAGGCACCACCATCTCGACGCGCCCCTCGCGCACCAGGGCTTCCATGCGGGCGACGCTTTCGGGGGCGGCGCGGAACTTCGGACGGCGGTGGACGACATAGACACGCTCCGCCACGTCGGCCAGGGATATGGCCCAATCGACCGCGCTGTCGCCGCCGCCGGCGATCACCACCTTCTTGCCGGCGAAGTCCTGGCGGCGGCGCACCATGTAGAAGACCGACTTGCCCTCATAGGCCTCCAGCCCGTCGAGCGGCGGGCGGTTGGGACCGAAGGCGCCGCTGCCGGCGGCGATGATCACCGCCTGGGTGTCGATCTTCGTGCCGATGCTGGTCTCCACCAGCCAGCGCCCGCTGTCCTGGCGCGTCAGCTTCTCCACCTGCTGGCCCAGGTGATAGGTGGGCGAGAAGGGGGCCGCCTGCTCCGCCAGCCGGTCGATCAGGTCGGCCGCCTCGATCGAGGGATGGGCCGGGATGTCGTAGATCGGCTTTTCCGGGTAGAGCGCGGTGCACTGGCCGCCGACCATGTCCAGCGCGTCCACCACGTGGCAGCGCATCTTCAGCATGCCGCATTCGAATACGGCGAACAGCCCGACGGGGCCGGCGCCGACGATGACGACATCGGTGGTGAGGACATCGTGGCTGGAGGCGGTCTGCGACATGAAAGCCAATTCCTTGAGACGGGGTGCCGGTTGGAGGATGATGCGGAAGGGTCGGCGAACGATCCTTCCATTGTCCGCATTTCCCGGCCGGGTCAACCCCCCGCAAAGGGAAAGCGATCCTGTGTCGCGTGCGAGGCAGGACGACGGATCGTCGGAACCGAGCAACAATTTCGCATAAATTCGCTTAAATTTGTCGATTGCACGCGGCGGTGGCGAAGCGGAAAGTGAAGGTCGGCGGCGGATAACCGGGCTTTCTTTGCCTGGAGGCCGGTCGGGTGGAGGTCCGAATGAAGGAACTTCGGTGTCTGGTCTTCACCGACCAGGAGGTGGTGCGGGCCGTGCTGGACCGCCGGCGGCGGGTGAAGGACACATTGCCGGTCGGCACCGTGTCCAAGGTCGTCTATCACCGCAACGAGGGGCCGGAGCAGGAGGGCATCGAAACCCGCCTGAGCATCACCGACGACGACGGCGCGGTGACCGAGCTGGTGCTGGCCGACACCGAGGTGACGGCGGCGCTGGTTGGCTATTGCATGGGCCGGCGCATCCCCCTGCCGGTGGCGTCCGACAAGATGCTGCACCTGATCAACGGCGCGCTGACGCTGATGATCACCATGAACTTCAACAAGGCGCCGCGGCTGGTGGTGGCCGGCGCGGCAGAGGGAGTTGGCGCGGGCGCGGGCGACCGCCTGTCGCCCAAGCGGCGGATCGGCCGGTAAGGATCGGCCGGTAAGGATCGGCCGGTAAGGATCGGCCGGTAAGTCTGCCGCTGACCCACCCTTCTTTCCGGCTTGCGGGCGGGCGGCGGCTTCGCACAGTATCCGCGCCATGTCGGACACTCCCCTTCACACCATTGCGATCCAACTGCCTGACGAGGCCGCCACCGCGGCGCTGGGCCGCCGGCTGGGCGTCCTGCTGCGGCCGGGCGACCTCGTGGCTCTGCGCGGCGATCTCGGCGCCGGCAAGTCGGCGCTGTCGCGGGCGTTGATCCGCAGCGTCACCCACGAGGACGCCGAGGTGCCGTCCCCCACCTTCACCCTGGTGCAGACCTACGACACCGCCATCGGCCCGGTCTGGCATTTCGACCTCTACCGCCTGTCGGGGCCGGACGAGGTGTATGAGCTGGGCTGGGACGACGCGCGGGCCGAGGCGGTGGCGCTGGTCGAATGGCCGGATCGGCTGGGTCCGCTACTGCCGCCCGACCGGGTCGAGGTGACGATGGAGCATGACGGCCCCGACGCCCGACGCGCCACGCTGACCGGCCATGGCGCGCTGGCGGCGCGGGTGGCCGCCGCCGACTGGACGCTGTGATGGCGGCTGTCTCTTCCGCACGGGAAGCGGAGATCGCCGCCTTCCTCGCCGCCAACGGCCTGTCCGATGCTGCGCGGGAGCCGTTGGCCGGCGATGCCTCCGCCCGGCGCTACGAGCGCCTGCGCAAGGCGGACGGCGCAACTCTGATCCTGGTGGACACGCCCGCCCCGGCGGACGACCTCGTTCCCTTCATGGCCATCGGCGCCGAACTGGCAGCCATCGGGCTGTCGGTGCCCGCCGTGCTTGCGTCGGATGTGGAACGGGGATTGGCGATCCAGGAAGATTTCGGAAGCGAAACATTCTCCCGCCTGCTCGTGGACGCTTCCGATCCTCAACCGCTCTATGAGATGGCGACCGATGCGCTGGTCACCATCCACCGCGGCTGGCCCGAGGGGGCGGCGCAGCGGCTGGCCCTGCCCGTCTACGATCCGGACCTGTTCATCGCCCAGACCCGGCTGTTCATCGACGCCTATATGCCGGTGGTGCTGGGAAAGCCCTTGAGCGACGATGATCGTTCCGGTTTCGATACGGCTTGGCGGACGGTGCTGGAGCCGGTCTGCGCCGGAGCGCCGTCGCTCCTGCTGCGCGACTACCACGTCGACAATCTGATGCGGCTGGATCGGCCGGGGGTACGGGCGGCCGGCCTGATCGACTTCCAGAGCGCCGGCTGGGGACCGCGGGCCTACGATCTGGTGTCGCTGCTGGAGGATGCGCGGCGCGACGTGGCGCCCGATCTGGCCGAGGCGATGGTCGCGCGCTACCTCGCCGCTTTCCCCGAAACCGATGCCGCCGCCTTCCGCCGCGCCATGGCGGTGCTGGGGGCGGCGCGCCACACGCGGATCGTCGCCATCTTCGTCCGTCTGGCGCTGAGCCAGGGGCGGCGGTCCTATCTTGTCCATCTGCCGCGGGTCTGGCGCCTGCTGGAGGCCCAACTGGCGAAACCGGAACTGGCGCCCGTCGCCGCCTGGTTCGACCGCCATCTGCCGCCCGAGGCCCGTGCCGCCTTCGTCGTTCCGGAGACGATCTGAGATGACCGTGACCATTCCCCAGACAGCCATGGTGCTGGCCGCCGGCCAGGGTCTGCGTATGCGTCCGCTGACCGACCACAGGCCGAAGCCGCTGATCCCGGTGCTGGGCAAGCCGATGCTGGACCATGCCCTGGACCGGCTGGCCGAGTCCGGCGTCGGCCGCGCGGTGGTCAACAGCCATTATCTGGGCGCCATGATCGGCGATCATCTGAAGGGCCGGACCTCCCCCGCCATCACCCTGTCGCCGGAGGACACGCTGCTGGAGACCGGCGGCGGGGTGAAGAACGCCCTGCCCCTTCTGGGATCCGCGCCGATCTACACGGTGAATGCCGACATCTTCTGGCTGGACGGGCCGGTGCCGGCCCTGCGCCGTCTAGCATCGCACTGGAACCCGGCGGAGATGGACGCGCTGCTGCTGCTGATGGCGACGACCAAGTCGGTCGGCTATGACGGGCTCGGCGACTATCACATGGACCCGCTGGGCGGCCTGACCCGGCGGGGCGAGCGCGAACTGGCGCCCTTCGTCTATGCCGGGGTGCAGATCGTCAAGCCGGAGCTGTTCGGGGCGGACACGCCGGACGGCGCCTTCTCCACCAACCTGATCTGGGACCGCGCGCAGGCGGCGGGGCGGCTGTTCGGCCTCGCCCATGACGGGCTGTGGTTCCACATCGGCACGCCGGCCGGGCTGAAAGAGGCCGAGGATCTGCTGGCCATCGGCGGCGTGCGGGCGGTGGCGCATTGAGGGCGGAGCTGAGCTATACTCAACGGGACGTTTTGCCCCCTCCCTAACCCTCCCCCTCTTCGAGGGAGAGGGAACTTCGCCGCCCTTGCACTTACTCCCTCTCCCGCGATCGGACCGGCCGAGGGCGGCCGAGGGCGGGGGAGGGTTGGGGAGGGTTGGGGAGGGGGCACTCGGCGCCTGCACCATCAAGCACCAGTCCGGACAGTCAATGACCCACCCCAAAGTCTACAGCATCCCCGCAGGCGCGCCCTTCGTCGACATGCTGGCGGCGGGGATCATGGAACGGGTGGGCGGCGACCCGATGGCGCTGGCCGGGGTCACGGTGCTGCTGCCGACGCGGCGTGCCTGCCGAGCGCTGCAGGCGGCCTTCCTGCGCCGCTCCGGCGGACAGCCGACCCTGCTGCCGCGGATGGCGCCGCTGGGCGAACTCGACGCCGGTGACCTCAGCCTGACCGAGGAGGAGCTGCCCGACGTCCCGCTCGATTTGCCGGAAGCGATCTCGCCCCTGAACCGGCAGATGACGCTGGCGCGGCTGATCCTGGGCGCCGACGGACTGTCGGCGACCACGGCGCAGGCGGTGCGGCTGGGCGCCGATCTCGGCCGGCTGATCGACGCGGTGTGGACCGAGCGCGCCGGCTTCGAGAAGCTCGAGTCGCTGGTGCCGGAGGATTATGCCGAGCACTGGCAGGTCACGCTGAAATTCCTGCGCATCATCACCGAGGTCTGGCCCGCCATCCTCGAGTCGACCGGCGAGACCGACCCGGCCAAGCGCCGCAATCTGGCGCTGGAAACCCAGGCCGCCCTCTGGCAGGCCGCTCCGCCGCCGGGCATGGTGATCGCCGCCGGCTCCACCGGCTCCATCGCCGCGACGACGGAACTGCTGGCGGTCATCGCCCGGCTGCCGCAGGGGGCGGTGGTGCTTCCCGGCCTCGACACCGGCGCCGACGACACCATCTGGGATGCCATCGCCGCCGACGAGTCCCACCCGCAGCATGGGCTGTCACAGCTGATCCATCTGCTGGGCGTCACCCGCGCCGAGGTTCAGCCCTGGACCGACGCCGTCGAACCGCGCGGCGCCCGCGCCCGCCTGATCGCCGAGGCGATGCGCCCTGCGGCGACCACGGAGGGCTGGCGCGAGCTGTCGGGCGTGGATGCCTCGGCGCTGGACGGGCTGACCCGCATCGACGCCGCCACGTCGGAGGAAGAGGCGCAGGTCATCGCACTGCTGATGCGCCATGCGCTGGAGACGCCGACGAAGACCGCCGCCCTCATCACCCCCGACCGCAACCTGGGCCGCCGGGTCGCCATGGCTTTGGCGCGCTGGGGCATTCTGGTCAACGACTCCGGCGGCCAGCCGCTCGCCCACACCGCGGTCGGCACCTATCTGCGGCTGACGGCGGAGCTGGTGGCGAGCCGTGTCCATCCGCTGGCCCTGCTTGCGCTCGCCAAGCATCCGATGGCGGCGGGCGGCCGCGACTCGGCGGATTTCCGCGCCGCCGCCCGCGCGCTGGAGCGCATCGTGCTGCGCGGCCCGCGCCCGGCCGAGGGGTTCGACGGCGTGTTGGCGGCGCTGGAACAGGCCGACCGCTTCGACCATGAGGAACAACAGGAGTTCCTGCGCGGCTGGCTGGTCGACATCGGCCAGCGCGCCGCCCCCTTCCTGGAGGCGCTGACCACCGACACGCCGCTGGCCGACCTCGTGCGCGCCCATGTCGCCTTCTGCGAATCCCTGGCCGCCGACGACGCGCTGACCGGGGCGGAGCGGCTGTGGCGGCAGGACGACGGCGAGGAGGCGGCGCGCTTCGTCCACGATTTGCTGGACGCGGCGGAGGGATTCCCGGCCATCCCGGCCAAGGATTACCCGGCGCTGCTGGATGCGCTGATGAGCGCGCGGGCGGTGCGCCCCCGCTATGGCCTGCACCCGCGCCTGTTCATCCTGGGTCCGATGGAGGCGCGGCTCCAGCATCTCGACCTGACCATCCTGGGTGGGCTGAACGAGGGGACCTGGCCGCCGGCCGCCTCCGCCGATCCCTGGATGTCGCGGCCGATGCGGCGCGATTTCGGCCTGCCCAGCCCGGAACGGCTGGTCGGCATGTCGGCCCATGACTTCGCCCACGCCTGCGGCGCGCCCGAAGTGGTGCTGACCCGCGCCGCGCGGGTGGAGGGCACGCCGACCGTGCCGTCGCGCTGGCTGCTGCGGCTCGAAACCGTGCTGAAGGCGGTCGATCTGGACGGCGTGATCGAGGAGCGCGGCGCCTGCTGGCTCGGCTGGGCGCGCGGGCTGGACGAACCCGACCGCGTGCAGCCGGTGTCGGCGCCCGAACCGCGGCCGCCGCTGACCGCCCGGCCGCGCAAGCTGTCGGTGACGGAAATCGAGACCTGGATGCGCGATCCCTACGCCATCTATGCCCGCCACGCCCTGCGGCTGCGGGCGCTCGACCCCATCGCCGCCGATCCGGGGGCATCCGACCGCGGCCAGATCATCCACGACACGCTCGACGCCTTCGTCCGCGAGTATCCCGGCCCCCTGCCCCATGATGCGCTCGACCGGCTGATCGCGCTGGGGCGCGAGCGCTTCGGCCCGCTGCTGCGCAGCCATCCCGACGTCTGGGCCTTCTGGTGGCCGCGCTTCGAGCGGGTCGCCGGCTGGTTCGTCGATCTGGAGCGCGAGCGCCGCCCCCGCATCCGTCCGCTGGCGACCGAGGTGCCGGGCCGGCTGGAGCTGTCCGGCCCCGGCGGCCCCTTCACCCTGACCGCCAAGGCCGACCGCATCGACCGCGGCCCCGATGGGCTGGTGGTGATCGACTACAAGACCGGCACCCCGCCGAGCGCGCGGGAGATCGAGCTGGGCTTCGCCCCGCAGCTGCCGCTGGAGGCCGCCATCGCGGCGGCGGGCGGCTTCAGCGGGGTGGACAAGGGCGCCGTGGCCGAACTGACCTTCTGGCGCCTGTCCGGCGGCGACCCGGCCGGCGAGGAGAAGCCGGTGAAGGGCGACCCGGCGGCATTGGGCGAGGAGGCGCGAGCCGGGCTGGAGGCGCTGATCGCGCAATTCGACGACCCGAACACGCCCTACCGCTCCCGTCCGCGCCCGGCAATGGCGCCGCGCTACACAGACTATGCCCATCTGGCCCGCGTTCAGGAATGGTCGTCGGGCGGCGGAGAGGGTGAGTGATGCGGGGCACTCCAGTCCGGGGCAATGTCCCTCTCCCCGGGGGGGAGAGGGGATCTGCGGAAGCTCTGCCCATGACCATGACCGACCTGTCCCCCCGTACCCTGCCGCTCGATCCCAACGTGGCGCAGCGGCAGGCGTCCGATCCGACGGCGTCGGTGTGGGTCGGTGCCTCGGCCGGGTCGGGGAAGACCAAGGTGCTGACCGACCGGGTGCTGCGGCTGATGCTGTCCGGCACGCCGCCGGCGCGCATCCTCTGCCTGACCTTCACCAAGGCCGCTGCCGCCGAAATGGCGATCCGCATCAACCGGACGCTCGGCCTGTGGGCCACCCTGCCCGACGACGCGCTGGAGGACCGGCTGGCCGACCTGTGCGGCGAGCGGCCCAGCATGGAGGCGCGGCTGAACGCCCGGCGGCTGTTCGCCCAGGTGGTGGACTGCCCCGGCGGCATGAAGATCCAGACCATCCACGCCTTCTGCCAGTCGCTGCTGCGCCGCTTCCCGCTGGAAGCCGAGCTGGCGCCGCATTTCGACGTGATGGACGAGCGCACCGCCGATGGGCTGCTGACCGAGGCCCGCGACGCCGTTTTGCATGCCGGCCGGACGGAGCCGGACAGCCCGCTCGGCCGCGCCATGGGCCGGCTGACCGGCGACCTGAACGCGGAGGATTTCGCCGGGCTGCTGGCGGAGCTGGCGAGCCAGCGCGGACAGGTGGAACGGTTGCTGAAGGACTTCCACGGGTTGGACGGGCTGATCGACGCCATCCACGACCGGCTGGGCGTGCCGCCGGGCGTGACCGAGGAGTCGATCCTGACCCACGCCTGCCGTGACGACCAGTGCGACCCGCCGGCCCTGCGCGAAGCCTGCCGGGCGCTGTCGGGCGGCAGCGCAGGCGACCAGGAACGCGGCATCGCCATCCAGCAGTGGCTGGACGCCGCCGACCGCCGGGTCCGCGCCTTCGACGCCTACAAGCGGCTGTTCCTGACGGCGGAAGGCAGCCCGCGCAAGACGCTGATGACCAAGAAGCCGGCCACCGCCTACCCGCAGGCGCTGCTGTCCTTGCAGAAGGAGGCGGAGCGGCTGGTGGAGATTTCGGAGCGGGTCAAGGCCGCCGGGGTCGCCGCCTCGACCACCGCGCTGCTGACGCTGGCGCAGGCGATGCTGGACGCCTACCGCGACCGCAAGGCGGCGCGCGCGCTGCTGGATTACGACGACCTGATCCTGGCGGCCAACCGGCTGCTGAGCGGCGGCGACGGCAAGGCGCCGCGGGTGCCGTGGGTGCTCTACAAGCTGGACGGCGGCCTCGACCATATCCTGATCGACGAGGCGCAGGACACCAACCCCGACCAGTGGGCCATCGTCGCCGCGCTCGCCGGCGAGTTCTTCGCCGAACTGGAGGCCGCGGCACCCGACGGAAAGATCCGCACCGTCTTCGCGGTGGGTGACGAGAAGCAGTCGATCTTCAGCTTCCAGCGCGCCGATCCCGCCGAATTCGCCCGCATGCGCCGCCATTTCCAGGACAAGGCCGAGTCGGCGGAGCGGCTGTGGGCGGGCGTCGACCTCGACATCTCCTTCCGCTCGACCTCCGCGGTGCTGGAAACGGTGGACGCCGTCTTCGCCATCGACCGCGCCCGCGACGGCGTGGCGTCCGATGCCAGCCCGGTCATCCGCCACCGCGCCTTCCGGCGCGGACAGGCCGGTCTGGTCGAACTGTGGCCGCCGGTGAAGCCGGCCGAAGCCCTCGAGACGCCGGCCTGGGCGCCGCCGGTGGCGCGCGAGTCCGCCGATTCGCCGTCGGCCCGCCTCGCCTCGGTCATCGCGGCGACGGTGCATCGCTGGATCGACAGCGGCGAAACGCTGGAGGCCAAGGGCCGGCCGGTGCAGCCCGGCGACGTGATGGTTCTGGTCCGCCGCCGCACCGCCTTCGTCACCGAACTGGTCCGCGCGCTGAAGGACCGCGGCGTGCCGGTGGCCGGCGTCGACCGCATGGTGCTGACCGAACAGCTGGCGGTGATGGATCTGGTGGCGCTGGCCGATTTCCTGCTGCTGCCCGACGACGACCTGACGCTCGCCACCGTGCTGAAGGGGCCGCTGATCGGGCTGACCGAGGAGGAGCTGTTCCGCGTCGCCCATGGCCGGCGCGGCACGCTGTGGCGCTCGCTGGTGGCACTGGCGGAGACGGAACCGGAGTTCCGCCCGGCCCGCCGCTATCTCGGCGACCTGCTGGCGCGCACCGACTTCTCAGCCCCCTACGAGCTGTTCGCCGGGCTGCTGAACCGGCCCTGCCCGGCCGACGGGCGGTCGGGGCGGCGGGCGATCCTGAAGCGGCTCGGCCCCGACGCCCAGGACCCGCTGGAGGAGTTCCTGGCCGTCTGCCTCGCCTTCGAGAAGACGGAACCGCCGTCCCTGCAGAATTTCCTGGCCTGGCTGGCGGCCAGCGACGCGGAGATCAAGCGCGAGCTGGAGCAGGGCGGCGGCACCGTGCGGATCATGACGGTCCACGGCTCCAAGGGCTTGCAGGCGCCCATCGTCTTCCTGCCCGACACGCTGGGCAGCCCGACCCAGAGCCCGCCGATCCTGTGGCCGGACGAGGATTGCCCGGTGCCGCTGTTCGCCGCCCGCCGGTCCCAGGAGGACGCGCTGTGCGCCGAGGCGCGGGCGCGGGCCAACCGGCGGCGCGACCAGGAATACCGCCGGCTGCTCTATGTCGCGCTGACGCGGGCGGAGGACCGGCTCTACATCTGCGGCCATCAGGGCAAGCGCGAGCCGTCCGACGATTGCTGGTACCGGCTGGTCGAGGAGGCGATGCGCGACAACGGCGTGCCGCATGACTTCGACTTCACCGGCCTGTGCCCCGACGGCTGGGCCGGCGACGGCTGGCGGCTGGTCGGCGCCCAGACCGCCGTGGTGCCGCGCCATGTCGAGACGGAGGAGAGCGCATCGGCCGAGCCGCCGCCGCCCTGGATCGCCGAACCGCCGCCGGGCGAGCCGGAGCCGTCGCGCCCGCTGACCCCGTCGCGCCCCGATGGCGAGGAACCGGCGGTGCGCTCCCCGCTCGGCAACGACGATGGCCAGCGCTTCCGCCGCGGCCTGCTGGTCCACCGGTTGCTGCAGACCCTGCCCAATCTGGCCGGGGAGGCGCGGGAGGCCGCCTGCCGCCGCTTCCTGGCCCGGCCGGCGCACAAGCTGACGCCGGAGCAGCAGGACGCCATCGCGCGCGAGACGCTGGCGGTGCTGAGCCATGCGGAGTTCGCGCATCTGTTCGGCCCGGACTCGCGGGCGGAGGTGCCGCTGGTAGGATTGGTGGCGCTGGGCGACGGCAGCCGGGCGCTGGCCGGCCGTATCGACCGGCTGGCGCTGACCGGGGATACGGTGTGGATCGTCGACTATAAGACCAACCGGCCGCCGCCGCGGGATTTGGAAGACGTGCCAATGGTTTACCGGCGTCAGATGGCGGCCTACCGCGAGGCCTTGCGGGCGGTCTATCCGGGGCGGCGGGTCCGCTGCGTGCTGCTGTGGACCGACGGCCCCTACACCATGGAGCTGCCGCCCTCGGTGCTGGATGCGGCGGCGGCCGGACTGGGGCCAAGGCCGGGGTGAGGGAGGGCCGGCGGGTCCCCCGAAAGATGGGGTGACTTGACCGGCCGGGCGCCTCCGCCCTACATTTTGCTCAATTCCACTGACGGGGCGATGGCCGCCGGCCTTACACAACCGGTCCGCGGCGCTTCCGAATCCAGGCAAGAGGTCACATGAGCACCACCATCAAGGTTACCGACGACAGCTTCGAGCAGGACGTCCTGAAGGCCGACGGCCCGGTCCTGGTCGATTTCTGGGCGGAATGGTGCGGCCCCTGCAAGATGATCGCCCCGGCGCTCGACGAGCTGGCCGGCGAGTATGATGGCAAGGTCACCGTCGCCAAGCTGAACATCGACGAGAATCCGGACACCCCGACCAAGTACGGCGTGCGCGGCATCCCGACGCTGATGCTGTTCAAGGGCGGCAGCGTCGCCGCCACCAAGATCGGCGCCCTGCCTAAGGGTGCGCTGTTCCAGTGGGTCGACTCGGCACTGTAAGCGATTCGAGTTGCAGGTAAGGAAAAGCCCCGCCCGCGGTCGCCGCGGCGGGGCTTTTTCGTTGGGGGGTGTCGGCTCTAGGTGAAGTTAGACCCCCACCTATCCTCCCCCGCTGGGCGGGGGAGGGACTGCCGCTGCACCCCGACAAAGCTCCTGCCTCCCTCCCCCGCCCAGCGGGGGAGGGTCGGGGTGGGGGCACCCGTCACTCCCTCACTGCACCTTCTTCTCCTTCACCTTATCCTTACCCGCACCGCCCGCCAGTTCCGCCGTCCGCGCGAGGTTGTCGGCGGCGGCGCGGCCCCATTCGCTGTCGGGGGAGACGCGGCGGGCCAGCGACCAGTCGTCGCGCGCGGCGGGCAGGTTGCCGCCCAGCGCCTTGACGTTGCCGCGCAGCAGGATCGCCTCCGGATCGCCGGGCTTCAGTTCCAGCGCATGGTCGATGTCGGCCAGCGCCTGCCGGTAGTTGGACAGCGCCTTCTGCGCGGTGGCGCGGTAGAGATAGGCGTCCGCCCGCCGCGGGTCGCGGGCCAGCGCCGCGTCGAGGTCGGTGATGGCGTCCCAGAAGCGTTCACCCTCGGCACGGGCGAAGGCGCGGTCGATCAGCAGGTCGACGTCGCCCGGCGTCTTGTCGAGCGCCGCGCTGTAGAGCCGCTCCGCCCGCCCCTGGTCGCCGGCGCGCAGCCACGCCCAGCCGGCCCGGCCGAGCAGCGAGGCGGCGGCCCTGGGATCGTCCTTGCCCAGCGTCGGCACCAGCGCCTCCATCTGGGTTCCGGCCGCCTTGAACTCGCCGGCATGGAACTGCGCCAGCGCGTAGCAGAGCTTGGCGAAATCGCCGCCGCCCTGCTCCTGCCAGCGCATGGCGTCGGCCTTGGCGCCGTCGGGGTTGGCCTCCGCCTTGGCGGCGCAGGCCTGAAGCTCGCGGTTGCGGTCGAGGCCGGAGGACGGCCCGGAGGAGGCCGCCTGTGCCGCCTGCGAGGGAGCCGGCAGGACGGCAAGAAGCCCCAGCGCGAGGGCGGCGGAAAGGTAAGGATTGCGTCGGGTCATGATGCCTTTACACTCCGCCATCGCCGGGCAGGGTGCAAGCCCCCCACACCAATCCGGTGGCCGAGCCCCGGCGTTACAAAGTTCCCTGCCCCAACCGGAACGCCCGCGATGACCGATCCCCGCCTTTTCGTCTTCGGCCCCGGCTACAGCGCCCGCGTCTTCGCCGACCGGCTGCGCGCCGAGGGATGGCGCGTCGCCGCCACCTGCCGCAGCGAGGAGAAGAAGGCGGAGCTTGAGGCCCGGGGCATCGAGGCCTTCCTGTTCGACCGCGGCCGGCCGCTGGCCGATGCCAAGGCGGCGCTGGCCGGCACCACCCATCTGCTGGTCAGCATCCCGCCGGACGGCAAGGGCGATCCGGTGCTGGACCAGCATTCCCGCGATCTGGCCGACCTGCGCACGCTGGACTGGGGCGGCTATCTCTCCACCACCGGCGTCTATGGCGACACCGGCGGCGAGTGGGTCAGCGAAGCGTCCTGGCTGAAGCCGACCGGCGAGCGGCAGAAGCGGCGGGTGGAGGCGGAACGCGGCTGGCTGAACCTGTACCGCCAATATGGCGTGCCGATGCATCTGTTCCGGCTGGCCGGAATCTACGGCCCCGGCCGTAGCGCCATCGATTCGGTGCGCGACGGCATCGCCAAGCGGGTGGACAAGCCGGGTCAGGTCTTCTGCCGCATCCATGTCGACGACATCGCCAACACGCTGCGCGCATCGATGGCGCGGCCGACGCTGGGCGCCATCTACAACGTCGCCGACGATCTGCCCAGCCCATCGCACGAGGTGGTGGAATACGCCTGCCGTCTGCTGGGGGTGGAGCCGCCGCCGCTGGTGCCCTTCGATCAGGCGGAGATGTCGCCGATGGCCGCCAGCTTCTACGCCGATTGCCGCCGGGTGAAGAACGACCGCATCAAGCGCCAGCTTGGCGTCACCCTGACCTATCCCGACTACCGCGCCGGGTTGGAGGCGCAGCTGGCGGCCGGGCTGTAGCCGAAGACTCGGACAAAAAGTAAACCTGAGATTACAAAGCAATTACCCGTCATATTCCGATAATCATAAAACCCGACCGAAGACACGCATGGAAATAGCAAAGGTTATTTAATAATCTCCCGGGATCATGAGCGTCCAGGCGACGACGATCCTGCGAGGTGTTGGGCGCATGAGCAGCACGCCGACGGTCACGACCTCCCTCCCCTCCGCCGGTCTTCCGGCGGCCAAGGACATGGCGGCGAGGGACATGATGGATGCCACCGCTTTCCGCCGCCAGATGGACGAGGTCGTCGCCCGCATCCCCATGCACGCCATCCGGTCGGTGCTGGACGCGGTCGAAGGGGCGCCCAGCCCAAACGGCGAGCGGGCGCGGCATCTGCGCGACGCGCTGGTCGATCATTTCAACCGGCTGCGGCCGATGAAGGCGCGCCGCCTGTTCACCAGCCTGTTCGAACCCTTCCTGGTCGACGACCCGATCCTCTACCGCTCGCCCGAGTCGGTGCCGGCGCTGATCCAGCGGGTCGACATGGGCGGCATCTGGGCGGCGCTCACCCGTTATGCCTTTCCGGGCCTGGCGGCGGAGGTGCAGAGCCGGCTGGACGCCATGGCGCGCGAGGCGATGCTGGACGCCGTGCTGGCCAGCCCCGACGCCATGGTGATGCGCGAGCTGATGCGTCGGGAAGCGCTCGACTTCCTCTACGCCATGGCCGGCGACCGCAAGCTGACCGACCGTTTCCTGGCGCTGGCGAACGAGGAGGCCCACCACGACGCCCGGCTGCGCACCCAGTATCTCGGCCGCAAGGCGCCGATCGACGGCGACCTGCTGGGCTTCGTCCGCGCCCTGCTGGAGCACAACGAGGTGCTGGTGCCGCTGACCGAGCGGATGCGCCGCGACATCGATGAAATGCGGATGGGGGAAATGCAGGGCACCGGCGATCCCCGGTCGGCCGCCCCAAATCCCGCCGAGGTCGATTGCCAGTCGGCGCTGATGGTCGGCTTCGTCCGCCGGGTGCGCGATCTCGGCCTGCCCTTCCGCGACCAGTCGCAACTGCTGGCCTGGTTCGCTCCGCTCTACGGCCTGAACGTCAAGCGGCGCTACGACGTGTTCCTGCGCCATGTGCGCGAACATGGCGGTCCCGCGGTGCGCGAGTCGCACCCGCTGCTGCGCGCCCTGCTCTGCCATTTCAATGCCGCCTGCATCACCATCCGCGAGGTGGTGGACGGCATGTTCGGCGATATGGAGATTCAGGACGGCGGCGTGCTGTCGGCCCCCGCCCCGACCCGCGCTCTGCTGCACGAGGCGGTGGAGCGCTTCGACCGGGCGCTGACGGCGCTGTCCGGCACCGGCTTCC
This sequence comes from Azospirillum sp. B2RO_4, assembly GCF_051124815.1. Taxonomy (NCBI): domain Bacteria; kingdom Pseudomonadati; phylum Pseudomonadota; class Alphaproteobacteria; order Rhodospirillales; family Azospirillaceae; genus Azospirillum; species Azospirillum sp. B2RO_4. The sequence goes on along the minus strand of NZ_CP118485.1, from coordinate 2,859,540 downwards.
TCGCCAGCCGCTCGACCGGCCCGGCTCTGCGGGCGGAGCTGGCGGCGGTCAGCCGCGAGTTGACCGGCACGGTGATGCCGGCGCTGGCCGCGCGGCTGCAGGCGGCGATGAACGCCCGCCACGCCCCGGTGCCCGACCATGAGGACATCGTCTGGCTGCTGGAGCTGGTGTGGCGCTGGGGCCGCTATCTCGGCAATGCCGGCTACGCCAACCCGGAACTGAAGTCGCTGCGCCTCTATGCGGTGGAGACTGGCCGCCTCGCCTTCATCCAGGCGATGAAGGCCGAACCGCAGGAAAAGCCGGCCCACCGCATGGCGCACATGCTGCGCATCCGCCGGCTGATGGCGGCGATGGGCGAGACGGTGGACGGCTGGATCAGCCCGGTCAGCCAGGGCCTGCACCGGGTCGTCTTCAGCTATCTGGAGGATGTGGACGAGATCGCCGACGACGAATGGGCGGTGATCGACGCCTTCGTCGCCAGCGTCCGCAGCGAGCTGAGCCGGTCGCGCAACTGGCAGAGCGCCGATTTCGTCGACATTCTGCGGCTGCACGAGGGGCGGCGGCGAGGGGAGTCGCTTTGAGGGAAAGCTAGACCCCCACCTTTCTCCCCCGCTGGGCGGGGGACGGTCAGGGTGGGGGCATCGAGCGGGAACTCCCACAACCACCCCTCGGCCGATGGCCTCGGCCGCAACAATTTGGTTCGACGCAACCATCGATGTGGTATGATGCGCGCCCGCTCGGGGCGGGACGGCCGGACAACGGCCCGCAACCCCGGTGGACCCGCATTCCAGTCACTCCTCCCGCCGAGACGACGCCAGCATGAACATCACCATCGAACGCGCCGCCCTTCTCCGTTCCCTGGGTCACGTGCAGAGTGTGGTCGAGCGGCGGAACACCATTCCGATCCTGTCCAACGTCCTGCTGCGCGCGGGCGACGGCGAACTGTCGCTGGCCGCCACCGACATGGATTTGGAGATCGTCGAGACGGTCCCGGCGACGGTCGGCCGTCCCGGCGGCACCACCGCCCCGGCCCACACCCTGTTCGACATCGTCCGCAAGCTGCCCGACGGCAGTCAGGTGGAGTTGGACATCGCCGGCGACGGCACCATCCTGACGCTGCGCGCCGGCCGGTCGCAGTTCAAGCTGTCCTGCCTGCCGGTGGAGGATTTCCCGCAGCTGTCCAGCGGCGAGCTGAAGCACAATTTCTCGGTCGCCGCCGCCGACCTGCGGGCGCTGATCGACCGCACCCGCTTCGCGATCTCCACGGAGGAGACGCGCTATTACCTGAACGGCATCTACCTGCACTCCGCCAAGAGCAAGATGGGCAGCTTGGAGTCGCCGGTGCTGCGCGCCGTCGCCACCGACGGCCACCGGCTGGCGAGGGTCGAGATGCCGCTGCCGGACGGGGCCGAGGGCATTCCCGGCGTCATCATCCCGCGCAAGACCGTCACCGAGATCCGCAAGCTGGTCGACGAGGCTGCCGACCGCATCGAGCTGTCGCTGTCCGACAACAAGATCCGCTTCGGCTTCGACAGCGTGGTCGTCACCTCCAAGTTGATCGACGGCACCTTCCCCGACTATGAGCGGGTGATCCCGGTCGGCAACGACAAGGTGATGGAGGTGGACGCCAAGCTGTTCGCCGCCGCCGTCGACCGCGTCGCCACCATCTCCACCGAGAAGAGCCGGGCGGTGAAACTGTCGCTCGTTCGCGGCGCCCTGACCCTGTCGGCCACCAGCCCGGAATCGGGCAGCGCCACCGAGGAGCTGGAGGTCAATTACGCCGAGACCCCGCTGGAAATCGGCTTCAACTCTCGCTATCTGCTGGACATCACGCAGCAGATCGAGGGCGAGGGCGCCCAGTTCACGCTGGCCGACGCCGCGTCGCCGACCATCATCCGCGACGTCGCCGACTCCACCGCGCTCTACGTCCTGATGCCGATGCGTGTGTGATGGGGCTGCGGGGATCCTCCCCGCCCCAGGCGGAACGGACCAGTTGCAGCACACGGCAGTCTCGATGAGCGGCGGCACCCCGGTGTCCGCCACCAATTCGGCTTTTGCCCCCGCTCTGGCGGTGCGGCGGATGACGCTGACGCGCTTCCGCGGTTACGACTCTGCGCGGCTGGAGCCCGACCGCCGGCCCGTCGCCCTGATCGGCCCGAACGGCGCCGGCAAGACCAATCTGCTGGAAGCGGTCAGCTTCCTCGCCCCCGGCCGCGGCATCCGCGGCGCCCGGCTGGCCGAGGTGGAGCGGCTGGGCTCGCCCCCCGGCGCCGGCTGGGCGGTGGCGGCGATGCTCGACACCCCGCTGGGTCCGGTGGAGATCGGCACCGGCCGCGAACCCCATGACGGCAACCGCGCCTCCGACCGCGACCGCCGGCTGGTCCGCATCGACGGCCATCCGGCCAAGGGCCAGACCGCGCTGGCCGACCATGTCGCCATGGTCTGGCTGACCCCGCAGATGGACCGCCTGTTCCTTGAAGGGTCGAGCGGACGGCGGCGCTTCCTCGACCGGCTGGTCTTCGGCTTCGACCCCGCCCATGCCGGGCGGCTGTCCCGTTATGAACATGCGCTGCGCGAACGCGCCCGGCTGCTGCGCGACGGCCGCTTCGACGAGGGCTGGCTCGGCGCGCTGGAGGACCAGATGGCGACCACCGGCATCGCCGTCGCCGCGGCCCGGCGCGAGGTGGTGCAGCGGCTGCGCGCCGCCTGCGCCCGCTCGGTCGGCCCCTTCCCCGGCGCCGACCTCGCCGTCGCCGGCACGGTGGAACGCTGGCTGGACGAAGGGCCGGCGCTGGCGGCGGAGGATGCGCTGCGCGACAGCCTGCGCATCGGCCGCCGCGCCGATGCCGACGGCGGCGGCGCAACGGTGGGGCCGCACAAGAGCGACCTCGCCGTCCGCCATGCGCCCAAGGACATGCCGGCGGCGCTCTGCTCCACCGGCGAGCAGAAGGCGCTGCTGATCGCCATCGTGCTGGCCAACGCCCGGCTGCTGGCGGCCGAACGCGGGGCGGCGCCCATCCTTCTGCTGGACGAGGTGGCGGCCCATCTCGACCCCGAACGGCGTGCCGCGCTGTTCGGCGAAATCCTGGCATTGGGCGCCCAGGCCTGGATGACCGGCACCGACGAAGGGGTTTTCGACCCGCTCGGCGAGGACGCCCGCCGGTTCCGCATCGAAGACGCCCACATCCGCCCCGGATAGGGGTGGAAATTCGGGCCAAGACCCAAAAAAAAGCCGTGTTCACGCACGCTAAACCGCCGAATCCACAACCGAATCTGTTATAGTCGACGCATGGCACAGGAAGCACTGAAGAACGACCTCCCGCAGTCGGAGCCCCAACAGGCGGACTATGGGGCGGAGTCGATCACCGTTCTGCGCGGGCTCGATGCCGTGCGCAAACGCCCCGGCATGTACATCGGCGACACCGACGACGGGTCCGGCCTGCACCACATGGTGTACGAGGTGGTCGACAACGCCATCGACGAGGCGTTGGCCGGCTATTGCGACAAGGTCGAGGTTCTGCTGAACGCCGACGGATCGGTCACGGTGCGCGACAACGGACGCGGCATCCCGACCGACATCCATTCGGAGGAAGGCGTCTCGGCGGCCGAGGTCGTGATGACCCAGCTCCATGCCGGCGGCAAGTTCAACCAGAACAGCTACAAGGTCTCCGGCGGCCTGCACGGCGTCGGCGTGTCGGTGGTGAACGCGCTGTCCGAAACGCTGGATCTCCGCATCTGGCGCGGCGGCCGCACCTGGACCATGCGCTTCCGCCACGGCGTCGCCGAGGCGCCGCTGGCCGATGTCGGCGAGGCGCCGATGGTGCCGGAGAAGGGCAAGCAGCTGTCGGGCACCGAAGTCACCTTCATGCCCTCTGCCGAGACCTTCACCAACATCGAGTTCGATTACGCCACGCTGGAACACCGGCTGCGCGAACTGGCCTTCCTCAACTCCGGCGTCCGCCTGGTGCTGACCGACGCGCGCGGGGTGGAGCCGAAGGTGCAGGACCTGCATTACGAAGGCGGCCTGGAAGCCTTCGTCAACTGGCTCGACCGTTCCAAGGCGCCGCTGCACAAGCCGGCGATCACCCTGAAGAACGAACGCCCGACCGAACATGGCGGCGTGGTGACGGTGGAATGCGCGCTGCAGTGGAACGACAGCTACCACGAGACGACGCTCTGCTTCACCAACAACATCCCGCAGAAGGACGGCGGCACCCACCTCGCCGGCTTCCGTGCGGCGCTGACCCGTGCCATCAACAACTACGCCAACGAATCCGGCATCGCCAAGAAGGAGAAGGTCAACCTGTCGGGCGACGACGCCCGTGAAGGCCTGACCTGCGTCCTGTCGGTGAAGGTGCCCGATCCGAAATTCTCCAGCCAGACCAAGGACAAGCTGGTCTCGTCGGAAGTCCGTCCCGTCGTCGAGGCGGTGGTGGGCGAGGCGCTGGCCCAGTATTTCGAGGAGCATCCGGCCGACGCCCGCCGCGTCGTCCAGAAGGTGGTGGAGGCCGCCGCCGCCCGCGAGGCCGCCCGCAAGGCGCGCGAGCTGACCCGCCGCAAGGGCGCGCTCGACATGGCCTCGCTGCCCGGCAAGCTGGCCGACTGCCAGGAACGCGACCCGGCGTCTTCGGAGCTGTTCATCGTCGAGGGCGATTCGGCCGGCGGCTCGGCCAAGCAGGGCCGCTCGCGCCAGTTCCAGGCCATCCTGCCGCTCCGCGGCAAGATCCTGAACGTGGAGCGGGCGCGCTTCGACAAGATGCTGGGCTCGGCGGAGATCGGCACGCTGATCGCGGCGCTCGGCACCGGCATCGGCCGCGACGAGTTCAACGCCGACAAGACGCGCTACCACAAGATCATCATCATGACCGACGCGGACGTGGACGGCAGCCACATCCGCACCCTGCTGCTGACCTTCTTCTTCCGGCAGATGCCCGACCTGATCGAGCGTGGCTATCTCTACATCGCCCAGCCGCCGCTCTACCGCATCAAGCGCGGCAACGCCAAGGAACGCTACCTGAAGGACGACCGGGCGCTGGAAGAGTATCTGGTCGAGGCGGCTCTGGGCGACCTGTCGGTCCAGCTGTCCGACGGCACCCTGCTGATCGGCGAGCAGCTGTCCGGTCTGGTCGATCAGGCCCGCACCGCGCGGCCGGCGATCGACACGCTGTCCCGCAAGGTCGGCAACGCCATGGTGGTGGAGCAGGCCTCGGTCGCCGGCGCCCTGTCCGCCGCGCTGGCCGACGACAAGGCGGCGGCGGAGGCTGCGGCCAAGGCGGTGGCCGAGCGGATGAACGCGATGGACGCCGACGGCGGCTGGCGCGGCGAGGCGCTGCCCCAGGGCGGCTATGCGGTGATCCGCGCCCGCCGCGGCGTCACTCACCGCCATCTGTTCGACGCCGACCTGCTGAAGAGCGGCGAGGCCCGCCGTCTCGACGGGCTGGCCGCCGACCTGAAGCGGGTGTTCGGCACCGCCGGCAAGGCCTTCGAAAAGCAGAAGGAAACCCGCGCCCTGACCGGCCCCGTCGCCCTGTTCGACACGGTGATGGAGCTTGGCCGCCGCGGCGTCACCATCCAGCGCTACAAGGGCCTGGGCGAGATGAACCCGGACCAGCTGTGGGAAACCACGCTGGACCCGACCAAACGCTCGCTGCTGCAGGTCCGCGTCAATCACGCCGATCAGGCGGAGGAGGTCTTCTCCACCCTGATGGGCGACATCGTCGAACCGCGCCGCGAGTTCATCCAGGACAACGCGCTGAAGGTGTCGAACCTGGACGTGTGATCGGTGTGTGTCTTTGCGTCGCCCCGTTACTTGGGCTGGCGGTATAAAGAACGAAAAAGGCGGAGCTGCGAGGCTCCGCCTTTTTATATGCAAGCCTCAGAAACGTCGTGGTTCTTGCTTCAGATGAAAGAATTCCAAGAGCGTAGGTCAGGGTAAGTTAAAACGCGCGCGAACCGCCTCTGCGTGCATTGCGATGATCGCTTCTCCGCAAGCCGCCAAACTGTCGAGCAATTGACGATAGGTGCAGTGTCTGAACGCGACCTCGTCTTCGCCCACAATCGAGGTGAACCAAGCGATCTCGGCGTTGTGCAGCGCCACGTCCGCATCTGGAATCGGCCTGCCGTCCGGCCACGCGGAAGGCTCTGCGTACAGATAGAGCAGCACCGCTCGTTTTCCGAAGGAAGTCCCCGCACGGTGGACGGCTGTGCGAAGTGCGAATGCATGCTTGACCAGTTGGCCGGCGTCGAGGTGACAAAATGCTAGGACATCGTCCCTCAACCCGTCACGGACACAAGCATAGCCCGCCATTGCATCGCCCCAGACCGGTCGCCAGTAAGCCTCCGACATTGCCGGATGAGCTTTCGACCGGAACGGCTCAAAGCGTTTTGATTCGATACCGATCAAAGCCGTGGGCGTCTCCACCAGCACATCCAGGCATGGATGGCGGCCTCCGGACCATGGGAAGCGAACGATAGCCTCTAGACGAACCGACGTCGCCGGCCAGTCAAGATTATCACAGTTGGGCAACGCCGGCAGATCGCCCGGACGATCAAGGAACAGCCCAAATGTGTTTGCGACCAGAGCCGACGAAGACTCCGGGCTGAATAACTTCCCGCTGGCGATCTCGTTGCCCGGCGCTTCCTCGTAGGCCGCCCGAATCAAATCGACCGGTAAACCCGCCAGCAGGGCTTGGTCCATAAGGAAGCCCTCAGATCATCACGCCATGGTCCTTGGCGAAGGTCTTCAGCTTGTCGCGCAGGCTGTGATCGGCCCCGGTGTAGAGCCCGCTCATGTAATCCCGCAGCGCCGCGACCTCGAGCGAGCGCAGCATCGACTTCACCGGACCGACCGATGGCGGCGACATCGACAGGGTGCGGAAGCCGACGCCGATCAGCGCCATGGCGTCGAGCGGCCGGCCGGCCATCTCGCCGCAGATGCTCAGCGACACCTTGTGCCGGGCGCATTCGTCGACCAGCCGGCGCAGCACGCACAGCATCGACGGCGACAGCGGGTCGTAGCGGGTCGAGGTGCGCGGGTTGCCGCGGTCGGCGGCGAACAGATACTGGGTCAGGTCGTTGGAGCCGACCGACAGGAAATCCAGCTTGGGCAGCAGCGCCGGAAGTTGCCACAACAGCGACGGCACCTCCAGCATCGTGCCGACGCGCAGTCCGTCGGGCCGCGCGATCCCCTGCGAATCCAGCCGCTTCAGTTCCAGGTCCAGCAGGCGGCGGGCGCCGTCGAACTCCGCGACCTCGGCGATCATCGGGAACATCACCGACAGCGGCCGGCCGGCGGCGGCCAGCAGCAGGGCGCGCAGTTGCTGGCGCAGCAGCGACGGGTGGTCCAGCCCGATGCGCACGGCGCGCCAGCCCAGCGCCGGGTTCTCCTCCTCGCCGCCGGTCATGTAGGGCAGCATCTTGTCGCCGCCGACATCCAGCGTGCGGAAGACGATCGGCTTCTCGCCGACCTCGTCCATGATGCGGGAGTAAAGGTCGGTCTGCGCCTTCACGTCGGGGTAGGAGGCGCGGACCATGAAGGGGATTTCGGTGCGGTAGAGCCCGACGCCCTCCGCCCCGCTGGCGGTCAGGTGCGGCAGGTCGATCAGCAGGCCGCAGTTCAGATGCAGGGAGATCGGCACCCCGTCGCGCGTCACCGACGGAAACTTGCGGATCTCCGCATACATCTGCTCCTTGCGGTGCTGCAACGCCACCGCTTCGCCGAAGGCCATCTGGATGTCTTCGGCCGGGCGGATGAAGACCTGCCCGTGGTCGCCGTCGACGATCAACTGGTCCAGCGGCTCGATCCGGTTCAGCGCGTCGGCCGCCTGCACAACCGGGATGTTCAGCGCGCGGGCGACGATGCAGACATGGCTGGCCGGTGAGCCTTCCTCCAGCAGCAGGCCGCGCAGGCGCGAGCGGTCGTAATCCAGCAGCTCCGCCGGCCCCATGGAGCGGGCGACCAGGATCATGTCGTCGGGCAGGGTCGCGCTGTCCGTGCCGGTGGTCTTGCCGGCCAGATGTTGCAGCAACCGGTTGGTCAGATCCTCGAAATCCATCAACCGTTCCCGGATGTAGGGATCGGTCAGATGGCTCATGCGGGCGCGGGTGTCGTTCTGCACCTGCTGCACCGCCGCCTCGGCGGTCAGGCCGACGCGGATCGCCTCGCGGATGCGCGACAGCCAGCCGCGGTCCTCGGCGAACATCCGGTAGGTCTCCAGGATGTCGCGCGGTTCGCTGAGGCCCGCCAGCGACGCCGCTTCCAGCAGGTCGTCGATGGCGCTGTGCATGGTCTGCAGCGCGGTGTTGAAGCGCTCCAGCTCGGCATCGGCATCCTCCGCCACCATCTGGCGGACGGTCAACTGCGGCCGGTGGATGACGGCGAGGCCGATGGCCAGCCCGGCGCTCATTGCCGTGCCCGACAGGCGGGCCGGCAGCAGCACGGGGTCGCCGGTGGTGGTGACCTCCACCGGGTTGACCAGTTCGCTCTGCGCCACCAGCTCGGCGACGACCATGGCGATGGTCTGGAGGGTTTCCACCTCCTCCTCGACATAGCGGCGGCGGTCCTTGTGCTGGATCACCAGCACGCCGCGCACCTTGCTGCCGCGCAGGATCGGCACGCCGGCCAGCGACTGGAACGGGTCCTCCCCCGTTTCCGGGCGGTAGGCGAAGCTGGGGTGGGAGGGCGCGTTGTCCAGCGCCACCGGGCGGGCGTGGCCGGCGATGTAGCCGACGATGCCCTCGCCCACGCGCAGGCGGGTGTTGTGGACGGCGGTCTTGTTCAGGCCCTCGGTGGAGAACAGCTCCAGCACCTCGCCGGCGCGCATGACGTAGCAGGAGCAGACGTCGGCCTTCATCTCCGCCGCGATCAGCGTGACGATCTTGTCCAGCCGGTCCTGCCCCGACCCCGACCCGGCCATGATGTCACGCAGCCGGGCGAGCAGCCGGCGCGACGAGGTGCCGTCGAAACGGACGTCCATTCCCCCCTCCATACCGCCGCCACCGGATGCCGTGTCGAGGGTGTCGGTCATGTCGCTACAGCGCTCCCACGGGCGGCTCCGCCATCAGGCTCCCCAATCCCGTCAACGATGCCTCATCCATCGCCCGCCGGGCCAGAGCCGATTCGGCCTGGGCGATCAATTCGGCCAGGATGTCGGACACCGGCTGTTCGCGGGTGACCAGCCCGACGCTCTGCCCGGCCATCAGCGAGCCGGTCTCGACATCGCCTTCGATCACCGCGCGGCGCAGGGCCCCGGCCCAGAAATGCTCGATCTCCAGCATGCCTTCGTCACGGCTCATGACGCCGGAATCGACCTTGGCGATGACCTCGCGCTGGAACTCCATGAAGCGCTTGGACGCCTCGTTCGCCAGCGCCCGCACCGGGATGACCGGGAAGCGCGGGTCGATCTGCACCGACGGCTGGGCGTCGCGGGCCGACGCCCGGATGAAGGCCTGCTTGAAGTTGGGATGGGCCACGCATTCGGTGGCGCAGACGAAGCGGGTGCCGACCTGCACGCCGGCCGCCCCCAGTTCCAGATAGGAAAGGATCGTCTCGCCCCGGCCGATGCCGCCGGCGACGAACACCGGCACCTCGCGCAGCTCGGGCAGGATTTCCTGGGCCAGCACGGTGGTGGAGACCGGGCCGATATGGCCGCCGGCCTCGGTTCCTTCGATCACCAGCGCGTCGGCGCCGTGCTTCGCCAGCCGTCGGCCGGCGGTCAGCGTCGGCGCGAAGGCCATCGCCTTGGCCCCGCCGTCCTTGATGCGGCGCAGGGTGGCACCGGACGGCAGGCCGCCGGCGACGACCACATGGCCGACGCGCTGCTCGCGGCAGACGTCGATCAGCTGGTCCAGCGCCGGGTGCATGTTGATGAGGTTGACGCCGAACGGCTTGGTCGTAAGCGCCCGGGTGCCGGCGATCTCCACCGCCAGCTGGTCCGGGGCCATGGAGCCGCAGGCCAGCACGCCGAAGCCGCCGGCGTTGGAGATGGCGGAGACCAGGTGCCGTTCCGACACCCAGCTCATGGCTCCGCCCATCACGGCGGTGCGGGTGCCGAGGAACTCCCGGCCCCGCTGCCAGAGCCGGTCGAGCCGGGCCGATGCTGCCGCCGCGTATGATGTGGCGTCGGTCATGGCCGGCCCTCCCCTGCTGTTGCGGTCCCCGGCACCCGGGTCGCCACCTGCGCTCAGGCGGCGTCCAGGCCGTAGGCGGTGTGCAGGGCGCGCAGCGCCAGCTCCGCATACTCCTCGGCGATCAGGACCGAGATCTTGATCTCCGAGGTCGAGATGACCTGGATGTTGATGCCCTTGTCGGCCAGCGCCTTGAACATGCGCTGGGCGACGCCGGCATGGCTGCGCATGCCGACGCCGATGACCGACACCTTGACCACGTTGGCATCGGAGATGATGCGCTTGTAGTTCAGGGTGGACTGCGCGTCCTCCAGCACCTTCACGGCGCGGGCGATGTCCGCCTTGCCGACGGTGAAGGTCATGTCGGTGGACTTGCCGTCTTCCGACACGTTCTGGACGATCATGTCGACGTTGACGGCGTTGTCGGTCAGCGGACCGAAGATGGCGGCGGCGACGCCCGGCTGGTCGGCGACGCCCACCAGGGTGATCTTCGCCTCGTCGCGGCTGTAGGCGATGCCGCTAACAACTTCCTTTTCCACGATCTCGTCCTCGTCAACAACCAGGGTTCCGGGAAGCGAACTGCCCGCAGCGGCTTCGAAGCTCGACAGCACCTGCACGCGCACGCGGTGGTTCATCGCCATCTCGACCGAGCGGGTCTGAAGCACCTTGGCCCCCTGCGAGGCCATCTCCAGCATTTCCTCGTAGGTGATCTTGTCGAGCTTGCGCGCCTTGGTGACGATGCGCGGGTCGGTGGTGTAGACGCCGTCGACGTCGGTGTAGATGTCGCAGCGGTCGGCCTTCACCGCCGCCGCCAGCGCCACCGCCGAGGTGTCCGAGCCGCCGCGGCCCAGCGTGGCGATGCGGCCCTGTTCCGACACGCCCTGGAAGCCCGCGACCACGGCGACTTCGCCGGTCTGCAGGGACTTTTCCATCTCGGTGGTGTCGATGGAGACGATGCGCGCCTTGCCGTGCGTGTCGTCGGTGCGGATCGGCACCTGCCAGCCGGCCCAGGAGCGGGCGGGAATGCCGAGCGACTGCAGGGCGATGGCCAGGAGACCGGAGGTCACCTGTTCGCCCGATGCGACGACTGCGTCATATTCGCGCGCGTCGTGCAGCTTGTCGATGTCGTTGCAGTATTTGACGAGCTGGTTGGTCACGCCGGACATCGCCGACACGACGACGGCGACCTGATGCCCCGCCTTCACCTCTTGCTCGACCTTCCGGGCCACGTTCTTGATGCGGTCGATGTCGCCGACCGACGTGCCTCCGAACTTCAGGACGATCCGCGCCATACCTCACACCATGTCTGGCCGCCCGGTCATGCCATCAGGATCATGCCATCAGGATCATACGGGTCGGCTGAGCGCACCCCCGCTCCACCGTTGCCGGCGCGGGGCGGCGTATCCATACTCCGTCGGTGGAAGCGAGGCAAGTTGCCCGCACCCGTCCCGCCTCACAGTTTACGGATTTTCACCATGACCGCCTCATCCTCCGCCTTCCCGCACGCGTCCGCAACCGCTCCTGCCGGCGGAACCGTGGATCCGGAGGATGTCGCCCGCTTCTCCGCCATCGCCGCCGAATGGTGGGATCCGACCGGAAAGTTCAAGCCGCTGCACCGGCTGAACCCGCTGCGCCTGACCTACATCCGCGACAGCGTCTGCAAGCGGCTTGGCCGCGACCCGCTGGCCCCCAACGCGCTGGCGGGCCTGCGCGTGGTCGACATCGGCTGCGGCGGCGGCCTGCTGGCCGAGCCGATCGCGCGGATGGGTGCCGAGGTGGTCGGCGTCGATGCGTCGGAAAAGAACATCAAGACCGCCGCCACCCACGCCGCCGAGACCGGCACGACCGTCGACTACCGCGCCACCACCGCCGAGGCGTTGGCGGCGAGCGGCGAAAAGTTCGACGTGGTGCTGGCGATGGAGGTGATCGAGCATGTCGCCGACGTGGACCTGTTCGTGAAGTCGCTGTCCGACTTGCTGGCCCCCGGCGGCGTGCTGTTCCTGGCGACGCTGAACCGCACGCCGAAGTCCTTCGCATTGGCCATCGTCGGGGCTGAGTACATCCTGCGCTGGCTGCCGCGCGGTACCCACAACTGGCGCCAGTTCCTGCGCCCGTCCGAACTGAACGCCGCCGTACGCACGTACGGGCTGAGCGTACGCGACCTGACCGGCATCACGTACAACCCGCTGAGCGACGAGTTCCGGCTGAACCCGCGCGATCTGGACGTGAACTATATGGGCTGGGCGGAGCGGGGGTGAGGGGGTGAAGTCCGACCGGAGCCGACGCCGCTTCATTTCGACCGTCATTCCCGCGAAGGCGGGAATCTAGTCATTGCGATCACTTGAGTTGGAAACTTTGGATCCCCGCCTTCGCGGGGATGACGGCCGAATGAGGGGGATTTAAAAAGCGCCGGTTACCCTCAATCCTCGTACACAGCGTCCAGCGGCAGAGAGAGGTCCGACGCGGCCAGCATGACCGGGCCGTCGCGCACCATGTCGATCGTCCAGCCGGCGCCGTCACGCCGGTAGACCTCGACCAGACGCTCGGTCTGCGAGACCAGGACGATTTCGCGCAGGGACGGGATCTTCTGGTAGTTGGTCCGCTTCTCGCGGCGGTCGATGGCCTCGGTGCTGTCGGACAGCACCTCCACGACCCGCTCGGCGGCGAGATAGTCCTGCGGCGTAATCCACGGCTTGCGCCATACGCCTGCCATGGCTTTGGCCCCCGTCAAAAAACCGGCTCGGCCCAGTGTACCAGCCCACCCGACCCCACTCCACTTGGCCCATCCGTCGCCAAAGAAAAAGGGCCGCGCACAGCCCGTGCAACGGCCCTTTCGGCATGCTGTGCCCCTTCACCGGCGGCCCGTCAGTTGGACGGGGTCGGCTCGTGCTGGGTCAGGAGCGCGTACATCGCGTCGCCGGATTCGGCTCCGCGCAGCTTCTCGCACATGGACTGGTCGCGCAGAAGGCGCGACACGCGGGCGAGCGCCTTCAGATGGTCGGCTCCCGCCTGTTCCGGGGCGAGGAGGAGGAAGATCAGATCGACCGGCTGCTCATCGATCGCGTCGAAATCGATGGGCCGCTCCAGGCGGGCGAAGACGCCGTGGACGCGGTCCAGGCTGGACAGCTTGCCGTGCGGGATGGCGATGCCATGGCCCACGCCGGTCGTGCCCAGCCTTTCGCGCTCCAGAAGCACGTCGAAGATCGCCCGCTCGTGCTGACCGGTCAGCTCGGACGCTTTGCGCGCCATCTCCTGCAGGGCCTGCTTCTTGTTGCCGGCCTTCAGGTTCGGGAGGATGGCGTGCGGAGAGATGAGGTCGAGCATGACGCTTCTTGACCAGGAGGACGGGTCGGCGCCGTCAGGCGCCGGCCTTCTCCGCCGGGTCGACCCAGCCGATGTTCCCGTCGGCGCGGCGATAGACCATGTTCAGGCGGCCATGCGCACCATTGTGGAACATCAGGGCGGGGGCCTGCGCCAGTTCAAGGCGCATCACCGCCTCGCTGACCGACAGGGTGGCGATGCTGGTCTCCATCTCGGCCACGACCATCGGGTTGGCGGCGCCGTCGGCGGCCGTCTCGACCTCGTCGTGATGCTCCTCGGCCTCGGCTTCCAGCACGCGGTAGCTGGCCGGCAGGGCGGCGCCGTTCTCGGCGGCGTGGTGGTCGCGCAGGCGGCGCTTGTAGCGGCGCAGGCGCTTGGCCAGCTTCTCGCAGGCGATGTCGAAGGCCGGATAGGGTTCGGTGGCGTCGCCGGCACTCTGCAGGACGATGCCGCGGCCCACATGGACCTGGATGTCGGCCTTGTAGAGATGCGCGTCCTTGGTCAGGACGACGTTCGCCTCGATCGGCTTGTCGAAGTACTTGCCGACGACGGCGTTCAGGCTATCGGCCACATGGGTGCGCAGAGCGTCGCCCACATCGAGCTGCTTGCCTTTGACGGAGAGTTGCATGGTGGAACGTTTCCAAAAATTGGTCCGCTGGGGACGGTGTAGAGACGACGCCCGAAGATGCCGGCTAGAAGATGCTGGTCCGCCGCTTGCGGGCCGGGACGATAGGCAAGGGGCATCTGACTGTCAATCGAGCCCTCCCCCGTTCGACCCGCTTACATGCGTGACATCTTGGCACGGCGCCGCTGCACCGATGACGGTATTTTCATCGCTTCACGATACTTCGCGACCGTCCTTCGCGCAATGTCGATCCCTTCCGCCCGGAGAATCTCCACCAGTTTGTCGTCGGACAGCACGTCGTCCGGCTTTTCCGCATCGATCATGGTCTTGATGCGGTGCCGAACCGCTTCCGCGGAATGCGACGCTTGGCCGTCCGCACTCTGGATGGCGGAGGTGAAGAAGTATTTCAGCTCGAAGACGCCGCGCGGGGTCGCCATGAACTTGTTGGTGGTGACGCGGCTGACGGTGCTCTCATGCATGCCGATGGCCTCGGCGATGTCGCGCAGGATCAGCGGCCGAAGATGCGAGACGCCGTGGATGAAGAAGGCGTCCTGCTGCCGGATGATCTCGCTCGCCACCTTCAAAATGGTGGTGGCGCGCTGGTGCAGCGACTTCACCAGCCAGTTCGCCGACTGGAAGCGTTCGGAGATGTATTCCTTGTCGGCCTTGTTGCGGGCACTGTCGGAGATGCGGGCGAAATAGCGGTGGTTGACCAGCACCCGCGGCAGCGTGTCCGGGTTCAGGTCGATCAGCCAGCCGCCGCCGGGGTTGGCGCGCATGAGGATGTCGGGGGTGACCAGCTGGGCCGGGGTGTGGTCGAAGGCCAGCGCCGGCTTCGGGTTCAGCTTGCGGATGTCGACGACCATGTCGGCGACGTCCTCGGCATCGACGCCGCAGACCTTCATGATGGCCGGCAGGTTGCGCGCGGCCAGAAGCTCCAGATTGTCGAGCAGCGCCGCCATCGCCGGGTCGAGCCGGTTCTTCTCGCGCAGCTGGATCGCCAGGCATTCCTTCAGCGACCGCGCGAAGATGCCGGGCGGGTCGAAGCGCTGGCAGGCGGCCAGCACCCGCTCCACCCGCTCCGGGTCGCAGCCCAACTGTTCGGCCATCGCCTGGGCGTCGAAGCCGACCAGCCAGCCGGCCTCGTCCAGCATGTCGATCAGGGCCAGCCCGATCAGCTGGTCGCCGAGGTCGGGCAGGTCGATCTTCAGCTGCTCGGTCAGGTGGTCGCGCAGGTTCTTTTCGCTGGTCAGCGTCGCTTCGAGGTTGCTGTCGTCATCGTCGAAGCCGCTGCGACCGCCGCGGTCGCCATAGGAGCCGTAGACCTCGCTGCCGCCGTCCGAGCCGTCGGAAAAGCGGTCGTCGCCATAGACATTCTCGAAGTCGGTGTCGAGCGGCGCCTCCGACGAGGAGGCCATCGTGTCCGACGAGGTCATCTCCACGGTGTCGCGGGTGCGCCCGTCGCTCATCGGCAGGGCCGGCCCGTCGTCGCGGCCGTTCAGCCCGTCGATGCTGAGACCGTTCGCCTCCATGCCGCCGGGGCCGTCCAGCCCGCCCGGCGCCTCGCCGCCGGCACCGTCGCCGACAACCGGATCGCTGCCGCCGTCGCCGGGGCCGCTGTCGCGCTCCAGCAGCGGGTTCTGCTCGATCTCGCGGTCGACGAAGTCCGACAGTTCGATGTTCGACAGCTGCAGCAGCTTGATCGCCTGCTGCAGCTGCGGCGTCATCACCAGTGTCTGGGCTTGTCGAAGGTCGAGACGTTGAGCAAGCGCCATGGCTGTGGAACCGGGACCAGTGGGAACGGAGGGCTACAGACTGAACCGGTCGCCGAGATAGACCCGGCGCACGCCCTCGTGCGCCACGATCTCGTCCGGCCGTCCCTCCATTAGTACCACACCATCGTGCAAAATGTATGCCCGATCGACGAGGTCGAGCGTTTCACGCACATTGTGGTCGGTGATCAGCACGCCGATGCCGCGGTCGCGCAGATGGCCGACCAGTTCGCGGATGTCGTTCACCGCAATGGGATCGATGCCGGCCAGCGGTTCGTCCAGCAGGATGAAGTGCGGCTGTCCGGCCAGCGCGCGGGCGATCTCCACGCGCCGCCGCTCGCCGCCCGACAGCGCCAGGGCGGGGGAGCGGCGGAGATGCGTAACCGAGAACTCGGCCAGCAGCTCGTCCAGCATCGCCTCGCGCGCGTCGCGGTCGCTCTCCACCACCTCCAGCACGGAGCGGATGTTGTTCTCCACCGTCATGCCGCGGAAGATCGAGGCCTCCTGCGGCAGATAGCCGATGCCGAGCCGGGCGCGGCGGTACATCGGCAGGGCGGTGATCTCCTGGCCGTCCAGGGTGATCGTGCCGGAGTCGGCGGCGATCAGGCCGGTGATCATGTAGAAGCAGGTGGTCTTGCCGGCGCCGTTGGGACCGAGCAGCCCGACCGCCTCGCCGCGCTGGACGCTGATGGAAACGTCGCGCACCACCGGCCGCTTCTTGAACGACTTGCCGAGATGCTGGGCCACCAGCCCTTCGGTCGGGACCGATGCCGTGGGGCTGCTGCCGGCGGGCGCGGCGCCGGGTCCGTTCGCGGTCAGCACGGTCACGGCTTCTTGCCCGCAGGGGCGCCGGGTCCGTTCTTCTCGCCGGGGATCAGCAGGCCGCTGACACGGCCGCCGGCATCGCGGCCGGCGATGACGCGGTTGATCTTGGTGTTCATGTTCATCTCGGCGGCTTCGCCGTTCAGCTGGTTGTCGCCGCGGGTGATCTTGACGTTGCCCATCAGCACCGCGACGTTGTCGGCGACGGAATAGACCAGCTTTTCGGCCAGCGCCACGTCGGTGGGGGTAGTGACAACGACGTTGCCGGACCCGTCGATCCGCTCCATCTGGGTGGTGCCGTCCGGCATCTTCTTCAGCCGGCCGATCAGCACGTCGGCGCGCAGCCGGTCGTTGCCGCGCACCGCAACGGCGTCGCCGCGCGCCACGGTCAGGTCCTGCGCCTCGTAATATTCCAGGCTGTCGCGGGCGGTGACCACGTCCTTGGTGGTGACCAGCTTCAGGTCCTTGCCGGTGACGACGGCCACCTGCTTGTCGACGTCATAGACGCCATGGTCGCCGAACACCTGCTGGGTCGGGCTGACGATGCGGACATTGCCGTCGGCCACCAGCTGGAACACCTCGTTGCCCTTGCCGGGAACCTCGCGGTAATAGGCGGTCAGCACGTCGGCGAAGACGGTCGAGTCGTTGCGCTTGGCCGACGCGTTGCCGCGCGCCACATAGGCGCGGACGTCCTGGTGCCATTCGATCGCCTGATCGGCGTTGATCTCCACCGGCTGCTTGCCGCCCATGCCGGGCAGCCCCTGGGCGAAGGCCGGGGCAGAGAAAGAGAAAAACCCGCCGGCCAGGATGGCCGACAGGGTCAAGACGGTACGGAATGGCGACCGTTTGGACGTCACGGCTTCTTGCTCCCGGGGCGCTCGGCGGCCTGGACCTCGGCCTTCGACTGGTTGAGAAAGACGACGTTCTTGCCACGGTCCGTCATGCGGAAACCGACGGCGTTGATCTCGCCCTGCGGACCCTGGCCGGTCACCGCCTTTTCGCCCCAGGCGTTGCCCTTGCGGATGTCGGCCTCGGCCTCGCTGGTGGTGAACTCGTTGCCGTCGTCGCGCAGGACATGGACATTGCCGCGCATCAGCAGGATGCCGGTGCTCTGGTTGTACCAGCCCTTGTCGGACCGCATGGTCACCCAGGTGCCGGTGGTCTCGGTCATCTCCGCCTGCGGTTCGTCCAGCAGGACGATGTCGGGCTGGTCGGCAGACTTGTCGGCCTTGGCGGCCACCAGCGAGAAGGGCTGGTTGTGTTCGTCCAGGCTGAAATAGCGCGGCTTCAGCATCTCGCTCTGCCCGGCGTCGGCGGAGACGCGCGGGGTCGGCGGACTGTTCAGCGACGGCCATGCGGCCAGCAGCGCCACCATCGCCAGCGCCGCCGCCGGCAGCACGAACTTCATGGCCGAGACGAAGCGGCTGTAGACGCGGCTGACCGGACGGGTGTCGCGCCGCCGGTGCGCCCGGAGCGCGGTCGGCGGCTCCACCGCCGGCGCCGGGATGCGGACGTCCCGACCGCTGCCGATGGGGGCGGATGCGGTGCGGTCGGCTGCCGTACGGTCGGTGCTGCGCAGGTCGTCCAGGCTCAACTCTTCGTCCCTCCGGCTCGGCGCTTGGCTTCCATGATGGGCGGGAACGGCGTCAGGCGGCGCCGGCGCGCAGGACATCGTGGATGTGCACGATGCCGAGCGGCCGATCCGCCTCGATCACGAACAGGGTGGTGATCTTCTTTTCGTTCATCTCGCGCAGCGCCTCGACGATCAACGCCTTCGGGCGGATGGTCTTGGGCCGCGGCGACATGATGCTGTCCGCGCGTTCCGCCAGAAGCTCCGGCGTCAGATGACGGCGCACGTCGCCGTCGGTGATGATCCCGACCAGCGCCCCGGCTTCGTCGGTCACCCCGACGCAGCCCAGCCGCTTGGCCGTCATCTCGAAGATGACGTCGGACAGCGGCGAGTCAAGACGGCACAGGGGCAAATCATCGCCCTTGTGCATGATGTCGGTGACCTTCAGCAATGCGCGGCCCAACTGGCCGCCGGGGTGGAACTCGCGGAAATCGGCGGCGGAGAAGCCGCGCCGTTCCAGCAGGGCCACCGCCAGCGCATCGCCCAACGCCAGCATCATGGTGGTGGAGGTGGTGGGCGCCAGCCCCAGCGGGCAGGCTTCCGGCTCCGGCGGCACCACCAGCGCCACGTCCGACTGTTCGGCCAGCGAGGAAGCGGCGCGCCGCGTCATGCCGATCAGCGGAATGCCGAAGCGGCGGGTGTAGGCGATGATGTCCGCCAGCTCGTGCGTCTCGCCGGAGTTGGACAGCGCCACCACCGCGTCGATCCGCGCGATCATGCCGAGGTCGCCGTGGCTCGCCTCGCCCGGATGGACGAAGAGGGCCGGCGTGCCGGTGGAGGCCATGGTCGCGGCGATCTTGCGGGCGACATGGCCCGACTTGCCCATGCCGGTGACGACGACGCGGCCTTCGATGCCCTGCAGGATGTCGAGCGCCCGCAGGAACTCCCCGTCGAGGCTGCCGGCCAGCGCGACCAGCGCATCGGCCTCGGTCCGCAGGACGCGGGTGGCGCAGGCGAGATCGCGGTTCTCCACGGCACTGGACTCCGTCGAAGCGGTGGAGCTGTCGGTCGGGCTGCCAGTCAGGCTGGAGGTGATAACGCTGGTCAAGGCTGTCATGCCTTCCATTCAAAAGGCCCGTCCGCGGGCCGTTCACAAACACGGCGCCTGCCCGGAGGACTCCCGGCAGGCGCGTCGCGCAGTATGCCCCCCGGCGGACGCCGGGTCAAATCCACGGCCGGTCGGGGGGTGGGTGGGGAGAGATTTCCCCCTCCCCCGCCCAGCGGGGGAGGGTCGGGGTGGGGGCAAACTCCGGCGCGGCCAAATGAATCCAAGCCGCGGGTCCCCCTCACCCTAACCCTCTCCCCGGGGGGGAGAGGGGACTATCCGCGTCAATTGGCGCAGGCGTCAGTGCGCCAGGATGTCCGGGGTTTCCCAGCCGCCGAGGTCCAGCTCGCCGCGGGCGGGCAGGAAGTCGAAGCAGGCCTGGGCCAGATGGGTGCGCCCCTCGCGCGCCAGCATGACGTCCAGCTTCGCCTTCAGGTCATGCAGGTGCAGCACGTCGGATGCCGCATACTTCATCTGGTCGGTGGTCAGCTCGGGCGCGCCCCAGTCGGAGGACTGCTGCTGCTTGGAGATCTCGACGCCCAGCAGATCCTTGCACAGATCCTTCAGGCCATGGCGGTCGGTGAAGGTGCGGACCAGCTTGGAGGCCACCTTGGTGCAATAGACCGGCTGGCAGCTGACGCCGAGATAGGCCTTCATCACCGCCACGTCGAAACGGGCGAAGTGGAACAGCTTGGTCACGCCGGGATCGGTCAGCAGGCGCTTCAGGTTCGGCGCCTCGTACTGGCCGGGGCGGAACTGGACCAGATGGACGGCGCCGTCGCCGGCCGACAGCTGCACGAGGCAGAGGCGGTCGCGGTGGGGGTTCAGCCCCATGGTCTCGGTGTCGATGGCCACGCAGTTGTCGCGGGCGCCGGCGGCGAGGTCGAGGCCGTCGGGGAGGTCGCCGTCATGAAGGTCGATGGGCATGGTCGCGTCCCGGGGTGGTCAGGCCCCCGGCCATGGACCCTAGAAACGACGAACGCCGCTCTGCACTATCTCCCTCTCGATCGAAGGAGCCGTGCATGCGGCGCAGCCGGGTAGAAAGAAATGGTGCCCAGGAGAAGACTCGAACTTCCACGACATTTCTGCCACAGGTACCTGAAACCTGCGCGTCTACCAATTCCGCCACCTGGGCTCGGTGCTCGGTGTGTGGGCGGTTGTTTAATGATCCGGCCGGGGGGCGTCAACAGCTTTTTTTCGACCCCTTTCATTTTTTTGCCGCATCGCGGGTTTTCGCGCGCGGCCGGCGGGCGCGACGATGCAGTCCCTAGATTGGCGGCGGTCCATTCGCTATAAGCATGGCCGCAGTTTCAGCAGTCATCCAGGCGACACACAGTCGGACGACGCGCGGGGGGGGCGCGAGGCGGACCATGGAAAGGCCGCCGCGCGGAAACCCCGGTTCCCCCCTGGATTTGGCGCGCAACGACACGGGAGACGGTCGATGTCCTATCGCACTCAGGTTATCACGGTGTTCGGCGGTTCGGGCTTCATCGGCCGCCACCTGATCCGGCGCCTCGCCAAGTCGGGCGCCCTCATCCGCATCGCCACCCGCAATCCGGGCAAGGCCGCCTTCCTGAAGACGGCCGGCGCCGTCGGCCAGATCGTGCCCTTCGCCACCGACTGCACCAACGACCTGTCGGTCGCCCGCGCCCTGCAGGGGGCGGACATCGCCATCAACCTGCTGGGTGTGCTGTACGAGCGCGGGAGCCAGAGCTTCCAGGGCGTCCATGTCGACGCCGCCTCGCGCATCGCCCGTCTGGCCGCCGAGGCCGGGGTGAGCCGCATGATCCATGTCTCGGCCATCGGCGCCGACGCCGCCTCGCCGTCGGTCTATGCCCGCTCCAAGGCGGCCGGCGAGCAGGCGGTGCTGTCCGCCTTCCCGGCGGCGACGATCCTGCGCCCCAGCATCGTCTTCGGGCCGGAGGACAACTTCTTCAACAAGTTCGCGGCGATGGCGCAGAAGGCCCCCGTCCTGCCGCTGATCGGCGGCGGCAAGACCCTGTTCCAGCCGGTCTATGTCGGCGATCTGGCCGACGCCGTCGTCGCCGCGCTGGCGTCCGACGCTGCCCGCGGCAAGACCTACGAGCTGGGCGGCCCGCGCGTCTACACCTTCCGCGAACTGCTGGAGCTGACCCAGAAGGACATCCAGCGCCACCGTCCGCTGGTGACCATCCCCTGGAGCACCGCCGAGTCGCTGGGCGGCATCCTGGAGAAGGTGCCGCTGCTGGCCCCGGCGCTGACCCGCGATCAGGTCGCGCTGCTGAAGCAGGACAACGTCGTCTCCCCGACGGCGCTGGGCTTCAAGGACCTGGGCATCACCGAGCTGGCGACCTGCGAGGTGATCCTGCCGACCTACCTGTCGCGCTTCATCGTCGGCGGCAAATACAGCGGCCTGACCAACAACGCCCGCTCCAAAAACGCCCACTGAGCGGCAGGTCCGGTTCCATGACTCCCGAAAGCCCCGGCCCCCGCGCCGGGGCTTTTGCGTTTTCCTGGCTGCGCGCGCTTGCCGCCTTCGTCTGCGGCGCGGTCATCGGCACGCTGGGCGGCCTGATCGGGCTGGGCGGGGCGGAGTTCCGCCTGCCGCTGCTGATCGGCGCCTTCCGCTTTGCCGCGCTCGACGCCGTCATCCTGAACAAGGCGATGAGCCTCGTCGTCGTCGCCGCCGCCCTGCCCTTGCGCGCCGGGACGGTGCCGCTCGGCCTCGTCGCCGCCAATGGCGGAGTCGTCGCCACCCTGCTGGCCGGCAGCCTGCTGGGCGCCTGGATCGGCGCGGGATGGGCGATGCGGATGGAGGCGGCCCGGCTGCAGCGGGTGATGGCCGCGCTGCTGGCGCTGATCGCCGCCGCGCTGCTGTTCGGGCATGGCCTCACGGGAGGGGCGGGGCCGCTGCTGGAGGGGCCGGCACTGACCGTCGTCGGGACAATGGCCGGCTTCGCCATCGGAGTCGTCGCCTCGCTGCTGGGCGTTGCCGGCGGCGAGTTGCTGATCCCGACGCTGGTCCTGCTGTTCGGGGTGGACCTCAAGCTGGCGGGCAGCCTGTCGCTGGCGGTCAGTTTGCCAACCATGGTCGTCGGCTTCACCCGCTATGCCCGCGGCGGCAGTCTGGCGGTGCTCGCCCGGAACCGGGATTTCGTCCTGCTGATGGCGGCGGGGTCGCTGGCCGGCGCCTTCATCGGCGGGCTGCTGCTGGGCGTGGTGCCGGAATCGCTGCTGCTGCCGGTGCTGGCGGCGATCCTGCTGCTGTCGGCCGTCCGGATGTGGCGGCATTGACGCCGTTTCCGTCGCCATTGTTCGTGGATGTCAAGCCCACCGAGAATGAGAATTGAAAAGGAAAACGCCTCCGGTCACAGGACCGGAGGCGCTGTCCCGACGTTTCCGTCCGGCACCAAAGTCGCCAACAGGATGCAGCCACTCACCATCGATCAGGGTCGCACTATCCCATCTCGCCGAGCTTCGCCTTATCAGCCGAGCAACAACTTAATGATCAAGTAAGCAGACAACGCAATCAAGGCGATAAGCTTCCACCGGATGACCTTCCAGAAAGTCACGATGATCGTCTCTTCAAGATCATCAATCAAGTTCCGTACGATCAACCATCTGGTCCAGTTCTCTCCATACCACTTCCGCACAGCATATATTAAAGCGAAGAACGGAAAAGTGACATAGTAGAGCCACGAAGAGTACGTGGTGGTCACGTTCCAGTCCCGGACCTGTTCGGAGCGGAACTTGAGCGCTTCGACCACCATGTCTCCCCCCATGGTGACGACCTCAGCCTGCGCCTCTCCAGTCAAGACAAATGCCATGATGGAAAGAAGCGCGATACTCTGGGGGACTGCTCGATCTATCAAGATTGGCCTCCACGAGTAAGATGGCTTTCGGTGTCACCCCTCAAAACCAAGGGGCATGAAGACTATGCAGTTTGGGAGATATGCTTACGAGTCAGATTTTTATACGCACACATCGCTAACTTAACTTTTTGTCACATACAATAATACTCAATTTACTTCGGATTATTCTGTAAGGCCCTGATATTAATAAGGGTTTTCCTTTCCCCACTCCGCGAAAGTCGAAGGACATACGAGGCATCTCAATTTTGCATAAGTTCATCAACGATCTCCTCCCGTTAATCGGAAGGTTCCGGGAAGGCAGCCGTCATTTCAGACTTGGCTGTAAAGGTTTCAGCCGATGCAACATTTGGCTTGGCCTTCCGCTCTTCCCGCCTGCGTCATCCCTTGCAACCGGGTCGAACCCTCTGGGAAATTGATGTCCGACGTCACAAAAGGCCGCGAAGCCGGCTATCCGGCCACAGCTGATGCCGCCTCCGCGCGCTGGGCCACCGTCGCCGCCTTCTTCCTGAACGGCACCGTCTTCGGCGTCTGGGCGACTCAGATCCCGCTGCTGAAGAACCGGCTGGATCTCAGCCCGGCGGTGCTGGGGGCGGCGCTGCTGTGCCTTGCCGTCGGCGCCCTGACGGCGATGATCGCAAGCGGCCCGCTGCTGGGGCGGATCGGCAGCGCGCCGGTGATGCGGGTGACCGCCCTGCTGTTCGCCGGGCTGCTGCCGCTGCCGGCGCTGGTGCCGGACGTGGTGACGCTGTGCATCGTGCTGGCGCTGTTCGGCGCGTCGGGCGGCACCATGGACGTCGCCATGAACGCGCAAGGTGCGCTGGTGGAGCGGCGGCTCGGCCGGCCGATCATGTCGTCGCTGCACGGGATGTGGAGCCTGGGCGGGCTGGCCGGCGCCGGCCTCGGCGGGCTGCTGCTGCCGCTGATGCCGGCGGCGGCGCAGGCCGCGCTGGTGTCGGCCGGGCTGCTCGTCCTTTTCCTGGCGTTGCAGGGGCGTTTCCTGCCCGACCGCAATGCCGGCGGCGGCGGGCTGGTGCTGCCCGACCGCAAGACCCTGCTGCTGGGGCTGCTGGCCGCCCTGTCCTTCATGAGCGAGGGCGCCATCCTGGACTGGAGCGCCATTCACCTGCGCGACGACCTCGGCGCACCGGCCGCGGTCGCCGGCATGGGCTTCGGCGTTTTCAGCGCCGCCATGGCGGCTGGGCGGTTCAGCGGCGACCGGCTGCGCCACCGCTTCGGAGGGGCGACGCTGATGCGCGGCGGCGGGCTGCTGGCCGCGGCCGGGCTGGGACTCGTATTGGCGGGAGGAATGGTCGCGGACGGGACGCCGCTGCTGGCGATCGCCGGTTTCGGGCTGACCGGGATCGGCCTGTCGAACATGGTGCCGGTGCTGTTCAGCACGGCGGGCGCGGTGGAGACCGGGCATCCCGACCATGCGGTCGCCGCGGTGTCCACCATGGGCTATGCCGGCGTGCTGACCGGTCCGCCGCTGGTCGGCTTCATCGCCCAGGCGACCAGCCTCGCCACCGCCTTCGCGATGATCGCGCTACTCGTGCTGGGGATGGCGGCGGCCGCGGCCCGTGCGGTGCCGCGGCCGCCGGCTTGACGGCAGGGAAAAAACTTACAGATAAAGGAAAGCCAGCATGCCGGTGCCGATGGCGATGCGGTACCAGCCGAAGGGGGTGAAGCCGTAGCGGCCGACGAAATCGACCAGCGTCTTCACCACCAGGGCCGCGGCGATGAAGGCGGTGACGAAGCCGACCAGGATCAGCAGGCCGCTGTCCAGGCTCATCACCGACCAGTTCTTGTAGAGGTCGTAGACGGTGGCGCCGGCCATGGTCGGCACCGCCAGGAAGAAGGAGAATTCGGCCGCCGTCTTGCGGTCGACCCCCATCAGCAGGGCGCCCAGGATGCTGGCGCCCGAGCGCGACACGCCCGGCACCAGCGCCAGGCACTGGCAGAAGCCGATCTTCAGCGCCAGCGGGGCCGGGAAATTCTCGATCTGGTGATAACGGGCGACCGGGATCAGCCGCTCCACCAGCAGGATGGCGACCCCGCCCAGGATCAGCGCGATGCTGACCACGGTGGGGTTGAACAGCACCGCCTTGATGACGCCGTGCAGCCCGGCGCCCAGCACCATGGCCGGCAGGAAGGCGATCAGCACCGCCATGACGAAACGCCGCGCGGCGGGATCGTCCTTCAGCCCTGTGGCAACTCGCCACAGCCGGTGGAAATAGACCACGCAGATCGCCAGAATGGCGCCGAGCTGGATCACCACCTCGAACACCTTGCCGGGCGGTCCCTGGAAGCCCAGCAACTCGTCCAGCATGATGAGATGGCCGGTCGAGGAGACGGGCAGGAACTCGGTCAGCCCCTCCACCAGCCCCATGAGTGTGGCGTCCAGATATTGATCGATCATCATCGCGGCACGCAGCCTTCGGCACGGTGAATGTTGCGGTGCTTATAGCAGGCCACGGCCATGCTTGGCGACGGCGAGGGGTCGGTACCCCTATTCGAGTGATAGTCCTTTTTCGGGACTAATTTTCTGTCTCGTTTTTGTGACACCCTACCGCCACGCCCACGCATTCCAGCCTTGCGAAGGAAAAGGTCAACAAACCGGACCTATCGGTGCTTTTGTGCTTCCGCAGGCCCGGCTCATGCGTTATATGACGAGCGTCCGCCACTTTGCGGACGTTCGATTTCAACCCAGCCGGTCGGTGTAGGCCAACGCCGCAGCCCCCGGTCAGGCCCAGCAAGGCGATGTCCCCGCAACGGATGGCGGGGCCGCGAAGCGAAGGAGCAGACGTCATGGCGAACCAGAAAATGTTGGGCTTCGTGCACACCGCGCAGAAGATGCCCGACAAGCGGTCTGCCGCCGACCGCCGCCAGGACTTCGCGGAGATCTACGCCCGCTTCAGCGACGAGCGCGCCGGCGAGCAGGCCAACCGCTGCTCGCAGTGCGGCGTTCCCTTCTGCCAGGTGCATTGCCCGGTCTCCAACAACATCCCGGACTGGCTGAAGCTGACCGCCGAGGGGCGTCTCGAGGAGGCTTACGAGGTCTCCCAGGCCACCAACAACTTCCCCGAAATCTGCGGCCGCATCTGCCCGCAGGACCGCCTGTGCGAGGGCAACTGCGTCATCGAGCAGTCGACCCACGGCGCCGTCACCATCGGCTCGGTCGAGAAGTACATCAACGACACCGCCTGGGAGAACGGCTGGGTCAAACCGCGCAAGCCGGCCCGCGAGCTGGGGCTGTCGGTCGGCGTGATCGGCGCCGGCCCAGCCGGCCTCGCCGCCGCCGAGGAGCTGCGCGCCAAGGGCTACGAGGTCCATGTCTATGACCGCTACGACCGCATGGGCGGCCTGCTGGTCTACGGCATCCCCGGCTTCAAGCTGGAGAAGGACGTCGTCGCCCGCCGCGTCCAGCGTCTGGCCGATGCCGGCGTGATCTTCCATTCGAATTTCGAGGTCGGCCGCGACGCCTCGCTGGCCGAGCTGCGCGAGCGCCACGTCACCATCCTGGTCGCCACCGGCGTCTACAAGGCCCGCGACATCAAGGCCCCCGGCGCGGGGCTGAAGAACATCGTGCCGGCGCTGGAATACCTCACCACCTCCAACCGCGTCGGCCTGGGCGACTCCGTCGAGGCCTACGAGAACGGCTCGCTGAACGCCGCCGGCAAGAAGGTGGTGGTTCTCGGCGGCGGCGACACCGCGATGGACTGCGTGCGCACGGCGATCCGCCAGGGCGCGACCTCCGTCAAGTGCCTGTACCGCCGCGACCGCAAGAACATGCCGGGCTCGCAGCGCGAAGTGGCGCATGCCGAGGAGGAGGGCGTCGAGTTCGTCTGGCAGGCCGCGCCGGAAGCCTTCACCGGCGATGACGTGGTCACCGGCGTCCGCGCCGTCCGCATCCATCTGGGCGTGGCTGACGCCACCGGCCGCCAGACCCCTCAGGTGATCGAGGGCTCCGAGTTCACCGAGCCGGCCGACCTCGTCATCAAGGCTCTCGGCTTCGAGCCGGAGGATCTGCCGGGCATGTTCGGGTCGCCGGACCTGACCGTCACCCGCTGGGGCACGCTGCTGGTCGACCACCGCACCAAGATGACCAGCCTGGACGGCGTCTTCGCCGCCGGCGACATCGTCCGCGGCGCGTCCCTGGTGGTGTGGGCCATCCGCGACGGCCGCGACGCCGCCGACGCCATGCACGCCTACGCCCAGACCGTCGGCGCGCCGAAGCTGGCGGTCGCAGCGGAGTAAGGCGCTTACGTCGCCAAGCCGCTTGCCCCCTCCCCAACCCTCCCCCGCTCTCGGCCGGCCGAAGGCCGGTCCGATCACGGGAGAGGGTGCCTTACGGGAAGGCGGCGGCAGTCCCCTCCACCGCCAAAGGCGGGGGAGGGTTAGGGAGGGGGCCGTTTGCCCTCTCCAAGAAGAACCACCGTCTACCCCAGGGGGCCTTCCCTTCGGCCCCCCAGGTCAACGTCCAGACTGTGAAAGGGTCGTTCCATGACCGCCGAGTTTAACCAGGGCTCGTTGAACCAGGGTGAGCAGTTCGTCGCCGATTTCCGCGCCAACGCCGCGGCGCTGACCACTGCCCACGCCTACAATCCGGCCGACGAGCACGACGCCTGCGGCGTCGGCTTCATCGCCGCGATCGACGGCAAGCCCCGCCGTTCGGTGGTCGAGAAAGGCATCGAGGCCCTGAAGGCGGTCTGGCACCGCGGCGCGGTGGACGCCGACGGCAAGACCGGCGACGGCGCCGGCATCCATGTCCAGGTGCCGCAGAAGTTCTTCAAGGACCACGTCAAGGTCATCGGCCACACCCCGCCGGAGAACAACCTGGCGGTCGGTCAGGTCTTCCTGCCGCGCATCAGCCTGGACGCCCAGGAAGCCTGCCGCTGCATCGTCGAGACCGAGATCCTGGCCTTCGGCTACTACATCTATGGCTGGCGTCAGGTGCCGATCAACGTCGACATCATCGGCGAGAAGGCCAACGCGACCCGGCCCGAGATCGAGCAGATCATCATCGGCAATTCGAAGGGCGTGTCGGACGAGCAGTTCGAACTCGACCTCTACATCATCCGCCGCCGGATCGAGAAGGCGGTGCATGGCGAACAGATCAGCGACTTCTACATCTGCTCGCTGTCGGCGCGCTCGATCATCTACAAGGGCATGTTCCTGGCCGAACAGCTGTCCACCTTCTATCCGGACCTGACCGACGACCGCTTCGAGTCGTCCTTCGCCATCTACCACCAGCGCTATTCGACCAACACCTTCCCGACCTGGCCGCTGGCCCAGCCCTTCCGCATGCTCGCCCACAACGGCGAGATCAACACGCTGAAGGGCAACGTCAACTGGATGAAGGCGCATGAGACACGGATGGAGCATCCGGTGTTCGGCGCCAACATGGGCGACCTGAAGCCGGTGATCGGCGTCGGCCTGTCGGACTCCGGCGCGCTCGACACCGTGTTCGAGGTGATGGTCCGCGCCGGCCGCAGCGCGCCGATGGTCAAGATGATGCTGGTGCCGCAGGCGCTGACCAGCTCGCAGACCACGCCGGAGAACCACAAGGCGCTGATCGCCTACTGCAACTCGGTGATGGAGCCGTGGGACGGCCCGGCCGCGCTCGCCATGACCGACGGCCGCTGGGTCGTCGGCGGCATGGACCGCAACGGCCTGCGCCCGATGCGCTACACCATCACCACCGACGGCCTGATCATCGGCGGCTCCGAGACCGGCATGGTCAAGATCGAGGAGAACCAGGTCGTCGAGAAGGGCCGCCTCGGCCCGGGCGAGATGATCGCCGTCGACCTGCAGGCCGGCAAGCTGTTCAACGACCGCGAGCTGAAGGACCATCTGGCCGCCCAGAAGCCCTGGGGCCAGTGGGTCAAGAACACCACGCACCTGGACGAACTGGTCAAGACCGCCGCGTCGAAGGGCGAAGCGTCGGAGATGGAGAAGGAGGAGCTGCGCCGTCGCCAGATGGCCTTCGGCCTCGCCATGGAAGACATGGAGCTGATCCTCCACCCGATGGCGGAGGACGGCAAGGAGGCCGTCGGCTCGATGGGCGACGACAGCCCCATCGCCGTGCTGTCGGACAAGTACCGCGGCCTGCATCACTTCTTCCGCCAGAACTTCTCCCAGGTCACCAATCCGCCGATCGACTCGCTTCGCGAGCGCCGGGTGATGAGCCTGAAGACGCGTCTGGGCAACCTCGGCAACATCCTGGACGAGGATGAGAGCCAGACCCGGTTGCTGCAACTCGACAGCCCGGTGCTGACCACCGCCGAATTCCGCGCCATGCGCGCCTATATGGGCGAGACGGCGGCGGAGATCGACGCGACCTTCCCGGTCGATGCCGGCCCCGACGCGCTGCGCGACGCGCTCCGCCGCATCCGCCAGGAGGCGGAGGACGCCGTGCGCGGCGGCGCCAACCACGTCATCCTGACCGACGAGGCGATGGGCCCGGCCCGCGCCGCCATCCCGGCGATCCTGGCGACCGGCGCCGTTCACACCCACCTGATCCGCTCCAACCTGCGCACCTTCACCTCGCTGAACCTGCGCACGGCGGAATGCCTGGACACCCATTACTTCGCGGTGCTGATCGGCGTCGGCGCCACCACCGTCAACGCCTATCTGGCGCAGGAGGCGGTGGCCGAGCGCCAGCGCCGCGGCCTGCTCGGCTCGCTGTCGCTGGAAAAGGCGATGACGAACTACAAGAAGGCCATCGACGACGGCCTGCTGAAGATCATGTCCAAGATGGGCATCTCGGTCATCAGCAGCTACCGCGGCGGCGGCAACTTCGAGGCCATCGGTCTGTCGCGCGCCCTCGTCGCCGAGCATTTCCCGGCGATGGTCAGCCGCATCTCCGGCATCGGCCTGAACGGCATCCAGAAGAAGGTGCTGGAGCAGCATGCGCTGGCCTATGCCGGCGAGGCGCTGCCCCTGCCGGTCGGCGGCTTCTACCGCTTCCGCAAGTCGGGCGACCGCCATGGCTGGGAGGGTGGGATCATCCACACCCTGCAGCAGGCCGTCACCAACGACAGCTACACCACCTTCAAGAAGTATTCGGAACAGGTGAACAAGCGGCCGCCGATGCAGCTGCGCGACCTGCTGGAGTTCCGCACCACCAAGGCCGCCGTTCCGGTGGACGAGGTGGAGAGCATCACCGCCATCCGCAAGCGCTTCATCACGCCGGGCATGTCGATGGGCGCCCTGTCGCCTGAGGCGCACGGCACGCTGAACGTCGCGATGAACCGCATCGGCGCCAAGTCCGACTCGGGCGAGGGCGGTGAGGATCCGGCGCGCTTCCGCCCCGACAAGAACGGCGACAACTGGAACTCCGCCATCAAGCAGGTGGCGTCGGGCCGCTTCGGCGTCACCGCCGAGTACCTGAACCAGTGCCGCGAGCTGGAGATCAAGGTCGCCCAGGGCGCCAAGCCCGGCGAGGGCGGCCAGCTTCCCGGCTTCAAGGTGACGGAGATGATCGCGCGGCTGCGTCACTCGACGCCGGGCGTCATGCTGATCAGCCCGCCGCCGCACCACGACATCTACTCGATCGAGGATCTGGCGCAGCTCATCTATGACCTGAAGCAGATCAACCCGGACGCCAAGGTCACGGTGAAGCTGGTCAGCCGGTCGGGCATCGGCACCATCGCCGCCGGCGTGGCGAAGGCCAATGCCGACATCATCCTGATCTCCGGCAACTCCGGCGGCACCGGCGCGTCCCCGCAGACCTCGATCAAGTTCGCCGGCCTGCCCTGGGAGATGGGCCTGTCGGAGGTGCATCAGGTCCTGACGCTGAACAAGCTGCGCCACCGCGTGCGGCTGCGCACCGACGGCGGCCTGAAGACCGGCCGTGACATCGTCATCGCCGCCATGCTGGGCGCGGAAGAGTACGGCATCGGCACCGCCAGCCTGATCGCCATGGGCTGCATCATGGTCCGGCAGTGCCATTCCAACACCTGCCCGGTCGGCGTCTGCGTCCAGGACGAGAAGCTGCGCGAGAAGTTCGTCGGCACGCCGGAGAAGGTCGTCAACCTCTTCACCTTCCTGGCCGAGGAGGTCCGCGAGATCCTGGCCCGCCTGGGCTTCCGCTCGCTGAACGAGGTGATCGGCCGCACCGACCTGCTGCATCAGGTCAGCCGCGGCGGCGCCCACCTCGACGACCTCGACCTCAACCCGCTGCTGGCCCAGGTCGATCCGGGCGAGAACGCCCGCTACTGCACCCTGCAGGGCCGCAACGAGGTGCCGGACACGCTGGACGCCCGCATCGTCGCCGACGCCCGCCCGCTGTTCGAGGAAGGCGAGAAGATGCAGCTCGCCTACAACGCCCGCAACACGCAGCGCGCCATCGGCACGCGGCTGTCCTCGATGGTGACGCGGAAGTTCGGGATGTTCGGGCTGCAGCCCGGCCACATCACCGTCCGCCTGCGCGGCACCGCCGGCCAGTCGCTGGGCGCCTTCGCGGTCCAGGGCATCAAGCTGGAGGTGATGGGCGACGCCAACGACTATGTCGGCAAGGGCCTGTCGGGCGGCACCATCGTCGTCCGTCCGGCGACCAGCAGCCCGCTGGAGTCGAACAAGAACACCATCATCGGCAACACGGTGCTGTACGGCGCCACCGCCGGCAAGCTGTTCGCCGCCGGTCAGGCCGGCGAGCGGTTCGCGGTGCGCAACTCCGGCGCCACCGTGGTGGTGGAGGGCTGCGGTTCCAACGGCTGCGAGTACATGACGGGCGGCACGGCGGTCATCCTGGGCAAGGTCGGCGACAACTTCGCCGCCGGCATGACCGGGGGCATGGCCTACCTGTACGACCCGGAGGACTCGCTGCCGCTGCACATCAACGAGGAAAGCGTCATCTTCCAGCGGATCGAGGTGCCCCATTACGAGGCCCAGCTCCGCGCCCTGATCGAGGAGCACGTCGCCGAGACGCAGAGCCGTTTCGCCGCCGAAATCCTCAACGACTGGGAGCGGGAACTCGGCCACTTCTGGCAGGTGGTTCCGAAGGAGATGCTGCACCGTCTGGCCGTGCCGGTGACCCTGCCGCGCGCCATCCCGGCGGAGTGACCTGCCGCACCGCGATCGGTTCGGGCGGCCCCGGCCGAACCGATCGCGGGCCTGGGCATCGACGGAAAAGGGCCTGCCGACCCGGTGGTTCGCCACCCGGAAGGCAGGCCCTTTCCGTTTTCCGACCGTAACCGCCGAAGCGGGCAGCCCGGATCAGTCCTTCAACTCGACCGACCCGATGTTGACGTAGGTCGTTCCCGCCCCCGGCTGCTGACCGATGGTGGTGATCGTCACAGTCACCGGACCGCCCGACCAGATCCCCTTCTGGCGTTGCGTTTCCAGCAGCTTGGAGACGTCATAGACGAAGGAGGCGGTGTCCATCCCGTGTCCGGCGCCATGGCCGGCATGCCCGGTGCCACCGGGTCCCGCCGCATTGCCGCCGGCCGCGCCGACGGTCCCAACCTTGAACAGGTTGATCGGGCCGGCGTAATAATCGCCGCCCACCGCGGCGGCGGTGCCGGCCGGAAGGTTGACGAACACATACAGCGGCGCCGGCGGTCGCTTCTGCACCGTCAGCCCCTTGAGCACCAGGGTTTCCGGCGCTGCCGGCGAAGCGGTCGCCCGCGCCGCTCCCTGGAGGTTTGCCTGCGGGACGGGGGTCAGGGTCAGCGTGGTGCCGCCGCCGCCCACCGCCACGTTCTGGCTGGCGGCCACCGTGGACACCGGGATCACCGAAGCGGTCGCGCCGGCGGATGCCAGTGCCGCGACGGGGGCCGATTTCGGCGTCGACGCCATCACTGCGCTGTCGCCCGGCTTGGGCGCCAGGGAATCGTAGCCATAGCCCAGGGCCTTGTAATTCAGCGCGCCCTGTGCCGTCGCCGTGACCAGCCGGCCCATACCGTCGACGAAGGAGAAGACCTTGGCGTCCCAGTCCGCCTTGCTCGGCTGGGCCGTCGTGCCCTGGCCCGGAGGCGCGAAATTGATGGTGTCGTTCCCGGGATAGCTCTGCCAACTCGCCCACAGATGGTCGATCTGGCAGTGATGCATGTAGAAGATCGGATCATGGGCGGCGGTCGGCACATTGCCCATCAGTCCGCCGACGCCGTCATGCACGTTGTCGTGCGGCTGCGTCTCGGTCCGCCCGGTATAGCCGTAGGCGTACCAGCCCGACGAGGGCGGGAAGACCAGCGGACTGCCGGCATCGGCCGGATAATAGGCCGCCGCCACCAGCGAACCGCTGTAATCCACCAGCGGGAAGCCCAGATAGCCGTTCTTGTTCATCGGCTGGGTCTGGGAAACCAGTTTCAGCGGATCGGTGAAGCCGTTGCCGCGGATCGGCTCGTACAGCGCACTCGCCGGGTCCTGGAACTGCGGCGGAAGCTGCAGGTACTTGCTGGTGCTCGCCCCGTAATCCCAATAGGGCAGCGCGAAATCCGGCTGCTTGCTGACCGAGCGGATGATCTGCTCGAAGTAATACATGTACCAGCGATGCCAGGGCAGGAAATAGGGGCTGCCGTGCGGACAGGTCGACCAGCAGGCAAGCGCCGCCTTCTTCCAGGACGCCGCCGCCCCGGTCGGGTTCTTCCCATAGATCTGGTCGATCTTCGCCTTGAAGCTGGCCGACCCGTTGACATAGCCGTCGGAATTGGGGTCTTGCGGATTATAGGGAAGCGAATGGATGTAGGCCTGGAAGGTCCAGCTCTGCGGCTGCGGCGGGTTGTTGATCGCCGGATCCTTCATGGCCTTCACGGCCTGCTCGTAGATCGCGATCATCGCCTGCCCGGCCGGCGTGGCGATGTTGGGGCGGTTGGCCGTGGCGGCCTGCGCCAACCGGATCGGAGTGCCGACCGCCGCCAGACCGGCCACCGCGGCCCCGCTCGCCAAAAGAGCGCGTCTTGTCGGATTAATGCCATTCTTTTGCATTCACTTTTCTCCATATGCAACTATGGAGAAAATTAAGCCACAGATAATCTCCTATCTTTCAAGGCGCAGTTTCCGGCATCGTCCCGTCCGCGCAGACGGCCTCGTGCATATCCAGGCGCAAGCTTGACTGAGCTTACGGTTCGAATTCCCACGGCTCCGCCTTGGCCGCCGCGATCCACTCCCGCATCGCCGGCAGGGCCAGCACCGCGTCCATATAGGCGCGCGACTCGGGCGACACCGCCACGCCGTAGGTCTGCAGCCGCGTCACCACCGGGGCGAACATGGCGTCGGCGATGGTGAAGGCGCCGAACAGGAACGGCCCGCCCGCCGGCTTGCCGAAGCGGGCGCGGGCATCGGCCCACAGCGCCTCGATGCGGGCGATGTCGGCGGCGGTCGCCTCGGTCATGCCCTGGCCCTTGCGGTCGCGCTTGAGGTCCATCGACATGGTGGTGCGCAGGGAGACGAAGCCGGAATGCATCTCCGCCGACACCGCCCGCGCCACCGCCCGCGCCGCCCGGTCGGCCGGCCACAGCCGGGCCTCCGGCGCCAGTTCCGCCACATACTCGCAGATCGCCAGCGAATCCCAGACCGTCAGGTCATCATGGATCAGGGACGGCACGCGGCCCGACGGCGAATGCGCCGCGATGCGCGCAGCGGTGTCGGGCTGGCGCAGGGGGATGACGGTCTCGGCAAAGCCCAGCCCGGCCTGCTTGAGCGCCAGCCAGGGGCGCAGCGACCAGGAGGAATAAGTCTTGTTCCCAATCACCAGGGTCAGGTGGGACATCGCTGAAAAATCCTATCGGGCGTAAAGTTCGGCGAATGAGGATGCTGCTCCGGCTACCCGGACACAAGCATGGTTTTCTCGCCGGACGAGAACATCACCGGCCCTGCCACGCGGTCGAACCCACGCTATTCTGACCGTAAGCCGGCATCGGGCGGTTGGGGCGCTTAGCGCCGTTACCGCTGATAGCGACGCTGGGGCGTTGCCGAAAACCCGAAGCGAGCGTATATCTAGGGAGCTTCGTTAGTCGGTCAGTGAATGCTGGCCTCCAAAGCCAGAGGCCCGCTGTCCACCACCGGCGGGCCTCATTCCTTTTCCGGAGGTGGAAGGGCGCCTTCCCTCGAAAGCGCCCTTCCGGCCTAGATCACCGTTTCGCCGCCCAGATAGCGACGACGATCTGGACGATCATCAGCACAACGACCACAGCTTCGTTAGTCGTCATTCCCGGCCTCCTTTCCGCCGCCGGGTGTGGATTTCCGGAGCACGGCCACCACGCCGACACATCGGTTCCCTCCGACATGGCGTACCAGTCGCGGATCGAGGGCTCAGCGAAGGTCGGTTGTCCATATCGGCTGCGGCGTTACTCAGGGTGGCAAGACTCCACCCACAAGACAAGCAATTTGGCTCTTCACAATTTGCAGATGCTGCCTGCTTGACACCCGCCCATGCCTGCCCGGCGCATCGCCCCCCTTTCCAGCCGACGCCCGGCGCGCCATCCTTGGGGGATGGGCATCCGTGTCGGATGCGTGACGTGATCTCGTGAGAAGGATCCCCAGTCTTGCTCGCCACCCTGCTTGCCGTTGACGGTCCGGATACCGTCGCCCTCACCCCCGTGACCAAGGCCGGGCTGGCCGACTGGCTGGCCGGGCAATCGCCGGCCGTCGCCTCCTGGGTCAAGGCGGTGGGCTTCACCGGCGAGGCCGGATCGACCGTCTTCCTGCCGGGGCCGGACGGCGCCGTCGCCCATGTGCTGGCCGGCGTGTCGGCGGTCGACGACCTGTGGGCCTTCGCCGGCCTGCCCGCCTCGCTGCCGGCCGGCTCCTACCGGATCGACGCGGCGATGGACGCGCGGGCGGCGACGCGGGCGGCGCTGGGCTGGGCGCTCGGCAGCTATCGCTTCAGCCGCTACAGGAAGCCGCCGGAGAAGGGCTTCGCCAATCTGGTCTGGCCGGCGGAGGCCGACCACGGCGAGGTGGAGCGGGCGGCGACCGCCACCTGGATGGTGCGCGATCTGGTCAACACCCCGGCCTGCGACATGGGGCCGGCGGAACTGGCCCAGGCGGCGCAGGATCTGGCGGCCGAGTTCGACGCGGCGGTCGAGGTGATCGTCGGGCAGGATCTGCTCGACCGCGACTATCCCGCCATCCATGCCGTCGGCCGCGCCAGCCCGCGGGCGCCGCGGCTGATCGACCTGCGCTGGGGCAACCCGGAGCATCCCAAGGTCACCATCGTCGGCAAGGGCGTCTGCTTCGACACCGGCGGGCTCGACCTGAAGCCGTCGTCGGCCATGCTGATCATGAAGAAGGACATGGGCGGGGCGGCGCATGCGCTGGCGCTCGGCCGGATGATCATGATGGCCGGACTGCCGGTGCGGCTGCGCGTGCTGGTGCCGGCGGTGGAGAATGTCGTGTCGGGCGACAGCTTCAAGCCGCAGGACGTGCTGAAGACCCGCAAGGGCCTGACGGTCGAGGTCGGCAACACCGACGCCGAGGGGCGCCTGATCCTGTGCGACGCGCTGGCCGAGGCGGATTCGGAGAAGCCGGCGCTGCTGATCGACTTCGCCACCCTGACCGGTGCCGCCCGCGTGGCGCTCGGGCCCGACCTGCCGGCGCTGATGTGCAACGACGATGCGCTGGCCAACGACTTGACGGAGGCCGGGACCGCGGTCGACGACCCGATGTGGCGTCTGCCGCTGTGGGCGCCCTACCGCAAGGGGCTGGACAGCAAGGTGGCGGACATCAACAACGTCACCAGCAACGGCTTCGCCGGCGCCATCACCGCCGGGCTGTTCCTGCAGGAATTCGTGTCGAAGGGCACGCCCTGGGCGCATCTCGACACCTATGCCTGGAACGGGACGAATCGGCCCGGCCGGCCGGAGGGCGGCGAGGCGCTGGGCCTGCGCGCCGCCTATGCGGTGATCGCCAAGCGGTTCGGCTGACGGTAAGGCCGGCGGAGAACGGCAGGAGGGGCGGGGAATCGGCCGAATTTGTCCCCGCCCTTCGCCCCCGAAGGGATGGAATGCGCAAGCGGAACGTATTAAAACGGAAGAACAGCAAACCAGACGTATAAGAATGAACCGCCCGCGCCCGTCGTGAGGTGGGCGGAGTGGCGGAGGCGGACAGATGGCGTTGAAGGTTC
The DNA here is from genome assembly GCF_051124815.1 of Azospirillum sp. B2RO_4. Taxonomy (NCBI): domain Bacteria; kingdom Pseudomonadati; phylum Pseudomonadota; class Alphaproteobacteria; order Rhodospirillales; family Azospirillaceae; genus Azospirillum; species Azospirillum sp. B2RO_4. Next base: position 2,822,284 of record NZ_CP118485.1, on the reverse strand, counting down.
GCGAGGATTACCGGACCCTCACCGGCCCGGAAAAGGCCGCCATCATGATGCTGGCGCTGGGCGAGGAGCATTCGTCCAGGTTGTTCTCGCTGATGGATGACGAGGAGATCAAGGAACTGTCCCAGGTGATGGCCAACCTGGGCACGGTGTCGGCCAACCTGATCGAACGACTGTTCGTCGAGTTCGCCGAGCAGATGTCGGCCACCGGATCGCTGGTCGGTTCCTTCGATTCGACCGAACGCCTGCTGATGAAGACCCTGCCGAAGGACAAGGTCGACCAGATCATGGAGGAAATCCGTGGTCCGGCCGGCCGGACGATGTGGGACAAGCTGGCGAACGTCAACGAGTCGGTGCTGTCCAACTATCTGAAGAACGAGTATCCGCAGACCGTCGCGGTGGTCCTGTCCAAGATCCGTCCCGAACATGCCGGCCGCGTGCTGACCCAACTGCCGGAAAGCTTCGCAATGGAGGTCATCATGCGCATGCTGCGCATGGAGGCGGTGCAGAAGGAGGTTCTGGACGACGTCGAGCGCACCCTGCGCACCGAGTTCATGACCAACCTCGCCCGCACCAGCCGCCGCGACAGCCACGAGATGCTGGCGGAGATCTTCAACGGCCTGGACCGCACCACCGAACACCGCTTCATGGCCGCGCTGGAGGAACGCAACCGCGACAGCGCCGAGCGCATCAAGTCGTTGATGTTCACCTTCGAGGACCTGTCGAAGCTCGACCCCAGCGGCGTCCAGACGATGCTGCGCACCGTGGACAAGCAGAAGCTGGGCACCGCGCTGAAGGGCGCGTCGGAAACGCTGAAGGATCTGTTCTTCTCCAACATGTCGGAGCGCGCCGCCAAGATTCTGCGCGAGGACATGGCGGCGATGGGTCCGGTGCGCGTGCGCGACGTGGACGAGGCGCAGATGTACATGGTGCAGTTGGCGAAGGACCTTGCCGCCCGCGGCGAACTGGTCCTGGCCGAAGGCAGCGGCGAGAACGAGCTGATCTACTGATCGGGAGGATAGAGTGCCCGGCGGAAAGGACGACTGGGTGGCGGTGCGCCGCGATGCGGAGACCGGCATCGAAACCATCCGCGCCCATTTCCGCGGCCATGCCTATGACCTGCACGACCATGACGAGCTTCTGGTCGGCGTCACCGAGCAGGGGGTGCAGGCCTTCCGCTGCCGGCGGCGGCTGCACACCAGTGTCCCCGGCCGCGTCATCCTGATCGAACCCGGCGAGGCCCATGACGGCCACAGTCCGGGGGAAGAGGGCTTCACCTATGCCATGCTCTATCTGCCGGTGCCGCTGCTGTCCGCCCGCAGCGAGGCGTTGCGCAGCCTGACGCCGCGCGGAACCGGTCTGCCGCTGGGCTTCCGCGACACGCTGGCCGACGATCCCGGCCTTGCGGCGACGATCCGCTCCGCCTTCCTGGCCCTGCACCAGCGCGAGGGGCGGCTGGCCCGCGACCTGTCGGTGGACCGGCTGGCGGCGAGGCTGGCCGGCCATCTCACGCCGCCACAGGAGCGCCGGCCTCTGCGTCCCGACCGCGCCGCCGCGCTGGCGCGCGAGCTGCTTCATGCCCGGATGGCCGAGGATATCGGGCTGGACGAGCTGGCGGCGGCGGCCGGCGTCGACCGCTTCCGGCTGAACCGCGCCTTCCGCGCCGCCTTCGGCCTGTCGCCGCACGCCTATCTGGTTCGGCTGCGCCTGCGCGCCGCCCGGCGCCGTCTGGCCGAGGGAGAGGCGCCGGCCCTGGTCGCGGCGGAGGTCGGGTTCGCCGACCAGAGCCATCTCGGCCGCTGGTTCCGCCGCGCCTATGGCCTGACGCCAGCCGCCTATCGCGATCTGTGCACGAACGTTCCAGACTGAGGCGCGATCATCCGGCATCTGGTTGGGCAAAGGAGACAACCACCATGCCCGACAGCCTGATGACCGAAACGATGTCCTCCGATGCCCCCGTCCGCTTCGGCACCAAGGTCGCGCTGGTCATCCGCGCCGATTTGGCCGTGTGGCAGAAGCTGAACGTCGCCGCCTTCCTCGCCACCGGGATCGCCGCCGCGGCGCCGGACGCGCTGGGGGAGGAGTATGTCGATGGCGCCGGCCGCCGCTATGGCCGGATGCTGGGCCAGCCGATGATGATCTTCACCGCCGACGGCGGGCAGCTGCGGGCCGTCCGCGATGCCGCGCTGGAACGGGGGCTGACGCTGGTGCCCTATGTCGCCGCGATGTTCGGCACCGGCCATGACGCCGCCAACCGCGCCGCCTTCCGGGCCGAGGACCCCGACGCCCCCGATCTGGTCGGGCTGGCCCTGCGCGGGCCGAAGAAGGCGGTCGACAAGACGGTGAAGGGGCTTGCCCTGCACGGGTGAGGGGTTCTCCCTCCTGCCCGTCAAAGCTCCTGTGGCACCGTGATCGTCACGGCGGTGCCGGCACCCGGCCTGCTGTCGAAGGCGAGCCGGCCGCCGAGCGGGCCGGTCACCGTGTTGAACACCACCGCCAGCCCCAGCCCCTTGTGGCCGCGACCACGGGCGGTGGTGAAGAAGGCGTCGGTCAGGGTCGGCAGATTGCCGGCGGGGATGCCGGCGCCGCGGTCGCGGACGGTCAGGCTCCAGGCCGGGACGGCTTCCAGCATCGCCGGCCGGATCGTCACCTCGACCTCGCCCGGACCGCCACCATAGCCATGGGCAGCGGCGTTGGCGAACAGGTGGTGCAGCACGCGGTCCAGATGCGCGGCACAGCCGATCCAGGGGCAGGCGGGACCCGGTGCGATCCGGATGGCCAGCGGCAGGTCGGGATGCTGGACGGTGAACAGGGCCGCTGCGTCCTCCGCCATGCGCCGCAGTTCCAGCGCCTCCAGCGGTTCGGAATTCTGGCAGGCGGCGATGGCGGAAAACGCCTCCACCAGCTCCACCGCGCGGGCGAGGTTGGCGTCGAGCAATGCTGCCGGTTCGCGCAATTCCTCGGACGACAGCGGGCCGTTGCCGGGCCGGGCCAGATCCTGCAGGTGGCTGGCGGTGGTGACGCAGACGCCGAGCGGCGTGTTCAGTTCATGCGCCAACCCGGTCACCGCCTGGGTGATGGCGCGCTGACGGGCCAGCGCCGATTCGGCGATGCGGGCGCGGCGTTCCAGATCCTCGCGCACCACTCGTTCCGACACCTCGCGGATCATGCGGCTGAGTTCGCGCAGCAGCTTCGCCAGCAGGTCGGGCGAGGGGGAGATCAGCGCCAGGAACAGGTCGCGTTCCAGCTCGAACACCGTCACCGGCGTGGCGGCGATGACGGAGGCGGAACGGGCACCGCCGTCGATCAGCGCCATCTCGCCGAAACAGTCGCCGGCGCGGCGGAAGCCGACCTCAACCTGGGCACCGAACGGGTCGTTGCGTACCACCCGCACCGTGCCGTCGAGCAGGACGTAGAGCGAACTGGCGATGTCGCCCTCGCGCATCAGCACCGTGCCGGCCGGGGCATCGAACACCCGCCCGCGCGAGGCCACGGCAGCGCGCTCCTCCGGCGAGAAGGCCTCGAACAGGACGATGCCGTCGAGGATCCCGCCGGGCGTGGTGGTGCCGGTGGCTGCGCTGGTCATGGCTGACGGATGCTCCGAATGGGCTTTGTCCCGGCAGCATAGACCAAGCGGCCGGGGAACCGCGACACGTTACCCCATGCTTTCGCGAATCGGAAACCCGCTTTCCCGCGACAGGCGGTCCAGCAGGCCGCGCGATCCGGCCTCGCACAGGTCCAGCACCTGCTCGAACCCGTCCGGGCCGCCGTAATAGGGGTCGGGCACCTCCCGTCCCTCCAGCCCAGGCGCATCGTCCAGGAACAGGCGCAGCGCCGCTGTTGCGTTCGCCGGGACGAGGCGGCGCAGCTGGGCGAGATGGCCGTGGTCCATCGCCAGGATATGGTCGAAGCGGGTGAAGTCGGCCGCCGTCACCTTGCGGGCGCGCAAGGCCGACAGGTCGACGCCGCGGGCCAGCGCCGCGCGTTGGGTGCGCGGGTCGGGCGGCTCGCCGACGTGATAGCCGTGAGTACCGGCCGAGTCGGCGATCACTTGGCTGCCGAGGCCGGCGCGTTCGGCCAGATGGCGGAACATCCCCTCGGCGGTGGGCGAGCGGCAGATGTTGCCCGTGCAGACGAACAGGACCTTGACCACCTGCGGTATCCCCCTTCTTTCTTCTCAGCGGCTTTACTTCCGGGCGCGACGAGCGTACGCCGCAGCAGTTTTCCATGTGACCGGTTTCCGAACCGTTAGATCGGATCGCGTAAAATCGAATTCGATTTGAAGCGTGAATCCGATCGCCAAATACCAAGGGAATGCCATGCCCTCACCCGCGCTGACCAACCGACTGCGTCCGACCGACTCGATCGTCATCCTGACCGGGGCCGGGATCTCCAAGGAATCGGGGCTGGACACCTTCCGCTGCGCCGGCGGCATCTGGAGCCGGATCGATCTGGAGGATGTGGCGACGCCGGAGGGGTTCGCGCGCAACCCCGACCTCGTCCATCGCTTCTACAACGACCGCCGCCGCGGTCTCGCCGACCCGGCGGTGCAGCCCAACGCGGCGCACAAGGCGCTGGCGGAGCTGGAGCGGCGCTGGAAGGGCGAGGTCCTGCTGGTGACGCAGAACATCGACGACCTGCACGAGCGCGGCGGGTCGAAATCGCCGCTGCACATGCATGGCGAGCTGTTGAAGGCGTTCTGCCTGCACTGCCGCACGGTGACGGAGGTGCAGGGCGACCTGTCGGTGCATGACCATTGCCTGACCTGCGGGCGCAAGGGCGGCATGCGGCCCGACGTGGTGTGGTTCGGCGAGATGCCCTATCAGATGGAACGCATCCAGCGGGCGCTGGAGGAATGCGACCTGTTCGTGTCGATCGGCACGTCGGGCCATGTCTACCCCGCCGCCGGTTTCGTGGCGGAGGCGCGGTCGGCCGGCGCCTATACGGTCGAGCTGAACCTGGAACCGTCGGAGGGCGCCTCCTATTTCCACAGCTCGATCCACGGCCCGGCGACCCAGGTGGTGCCGGCCTTCGTCCAGGATTTGCTGACGCTTGTCTGATGAACCGGTGTCTGATGACATGGTCGAGGGCGGTTCGGATCTCGACCGCCTGTTCGCGACGGTGCGCGCCTGCACGCTGTGCGCGGGGGTGCTGCCCCACGGCTGCCGCCCGGTCGTGCGCGGCAGCCCGACCGCCCGGCTGCTGATCGTCGGGCAGGCGCCCGGCGCGCGGGTGCATGCCAGCGGCATCCCCTGGGACGACGCCTCCGGCGACCGGCTGCGCAAGTGGCTGGCGATGGACCGCACCGCCTTCTACGATGAATCCCGCATCGCCGTGGTGCCGATGGGGCTGTGCTATCCCGGAACCATGCCGAAGGGTGGCGATTACCCACCGCGGCCCGAATGCGCGCCGCTGTGGCACCCGCCGCTGCTCGACGCCCTGTCGGGGGTGCGGCTGACCCTGCTGGTCGGTCAGTATGCCCAGGCGCGCTATCTCGGTGAACGGCGGAAGGCGACGATGACGGAGACGGTGGCGAGCTGGCGGGAGTACGGCCCGGCCTTCATGCCGCTGCCGCACCCGAGTTGGCGCAACACCGGCTGGCTGAACCGGAACCCCTGGTTCGAGGAGGAACTGGTGCCGGCCCTGCGCCGCCGGGTGGCGGACGCGCTGGAGGGCTGAACGGCCCCGCCCTGTTCCCCTCCCCCTACTCCATTGTCTCGATCCGCTCCATGTCCTCGTCGGAGAAGCCGAAATGGTGGCCGATCTCGTGGATCAGGACATGGCGGACGATGGCCGGCAGTTCCTCCCCCGTCTCGCACCAGTAATCCAGGATCGGGCGGCGGTAGAGGAAGATCATGTCCGGCCCGCCGCGCAGGTCGGCGACGCTTTGCCGCGTCAGATCCACGCCCCGATAGAGCCCCAACAGGTCGAATGGGCTTTCCAGCTCCATCTCCCGCTCGGTATCCTCATCGGGAAAATCCTCGACATGGATGACGAGGTTCCCGACCGGGGCGAGCAGCTCCGCCGGGATGGTGTCGAGCGCCTCTTCGGCCATGCGCTCCAGGTCTTCGACCGTGGGCGGAACCGTATGGGGACCTGAAGGTTTCCGTATCATGCCGCAGAAGGTAGCGAACCGCCGCCCGTTCGCCAAGAAGCTGCGGGCGGCAAAAGAGAGACGGAAGAAAGGGAGGTCATCATGTCCGATCGCCTTGTCGGCGTACCCCGCCAGACGGCGCTGAAGGAACTGCACGGCTGGGCGGAGGTGTTGGAACGCGACGCCATCCGCAAGACCTACCATTTCGCCGATTTCCCGGCCGCCTGGGGCTTCATGACCCAGGTCGCCCTGCTGGCCGAGAAGACCGGCCACCATCCCGAATGGTTCAACGACGTCGGCCGGGTGGAGGTGATCCTCTACACCCGCAGCGCCGACGCCGTGACCCAGGCCGACATCGACTTCGCCCACCGCCTGGACCAGATGGCGCCGCTGCACGACCGCTGAGGGTATGGGTTCGGGACCCAACGCCCGCTTGCGGGCGTTACCCTATCCCTGTGACGTGCGGAGCCGCCGACCATGCCGAAGCCCCTGACCCTGTCCATCCCCCACTCGCTCGGCCGGGCGGAGGCCAAGCGCCGGCTGGTCGACGGCATGGGCGAGGTGCGGGCGCGCCTCAGCGCCGTGGCGGCCAGCGTCGACGACAGTTGGACAGACGACCGCCTGAACTTTCGCGTCGTGGCCCTGGCCCAGACCATCGCCGGCCACATCGACGTGCTGGACGACAGCGTCGAGATGGAGGTGCAGCTGCCCTGGGCGCTGGCACTGCTGGCCGACAAGATCAAGAACAAGGTGACCCGCCAGGGCACGCTGATGCTGGAGAAGAAGTAGGGGTTTGTGGGGAGTAGTTGGCTGACGATGCCCCCACCTAACCTCCCCCGCTGGGCGGGGGAGGGACTGCCGACGCCTTAACGAACAAGCACTTAGCCCCCTCCCCCGCCCAGCGGGGGAGGGTTGGGGTGGGGGCAATCGAAGCCGACACCTCCCCTCCATCCTTACCCCCCTACCCCTCCGAGGGTTCTTCCACCCTGCGGCGCGCCAGCGGGTGGTGGTCGTGCATGACCTTCTTCAGCCGCTCGGTCACCACGTGCGTATAGATCTGCGTCGTCGCGATGTCGGCATGCCCCAGCATCTTCTGGACGGAGCGCAGGTCGGCGCCATGGTCGAGCAGATGGGTGGCGAAGGCGTGGCGCAGCACGTGCGGGCTGACCTTTTCCGGGTCGATCCCGGAGTCGATGGCCAGTTGCTTCAACAGCTGGGCGAAGCGCTGGCGCGTCAGGTGCCCTTCGGCGGAGCTGCGTGACGGGAACAGGAAGGGGCTGTGCCCGGCCTCACCCCCTGCCCCGGCGGTCGGCGGGATGAAGTGGCCGCGCAACGGGATGTAGCCGGCCAGCGCCGCCAGCGCCGGATCGGACAGCGGCACCATGCGTTCCTTGCCGCCCTTGCCGCGCACCAACAGGCCGCGGCCGTCGCGCATGATCGCGGTCATCGGCAGGCCGACCAGTTCCGACACGCGCAGGCCGGTGGCGTAGAGCACCTCAAGCAGCGCCACCAGCCGCAAGCCTTCCGGCCCGCCGCGCGCCTCGGCGGTGGACAGCATGGCGCCGACCTCCGCCTCCGTCAGGATCTTGGGCAGCGGGCGGCCCTGCTTGGGGCTGTCGAGCGGCGAGGCGGGGTCGTCGACGCGGCGGCCTTCCGACAGCAGGAAGCGGTAGAACTGCCGCATCGCCGACAGCCGCCGCGCCACGGTGCGCGGCGCGCCGTCCTTGCTCTGCACCGCCAGATAGGCGCGGAGGTCCTCGGTCCCGGCCGATTCCAGCGCGACGCTGCGCTGGGCCAGCCAGCGGCCGAGGTCGGCGAGGTCGCGCTCGTAGGCCAGCCGCGTGTTCACCGCCGCCCCGCGCTCCGCCGTCAGCATGTCGAGGAAGGCGTCCAGATGCGGCGAAGTGGCGACCGTGCGCGGCTTGCACGGCCGGCCGCGCCGCTTGGCGGGAGGCTTCGCGGAGGACTTGCTGCCGGTCATGGTGGTGGTGGACTTCCCGGACATGAGGTCATTCGTCGGTTGAGGTGGGCACGGAGGGGCCGGCGATGGCGGCCATCGCCTCGCGGACCAGCGCGCGGGCGTCCGGCTCCAGCCCGACCGCCTTCAGGTTGGCCGCGACGCGGGCGGTGACGACGGGTGGCAGCGCGGCCGGCCCGGCCTCCCCTATCAGCAGCAGGGCGACGGCCACCGTCTCGCCGATGCGACCGCCGGCCGCGGCGTCGCCCAGCCGCTGCCACAGCGCCGGATCGACGCCGGCATCGCTGCCGCTGGGTGGGCCGGCGCCGTCGGTCGCCTTCATCCACGCCTCGTCCGGGATCGCTACTCCGATGGCCTGGAGAAGCGCCAACTGGCCGGCGATGCGGTTGCGGGCAAGGCCGTCGGCGCCGCGCAGCGCCTCGTCCAGCCATGCGGTCAGGGCTTGCGGATTCTCGGCACCGCGACCGGTGGCGACCACGGAGAGCGGCCACAGCCAGGCGGTGTCGGCGCTCCGCCCGCTGCGCAGGGCCAGATCCTGCCAGCGCCGCGCCTGATCGAGCCGGCCGAGCGCGTAATAGAGCCGGGTCGCCGCCGGGGCCAGCGCCGCGGCGTCGCCGCTCGGCGACACGCTGTCGAGCAGCCCGGCGGCGGCATTGCCGACCGGCCCGGCGCGCAGCCGCGGATCGACCAGTTCCACCGCCAGAGCGGCCAGCGCGACGCGCCGCCGCCCATCCATCGCCGCCGCCATCGCCTGATGGACCAGCGCGCGGGTGCGGGCGCCGCGATCGCGCCGGGCGATGTCGCGCACCCGCAGCAGCTCGTCCCCCACCGCCGGAACCTGGGCATAGAGGTCCGTCAACTGGCGGGCGTCGAGGAACAGCGAGGCCGCCGCCCGTTCGCCGGCGGCGGCGCGGGTGGTGGGATCGGTGGAGGGGTTGGTGGCGATGGCGGCCAGCGCCGGCGGGTTGTCCAGCGGCAGCCGGTCGGGCGGAACGCCGATCCGCGCCGTGCGCATGGCGGCGAGCAGCAGCGACAGCCCCTCGCCGTCACCCTGCAGCGACAGCATCCGGGCCGGCGGCGGGGCGGCGCCGGCCAGCGCCTCGGCAACCATCAGGAACGGGTCGGAGCGCCGGCCACCGCCGCGCAGCGTGGCCAGCGCCTCGTCGGTGCCGGCCCGGTCGCCGACGCGGGCGCGGCAGAACAGGGCCAGCCGGGTCCAGTAGGCGGACGCAAAGCTCCGGCCGCGGGCCAGCGCCCGCGTGCAGTCCAGGCCGCCGCGCACCAGCTCCGCATCGGTCAGCGCCCTGGCCGCCGGTTCGTCCGCCGCCAGCGCCGCCGGCAGCAGGTCGGCCAGATCGGCCGCCCCGGCGGGATCGCCGAGCCGCGCCAGCTTTTCGATGCGCAGGGCGCCGAAGCGGCGGGGCGGCGGCGCCTCACCCGTCGCGACGGCGGGGGAGCCGGCGCTCAGCAGCAGCCGGCGCTCCAGCGCCTTGACGGTGGGGGACGGGGTATCGACCGGAAGGGCGGCGATCAGCGGCAGAAGCTCCGCCCGGCCGATGCCGCGCCAGGGATCGCCGCCCAGCCCCTGCACGCCGCTGAGGGTGCCGGCGCCGTCGGGGTCGGGCGCGCCCAATGCCTCGCGCGCGACGGGGGCCGGCCGCGCCACCACGGGGGAGACGGCGGGCGGCGGGGTCACCACGGGCGGATAGACCGGTACGACCGCCGGCGCGGGGGCCGGAGCGGGTGCGGGGGACGCCACGTCGGGCGTCAGCCGGATCGGCGGGCCGAATGCCTGAGCGTGGGCAAACGCGGCACAGCCGGCCGCCAGCAGCCCGGCCAGCAGCGGAACCGCGATCCGGGGGACGCCCCCGGCCGATGGTCGGGGTTCAGCGCGGGAAGCGCTCATCCGGCAGAACCTTCTCCACCGTTTTCGACGGAGCCGGCAGGTCCCACGAGGCGAGGAACACCATGCCACCGGCGATCACCAGCAACAGCAGGACGAGGAGGATGGAGAGAAACCGGCTCATGGCACCAGGGACGTGTTGTGTCGGAAAAAACGGAGGAGCGGAGCGGAGCTACCACGCCCTGCGTCCGCAGGGCTTGGGACAAGCAATGGCTTTTCTGCTAAAGCATCCGCGACCCCGGCCGGGGGCCGGAAGGCGGCGCAGTGTAGCCACAGGTCGGATCGCGGCGCAACCCGTCCACCCGATCTTCCGACAAGGCCGGGGCGCTTGTGCCGGCCAGCTGTCGGCGGGTATGAGTGTTGTCTGTTTCAGCGGTATGACGGCCGGCGGGGACCTGGAGCGGGGAATTGGGCCTGCCGGCATCGAAGGGGACGGGTGGCGGATCGGATGGATGTGATGGGACTGCGCAAGGCGATGACGGCCCAGGGCCCGGGGACAAATCCGGGAACAGGTCCGGGCACGGGTGCGGCGGAGGATGCGGAGCCGCTGCTGCCGCGCACCGTGGTGCTGGTCGGGCTGATGGGGGCCGGCAAGAGCGCCATCGGGCGCCGGCTGGCGACGCGCCTGCACCTGCCCTTCCGCGACGCCGACACCGAGATCGAGGCGGCGGCCGGCTGCACGATCGCCGAAATCTTCGCCCGCGACGGCGAGCCGGTCTTCCGCTCCGTCGAACGCCGCATCATCAGCCGTCTGGTGAAGGACGAGCCGGTGCATATCCTGGCGACCGGCGGCGGCGCCTTCATGGACCCGGAGACCCGCGCCGCCATCCGCGAGCACGGCGTGTCGGTCTGGCTGCGTGCCGAACTGGACGTGCTGGTCGCCCGCACCGCCCGGCGCACCCACCGCCCGATCCTGAACCAGGGCGACCCGCGCGCCATCCTGGGCCGGCTGATGGAACAGCGCTATCCCATCTATGCCGAGGCCGACCTGACCGTGGTCAGCGACGAACGCCCGCCCGACGTGACGGTGGAGCTGGTGATCGACGCGCTGGAGGCGCATTTCGGCGTCCAGCTTCCCCACCGTGCGCCGCGCGGCGGTCGGCCCGGCAAGGGCGACGCCACCAAAACCGAATCCGGCAAGACGGACGCCTCCTGACCCGCCGTTCCCATCCTTATCCCTGAACCACCAGCTTCGCGGACTGCCCCGATGACCTCCGTCTCCGCCACCACCCCGGCCGCTCTCGACACCGTCCGCCTGGAGTTGGGCGCCCGCAGCTACGACATCCTGGTCGGCGACGGCGTGCTGGCCCGATCCGGCGAGCGCATCGCCGCCGTCACCCGCGGCCGGGCGCCGATCGTGGTGACCGATGCCAACGTGGCGCCGCTGCATCTGGACCGGTTGAACGCGGCGATGCAGGGGGCGGGGATCGCGCCGCAACCGGCCATCGTCCTGCCGGCCGGCGAGAAGACCAAGGACTTCGCCCATTTCCAGCAGCTGATGGACGACATCCTGGGCCGCGGGATCGAGCGGTCGACCGTCCTGCTGGCGCTGGGCGGCGGGGTGATCGGCGACATCACCGGCTTCGCCGCGGCGTCGGCGCTGCGCGGCATCGACTTCATCCAGGTGCCGACGACGCTGCTGAGCCAGGTCGACAGCTCGGTCGGCGGCAAGACCGGCATCAACAGCCGCCACGGCAAGAACCTGATCGGCGCCTTCCACCAGCCGCGCCTGGTCATCGCCGACACCGCCACGCTGGACACCCTGCCCCGCCGCGAGGTTCTGGCCGGCTACGCCGAGGTGGTGAAATACGGCCTGATCCGCCAGCCCGACTTCTTCGCGTGGCTGGAGCGGAACGGCCGGCGGGTGGTGGACGGCGACAGCGACGCCCGGCGCCATGCGGTGACGGTCAGCTGCCGCGCCAAGGCCGACATCGTCGGGGTGGACGAGCGCGAGAGCGGCGACCGCGCGCTGCTGAACCTGGGCCACACCTTCGGCCATGCGCTGGAGGCGGCGACCGGCTTCGGCCAGACCCTGCTGCATGGCGAAGGGGTGGCGATCGGCATGGTGCTGGCCTTCGACCTGTCGGTCCGGCTGGGCCTGTGTCCGGCCGAAGACGCCCGGCGCGCCCGCGCCCATCTGGCCGAGGTCGGCCTGCCGGTGCGCCCGGCCGACATCCCCGGCGTCGCCTGGGACGTCGATGGGCTGGTGCGATCGATGGCCAAGGACAAGAAGGTGCAGGACGGCCGCATCACCTTCATCCTGGCCGACCGCATCGGCAACGCCTTCACCCGCCGCGATGTCGATGCCGCCGCCGTCCGCGCCGTGCTGGAGGAGTCGGTCCGGCCCGCCTGATCCACCATATCGCTGACAATCCGCCTTTCGCACAATAGCCGCGCCGACGATTGCCCGCCCATACTCCCCCGACAAGACCGCGGCCATTCCGCCGCGGCGGGAACCGGGAGGATGGGCGATGAAGGCAATGGTGGGTGTGTCGGCCCCAACGGCGGCCTTGGGGGCGGCCGTGGGGGCGGTGCTGCTGGCGGCGGCGCCGGCCATGGCGCTTGAGGTTCGCGAGCAGGCGACGATCAAGGCGCCGATCGAGCAGGTGTGGAAGCAGATCGGCCCCTTCTGCGCCATCGGCGACTGGCACCCGGCGGTCGAGAGCTGCAACCTGCGCAAGACCGGGAAAAGCCAGGAGCGCGACCTTGCGCTGAAGGGCGGCGGCGCCATCCAGGAACGGCTGACCGGCCTGTCCGCCGCCAAGCACCGGCTGCGCTACACGCTGCTGAGCGGGCCGCTGCCGGTGAAGAACTACAACTCCACAATCCGGCTGAGCGCGGTGGACGCCCACACCACCCGCATCACCTGGTCCTCGAAGTTCGAGGCCAAGGGCGCCTCCGACGCCGAAGCCCGCAAGGCCATCGCCGGCATCTACACCAGCGGCTTCGACGGGCTGCGCAAGCGGCTGGAATCCGGCCAATAACCGGGCCATAACCGGGCGGGCGGCAAAGACATACCAAGATATGTGGTAAGTTTACAGCAATCGGTTCTATTGACTATCCGCGCATTAAGCTGACAGGATCGGTATGCCGCGCTGCGAAATCGCGGTCGAGTGCATCGTTCGTCCACAAAACCTGCAATCACGAGGGAGATGGGACACATGCCGACACGCCGACTGATGCCTGACGTCATCAAGAACCAGGAGCTGACCTGCCTGCCGCCGGACGCCACCGTGCGCGATGCCGCCACGCTGATGGCTGAAAAGCGCATCGCCGCGGTGCTGGTCACCGAAGGGCGCACGCTGAAGGGCATCGTCACCGAGCGCGACATGACCGCCCGCGTGGTCGCCGCCGGCCTCGACCCCGACACCACCCGGCTGTCCGCGGTGATGACCGCCGATCCGGACACGCTGGAACCCTCGGCCACCGCGCTGGCGGCGCTCGACCTGATGGAACGGCACCATTATCGCCACCTGCCGATCGCGGTGGGCGGCGAGGTCGTCGGCATGGTGTCGATCCGCGACCTGTTCGCCGTGGTGCGCACCCATCTGGAGGACGAACTGCGCAGCCGCGAAGCCTACATGTTCGGCACCGGCTATTCGGCGGAAGCCACCCTGGGATGACCGCAAGGTTGACCTATAGGTAACGCTGCGTTGCGGCGGGGTCGGGTTGACCGGGCGCCCGGCCCCGCCGATAGTCGAGGGTGAGCCACCCTCACTGCTGAACTGGAACGCCCGATGTCCGCGCCCTCGCTGTCCGCCCCCGCCGCGCGCGAGCCGATCCACACCCGCCGCGTCACCTGTCAGGGCTTCCGGCGCGCCGACGGGCTGTGGGACATCGAAGGCCACCTGACCGACGTCAAGAGCTACGGCTTCCACACCGAGGAGCGCGGCCACCTGGAGCCAGGAACGCCGATCCACCAGATGTGGATGCGCCTGACGGTGGACGACAAGCTGACCGTCCAGGCGGTGGAGGCGGTGACCGAACACAGCCCCTACAAGGCCTGCGGCAGCATTACGCCGCGGTTCCAGCAGCTGGTCGGCCTGCGCATCGGTCCGGGCTGGACCCGCGCGGTGAAGGAACGGCTGGGCGGGCCGAAGGGCTGCACCCATCTGGTGGAGCTGCTGGGGCCGCTGGCGACAACCGCCTTCCAGACCGTTTACCCGATCCTGGCGCGCGAGGCGGCGGAACGCGCCAAGGCAGCCGGCAAGCCGACCCTGGACGACGGCAAGCGGCCGGCCCTGCTGAACATGTGCCACATCTTCGACAGCAATGGGGAGGTTGTGCGCAAGCACTGGCCTGCGCACTACACCGGCGGTGAAAACGAGGACGCCCGCGAAGAGGCGGTGGAATAAGCACCGAAGCCGCTGAAGATCCCGCTCAGGCGTCCAGATGGGAATGGGCGGAACCGGCCGGAACCGGGCCGGGTGACGGGAAATTTCCGCCGACAGCGACCGCGGCCTGGATGCCTTCGGCCTCGTCGGAGGGCGGCAGATCGAACGGCGTGCCGACGAACGGATCGCTGCCGCCGTGCCCGGCGCGCTGATGGCCGTCCTCCGTGCAGGCCCGGCGGTAATAGGAGGCAATGAAAACACGCACCGCGGACGTCAGGGTGACATCCGCATCCTCCGGGTTGATGCCCCGGCGGCGCGCCTGCTCTTCGATCCGCTCCTTGATCTGGGTGCAGAGGCGGTTGACGGTCAGACCTTCCCGACGGCCGATATCCTCCAGAGCATCCCACATCGACGGCTCCAGCCGCATGCTCGTGCGGTGCCCGCCGATCATGATGTTCTGGCTCCTCAGCGGTTCCACCCCCGTCTGGGGAGCGTCCACCCGCTTTTTCTTCGGCCCACGCTTCGCCATCCGCAGCCCCTTCCACGAAGCCGCCGGCGGACATGCGAAGTTTGTGTCCGCCACGGCGCGATAAATGGTTGCATATCTGGCACTTTACTAAACGCGGCGGGAATTGCAACCACGCTAGCGTCTTTCGTTCTTACAAGATTTCCTAAAATCGACTCTTGGTTGCATCCATATGTATGCTATTTCCGCCGTCCGTCCGCCCATTACTTTGAGCGTGCGAACGGTCGATCCGTGACCGCGGCGGATCCCTTGGGTAAGGTCAGGCCCCGGCTTCGCCCGGGGCGTTGGTGGTCAGGCCCAGCGCATGCACACGCTCGCGCAGTTCGTCGGCCAGCAGGGCGTAGACCATCCGCTGGCGCTCCACCCGCGACTTGCCGGCGAAGGCGGCGGAAACGACGGTGACGTGGAAATGGGTCTCCCCGGCGGCGTCCGCCCCGGCATGGCCGGCATGACGGGCGCTGTCGTCGACGACCTCGAGCCGGTCCGGGGCCAGTCCGGCGGTCAGCTTTTCGCGGATACGGGTGGCGTATTCCATGGCGGGTCCTGATGTCTGGGCACTGGTCGGGAATGCGTGGGACGAGCGGCGCCTGGGAAGCGGTTCCCGACGGCCGCGCCGCGAGCCAGGAGAGGGTGCGAGCCCCGCTTCTGTCAAGCGCCTGTCAAGCGCAACGTCCCGCGGATTGCGGATGACGGAAGCCCGATTCGGCGCGCTTGCCAGAGCCATCGGCTCTTCCCATACTTGGCCGATGACCAGGAACCGCACCCGCTCCAGTTACGACAGCTACGCCGCTCCGCGTGCGGCCGCCCGTGTGTGCGACCACCCCGAGTGCGTCGCCGCGGGCGAATACCGTGCGCCGAAAAGCCGCAGCAGTCTCAACGAGTACTGGTGGTTCTGCCTGGACCATGTCCGGGAATACAACCGCGCCTGGGATTACTACGCCGGCATGTCGACCGACCAGATCGAGGCGGAGGTGCGGCGCGACACCACCTGGCAGCGGCCGAGCTGGCCTCTCGGCAAATGGGCGACGCAGGAGCGCTTCATCCGCGAGCGCGTGGTCAACGGCTTCAGTTTCGAATTCGGCCACGAAGCCGGCAAGACGAAGGATGAGGAAAAGGCGCACCGGCGCCACCACGCCCGCACCGACGAGGAAAAGGCGCTGGCGGTCCTGGAATTGACGCCGCCCGTGGACTTCACACGGATCAAGGCACGCTATCGGGAGCTTGCGAAAAAGCATCATCCCGATGCCAACGGCGGCGACAAGGCTGCGGAAGAACGCCTGAAAGAAATCAATCAGGCCTACAATACGCTGAAAGCCTGTTATGCTGCCTGAAACCCCGTTGGCGGGCCGGGTCGATCCCGCGGCCGCCGGACAACCGACACTCGCTGGAACGTAAGAAACCACCCATGGCTTCCCAAGGAGCGACCCAGGCCAGCTCGGCCCTGTTCGACCACAAACCCGACACGACGGTCTCGGTGCGCGAGGTCTTCGGCATCGACAGCGACATGCAGGTGCCGGCCTTCAGCCAGCGCTCGGAGCATGTCCCCGACCTCGACAGCGCCTACCGGTTCGACCGGGACACGACGCTGGCCATCCTCGCCGGCTTTGCCTACAACCGCCGCGTCATGGTCCAGGGCTATCACGGCACCGGCAAGTCGACCCACATCGAACAGGTCGCGGCCCGGCTGAACTGGCCCTGCATCCGCGTCAACCTGGACAGCCACATCAGCCGCATCGACCTGATGGGCAAGGACGCGATCGTGCTGCGCGACGGCGTGCAGGTCACCGAATACCGCGAGGGCATCCTGCCCTGGGCGCTGCAGCATGCGTGCGCCCTGGTGTTCGACGAATATGACGCCGGCCGTCCCGACGTGATGTTCGTGATCCAGCGCGTGCTGGAGGTGGAGGGCAAGCTGACGCTGCTCGACCAGAACCGCGTCATCCGTCCGCACCCGGCCTTCCGCCTGTTCGCCACCGCGAACACCGTGGGTCTCGGCGACACCACCGGCCTCTATCACGGCACGCAGCAGATCAACCAGGGCCAGATGGACCGCTGGAACATCGTGGCGACGCTGAACTATCTGCCGGTCGATGCCGAGGTGAAGATCGTCCAGGCCAAGGTCGCGTCCTATGACGACGCCAAGGGCCGTGACACGGTGGCGTCGATGGTGCGGCTGGCCGACCTGACCCGCGCCGGCTTCATCAACGGCGACATCTCCACCGTCATGAGCCCGCGCACGGTCATCACCTGGGCCGAGAACGCGAAGATCTTCAACGACGTCGCCTTCGCCTTCCGCATCACCTTCCTCAACAAGTGCGACGAGGTGGAGCGGCCGACGGTGGCCGAATACTACCAGCGCTGCTTCGGCGTCGAACTGCCGGAGACGGGGGTCCAGGCGAACCTCGTGTGAGTGTCCGTGCTGTGCCCTGATCTTCGGTGAAGTCGGGGCGCAGCACACAAGGATTCACATGGATCGGGACGGGCGGCATTTCCGGGCAAGAGCTTGATCAGCGGTTCACGTCCCGGCATGTCCGTAAGAGCCATGCCCTGCTCGGTGTCGATCCTGCCCACCGCGCCGTAACTCTCCCAAGAACGAAGACGCCCCCGCGATGACCACCCAGAACGACACCCCCGTCGAAGCCTTCAAGCGGTCAACCACCGCCACGGTGCGCGCCATGTCCCGGCGGGCGGAGGTGCAGGTGGGCTTTTCGTCCGATCCGCCGGGCCTGTCGGGCCAGCGGGTGCGGGTGCCGCTGCCGGCGCGCGACCTGAATCCGGTCGAGGTCGCCAAGCTGCGCGGGGCGGCAGACGCCGTTGCGCTGCGGCTGCGCTATCACGACGCCACCGTTCATGCCCACCGCATGCCGCTGGGCGATGCCGCGCGCCAGGCCTACGACGCGATGGAGCAGGCACGCTGCGAGGCGCTGGGCAGCCGCGACATGGCCGGCGTTGCCCATAACCTGGAAGCGGCGCTGGACGACCGCTACACCCGCCAGGGCCTCGACCGTGTCGAGGACCGCGGGCAGGTTCCGCTGTCCGAAGCGCTGCGGCTGATGGCGCGCGAGGCGATGACCGGCGCGCCGCCGCCGCCCGCCGCCGCCCATGCCGTCGACCTCTGGCGCCCCTGGATCGAGGAGCGGCTGGGCCGGGACATGAAGGGGCTGGCCAACTATGCCGGCGACCAGGAGGCCTACGCCAAGGCCGTCCGCCGCCTGCTGGCCGATCTCGACATGGAAGTCGGGCAGGAAGCCGACCAGGAAGAGGAGGAGGACCAGCAGACCCAGTCCTCCGAAGACGAGGAGTCGCCCCAGCACGGCCAGACCCGCGGCCAGGACGAGGACCAGTCGGACTCCGAATCCATGGCGTCGTCGGACATGCAGGATTCGTCGGAGGCCGGCGAAAGCGCCGAGGAGGGCGCCGGCGAGGAAGGCGACATGGAGATGGGCGAGGGCGAGGGGGCGGAGGAGCCCGCCGGCCCCGGCCAGCCCTGGCGCAACGACGTCAACCGCCGCAACGAGCCCGATCCCAACGCCTACAAGGCCTACACCACCCAGTATGACGAGGTGGTCGACGCCGCCGACCTCTGCGACCCGGCGGAACTGGAACGGCTGCGCCACCTGCTGGACCAGCAGCTGCAGCATCTGCAGGGCGTGATCTCCAAGCTGGCGAACCGGCTGCAGCGCCGCCTGATGGCCAAGCAGCAGCGCTCGTGGAACTTCGACCTGGAGGAGGGCATCCTCGACGCCGCCCGGCTGGCCCGCGTCGTCGCCAACCCGGTCCTGCCGCTCTCCTTCAAGGCGGAGAAGGAGATGGACTTCCGCGACACGGTGGTGTCGCTGCTGATCGACAATTCCGGCTCGATGCGCGGCCGGCCGATCTCCATCGCCGCGATGAGCGCCGACATCCTCGCCCGCACGCTGGAGCGCTGCGCGGTGAAGGTGGAGGTGCTGGGCTTCACCACCCGCGCCTGGAAGGGCGGACAGGCGCGCGAGGCCTGGGTCGCCGCCGGCAAGCCGGCGCATCCCGGCCGGCTGAACGACCTGCGCCACATCGTCTACAAGGCGGCCGACATGCCGTGGCGCCGCGCCCGCAAGAATCTGGGGCTGATGCTGCGCGAAGGCATCCTGAAGGAGAATATCGACGGCGAGGCGCTGCAATGGGCGCACAACCGGCTGCTCGGCCGGCCGGAACAGCGCCGCATCCTGATGGTGATCTCCGACGGCGCGCCGGTGGACGACTCCACCCTGTCTGTGAATGCCGGCAATTACCTGGAGCGCCATCTGCGCCAGACCATCGAGCAGATCGAGACCCGGTCCCCGGTGGAACTGGTGGCGATCGGCATCGGCCACGACGTGACCCGCTACTACCGCCGCGCCGTGACCATCGTCGACGCGGAGCAGTTGGGCGGCACGATGATGAACAAGCTGGCCGAACTGTTCGACGAGGACGACCGTCGCGGTGGCCGCCGCGGCTGGCGTTGACGTAAGGATGGGCGAGGGGATGTTCCAGCTTTATCAGTGAGTTAGCTGGAAGTGCCGACCAGATTTAGGGTGTATCCTTACCTGCGAATGCCGGCTTCGCGCCTTCTCCCGCATCGGGAAGGGAAGGGAGGGGGAGAGATGGCATCGCCTTCTCCCCCGCCGGCGGTGCGGCCTTCTTCTCTTCCTCCAGCACCAGACGCCAGAGTTCGGTCATGCCGGTGCGACCGCGCAGCGACCGGCCGCCCTGGCGGACCAGCGGGACGGCGTCCTTGCCCTTGGCGGCGGTGACGCCGCTGGTCAGCACGATGACCTCGGCCTCGCCCTGGAGGGCGGCCGACAGCTCCTCGATGCGGGCGGCGACGTTCACGGTGTCGCCGACGATGGTGTAGTTGATCCGGCTGTCGGAGCCGATGTTGCCCACCACCACCGGGCCGCTGTGCAGCCCGACGCGGACATGGATCGGCGCCCGGCCGGCGGCGACCCGGCGGCGGTTGTCGGCGCGGATGGCGTGGTGGATCGCCAGCGCGGCGCGCAGCGCACGGACGGCATGGTCCTCCTGCGCCTCCGGCGCGCCCCAGAAGGCCATCAGGGAATCGCCGATGAACTTGTCCACCGTGCCGCCCTCCGCCTCGATGCAGGCGGCGAGCAGGGTGAAATGCTCGTTCAGCAGGGCGGCGGTGTCGGCGGCGGCCATATGCTCGGCCATGCGCGAGAAGCCGCGGATGTCGGTGAACATCACCGTCACCTCGCGCTGTACGGAATCGAGCCCGCCCTCGGTCTCGCGCTGGCGCATCAGGCGCAGGACCAGCGCCTTCGGAACATAGGTTTCGAACCAGCGCAGGCCGGCGATCATGGCGTTGAAGGCGGCGGCGGCCCGCGCCATCTCGCGCAGGCGGGAATCCGGCAGGTCGGGGATGGCGCGGAATTCGAAGGCGCGGACGCGGTCGGCGGCCTCGGCCAGCCGCGCCACCTGCCGGCTGATCCGCCGCCCGACCAGCAGCGCCACCCCGACCGACACCAGCAGGATGGCGAAGCCGACGGCACCGGTGACGTAGAGCCGGCGGATCTCCACCCCCATCTCGCCGTCGCGATAGCCGATGCCGATGATCCAGTCCTGCTGGCCGTATCCCGCCATCTTGCGGGTCAGGAAGGTGTAGTCGCTGCCGAGAACGCGCACGCCGCGTGCCTCCACCCGCTTCTTCAGCGACTGGACCGGCACGCCGCCGGACCAGAGCGCCGCCAGAGCCGGGTCGTCGACCTGATCGATGCGCGGCAGCGGCGGGCCGTCGAGCTTGCCGGAGAAATCGAAGCTCCGACCGACCAGCGCCGGATGGGCCAGCACATGGCTGTGGTCGTACAGCACGAAGGCGTTCAGCCCCTGCTCCACATACAGGACCTGCAGGAAGCGCGACAGGTCTCCCAAGGAGACGCCGACCGCCACCTGCCCCAGATAGCGGCCGTCGCGCCGCACCGGCTGGTAGACGGTGACGAAGCTGTTCTGCGCCTCCTTCAGCCAGCGCGGCTCGGCCCAGCTGGCGGCGCTGCGGTTGGGACCGTCCAGAACCTCCGGCGGAATGTCGCTTTCGCCCTGCATGTCGAAGGGCTCGGCGATCAGCTCGCCGTTCAGTCGGCCAACGCGCACCCCGGTCAGGTCGGGGCGGATGAAGGCGAGGCCGGTGACGTCCGGCGCGCCGGCCAACGCGCCGCGCAGCGTGTCGATCATCGCCGTGCTGTCGCCGGTGCGCAGGTCGCCCCGCTCCACCAGCCCGGCGACGAAGCGCGCCATCTCCCGCGCCGGGTCGAGCTGGTGGCGCACCCGCACCTCCACCCCGGCCAGCGCCAGATCGGCCTTGTCGTTCAGCAGGGCGAAGGTGTTGGTGGTGGCGCTGACCAGACCCAGGACGAGCACGCTGGCGACCGCCGCCAGCATCAGGGAGCCGAACCCCGCCACCAGCACCGCGGCGATGGGCAGCCGCAGCCGCCGGCGCCCGGCGGGCTTCGGCTTCTGCGCCGGCTTCGCAGCCTTTGCCGGAACGGCCGGTGCGATCTGAGCGCGCGCTGACGGGGTGTCGGACATGCGCGGCAGCCTACCCGCCCGTCCGTCCGGCGGCAACCCGCCGGGCTGTATCCTTACGCGGATTTCATGCGGCCACGCTCACGCCGGGCAAGGCTCTATTCGCCGACAATCACCTTCACCCGCTGGCCGGGCTGCAGCGGCGTTCCCGGCGGCAGGTCGTTGATGATCCGGAACAATTCCTCGGCGTAAGGCTCCTGCGGCATGCGGCGGACGAAGCCGTCGATGCTGTCGCCCGGCCGCACCGCCGCCACCTGGACGCGACGTGGGCGGTAGCGGGCAGCCTCCTCGGCGGTCAGGCGATGGAAACTGTTGGCCGCCGCCTGGAAATCGGTATCGAAACGAGCCAGCGTTCCCACCGGCGCCAGGAAGGTGAAGCGGTACATCTTGCCGTCCGGCGCGCGGATCGCCACCAGCCGGATGTCGGCGCTGTCGCCGTTGGACTCGCCGCGGGTGGTGGCGGTCGCCGCCGGCATGCCGCCGATGGTGATGCGCTGGACATTGGACAGGTTGGCCCCCTTGCCCCAGACGCCGGTCAGGAAGGCGACCGGGTCGGAGACACCGGCGGCCGATCCGCCGTCGAAGGCCATGGCGGTGCCGTTCTTCCCCTTGGCGACCACCTGATCGGCGCCGTTCAGCAGCGAATAGCCCTGCGGCACGGTGAAGGCGATGCCGAGCTGCGGGTGGGCGAAGGTCCGGCCGCGGACATAGCCGTTCTCCGGGCTGTCGCCATAGATCATGCCGTCGACCGCCGCGAGGTAAGGATCGCGCGGCCGGGCGCCGCCCTGCGGCATCTTGCGGGCGAGGTCGGCGGCGATGCGCACGCGTTCCTCGGTCGCCGGATGGCTGGCGAGGAAGTCGAAGCCGCCCTCGCCCTTGTTGCCGGCGCGCAGGCCCTCATACTGGCTGTCGCGCCGCAGTGTCTCCAGGAAGGTCGCCATGGCGAAAGGGTCGTAGCCGGTGCGCTGCAGGGTCTCGACACCGAGACGGTCGGCCTCCAGCTCCTGCTCGCGGGAATAGCTGGCGACCACGGCGGTACCGCCCAGCCCGGCCAGCTGCGCCAGCGTGTCGTTGCCGAACACCAGCCCGACCCCGGCGGCAAGGATGCCGGCGATGGTCTGCCGGGTCTGGCGCTGCGCCGAATGGTGGGCGGTGACATGGCCGATCTCGTGCGCCAGCACGCCGGCCACCTCCGCCTCGTCCTCCGCCAGCGCCAGCAGGCCGCGGGTGACATAGACATAGCCGCCGGGCAGGGCGAAGGCGTTGGTCACGTCGCTGTCCAGCACGGTGAAGGTCCAGGGCTCGCGCGCCCGCTCGGTGGTCGCGGCGAGCTTGCGGCCGAGCCGGTCGATATAGCCTTGCAGCCTGGCATCCTTCACCGCCCCGCCGAACTGGGCCAGGATTTTGGGATGCTCCTGCGCGCCGAGCGCCGCCTCGTCGCCGCCCGACAGGACGTTGTCGAGCAGCCCGGCCTGGGAAGTCGGAGCCAGGACGGGAGTGGCGGCAAGCCAGATCGCGGCCAGCGCCATGCGGAACGGCTTGCGGAAGGGGACGTGGGTCGGCATACCGGTCAGAACCCCGCCCGGCGGCGGATGTTCCGCAAGGACGGCATTCCCGATGCGATATGTCACGCTTCCGCTTGTGAGCTTGGCCTTGCCGCTTCTGGGCTGGCTGCTGCTGCTGGCCGGTGCCGCCGCGGCTGAGCCGCTGCGGGTCACCGCCGTGCTGGACGGCGATACGCTGGAACTGGAGGACGGCCGACAGGTCCGGCTGGCCGGCATCGAGGCAGCCAAGCCGCCGCGAAGCGCCAATCCCGCCGACGGCCGCGTCTGGCCGCTGGCGGAGGCCGCGACCCGGGCGCTGAGCGATCTGGCGCTGAACCGCCGCATCCTGCTGCATGGGCCGGCGCCGGTCGACCGCCATGGCCGGCTGCTCGCCCAACTGGTGCGGGAGGATGGGCTGTGGCTGCAGTCGGCGCTGCTGGTGCGCGGGACGGCGCGGGTCCACACCCGGCCCGACGCCCGCGCCTACGCCGCCGAGCTGCTGGCGGGCGAGACTACCGCGCGCGATGCCGGGCGTGGGCTGTGGCGCAGCCGGGTCTATGCCGTGCGCGATGCCGCCGACGCCGACGAACTCGCCCGCGACCGCGACAGCTTCCAGCTGGTGGAGGGGGTGGTGCTGGCGGTCTCCAAGGGCGGCGGCGAGACCTGGCTGGATTTCGGCGCCGACTGGCGCAGCGATGTCACCGTCCATATCGGCCGCGCCGCGATGCGCGAGGTCACCCGCGCCGGCATCGACCCGCTGTCCTATGAGGGCCGCCGCGTGCGCGTGCGCGGCTGGATCACACTGCGCAACGGCCCGATGATCGAGATCACCCATCCCGAACAGATCGAGCGGCTGGAGCGGGAACCGGCCTCCGCCCAGCGAAGCGCCAAGCCGGACGATGAAGACCCGTGGGATGAGGACGAAGCGGAGGACGACCCGGAATGATGAAGACGTCGATTGCGCGTAGGGGCGGGCGCCTGCTCGCCGCCTTCTTGTTTCTTCTTCTTGCCGCCTTGCCGCTGCATGGGGCGCTGGCCGGCGGGCCGACATTGACGATCGCCATTGCCGGGGCCGGGGCGGGGGCCGAGCGGGTGTTCGACCGCGACGCCCTGCTGGCCCGGCCCGATGTGGTGACCGTCGACGTACCCGCCGACATCGCCTATGGCCGGCCGATGCGCTACCGCGCTGTGCCGCTCGCCAGCCTGCTGGGCATCGATGACTTCCCGCCCGGTACCATGCTGGAAGGGGTGGCGTCGGACGGCTTCACCGCGCAGCTGCCGCCGGAGCTGTGCCTGCGCACGGGTCCCGACGGAGCCGTCGCCTTCCTGGCGGTGGAACCGGCCGACCGGCCCTGGCCCAACCTCCCGGGCAAGGAAGTGTCCGCCGGACCCTTCTATCTGGTGTGGGTGCGGCCGGAGGCGTCGGGGGTGCGCAGCGAACAATGGCCCTACCAGCTGGCCCGCATCGTCGCTTCGGACGATCCGCTGCGGCGCTGGCCGCAGCTGGCGGTCGAGCCGGGACTGGCCGCCGATTCGCCGATCCGCGCCGGTCAGGCGGTGTTCATCACCCAATGCATGGCCTGCCACACCCTGAACGGCGCCGGCAGCGCCACGATGGGGCCAGACCTGAACCGGCCGATGAACCCGACCGAATACCTCACCCCCGCCGGGCTGAAGCGGCTGGTCCGCGATCCCCGCTCCGTCCGGACATGGCCGGGCCAGCAGATGCCGGGCTTCGATCCGGCGATGCTGAGCGATGCCGATCTGGACCGCGTCGTCGCCTATCTCGGCCACATGGCAGGACGCAAGGCACCTTGAGCGGGGGCGCTACAGGATGGCGTTGAAGTCGTCCAGCAGCGTGGCGATGCGGCCACTGTCGCTCTGATCCATGATGACGCGGGCGCGCTTGCCCGCCTCCATCAGGTCGAGCGAGCGGATGCGCTTCTTCACCGCCGGCACCGACAGCGGCGCCATCGACAGCTCGCGCACGCCCAACCCCAGCAGCAGCGCGCAATAGCGCGGGTCGCCGGCGATCTCGCCGCAGACCGACACCGGGATGCGGGCGCGCAGTGCCGCCTCCACCGTGAACTGGATCAGCCGCAACACCGCCGGATGCAGCGGGTCGTAGAGGGTGGCGACCTGTTCGTCGGCACGGTCGATGGCCAGCGTGTATTGGGTCAGGTCGTTGGTGCCGATGGAGAAGAAGTCGGCGGCATAGGCCAGCGCGTCGGCCGCCAGCGCAGCGCCCGGCACCTCCACCATCACGCCCACCGGCGGCAGCGGGTCGGCGATGGCGACGCCGCGGCGGCGCAGGCGGCGGGCGACCTGCCCCATCATCTCCCGCACCTTCTGCACCTCGGTGACCGAGGCGATCATCGGCAGCAGGATGCGCAGCGGCCCATGGGCGCCGGCCCGCAGCATGGCGGCGAGCTGGGTCTCCAGCAGCTTCGGTTCGCGCAGGCCCAGCCGGATGGCGCGCAGGCCCAGCGCCGGGTTGGCCGGCTCGCCATAGCGCCCGGCCATCCAGCCGGCCAGCTTCTCGCCGCCCAGATCCATGGTGCGGGCGGTGACGGTGCGGCCGCCCATCCCCTCGATCATGGTGCGCAGCACGGTGTACTGCTCATCCTCGTCGGGCAGATGGTCGCGGTTCATGAACATGAACTCGGTCCGCAGCAGGCCGATGCCCTGGGCGCCATGTTCCAGCGCCTGGTCCAGGTCGCGGGGCAGCTCCAGGTTCGCCATCAGCGTCACGGCGGTGCCGTCGCGGGTGACGGCGGGCAGCTTGCGCAAGCTCTTCAATCCCTGGCGCTCGCGTTCGCGGGCGGCCCGGCGTTCGCCGTAGTCGTCCAGCACATCGGCCGGCGGGTCGATCAGCACGCGGCCCTGTATTCCGTCGACGATCACCGTCACGCCGTTGCGCACGCCGGCGAGCAGGCCGGGCGCGCCCAACACCGCCGGCAGGCCGAGCGAGCGGGCGAGGATCGCCGTGTGCCCCTCCGCGCCGCCCAGCACGGTGGCGAAGCCGCCGACGACGGCGGGGTCGAGCAGGGCGGTGTCGGCGGGAGTCAGCTCCTCCGCCAGGATGATGCTGCCGGGAGCGAGGGTGCTGAAGGCCCGGTATTCCTGCTTCATCAGGTTGCGGGTCAGCCGCCGCCCGACCTCGCGGATGTCGTCGATGCGGCCGGCCAGATAGGCGTCGTCCATGCCGGCGAAGGTCGCGGCGATGGCGGCGATCTCCGCCTGGATGGCGGCCTCGGCGTTGACGCGGTCCTGCTTGATGCGATGTTCCACCCCGCGGGTCAGGCGCGAGTTGGTGACCATCGACAGGTGGGCGTCCAGCAGGAAGCCGATCTCCTCCGACGCCGAGTCGGGCAGGACCAACGCCTTGCTCTTCAGCTTCTTGATCTGGCGGCGCGCCTTGGTCGCCGCCTCGTTGAAGCGGGCGACCTCCGCCTCGACGGCGTCGGGTTCGATGATGTATTCGGGGATGGCGACGGCGCCGCTTTCCACCACATGGGCCGGGCCGATGGCGATGCCGGGCGACACGCCGAGGCCGCGCAGGGCCCGCCCGAAACCGCTGGCCGATCCGCTCAGCTGGTCGAGGGGCGGTGTTCCGCCCGAACCGCCGCGGTCGGGGCCGGCCACCGGGCCGCCGGTGGGGATGGCGGCCGGGACGGCGGGGGGCAGGTCACTCTTCATCGAACTTGCGGTTGATCAGATCCAGGAGGGCATCCATCGCCGCGTCGGCCTGGGCGCCGCTGGCGCGCAGTTCCACACTGGTCCCCGGACCGGCGGCCAGCATCATCAGCCCCATGATCGATTCGCCGGACACCACGGAATCGCCGCGGCGCACCGAGATCTCGGCGTTGAAGGTGGCGACCAGCTTGACGAACTTGGCCGAGGCGCGCGCGTGCAGGCCGCGCTGGTTGGTGATGGTGGCGGTGCGGCGGATCTCGCCGTCGGTCGGCGCCATGTCGTCGGGGTGGCTCATCGCGGGCGGTTCAGTCCGACAGGAGGGTGGAGGCGACGTTGATGTATTTCTGCCCGGCGTCGCGGGCGGCGATCACCGACTTGTCGAGCGGCTCGGTCTTGCGCACGCTGGCCAGCTTGATCAGCATCGGCAGGTTGACGCCGGCGATCACCTCGACCTTCGCCTTGTCCATGATGGAGATGGCGAGGTTGGAGGGCGTGCCGCCGAACATGTCGGTCAGCACCACGACACCCGACCCGTCATCGACCTCCGCCACCGAATTCAGGATGTCCTGGCGGCGCTGTTCCATGTCGTCGTCCGGCCCGATGCACACGGCGCGCACCTGCTGCTGTTCGCCCACGACGTGGAACAGCGCGGC
Source organism: Azospirillum sp. B2RO_4 (assembly GCF_051124815.1). Taxonomy (NCBI): domain Bacteria; kingdom Pseudomonadati; phylum Pseudomonadota; class Alphaproteobacteria; order Rhodospirillales; family Azospirillaceae; genus Azospirillum; species Azospirillum sp. B2RO_4. The sequence continues at coordinate 2,795,004 of NZ_CP118485.1, read as the reverse complement.
GATGAACTCCTCGGCCAGCCGCCCGTGGGTGACAAGAACCATACCGATCATGGGACATCCTTCAAGGTTGGGTCCTCCCCGGAGACCTGCGCGAGGGCCGGTGCCGCAAGGCGCCTGCGCTCATCGCATCTGGATCGTTGGTTGGACGTATGGTCGTCAAGGCGCAATTTGCATCATCCCTGGTGAGGGGCCTGCTGGGGGGCCGGGTAAGGGGCCTGACTGCCGCCCAGGGCGCCAGCCCCGGTGCGCAGGCCCTGCCGGTCCAGTTCGCGATGGCTCAGGTTGACCCGCAGCCCCTGCTCCTTCAGCCAGGCCGCCAGCCGTTCGGCGATGAAGACGGAACGGTGCTTGCCGCCGGTGCAGCCGATGGCGATGGTCAGGTAGCTCTTGCCTTCCTGGTTGTAGCGCGGCAGCAGCGGGCGCAGCAGTTCGGTCAGGTTCCGGAAGAAGGCCGGGTAGTCGGCGTCACCCTCCACCCGCGCGGCGACGGCCGGATGCAGGCCGGTCAGCGGCCGAAGCTCCGGATCGTAATGCGGGTTGGTCAGGAACCGCACGTCGAAGACCAGATCGGCTTCGCGCGGAAGTCCCTGGCGGAACGAGAAGGAGGTCACGAACACCTGCAAGGCTGCCTGGGCGTCACGCCGGAAATGTCCGGACAGGATGCGCCGCAAATCGTGAATGGACAGTTGCGTGGTGTCGATGGTGACGTCGGCCTCCTCCTTCAGCGGGAACAGCAGGGCCCGTTCGCGCTGGATGCCGTCGGGCACCGTGCGGTCCTCCGCCAGCGGATGGCGGCGGCGGGTCTCGGTGAAGCGGCGCTGCAGCACCTCGTCGCCGCAATCCAGGAAGACGAGACTGACGTCGAGATCGCCGTCGCCCCGCAACTCCTCCAGCTCGTCCAGGAAGTTCTGCGCGGAAAAGTCGCGGGTTCGGCTGTCGATCACCAGGGCCAGCGGCCGGCGTTTCGGGTCGGCCTGCCGGATCAGGGCGGGGACCAGCGACAGGCGCAGATTGTCCACCGCCTCGTAGCCCAGATCCTCCAGCGCCTTCAGCGCCACCGACATGCCGGCGCCCGACAGGCCGGTGACCAGCACGACGCGCCCGCGGGAGGCAGCGGTGGTGGCGGAGTCGCCCAGCCCTTCGGAAGACGGCACGTCGGAAGATGTCATGATGTGACCGGGCTCGGCTGGGCGGACAGGCTGGCGGGCACCCGGTCCAGCCGGCCGCCGCGCAGGCTGGCGGCGGCAAGGCGGATCTTGGCGGGGGTCGAGGCGTCGAAGGCGCAGAGCCCGAGGCGGGGCAGGGCGACGCCCAGCAGCGTCTCGGTCTCCGCCTCCGGCAGGCGCTCCACCTCCGGACGGGAAACCAGATCGACGACGAGACCGACGGGAGCGGACGGAGCCGAGGGAACGGGCAGGATGCCGACGCCCCGCACCTCCAGCAGCCCGGCCAGCGTGGGCGGGGAAGAGGCGGTCAGGCGGCCGGGCTCGCTCTGCAGCGCCACCCGGTCATCCGCGACCAGCAGGGCGCCGCCATCGATCAGTCGCAAGGCCAAATCCGATTTTCCCCGTCCGGACTCTCCACGCAGCAGCACGCCGATTCCGGAGAGCAAGACGCAGGTGCCGTGAATCGTCACCATAGTCTGGCGAAGGTGAGACGTGGCGCCGATTCTGTCAATGGAAACGGAACGGTGGCTCCTGATGTCAGGCGGGGAAACCTGTCCGGGCTCCCCCATCCGCTTCCGACCGTTCTTTCGGTCTGATTGCTCGTGCGGTGAGATTCCTCAGGCGCCAGCGGCGCCGCGGGGGGTGCGGCGGATCGCCTCCAGTTCCAGGGCCAGCGCGTCGCGGCGCCGGATCATCTCGTCCAGATCCTCCAGCTCCGCCGCCTCCTGGCAGGCGTCGCGGAAGTCCTTCTCCCGCTTCAGCCGCACCAGCAGGACCTTGTAGTTGTCGGCGATGCTGGCGAGGTGGCGTTGCGCGCCATGAAGCGCCTCCGCCAGCTGCGTCCGCTCATGTGCGGAGTCCCGCATCAGCTTCGCCAGTTCCCCCTGCTGCCGGCCGGCATCGCGGATCAGGCGGGCCAGACGGTAACGGCGCAGATCGACGACCTCCGCCGAAGCGGCGTCGATGCCGGCGGGACGGCGGCCGGGATTGAGCGGGAACTGCACGGGAGAGTCGGGTGGAGCGGACTCAGGCATGGCAACCCCACATCCTTGTTCCGGGCTGTGGCCACCCTCTTCCAGGCGTGTCGATCTGACGGGAACAACCGAACCGGCATGGTCCGGGCGCCTCGGCAGCCGACAGGAGAGAACGACCTGAGCCATGATCGGTGCTTGCAGGCGGCTTGTCTAGCCGAGAGTGCAAAGGATGTATGAATTTCCGCAGAGCTTCTTACAGCAGAGGCAGGGTCACGACGAAGTCGGCACCATTGATGCTCCCGTCCGATATCTTCCTATTTTGCGCAAATACTGAACCGTTGTGCGCGCCGACTATTTGTTTCACGATCGATAGTCCGAGACCGGAGTGGGTGCCGAACTTTTCGCCCGCCGGCCTCTCGGTATAGAAGCGGTCGAAGATCGCCTCCTCCTTCCCCTCCGGGATGCCCGGTCCCTGGTCCGACACCACCACCGTGACGCTGCGGCCGTTGCGACGGGCGGTCAGCCGCACCAGACCGCCGGGCGGCGAGAAGGACAGGGCGTTGTCGATCAGGTTCTGGAACAGCTGGGTCAGCCGCCCCTCCAGTCCCGGCACCACCAGACGCTCGCCCGCCGGCACGTCGACGACGACGCGTGGCGGTGCAGGCCCGGCCTCTCCCGTCCCGCCGGCCGCCACCGGTTCATCGACGGTTTCGGCCACGGTTTCGGCCACGGTTTCGGCGACCGTCTGGCGCAGTTCGGCCAGCATGGTCAGCAGCAGGCCGATGTCCACCGGTTCCGGTTCCGCCCGCGACAGTTCGGCATCCAGACGGGAGGCGTTGGAGATGTCGCTGATCAGGCGGTCCAGCCGCTGCACGTCGTCGGCGATGATCGCCATCAGCCGGTCGCGGTGGCGCGGATCGCTGACGCGGCCGGCGGTCTCCACCGCGCTGCGCAACGAGGTCAGCGGATTCTTGATCTCGTGGGCGACGTCGGCGGCAAAGCGTTCGATGGCGTCCATCCGCGTCCACAACGCGTCGGTCATCTCGCGCAGCACGCCGGACAGCTCGCCGATCTCGTCGCCGCGCCGGGTCAGGTCGGGAATCTCGGCATGGCGCCCGTGACTGGTGCGCAGCCGGTCGGCGGCCTGGGCCAGCCGGCGGATCGGCCGGGCGATGGTGCCGGCCAGATAGAAGGACAGCGCGACCGTCACCAGCAGCGCCACCGCGAACACCCGCAGGATGTCGAAGCGGACGGAGCGGATGGCGCGGTCGATCTCGCCGCCGCCGCGGGTCAGCAGCACCGCGCCCAGCACCTCGCGGTAGCGCTGGACCGGCACCGCCACCGTCAGCAGCAGTTCGGGATCGCCGCCGGCGCCGTCGACGCGCCAGACCGTGGCCGCCGCCTCGCCGCCCAGCGCCCGCTCCACATCCGGATTGGGCTCGCCCGGCTGCTCTCGGTAGACCGGCAGCCCCTCGCGGCTCGGCACCACGTCGATCAGGCGGGTGTAGAGGTCGTTGATCGCACGCGACAGCGGGTCGCCGGCCGGCGGGGAGGGCAGCTCGCGGATTTCGATGCGGCCCTGCGATCCCACCAGCACCCGGCTGTCCGACAGCATGCGCCCGTCGATGTCGTACAGGCGGGTGCGCGTCGCCGTCGCCTCCGCCAGGCGGCGGATCATCGGCCGGGCCAGTTCGGGCGCCAGTTCGAACCGCTCGCCCCCCTCGTCGCCGGTGGGGGAGGGGGCGGTCAGGATGCGGTTCACCGCCCCTTCGCCGAGCGCCGAGGCGAAGATGCGCGCCTCCGTCTCCAGCGCCTCGGTCTCCGCCTGGATCAGCCGGTCCTGATAGCGGCCGAGATAGAGCAGGCCGGCCATCAGCAGGACCAGCGCCAGCACGTTCACCGCAAGGATGCGCAGGGTCAGCGGCGACACGCGCCGTCTGGTCCCGCCGCGGCCCAAGGTGGACACCGCGCTATTCCTTGTACCGGTAGCCGACGCCATAGAGCGTTTCGATCTGGGAGAAGTCGGGGTCGACCGCCTTGAACTTCTTGCGCAGCCGCTTGATGTGGCTGTCGATGGTGCGGTCGTCGACATAGACATGCTCGCCATAGGCCGCGTCCATCAGCTGGTCGCGGTTCTTCACATGGCCCGGCCGCTGGGCCAGCGCGCGCACCAGCAGGAATTCGGTCACGGTCAGGTCGATCGGCTGGCCCTTCCAGCTGCAGGCATGGCGGGCGCCGTCCAGCAGCAGCGGGCCGCGGGTGATCAGCTGGCCGGGATCGGCCTCCACCGTCTCGCCGCGCAACGCCTCGCGCCGCAGCAGCGCGCGGATGCGCTCGATCAACAGGCGCTGCGAGAAGGGCTTCTTGATGTAGTCGTCGGCCCCCATGCGCAGGCCCATCAGCTCGTCCAGCTCGTCGTCCTTGCTGGTCAGGAAGATGACCGGCATCTGGCTGGTCTGGCGCAGGCGTTGCAGCAACTCCATGCCGTCCATCCGCGGCATCTTGATGTCGAGCACGGCGAGGTCGGGCGGGCGCTGGCTCAATCCGCGCAGCGCCTCGGCGCCGTCGGTGTAGGTGCGCACGTCGAAACCTTCGGCCTCCAGGGCGATGGAGATCGAAGCCAGGATGTTGCGGTCGTCATCCACCAGGGCGACGGTGTGGGCCATGGTCGTAACAGATCCTATTGAAACGGGTCAGGTCAGGGCGGGGCGGTCGAAGTGCCGGTTCACAGAAATGTTAGCGGAAACATCAGGCATAGGCGGAGTGGTCATTCCAATACTTTATGCCAGAGTCCAGGTACCAGAGGCAGTTTTCCCTTTTCCCGCAGCATTTGTATGGTCCAATATGGCGGCAATGCGGCGCCGAACAACGGTGCCGCGCGGGAGAACGCACTCGTTTCGGAATGAGTTTTTCGAACGCCCTTCCCGCGTCCTCTCCGGCCGGCGCCATGCCGGACGGCAAGGAGGGCGCGACGCCGCCGGGCACCGGCCGGAGCGGCCCGGATTCCGCCATGCAGGTTCCGGCAACCATGGCTCCGTCCTTGCGCGCCCGGCGCCTGATGCGCGCCTGCGACCGCGCGGCGCTGGCGACCGCCCAGCGGCCTGCCGATGACGGCACCGGAACCGGCGCCGCCGGCTGGCCCTACCCATCGCTGGTCCTGGTGGCGTTCGACCATGACGGCAGTCCGCTGCTTCTGCTCTCCACGCTGGCCGACCACACCCGCAACCTGCTGGCCGACGGCCGGGTCGGGCTGCTGTTCGACGGCACCGCCGGGCTGGCGCAGCCGCTGACCGGCGCCCGCCTGTCGGTGCTGGGCCGGGCCGAGCGGTCGGACGATCCGATCCACCGGGCGCGCTATCTGCGCCGCCATCCCGACGCCACCTTCTATGCCGGCTTCGCCGACTTCGCGATCTACCGCGTGGCGGTGGAGCGCGCCCATCTGGTCGCCGGCTTCGGCCGCATCCACTGGCTGTCCGCCGCGGAGCTGGACCTGCCTGCCGCAGCCCCCGCCCTGGCGGCGGGCGAGGCGGCGCTGCTCGACCGCTTGAACGGCGAGGGGTACGGCCCCCGGCTTGGTCCAGCCACGGACGGCGATGGAGAAAGCTGGAGCCTGACCGGGATCGACCCGGAGGGATGCGACCTGCGACGCGGGGGGTACGTCGCCCGCGTCGATTTTGAGCAGAGAATCCACGACCCCGAATCGGCTAAACTGACGCTGGACACGCTGATCCGGCCGCAGGACGGGTCCGGACAACCCGGAGGATCGACATCCGGGACCGAAAAGGCTGGAACCGCAACAGCCGGCGACGAGGGTGCCTGACGGACCCCGGCGTCGGAAATAACAACAAGAAGATAAAAGAAGAATAAGAAGAACGGTCAGCAAAAAGAAAACAACGAGAGAGACGAGAAGCCAACCGTCAGCCTGAACGACCAGCCGAGAGGTCGCTTCGACACCACCGGGCGCCGCACCAAAAACAAGAACGCGGCGCGCGGGCACGCGCAACCAGGAGAACACTTCAGTGGACCATAACGGATCGACCCGTTTCCCGTCCGGGCCATTGGCCCCCAGACCTGTCGCCTCAGGACCGCCTTTTGCACCGTATCGTCGCCGCACCCCGCCGGTGCAGCGCATCGCGGCGGGTTTCCGGCCCGGCCGCCTCTTCGGACCGGCGCCCCGCTGATGCGGCGGATGCCTTCCATCTGACGACACGACAACGGACGAAAGAATGGCCGGACCGGCCGCGGGACCCCCGGCGAGGGGCATGCACGCGCGCAAGGGGACCGGCCCAGCCTTCGAGAGGGACGATATGACTGGACATACGCGGACGCGGAACAAGAAGCTCCTGGCCTGGGTCGAGGAGATCGCGCTGAAATGCAAGCCGGAGCGCGTTCACTGGTGCGACGGGTCGCAGGAGGAATATGACCGTCTCTGCAACGAGATGGTGGAATCCGGCACCTTCATCCGCCTGAACGAGGCCAAGCGCCAGAACTCCTTCCTCTGCCGCTCCGATCCGGGCGACGTCGCCCGTGTCGAGGACAGCACCTACATCTGTTCCAAGACGCGCGAGGAAGCCGGTCCGACCAACAACTGGATGGACCCGGAGGAGATGAAGGCCAAGCTGGACGGCCTGTTCGAGGGCTGCATGCGCGGCCGCACCATGTATGTGGTGCCGTTCAGCATGGGGCCGCTGGGCTCCGACATCGCGCACATCGGCGTGCAGATCTCCGACAGCCCCTATGTCGCGGTCAACATGCGGCTGATGACCCGCATGGGCCAGAAGGTTCTCGACATCCTGGGCGACGGCGATTTCGTCCCCTGCCTGCATTCCATCGGCGCCCCGCTGGAGCCCGGCCAGCAGGACGTCGCCTGGCCCTGCAACGCCGACAACAAGTACATCGTCCATTTCCCGGAAGAGCACCGCATCGTCTCCTACGGCTCCGGCTATGGCGGCAACGCGCTGCTCGGCAAGAAGTGCTTCGCGCTGCGCATCGCGTCGTCGATGGGCCGCGAGCAGGGCTGGCTGGCCGAGCACATGCTGATCCTGGGCGTGGAAAGCCCGACCGGCGAGAAGACCTATGTCGGCGCCGCCTTCCCGTCGGCCTGCGGCAAGACCAACTTCGCCATGCTGGTCCCGCCGAAGGAGTTCGAGGGCTGGAAGGTTCGCACCATCGGTGACGACATCGCGTGGATCAAGCCGCAGCCCGACGGCACGCTGCGCGCCATCAACCCGGAGGCCGGCTTCTTCGGCGTCGCCCCCGGCACCAGCGTGAAGTCGAACCCGAACGCGCTGAAGACGCTGGACCACAACGTCATCTTCACCAACGTCGCCCTGACCGACGACGGCGACGTGTGGTGGGAAGGCCTGACCGACGAGGCGCCGGCCCACCTGATCGACTGGCAGGGCAAGGACTGGACCCCGGGTTGCGGCCGTCCGGCCGCCCATCCGAACAGCCGCTTCACCGCGCCGGCGGCGCAGTGCCCGTCGATCGACCCGGCCTGGGAGGATCCGGCCGGCGTTCCGATCAGCGCCTTCATCTTCGGCGGCCGCCTGTCGAAGACCTTCCCGCTGGTGTTCGAGGCCTACAACTGGCGCGAAGGCGTCTATTGGGCCGCGACCATGGGCTCGGAGGCCACCGCCGCCGCCGTCGGCCAAGCCGCCATCCGCCGCGACCCGTTCGCCATGCTGCCCTTCTGCGGCTACAACATGGCCGATTACTGGAACCACTGGCTGTCGATGGAAGGCAAGGTCGAAAGCCTGCCGCGCATCTACCGCGTCAACTGGTTCCGCAAGGACGAGAACGGCAAGTTCGTCTGGCCGGGCTTCGGCGACAACATGCGCGTGCTGAAGTGGATCGTCGACCGCGTCCGCGGCCGTGCCACCGACGTGGCGGAATCGCCCTTCGGCTATTCCCCGCGCTACCAGGATCTGAACTGGTCCGGCCTGAACTTCCCGGCCGACAAGTTCGCCAAGATCATGGACATCGACCGCAAGGAGGCCGAGGCCGAGGCGAAGGACCAGGAGGAACTGTTCAACCGCTTCGGCGACCGCCTGCCGGAAGAGATCGAACAGCAGCGCGTCAACGTCCTGAAGCGGCTGGAGAACAGCCCGGACGTCTGGCGCATCGGCTGACCGGCGCACGCCATCGGCAAAAAGCCTGTCAGCAGGTAAGGATAGGGGCTGCCGCAAGGCGGCCCCTTTTCCATTGTGGCGGCCGAGATGAACGGGAATTCATCCGAAACCAGCCGGTTGGCGGCGGGTTCCCGCGGCAGGAAGGCCAAGGTTCAGCCTTTGCAAGGCGATGCCATCCTTACCTGCCGCTTTTGTCTGTCGGTGATTTAACCGGCGTGTCAAAAAGATCGGGCATAAAGTCGCCCGCGCCGGTTCGCGCATGCCAGGGAGGGCGACGTCATGTCCGATCATCAGTTTCCGCCGCAGGATGGTGACGATTCCGCGGAACCGACCTTCCCGTCCACCGATCCGGAGGATGCCGGCGGCCCGCTGTCGTCCAAGCGCCAGCCCTGCGCCATCAGCGGCAAGCGCCGGCCGAAGCGCGACCTGATCGCGCTGGACGCGCTGCGCCCCAGCCTGGCCGACCGCATCCGCCACGACCACCCGCATCTGGAACCTGACGCGCAGATCAGCCGGCAGGAGCTGGCGCGCTACCGCTCGCTCTATGTCGCGGAACTGCTGAAGGAGGAGCATGGCGAACTCAGCGAACTGGACCGCGAGGTCGCCGAAAGCCTCGCCCGGCACGAGACGCTGGCCGAGAACCCGGAGGAGGAATACGACGACCACCGCACGCTGGGCGAACGGCTGTCGGACGGCCTTGCCAGCTTCGGCGGCAGCTGGGCTTTCCTGATCTCCTTCGCCGTCGTCCTGTTCGTTTGGATGCTCATCAACATCCTGGAAGGGGACACGCGGGCCTTCGACCCCTATCCCTTCATCCTGCTGAATCTGGTGCTGTCCTGTCTGGCCGCCATCCAGGCGCCGGTCATCATGATGAGCCAGAAACGGCAGGAGGCGAAGGACCGGCTGCGTTCCGAAAACGACTACCGCGTCAACCTGAAGGCCGAGCTGGAAATCCGGCACCTGCACGAGAAGATGGACTATCTGATCCAGCGCCAATGGCAGCGGCTGACCGAAATCCAGCAGCTGCAGCTGGAAATCATGCAGGAAAAGCGGCTGCGCAAGTAAGCGGAAGGCCGGCGGCCGGGCGGCGCCTCAGCGCTTGCGGCGGCCGTCCAGTTCCAGCATGCCCCGCAGCGCGGCAATGGTCTTGCTGAGCGGCGTCGGTTCGCCGCCGGGTTTGACCTCCAGCTTGGCGTCAGGATTGGCGGGCTTTGCCGTCTCCGGCTGACCGTCCGGCAGCTTGGCGCCGGGCTGCGTCCCCGTCTCCGGCGCGGCCGGTCCGCTGCGGGCCGGCGGACGCGGCTTGGCGGCGCGGGGCTTCGGCTGGGAAGCGGGTGGCGGCGACTCCGGCTGTATCTCGTCCTCGATCATCCCGCGCAGGGCCTTCATCGCCTCCTCGATCTCGCGCTCCTGGGCGGAGCGGCGGCCGGCGGGTGACGGCTCCGGTTCCTGTTCCGCGGCCTCCGGCGCCGGATCGGACTCGCCCCAGCCGGCGGGCACCGACCAGTCATCCCCGCCCCGGTACGGCGCCGGATCATCCGGCTCCTCGCGCGCATCCTCGCGGCGGTCGGGCTTGTCCACCGTCCTGCCGGCGTTGCGCGGGCTCTTGGCCGGCGGCGGCGCAGCCTCCTCCTCTTCCTCCGCAGGCTCGTTCGCCGCGTCCTCGATCATGGAGCGCAGGGCGGCGAGGGTCCGGTCGAAGCCTTCCTCATCCTCGGGCGGCGGGGGCGGGCGCAGGGCCCGGCGTTCGGCGCGATGCTGGTCGAAGTCGAGCGGCTCGGCAGGCGGCGGCGCGGGCTTGGCCGGGCGGGGGGCGGATGCCGGGACGGGCTTCTCCGGATCGCGGATGGCGAAGGACAGGATCTCGTCCTCCGACGGTTCCTCGCCGTCCAGATCGTCGCCGTCCGGATCGTCGTCTTCCGGATCATCCTCCCGGCCGCTGTCCCCGGACTCCAGGTGCCAGGGATCGGCCCCCGCATCCGCGCCGTCGTCCTCGAAATCCCGGCGCACCAGGACCTTGTGCGAGAAGACCGGCGGCTCGTCCTCGTCCTGGCGGGCCACGTCCTGGGGGGCCTCGTCCTGGTCACCGCCATGCAAGTCCGGCCCGTCGCCGGCGGAACCGGCAAAGGACGGGGGGGCGGCAAAGCTTGCAGCGCGGCCGGCTTGGGGCTCGGGCGCAGGGTCGTCCTCATCGTCGTCGGAGCCGTAGGCCTGCGCCAGCAGCCGGCGCATCGCCATCAGCGTCTCGTCGCCATCGTCGTCGGGATCGACATCCCCGGACTCGGCGCCGTCCGGCTCAGCGGTATCGCCAACCTCGTCGCGGGCCGGCTCCGGCCCCTCGTCGTTGGCGGCAGTCCTGACATCGCTTGGCGCCGGCTCGTCATCCCAATCGTTGGACCAATCATCCGCCGGCGACGGACGGCCAAGGCGCGCCGCCATGTCGGCGAGCGAAACGGGTTCCCACAATGGAGCGGCGCCATCCTCCGCCGGACCGTCGGCCACAAGGTCGGACAGCGGCAGTTCCGACACCGGCTTGCCGCGAAAAGGCGCCGGAGGAGGGGGAGGAGAGGGGGAAGGAGGGGCGGGCGGCTCCTCCGCATCGGCCGTCCTGTCCCGGCCGCCGTCACCACCGCGCAGCGAGGCGAGCAGCCCGTTCAGCGCTGCCAGCGGCGCATCGAAGGACGGCTCGTCATTCCCGACGGGGGAATTGGCGGCCGGGGGTTCGGGCAGGATCGGCCGGCTTTCGATGTCGCGGGAGTCGCAGCGCGAGCAGCGGTAATGCGGCGCGATCGACAGCACCGGGTAATTGGGGCCGAAGCGCCGTTCCAGCATGGCACGGGGCAGCACACCGCCATGTCCGCAGGCGCGGCAGCGCAGTTGCACGTCGGCGTCGATGTCGCGGAGGAACAGCATACGGGCCATGCCGCGCAGTATAGCGGCGGCCCCGCGGCTTTCCCATTCGTTTCAGTGCCGCCCCGGCCCCATCGGCTGGGGTCAGACCGCGCGTGTGACGGTCAGGCCCTGTTCGGACAGGCTGTCGAAGATGTCCTTGAACTTCCGCAGATAGCGCGTGCGGTAGGCGTCGAAATCGGCGGCGATGGCCGCTTCGGCATTCTGGGACTTCTGGAACTCGGACACGCGGTGGGCATTCTCGGCGCGGTACAGGGCGAAAGCGCCCTTCGTCACCAGATCGTTGCCGACCGGGTCTGCAGTCTTCGATTTGTCGCTGTTCATCAATCCATGTCCAGATGGAGTGGACATCCGGCCGCCGGCTTTGGACGGGCGGGGCCGGATGATCGGAGCCGTTCATCGGCGGAGGCTGCGATACGACCATGAAGCCGTATCAATGCGTTGCAGCCACCAATGAAAGCCTACGCCCGCTTTCCCACACCCGCAATGTTGCAACGCACCATCACGCCACCACCCCGCGCAGGGCGGCCATGCGGTCACGGTCGACGCGGATGCGGTCCAGATGCTGGGCGATCACTGCGGTGATGGGCAGGGGAAGTTCTTTCGCCATCGCTTCTTCGTAACGGCGCAGGCATTCGCTTTCTCCGCGTTCGACCTCCTGGATGATGGTGGCGCGGTCATGGCCGAGCACGGCGGATTTCAATTCCAGGAAGAAGCGGTGGGCACCGCCCAGCATGGTGCCGCCCATGTCGGGCGCCCCGCCCTGTTCGGCGACCAGCCGTTGTGTCTCGCGCACGATGGCGCCGCGCTGGGCGGCGAGATCGTTGAACAGAGCCTTCAGATCCTCGTCCTCGGCGGATTCCGCGGCTTGCCGGTAGCCCTCGTGGCTGTCCTCGACGATGCGGATCAGGTCATTGAGCGTATCGACGATCTCGTCTTTTTCCATGGCGGCAGGCCCTCCCATGCGTCCCCTACGCTGCCACAACCCGGCCGCGGGGCTGAATGTTCCCACCTTCCAGCGGAAGCACTCCGGTAGAGACGGGTGCGATGCCGGGTGCCGCCCCCTTACGCCGACGCCTCGGAAAGGCCGTGCGCGGCGGGCGATCGGCGGCGGATCAGCCCGGCCCGCCACAGGCTGACGCAATGACCGGAAAGCCCCATCGCGTCCGACACCAACCCGAAGACCGACCCCGCCAGCAGGTTGTGCCCCGCCCCGACCACGGTCGCCATGATGAAGAACACCCGCATCCGTCCGACTGCCGTCTGCCAGCGGCCGAGCGTCGCCAGCAGGAAGCCGGTGGCCGACAGTGCCGACATCGGTCCCTGCCAGCTCAGCGCGGCCACGGCCAGAGCCGCCGGAACCGTCAGCCCATAGAGCAGCCCGAGCATCCGGGAGGGCTGCCGTTGGACGCTCAGCGCCATCTGGATCAGCCCCAACCCGCACATCAGCATGCCTGTCCGGGCGCCCATCAGCAAAAAATGGAGCAGAAACAGCGAGGCGGCCGCGGCCTGCGCCAGCAGAATCGCCCGCCGGCCGCCCAGAAGCGTCGACAGCGTGGCGGCCGACAACCCGGCAATGCCGGTCATTGCAACCGGAGAGATCGTCGCGGGGAAAGCCGAGAGGGTCGGAAGATAATCGAGCAGAAATACCGTCATGGAGCGCCTTCGCATGAAGAACATGCCGCAGTGCAGCGAAGGCGGCGGACGCTAGTTCCGGATGGTTAAGCAGATATGAATATCAATGTGACCGGAAACAGACCAAAAGATGGTCGCCGCTATGTCCCGGACAGTTTCCAAATTCAATCATGTTGATCGTATGGATAACTCCCGTTATTATTGTGTGTCCTCTGCACCGCAGCGCTCCCATGGAAAGGGTTGTGAAAGGTTTGTCAGGCGGCAGCCCGGCGATTTCGGAGGGGATCCTGCCCATCCTTGCCGTTGGCTTTGACGCCGTACAGCGGCATTCTCGCACCGTCACGACAGCATCGTTATCGACGAAGTCTTTATCGGCGCTGGCGGACCGGGATCGGGGGATCATCCGATGATTGGCCGGTAATTGGCGCAATCCGGACGAATTGGGGGAACCATCATGGCGCTGTACGGCCGCCATCCTGCCTCGCTTGGCTGGGAACCAAAGCCGAAATCGGGCAAGACCGGCGACGCGCGCGGCCATGCCGGCCGCGCCAGCCGCAGCGGGCATCTATGCTGTGGCTGCGGCCGGCCGATCCGCGCCGGAGACCCGCATTGGGCCGGACATGGCCATCAGAACCCCTGGCACTATAACTGTGCAGAGCGTGCCGGCCTCACATGGTCATGGTCGGGCCGCCCGGCCGCACCGCCGCTTCCGACCGCGGAGATGGACTGACCGTGCCGGCGTTGGCTCCGGCCTGCGCCTCTTCGCGCCCGCGCCGGTAGGCGTCGCGCTCAGCCTCCAAAATGGCGTCGGCCAGACGCCGCTCGAATTCGCGTTCCACGAGGGCGGAGAACAGGTCGATGCGGAAGCGGGCCTGCAGGGACCGGCTCAGCCGGCGGGCTCTTTCGATCGGCGGCATCGGCGTTCTCCTTTCGGCTGAGGGACAATGCCGCCCAGCTTCAGCGATTACGGGTGATCCCGGCAACCGCGCCATCGGCGAACCGCCAACGCAAAGGAGAGCGCCCATCCGCACCCATCGGTGCGAACCGCTCGTCGGCGAAAACCGGATTTCAAAGAGCTTTTGAATGGAAGCGGCTCAAGGCCGGCTGCCATGCAGTCTGCATGGCGTCTGGAGCGGGTGAAGGGAATCGAACCCTCGTCGTAAGCTTGGGAAGCTTCTGCTCTACCATTGAGCTACACCCGCGCGCCCGCTGTTTATAGGCGACTGCCGCGGCGGATACAAGAGCGGAATCAAGCACTCCCGGGAGCGGGATCGGCGACCGGCGGCGCAGGCGTGGCAACACCGGCGGCGGCACCGGCGGCGGCTGGGACGACGGCGTGCTTTGCCGGGGCCGGCCCGTCGGGGCGGCCGGAGATGGCGCGGGCGACGCCGTCGGCGATCACGCGCTGGCAATGCTCGGCCAGGGCCTTGCGGCTGCTGAACCCGTCGATGGTTACCGGCGGATGGAACTCCACCTCCACCGTCATGCCGCCCAGCCGGAAGGCCTGCCACAGATGCGGCGCCAGATCCATGTCGCCGTACCAGGCATAGAAGGGACGGAAGGCGAAGCCCATCGGGATGCCGTCCAGCCGGGTGGCGGCGATGCTGACCGGCTGGACGGTCAGCGGACGGCCGTCGATGCGGCGGGCGGCAACGGCGAAAAGCGCGGTCTTGAAGGGAAGGGTGCGGTTGCCGTCACTGGAGGTGCCCTCCGGGAACAGGATCAGGCTGTCGCCGGCATCCAGGCGGCTGCCGATGTCGTCACGCTGCTTGTCGACCGTGCTGCGCGCCTTGCGCTCGACGAACACCGTGCGCTGAAGCCGGGCGAGCAGGCCGAAGAAGGGCCAGCTCCCGACCTCCGACTTGGCGACGAAGGAGCCGGGGATCTGCGAACCCAGCACCGTGATGTCGAGGTAGGAGGAGTGGTTGGACACGAACAGCACCGGCCCGTCGGCGGCACGCTGGCCGCGCACCACCACGTCCAGCCCCATCAGCCGGGTGCAGACCCGGTGGTAGAAGGCCGGCAGGGTACGGCACAGCCGCCAGCCGCGCGCCACCGCCAGTGCCTGCAGCGGGATCAGCAGAAGCGTCCACAGCAGGTAAAGCGTCAGGCGCAGGGCGCCGCGGCCGGACGACCCCAGGGCGCGGGCGGTGCGGGTCATGGATCGCCTCAGCCGGCTTGGCTGTCGCGGCTGCGACGTTCGTAATGCTTGGCGTATTTGTCGGTGATCAGATCGGTCTTCACCACGATGCAGACGTCGGTGGTGTTGAACTGGTGATCGATGACCGCACCGTCGCCGATGAAGCCGCCGAGCCGCAGATAGCCCTTGATCAGCGGCGGCAGGATGTTCAGCGCCCGCCGCGGGTCGATATGCTCCTTCGCCATGCGGTCCAGCGACACGAAGCGTTCCGGCAAGGCCGTCGCCCGCAGCTCCGCCGGGGCCAGATGATGATGATAGAGGTAGGACAGCGGCTCCGCCATGGCGTCCGGATCGGTGCCGGGCAGGCTGGCGCAGCCGAACATCAGGGCGATGTCGTGCTGGAACACGTAGGCGGCGATGCCCTGCCACAGCAGTTGCATGCTGCCGCGCGTGCGGTAGCCGGCATCGACGCAGGACCGGCCAAGCTCCAGAACCTCGCCGGGATAGCTGGCAAGGCGGCCGATGTCGTACTCGTCACTGGAATAGAAGCGGCCGACCTTCTCGGCGGCGGGACGGCGGATCAGGCGGTAGGTGCCGACCACCATGTCGGGACCGTTGCCGCGGGAGTGGTCGATGACCAGCAGATGGTCGGCGACGCCGTCGTAATCGTCGAAATCGCGCCCCCGTGCCTGCATCTCGGGGGAGGGGATCGCCGCCATCTCCTCGTAGAAGACACGGTAGCGCAAGGCCTGCGCCCAGTCGATCTCCTCCGCGGAACGGGCAAGCCGCACCTCCAGCGTGCCGAGGCGGATGCCATCGGTCAGCTTTTCGCCGGCGGTCGCATTTTCGATGGTGGCGGCCTCGGGTGCGGACGCCTCGCTCCGCTCCGGGCTAGTCCGGATCATGCCCGGCTGGTCCAAGCTTGCATCAGCCATGTCGACGGTCCGCTGCGATGGTTCGGGACTGTGCGCCGCGCCGGTCTGCCGCCGCCGGGCCACGGCGGCCAGGGTCGGGACGGACAGCGTCGCACGCACCACAAGGCATAACACGATCCGCCGGTTGCCGGTCAACCGACATCGTCGCGTGCCGTCAGCCGAACCCTGCGGCGAACTTCGGGGATGCAGCCGCTACGGCGCTCCGGGTGTACCGGCAGCCAATGCCGGCAACCGATGCGGAAGGAAGAAGCGGGAGAGGGCAGGCACGGGCGGCGGCGCCGTCATGACGCCGGTCCGCCCTGCGGAAGCCCCGGCCGTCAGGCGCCGCGGCGGGCGCGGGTGCCGAGACCGATCTGCTTGGCCAGCGAGCTGCGCTGGCGGGCATAGTTCGGCGCGACCATCGGGTAGTCGGTCGGCAGGCCCCAGCGGTCACGGTATTCTTCTGGAGTCATATTGTACGCCGTCTTGAGATGGCGCTTCAGCATCTTCAGCTTCTTGCCGTCTTCCAGGCACACAATATAGTCCGGCGTGACCGACTTCTTGATCGGCACGGCGGGCTGCGGCCGCTCCTCCGCCACCACCGGTTCGGTGCCGACGTTGGCCAGCGACTTGTAGACCTGTTCGATCAGCGTCGGAAGATCGGTCAGCGAGACTGTATTGTTGGAGACATGCGCCGCCACGATCTCCGTGGTCAGAGACAACAGCGCGTTGGAAGGGGACCCGTTGCTCATGTAAGCTTGCTCCGCGGCATTCGTACCTCACCATATAAAGAGGTTTTCTGCATCGTGCAATATCCATCCTTTGGCGCAAAGAGGAATCGGTGACCGAAAAAATCTCCGCAGACTTGTTTCTCGACATCACCTCGCAGGTTTGTCCGTTAACCTTCGTCAAGACCAAGTTGATGGTAGAGCGGATGGACGCGGGGCAGACACTCGAAGTCCGGCTGAATGCCGGTGAACCCTTGGAAAACGTTCCACGATCCTTGGTCGAGTTGGGTCACAGCATTCTATCTGTCCACCCCGAACGATTGGATGATCCTGACGGAGTCCACCGCCTGATCGTGCGGAAAAATTAACCCCTATGCCCCATCCAGATTGCGGCGCAGGACAAGCGCCGCGACCCGGCCGTCGACACGCCTGTAGTATCCGGGGCGGCGGCCGACGGAAAAAAAGCCGCTGGCCTTGTATAGACTCGATGCCGCCGGATTATCCTCGGCGACTTCAAGAAACAGCGCAGTCGCCCCCAGGTCTTGCGCCCCGGTGACGGCAGCCTCGACCAGCAGGCGGCCGATGCCGCCGCGGCGCGCCTGGGGCAGCACGCCGATCGCCAGGATCTCGGCATCCTCCGCCGCGACGCGGGCCATGACGAAGCCGACCGGCTGGTCCTGCGGGTCGAGCGCGATGACGGCGAAGCCGGCCGGCGGCGTTGACAGGGTGGCGACCGACGCCTCGTCCCACGGATCGTCGGGAAAGCAGGCCTGCTGCAGGGCCGCGACCACCCCGGCCTCCAGCGGACCGGCGGGGTGGAGGCGGATGGTGGGCGCGGTCATGCCGCCGCTCCCGGTTCCGGCTTGGCGGCGGGATTGCGGGCAACCGACTTCGGCAAAGTGACGTCGGGCGGGCGGAGGTAGAAGGGCTCGACCGGCAGGCCGGTGGGACGGGCCGCCCCCAGCGCCGCAACGACCGCCGCGTCCGGCAGCCCGTCGCCGGACGCCTGGACGACATCGGCCCGCCCATCCAGCAGCGGGAGCAGCGCCGCAGCCGCGTCGCCGGCCAGCAGCAGCGGACCGGACGGGCACAGCGCGTCGAGCCAGCCGGCGATCGCCGACGGGTCGGGCATCGCCGGCTCGCCCACGGGGGCCAGAGCCGCGTCGTACAACTGCAGGAAGGGCTCGGCCCGCCGGCTGTCGACGGCGACCAGCAGGAAACGGCCGGCGCGTTCGGCCGCCGGCACACCATGGGCGATGGCGTCGAAACTGGTGATCCCGACCACCGGCAGGTCCTGGGCGACGGCGATGCCGCGCGCGGCGGCCAGCGCGATGCGCAGCCCGGTGAAGGCGCCCGGCCCGACGGTGACGGCGATGCGGTCGAGGTCGCCGAAGCCGACGCCGGCCTCGGCCAGCACGTCCTGCGCCAGCGGCACCAGCACCTCGGCCTGACCGCGCGACATCGGCGGGCTGCGCCTTACGGTCACGCGCGCCCCGCCGGCCTGACCGGCCGCTCCCGCGCACACTCCCTCCCACACTGCCGCCGAACAGCCGGACGTGGCCGTATCCAGACCCAGAACCTTCATCGCTCCGCCTTCCTGGCCGCCGCGTCGCGCGGACGGCCGCTGTGTAATACGCAGACACGCCTTCCCTGGATTGCCACACCGGGACCGTTCCATCGGGAAAGACCGCCTCCGGCATGGCAGACCCGTGACCATGGCAGATGGCGCCGCGGCCATGCTAGAGGACGATCCTTGTCCTCATACGCCCATGGTTGTCCATTCCATGCTGACCGAGATCGCGCCCCCGGCCTTCGACATCGATCTGGAGCTTCTCTACGCCACCGCCGACAACCTGTCCGGCGTGCCGATCTACCGCTCGGCGGTGTGCCTGCTGCATCCCGAAGCGGCCCGCCGGCTCGGCGATGCCATCCGGCTGGCCCGCGGCATCGGCTGCCGCCTGCGGATTTACGATGCCTTCCGCCCGGCGGAGGCGCAATGGAGGCTCTGGCACGCCTTTCCCGACCCCGTCTATATCGCCGACCCGCGGCTGGGCTCCAACCACACCCGCGGCGTCGCGGTCGACCTGACGCTGGTGGATGGCGCCGGCGCAGCCCTGGACATGGGCACCGGCTTCGACGCGATGACCGAGCGGTCGCACCATGGCCGCAGCGACCTGACCGCCGAACAGCAGCGCAACCGCGCCCTGCTGCTGGGCGTGATGGTCGGCGCCGGGTGGGAGCACTACCCGTCGGAATGGTGGCACTATCAGCTTCCGAATGCCGAGCGCTACCCGCTGCTGACCGACGCGGCGGCCGGCGGCCGGCTGATGTAGGAAGGGCTGGGCGCCGGCTCCTATATCGGGGCTTGTGCCGGCGCGGACGTCTTCCATTGTTGCACGCGCGCACCGCATCGCCGCCGTCCGTGGAAAAGCGGTGGACGGAGCTTGTTCGCATGGCGGGGACTATGGCACATCCTTTGCGTCTGGGCGAAGGTCGCCCCGATCAGCCTTTTCCGCAGGCCGCCATGCCGTTCCGTCGTGCCGTCAGGGTACTCGCCGCCGCCGCGCTGTCCGTCTGGACCGCGTTCGTGCCGGTGTCCCGGCCCGCCGCCGCCGAATCCGCTTCACCGCTGGGCGCCAGCGCGGTGGTCTTCGCCTATGACCGCTTCGGCGAGGACCAGAACCCCTCGATCAGCATCCGAATCGACCAGTTCGAAGCCCATCTCGACGAGCTGACCGACGGCGATTACCACGTCCTGCCGCTGCCGAAGATCCTGGACGCCCTGCGCACCGGCAAGCCGCTGCCCGACCGCACGGTGGCGATCACCATCGACGAGGCCAGCCGCTCCGCCTTCACCGAGGCCTGGCCGCGGCTGAAGGCGGCCAATCTGCCCTTTACCCTGTTCGTCGCCACCGACGCGGTGGATCGTGGCGCTCCCACCCACATGACCTGGGCCGAAATCCGCCAGCTGGCGGCGGCGGGGGTCACCATCGGGGCGCTCGGCACCTCGACCCAGTCGATGTTGGCGCGCAGCCCGGACCAGCTGGCGGCCGACCTGCGCCGGATGTCCGACCGCTTCCAGACCGAACTGGGCAAGCGCCCGGCGGTCTTCGCCTATCCGCAGGGGGAATATTCGCTGGCCGTGCGGCAGCTGGTGGTCGACCAGGGCTTCACCGCCGCCTTCGGCCAGCAGTCGGGGGTCCTGCACCCGCAGGCCGATCCCTGGAGCCTGCCGCGCTTCGTCATGAACGAGACCTACGGCAGCGCCGACCGTTTCGAACTGGCCGCCAACGCGCTGCCGCTGCCGGTGTCGGACCTGACGCCCGACGACCCGCTGGTCACCGTCAACCCGCCGCCGCTGGGCTTCACCATCGCCGACGGGGTGGGCGACAGCTCCAAGCTCGCCTGCTTCGCCACCGGCCAGGGCCGCACCGCGCTGGAGCGCATCGCCGAGGATCGGGTGGAGGTCCGCATCAAGGATCCCTTCCCGCCGGGCCGCGCCCGCGTCAACTGCACCCTGCCGGCCGCCGACGGCCGCTGGCGCTGGCTGGGCGTGCAGTTCCTGATCCCCGAGTAAATCCCGGCGCAAGCGGTCGCGGCGGCAATCCCGACCGGTCCAAACGGGCATTGGCGGAAGGACGGCCGCCGCCTATGGTGCCGGTCCCGGCGTGCCACAGCAGCACGCGGCGATTTTTCGGGAGCAGGCGATGGCCGACGATAGCTATTCACCGGACGGGCAGGGGAACGGTCCCGGCTCCGACATCGGCTGGTCCGACACGGTGCGGTTCCGGCTGCCGGCCGGCTGGGCGGTCGATGTGGAAGAGCATGAAGGGCAGCCGGTGGGCACCTTCCGGCCGCCGCCGCCGGCCGCCGGCGTGCTGCGGCTGGTGACCGACCGGGTGGTGCCGCGGCCGGACTCCGGCGGAACGGCAGCCACCCTGCAGGAGATGGCGCTGCGCTTCGTCCGGCCGCAGGACCCGCGGGCGGGCGACCGGACGGTGGACAGCCGCGCCGACGGCGCCGTGATCGCCCAGGCGATGATGCGGACGGAGGAGGAAGGCCGCGCCGAGACCCACTATCTGTGGCTGGTCGGCGCGGAACGGCCGGATGCGGCGGGGAGTGTGGCCGCGGTCGCGATGTTCAGCTTCGCGCTTCCCGACCTGATGGATGGCGATGAATCCTGTGCCGAGATGCTGGGCCGGATCGACGACGCCATCCGCAACGCCCAGATCCTGTAAGGCAGGATCCTGTAGGGCAGAGGGGCTTCCGCCCCTGCAATTCAAGGCAGGCCGGGGTGCCGGTCAGCAGTGGCCGGCCCCGGTCGCCATCAGCGCCTTCAGGCGGACGGCCTGGGGGTCGTGGGCGACGGCCGCCTCTTCCGCGGCGAGGGCCGCGAGGCTGATGAAGCGCGCCAGGTCGTCGAGGTCGCAGCGCGTCGCGTCGCTCATCAGGCTGTCCAGGCAGGACTTGATGGCCAGTGCCACATCGCGTCGTTCGTCCATTATCGCGCTTCCCTTTCACACCTGTGTGACCAGCTTTGCATGGAACCGCATGCTCCGGTGGCGGCGACGGAAGCGTCGCTGGCCCAATCCCTTGCGGTCGTCCCTTATGACACAAAGGAGATAGCATATTCCTTTTGGTTTTTCACTATATAGATTCTCTGGAACTTGAATAAACACAGCAACCGCGAATTGATTGGAAGAGGCTCTGCACGCCATTGCTTGTTAATGAAAGGTTAACTGCATTGGTTGGTTCATAATCGAAGTATTATTCACTTGTAACATCTGTGACGATTTGAATCAGAGAGGGTGATTATCGGGATACTCGCCTTCGCTTGCTTGAATACACCGGTATTCTATTGCGAAGAGCAGCGGGACGGCAACGGCGTGGCGGAGGATGTCGCGGCAGCGCTTTTTCGCCGTATTTGCGGGTCGAAAGGCGCTCCACCCTGTTGCAGCCCGAAACGGCTCCGCCTATATCTCCGCCAGCACGGGCCGGACCCGGGGGCCTTGCTCTCAAGCATCGTTCCCCCGGGCGCCGGACCCCCACGCGCTCCACCGACGTTTCACCGACCCTATGGGGATCGCGGCGGTGCCGGACCAGACGGGCCGCCACGCATCTGCCGAACGAAAGAGGCTGAACATGAGCAAAGTGATTGGTATCGACCTCGGCACCACGAACTCGTGCGTCGCCGTGATGGAAGGCGGCAGCGCCAAGGTGATCGAGAACGCCGAGGGCGCGCGGACCACGCCGTCCATGGTCGCCTTCAGCCAGGGCGGCGAGCGGCTGATCGGCCAGCCCGCCAAGCGCCAGGCGGTCACCAATCCGGAAAACACCCTCTTCGCCATCAAGCGTCTGATCGGCCGCCGTTTCGACGATCCGCTGACGAAGAAGGACCAGGGCCTGGTTCCCTACCGCATCATCTCCGGCGACAACGGCGACGCCTGGGTCGAGGCGCACGGCAAGAAGTACAGCCCCAGCCAGATCAGCGCCTTCATCCTCACCAAGATGAAGGAGACCGCCGAGAACTATCTGGGCGAGAAGGTCACGCAGGCGGTCATCACCGTCCCGGCCTACTTCAACGACAGCCAGCGCCAGGCCACCAAGGACGCCGGCAAGATCGCCGGCCTGGACGTGCTGCGCATCATCAACGAGCCGACGGCCGCCGCGCTCGCCTACGGCATGGAGAAGAAGGGCACCGGCACCGTCGCGGTCTATGACCTGGGCGGCGGCACCTTCGACATCTCCGTGCTGGAGATCGGCGACGGCGTGTTCGAGGTGAAGTCGACCAACGGCGACACCTTCCTGGGCGGCGAGGACTTCGACAGCCGGGTCATCGAGTATCTGGCCGACGAGTTCAACAAGGAGCAGGGCATCGACCTGCGCAAGGACAAGCTCGCGCTGCAGCGCCTGAAGGAAGCTGCGGAGAAGGCGAAGATCGAGCTGTCGTCCACCACGCAGACCGAAGTCAACCTGCCCTTCATCACCGCCGACCAGACCGGTCCGAAGCACCTGAACATCAAGCTGACCCGCGCCAAGCTGGAAGCCCTGGTGGACGATCTGGTGCAGCGCACGATCGAGCCCTGCAAGGCGGCCCTGAAGGACGCCGGCCTGAAGGCCAGCGAGATCGACGAGGTGATCCTGGTCGGCGGCATGACCCGCATGCCCAAGGTCATCGACGCGGTGAAGCAGTTCTTCGGCCGTGAGCCGCACCGCGGCGTGAACCCGGACGAGGTGGTCGCCATCGGCGCCGCCATCCAGGGCGGCGTGCTGAAGGGCGAGGTCAAGGACGTCCTGCTGCTCGACGTCACCCCGCTGTCGCTGGGCATCGAGACGCTGGGCGGCGTCTTCACCCGTCTGATCGACCGCAACACCACGGTCCCGACGAAGAAGAGCCAGACCTTCTCGACCGCCGAGGACAACCAGAACGCCGTCACCATCCGCGTCTTCCAGGGCGAGCGCGAGATGGCGGCCGACAACAAGATGCTGGGCCAGTTCGATCTGGTCGGCATCCCGCCGGCCCCGCGCGGCGTGCCGCAGATCGAGGTGACCTTCGACATCGACGCCAACGGCATCGTCAGCGTCACGGCGAAGGACAAGGCGACCGGCAAGGAGCAGCAGATCCGCATCCAGGCCTCGGGCGGCCTGTCGGACGCCGACATCCAGAAGATGGTCAAGGACGCGGAGGCCCACTCCGCCGACGACAAGAAGCGCCGCGAGCTGGTCGACGCCCGCAACCATGCCGACGCCCTGATCCACACCACCGAGCGGACCATCAAGGAGAACGGCGACAAGATCCCGGCCTCCGACAAGACCGCCGCGGAGGCTGCCGTCGCCGAGCTGAAGTCGGTGCTGGACAGCGAGGATCTGGACGGCATCAAGGCGAAGACCGAGGCGCTGGCCCAGGTCTCGATGAAGCTGGGCGAGGCGATGTACAAGGCCGGCCAGGGCGAGGCCCCGGCTGCGGGCGGCGAGGCGCCGGGCGCCCAGCCGAACGAGCCGGGCGTCGTCGACGCCGACTTCGAAGAGGTCCAGGACGACAAGAAGAAGTCGGCCTGAGGTTAGGCCAGCTTCTTTTTGATACGGACCTGACGCGAGCATCGATGGCCCGCCGCCTTTTCCCGGCGGCGGGCCTTCGGTATGCTGGGGTCAGGCTCCGGCGCGACGCGGACAGTTTGGACCAGAACGACTCAAAGGCGGTCGGCCCCCATGGCGAAACAGGATTATTACGAGCTGCTCGGTGTGGCGAAGAACGCCAGCGCGGATGAGCTGAAAAAAGCTTATCGCAAGATGGCGATGCAGTACCACCCGGACCGCAACCAGGGTGACAAGGACGCCGAGCAGAAGTTCAAGGAAATCAGCGAAGCGTACGACGTCCTGAAGGACGATCAGAAGCGCGCGGCCTACGACCGGTTCGGCCACGCCGCCTTCGAGAACGGCCGTGGTCCGGGACCGGGTGCGGGCGCCGGCGGCTTCAACTTCGACTTCGGCGGCGGCGGCGGCTTCGCCGACATCTTCGACGAGATGTTCGGCGAATTCATGGGCGGACGCCGCGGCGGCGGCGGTGCGTCGGGCCGCGGCCAGGACCTGCGCTACAATCTGGAGATCGGGCTGGAGGACGCCTTCAAGGGCACCCAGACCACCATCCGCGTGCCCACCACCGTGCAGTGCGACAGCTGCAACGGCTCCGGCGCCGCGGCGGGGACCCAGCCGATCACCTGCCCGACCTGCCAGGGTCACGGCAAGGTGCGGGCGCAGCAGGGCTTCTTCACCATCGAGCGGACCTGCCCCGGCTGCCACGGCGCCGGCAAGGTCATCAAGGACGCCTGCAAGAACTGCGGCGGCTCCGGCCGTCTGCGCAAGGAAAAGACCCTGCAGGTCAACATCCCCGCCGGCGTCGAGGACGGCACCCGCATCCGTCTGGCCGGCGAGGGCGAGGCGGGGCTGCGCGGGGCGCCGGCCGGCGACCTCTACATCTTCCTGGCGCTGGCGCCGCACCCGATCTTCCAGCGCGACGGCGCCAACATCCACTGCCGGGTGCCGATCCCGATGACCACGGCGGCGCTCGGCGGTTCGGTGGAGGTGCCGACCATCGACGGCAGCCGCACCAAGGTGACGGTGCCGCCGGGCACCCAGTCCGGCCACCAGTTCCGCATCAAGGGCAAGGGCATGTCGGTGCTGCGCAGCGCCCAGCGCGGCGACATGTACATCCAGGCGGTGGTCGAGACCCCGGTGAACCTGACCAAGCGCCAGCAGGAACTGCTGCGCGAGTTCGAGGGCGCCGCTAAGGAAGGGTCGAACCCGCAGTCGGAGGGCTTCTTCGCCAAGGTGAAGGAGCTTTGGGAGGACCTGAAGGACTGATCCTTCACCAATGCGAAAATTATCGACGGGCGGCGTATCGGTGATGCGCCGCCCGTTACTTTTTGTCGCATGCCGGGATCTTTCCGCGTTTTCCGGCAACTTATGAGCCGTTTCAGCGCGAAAGCCGTTGAAGGGGAGGTCATGCCCGTGTAATCACCCAGCATGGCTAATCCATTGGCGACATGTCCGGCCGGTGCCGGGGGCAGGCTGCCTGATGCGGGTTGACAGGCTTCTTGCCGCCCTGTTCGGCGCCTTCGTCCGCGGCGACGAACTGCCCGACCTGATCCGTCCGGCCGGTCACACGCCGATCCTGCAGCGCCGCCGCGCCGCGATGATCCAGTCGCGCGTGCGCATGGTGGCGCTGATCTTCGGCGTCCTGACGCCGCTGTGGATCGCCATCGACGTCACCGTCTTCGAATGGAGGCTGGCGGTCTGGCTGATCGTCCTGCGTCTGAGCGCCAGTGCCGCCTTCCTGGCGCTCGCCTTCGACCGCCGGTCGTGCGAGGACATGACCTGCGCCTGGTGGCGGCTGACCGCGCTGCTGGCGATCCCGACGCTGTTCTTCGCCATCTCGCACCCGCTGCTCTACAACCAGGGTGTCGACGACCTGCGCATCGCCGTCAGCGCCGGCTACGGCTATCTGCCCTTCGTGATGGTGGCGGGGCTCAGCGTCTTTCCGCTGACCGCGCTGGAGGGCGCGCTGTTCGCCGCCCCGATGCTGGGCGCCCATCTGGCCGCCGGCTTCTACGGCTCGCTGGTGATGCCGTTTCCCTCCTACATCAGCGCGCTGTGGCTGCTGGCGCTGATCGCGGTGGTGGCGACGCTGGCGGCGATCAGCCAGCTGCATTTCATGATCGCGCTGCTGGAACAGGCGGCGCACGACGCGCTGACCGGGGCCTTCTCACGCCGCATCGGCGAGGAGTTGCTGAAGCTCCAGGTCGCCCACGCTGAACGGGCGGCGCAGCCGCTGTCGGCGATCTTCGTCGATCTGGACGACTTCAAGGCGGTCAACGACCGCTATGGCCATGAGGAGGGCGACCGCGTCCTGCGCCATGCCGCCAACACCATCCGCAGCCTGCTGCGCCAGTCCGACGCGCTGGTGCGCTGGGGCGGGGAGGAGTTCCTGGTCGTCATGCCGGACACCCCGGTCGAAGGCGCGATGATCGCGGTGGAGCGGATGCGGCGCGCCGGATTCGGCAAGCGGCCGGACGGCAGCCTGCAGACCGCCAGCATCGGCATCGCCGAACAGACGGCCGACCGCCCCGCCGACTGGGAGTCCCTGGTCGAACTGGCCGACCAGCGCATGTACCGCGCCAAGCAGGACGGCAAGGATCGTGTGGTCACCGGCGGCGGCAACGGCCCCGCCGAGGCTCAGCCCTGGGACGGCATCACCGCCTGACCTTCCAGCGGATAGTCCCGCAGCGCCTCATACACCGCACCGCCGTTGCCGAGATGGCTGCGGTAGAGCGTGATGTGATCGACCGGCATCGGCCCGGCACGGAACAGGCCGCGGTCGGACAGGAAGCGGCCGATGCGGTCGGCCGGCGCGTCCCTCAGCCGGGCCAGCGTGATGTGGGGGGAGAACTTTCGCTCCTCCGCCGGCAGGCCGCAACGCACCAGGGCAGATTCGACCTTGGCCTGCAGATGGGCCAGCGCCTCGTTGCGCTCCACCCCCGCCCACAGCACCCGCGCCCTGCGTCCGCTGCCGAACATGCCGACGCCGTCGAGGGTGAGTTGGAACGCCGGCGCCCGGACCTCCGCAAGGGCGGCGTCGATGTCCATCGCCTGATCCTCCGGCACCTCGCCGATGAAGCGCAGGGTCAGGTGCATCGCCTCCGGTTCGGTCCAGCGCGCGCCGGGCACCCCGCCGGCCAGCCCGGCCAGCCGCTGGCGAATCTCCTCCGTCAGGTCGAGTGCGACGAACAGGCGGAGCATGGAACACCTCCGGGGGTGCTGCTACGGCCCACCCCCTTTCGGAAAAGGGAGTGGGCCGTAAGGCAGCTTACGGACACGGATCCGGCATGCGGTTGTGCACGGCGTCGATCTCCGCCATCACCTCCGGCGACAGGGTCACGTCGATCGAGTCGATGTTGGAGATCAGCGTTTCCATCGTCGTCGCCCCGATCAGGGACGAGGTGACGAAGGGTTGCTGCAGCGTGAAGGCGATGGCCATCTGGTTGGGCGCCAGACCGTGGCGGCGGGCGATGTCCAGATAGGCCTCCGTCGCCGCGTCGGCATTGACGGTGGCGTAGCGCGACGGCCGGTGGTCGAGCGCGCGGCGGCTGCCCGGCGGGACGGCGCCGTTCAGATATTTGCCGGTCAGCGTGCCGGCCCCCAGCGGCGAATAGGCCAGCAGCCCGACATCCTCGCGCAGGGCCACTTCCGACAGGCCATTCTCGAAGGTCCGGTTCAGCAGGTTGTAAGCGTTCTGGATGGAGGCGACGCGCGGCAACCCCGCCACCTCGGCGGCGCGCAGCCAGCGCATCACGCCCCACGGGCTTTCGTTCGACAGGCCGACATGGCGGATCTTGCCGGCCTGAACCAGTTCGGCCAGCGCCGCCAGCGTTTCCTCGATCGGCACGCCGTCCTGTTCGGGCTTGTGGCGGTAGGTGCGGACGCCGAAGCGGTTGGTGACGCGGTCGGGCCAATGGATCTGGTAGAGGTCGATGTAGTCGGTCTGCAGCCGCGACAGGCTGGCCTCCACCGCGGCGAAGAGGTTGGCGCGGTCGAGCCGCGACTTGCCCTCGCGCACCCAACCGAAGCCGCCGGCCGGCGCGCCGATGATCTTGCTGGCGAGGATCACCTTGTCACGCTTGCCGCGCGACTGGAACCAACCGCCGATCACCGCCTCGGTCTTGCCATAGGTGTCGGCGGTGGGCGGGATGGCGTACATCTCCGCCGTGTCCCAGAAATTGATGCCGCGGTCGAGCGCGGCATCCATCTGGGCGTGGCCTTCGGCCTCGGTGTTCTGGCGGCCCCAGGTCATGGTGCCCAGGCCGATGGCGCTGACCGACAGGCCGGTGCGGCCAAGCGGACGATACTGCATCCGGAACGTTCCTTATCCGTAATGATCTTTTAGAGGAAGAGCGTCAGCACGCCGGTGTAGCCATAGAGCCGGTTGTGCGACACCTCGCCCGAGGCGAAGAAGCCGGTCAGCGGGATGTCGCCGAAGGTGTCGCGGATCATCGACAGCTCGGCGTTCGCGGCGCCGAACAGGCCGGGGCCACGGGCGATGCAACTGACATACACCGCTCCCTTCGGCGTCGCCTTCACCCGTTTCTTGAGGCTGTCCAGCATCCGGCGCATGTCGGCGGTGGCGGTCTCCGGATCGCGGCGGGTGAACATCACCGGCTGGCCGGTCGTCACCCGCTCGGCGATGGAGATCCAGCCGGCGCGCGGGTCGATGGCGATCAGGTCGCGCACCAGATAATCCTGGGTGTCGGAGCCGGCAATCGGCAGCCCGGCGCAGATCACCCCGGCGACCTGCCGCAGGTCGGCGGCAAGCTCCGGCCCGATGTCCTCCTTGAAGATTTCCAGCGCCGGGCGGTTGTCGATTTCCAGGATCACGTTGTCGTCGCTGGCGGTGACGGTGCGCGTCGGCCCGATCGGGCGGCAGCCCTGGGTCAGGGCGGTGGCGACCGGCAGGTTCGGTGCGAACAGCACGCCCGACACGCCGCCCTCGGTGACCGGATCGGCATCCTCGGCCCCGGCGGCGATCTGCGGGAATTCCCCGCGCGAGGCGGTCAGGCCGCCGACCAGGAAGACGCCGGCCTCCTCCGACAGACGGGCGACCAGCCCGGCCATGTCGGCATGGTGCGGGTCGACATGGACCAGCGCCAGCGCCGCGCCATGCTTGTCGAGCCAGCCGCCGGCGCTGCCGCGCAGCGGCTCCAGCCCGTCGGTCAGGGTGGGGAACAGGCGGAAGCTGTCCTCCGGCAGGCGGGCGGCCATGATCGCCATCCCCGGCTCGTCGAACAGGGCCTCGCCATTGGCCATCACGCCGATGCCGGCGGTGCCGACCCAATGGCGGATGCCGGTGACGCCGCGCAGCAGGGTGACGATGCTGGTCGCATGCTCCGCCAGCCCGTCGGTCAAGTAGACGAAACCCAGGTTGCAGCCGGCGACCGGCCCCAGCCGGTCGAGACAGGCCTTGACCGTCGGCCCCCATTCCGCCCCGGCGGCGCAGGCGGCGTGAAAGCGGGTGTCGCTGTCGAGGGTCACGGTCATGGGTCAGCCTCCGGTCTTGGCTGTAGTCTTGCCCATATTGGGGAGGCCGTCGAGCAGCGCAGTGACGGAGGGCAGGATGCGCTCCACGATCACCGCCACGCCCTGGGCATTGGGATGCATCCCGTCCGGCTGGATCAGCGAGCGGTCCAGCGCCACCCCATCGAGGAAAAAGGGATAGAGCGGCAGGTCGTAGCTCTTCGCCAGATCGGGATAGATGGCGTTGAATTTGTCGGTGTAGGGCTTGCCCAGGCTGGGCGAGGCGAGCATGCCGGCCAGCAGCGTCGGAATCTTGCGCTCCTTCAGCGTCTTCAGGATGACGTCGAGATTCGCCTTGGCCTGATCGGGATCGAGCCCGCGCAGCATGTCGTTGGCGCCCAGCTCGACGATGGCGGCGTCCGGCTTGTCGGCCAGCGCCCAGTCCAGACGCGCCCGGCCGCCGGCTGTGGTGTCGCCCGACACGCCGGCATTGATGACGGTTACGTCATAGCCCTTGGCGGCCAGCGCCTTTTCCAGCTGGCGGGTGAACCCCTGCTGTTCCGGCAACCCGTAGCCCGCGGTCAGGCTGTCGCCCAGCGCCAGCAGCTTCACCGGCTGCGCGGCATCCGCGCGGGTCGGAACGGTCATCGATACCCCTGCGGCGAAAAGGAAGGCCAGCGACCCGGCGAGGGCGCCCATGTTGAAAGCCCGGCGGGTCGCGCCATATGGCGATGGTCCGTTCCGCTTGTGCGAGAATCGCATGTCCAAGGCTCAGTCCTCTGCAACGTCGTCAAAATCCATCGCCCGGTCTTCCAACGAAATCATCGTTGAACTCGACGACGTCCACCTGAAATTGGACAGCGGTGCCGGACCCGTCAACATCCTGCGCGGCGTGAATCTTCAGGTGGCGGCCGGGGAGCGGGTCGGCGTGGTCGGTCCCAGCGGCTCCGGCAAATCGACCATGATGATGGTGATGGCCGGTCTGGAACGCCCCAGCGGCGGCACCGTCCGCGTCGCCGGCCAGGATCTCGGGCGCCTGAACGAGGATGGTCTGGCGCGTTTCCGCCGGCAGCATGTCGGCATCGTCTTCCAGGCCTTCCATCTGGTGCCGACGATGACGGCGCTGGAGAATGTCGCCATCCCGCTGGAATTCGCCGGGGTCGCCGACGCCTTCGACCGCGCCCGCATCGGGCTGGAACAGGTGGGCCTGGGCCACCGCATCCACCATTACCCCGGTCAGCTTTCGGGCGGCGAGCAGCAGCGCACCGCGCTGGCCCGCGCCTTCGTCACCGAGCCGTCGCTGCTGCTGGCGGACGAGCCGACCGGCAACCTCGACATCGACACCGGCGCCACCATCGTGAAGCTTCTGTTCGATCTTGCCGAGCGGCGCGGCACGACGTTGGTGCTGATCACCCACGACCAGACGCTGGCCGCCCGCTGCGACCGCACGGTGCGGCTGGCGGATGGCCGCATCGCCGACGACGGGCAGGCGGCGCGCCGCGCGAAGCTGCAGGCGGCGGGGGAGTGAGGGGGATGGGAGAACTTACACGGGCCGTTTCCCCCTCTCCCCCCCGGGGAGAGGGTCGGGGTGAGGGGGACGCACAGCGTGGCGTGGCTCGGCGCGCAATGCGCTTTTCACCAGAATACTCCTCGCCACGCGTCCCCCTCACCCTAACCCTCTCCCCGGGGGGGAGAGGGGACGAGTGCGGGTGTGAGGGGGCCGCAAGATGACCAACCT
Source organism: Azospirillum sp. B2RO_4 (assembly GCF_051124815.1). Lineage (NCBI taxonomy): Bacteria > Pseudomonadati > Pseudomonadota > Alphaproteobacteria > Rhodospirillales > Azospirillaceae > Azospirillum > Azospirillum sp. B2RO_4. The sequence goes on along the minus strand of NZ_CP118485.1, from coordinate 2,764,104 downwards.
CACCCTCGCGCTCCGCCTTGCCCGGCGGGAGCTGCGCACCGGCCTGAAGGGCTTCTGGGTCTTCCTCGCCTGCCTCGCGCTGGGGGTGGCGGCCATTGCGTCGGTGCAGTCGGTGTCGAGCGGGCTGCTCGACGGGCTGGCGAGCGACGGGCGGTCGATCCTGGGCGGTGACGTCGCGTTGCGGCAACTCTATAGCCCGCCGTCCGGCGACCAGATGGCCGCCCTGAAAGCCGATGGCCGGGTGTCGACCTCCGCCGAGATGCGGGCGATGGCCCGCGCCGGCGACGAGACGCGCTCCTCCCTGGTCGAGTTGAAGGCGGTGGACGACCTCTATCCGCTCTACGGCACCGTCACGCTGGAGGGCGGCGGCGACCTGCAGGACGCGCTGGCGCAGAAGAACGGCCGCTGGGGTGCGGTGGTCGAGGCCAGCCTGACCGACCGGCTGGGGGTGAAGCCCGGCGACACCATCCGCGTCGGCGAAGGCGTCTACCGCGTCGCCGCCGTGCTGGACCGCGAGCCGGACCGCGCGTCCTCCAACGCCTTCTCGTTGGGGCCGCGCCTGATGGTGGCGCTGCCGTCGCTGCAGGGCACCGGGTTGCTGCAACCGGGCAGCCTCACCTGGTGGAGCGCCAAGGTGGCGCTGCCGCCGCAGACCGACCTGAAGGCGTGGCAGGAGACCCTTCGCGCCCGCTTTCCCGATGCGCCCTGGCGGATGCGCGACTACACCAACGCCTCGCCGCAGATCGAACGCTTCATCGACCGCATGACGCTGTTCCTGACGCTGGTCGGGCTGACCGCGCTGCTGGTCGGCGGCGTCGGGGTGGGCAACGCGGTGCGCAGCCATCTGGACTCGCGCGCCCGCACCATCGCCATGATGAAGTGCATCGGCGCGCCCGGCGCGCTGGTGTTCCAGCTCTATCTGGCGCAGATCCTGGCGCTCGCGCTGCTGGGCATCGTCATCGGGCTGGCGCTGGGCGCGGTGGCGCCGCTGGCGCTGGGCCGGCTGCTCGACGGCGTGCTGCCGGTGTCGGCCCACATCGGCGTCTATCCGGGGGCTTTGGCGCTCGCCGCGCTCTATGGCCTGCTGACGGCGCTGACCTTCTCGCTGTGGCCGCTCGGCCGGGCGCGCGAGGTGCCGGCGGGCGCCCTGTTCCGCGACGTCATCGCCCCGGCCGGCGGGCGGCCGCGCACGCCCTATACCGCCGCCATGATCCTGTCGGCCCTGGCGCTCGCCGGGCTGGCGGTGCTGACGGCGCACAACAGGCTGTTCGCGCTGTGGTTCGTCGGCGGCTCCGTCGCCACCTTCCTCGCCTTCCGCGCCGCGGCGGCGCTGGTCACCTGGGGAGCGAAGCGGGTGGGCCGCGTCCGGCGCCCCGGTCTCCGGCTGGCGCTCGCCAACCTGCACCGGCCGGGCAACCCGACGGCGGCGGTGGTGCTGTCGCTGGGGCTGGGATTGACGGTGCTGGTCGCCATCGCGCTGATCCAGGGCAACTTCTCCCGCCGGGTGTCGGAGACGATCCCGCAGGACGCCCCCGCCTTCTTCTTCGTCGACATCCAGCGCGACCAGTTCGATCCCCTGCGCGACCTCGTCACCGCCGTTCCCGGCACCAGCGCCTTCGAGGCGGTGCCGAGCCTGCGCGGCCGGATCGAGCGGGTGAACGGGCAGGAGGCCGAAAAGGCGCTGGTCAATCCGGAGCAAGCCTGGATCCTGGCCGGCGACCGCGGCATCACCTATTCCGCGACGGTGCCGAAGCATTCCACCGTCACCGCCGGCAGCTGGTGGCCGCAGGATTATGCCGGACCGCCGCTGATCTCCATCCACCAGAGCGTGGCCGAGGCCTTCGGCATCGGTCCCGGCGCCACCCTGACCATCAACATCCTGGGCCGCAGCATCGAGGCGAAGGTCGCCAACGTGCGCTCCGCCGATTTCAGCAGCATGGCGATCAACTTCACCATGGTCTTCGCCCCCGGCACGCTGGAAGGCGCGCCGCAGACCTGGGTCGCCACCGTCCGCGCCACGCCGGACGCCGAGACGCAGGTGCAGCGCGCCGTGCTGCAACGCTTTCCCAACATCACCTTGGTGCGGGTCAAGGACGCGCTGGACACGGTGTCGGAGATGCTGGGCCATATCGGCACCGCGGTGCGCATCGTCGCCGGCATCACGCTGGCCGCCGGCACGCTGGTTCTGGCCGGCGCGGTCGCCGCCGGGCATCGCCGCCGGGTCTATGATGCGGTGGTGCTGAAGGTGCTTGGGGCGACGCGCGGCGACGTGCTGCGCGCCTTCCTGCTGGAATATGGGTTGCTCGGCCTGCTGACCGCGCTCATCGCCGGTGTCATCGGCACGCTGACCGCCTGGGCGGTGCTGACGTTCCTCATGCATTGGGAATGGAGCTTCCTGCCGTCGGCGGTCGTCACCACCGCATTGCTGAGCACGGCGATCACGCTCGCTTTCGGGTTCTATGGTACTTGGCGGGCTTTGGGCCAGCCTTCGGCACCATTGCTTCGGAACGAATGATTCGCGCGTCAGAAAGCCGCAGGAAAAACGAATCGTGAAAGCTTTTTCATCTAGAAAAAGCGCTGTCGATTCCTATTGAACCGCATGGCGGACTCGCCAATATGTCCTGCGACGGGATCACCCAATTCCACCGAGGAAACCAAACCATGGCAGACCCGACCTATAACCGCTTCGCGACCGCAGGCCGCGCGACAGATCGGGGATACTTCGACGAAGGCCTGCGGCAGCACATGCTGCGCGTGTACAACTACATGGGTGCCGGCCTGATCCTGACGGGTCTGGTCGCCGCGCTCGTGTCGTCCAGCCCGGCCATGCTCCAGGCCATCTTCGGCACGCCGCTGAAGTGGGTGGTGATGCTGGCCCCGCTGGCCTTCGTCATGGTGCTGTCCTTCGGCATCCAGCGCCTGTCCTTCGCATCGGCACAGATGATCTTCTGGGCCTATTGCGGTGCCATGGGCCTGTCGATGTCGGCCATCTTCCTGGTCTTCACCGGGGCGTCGATCGCGCTGACCTTCTTCGTCACCGCCGCCACCTTCCTGGCGATGAGCCTGTACGGCTACACCACGAAGGCCGACCTGTCGAAGATGGGGTCCTTCCTGATGATGGGCGTCATCGGCCTGGTGATCGCCGGCCTGGCGAACATCTTCTTCCAGTCGCCGGCCCTGCACTTCGCGATCTCCGCCATCGGCGTGCTGATCTTCACCGGTCTGACCGCCTATGACACCCAGTCGATCAAGGAAAGCTACGCCGAGGGCTACGATCACGAGAGCACCGGCAAGCTGGCCCTGATGGGCGCCCTGACGCTCTACCTGGACTTCATCAATCTGTTCCAGTTCCTGCTGCAGTTCCTGGGCCAGCGCAACAACGACTGACCCCCGAGACGCCTGATCGGACAAGCATCGGACCAGGGCATCGGATCAAGCAACAGCCGCCCGGAAGCACCCGCTTCCGGGCGGTTTTCTTTTGGGCTTCTTCAGGTTTCCACAGTCACCGGGTCGCCGACCGCCAGCCCCAGCACCCGGTCGGCCCGCCCGCGGTTGACGGCGATCTCCGCCAGCCCGTTGGAATTCTCGTACCACAGTGGCTGTCCCGGCCCGACGGCACCGAAGGTGCGCGCTCGGGCGATGCGGGTTCCGGCGGCGATCAGCACCGCGTCGGCGGGCAGGGTGGATGCCCGCAGGCCGGTCATGGCGTTGCCGTAGACATCGACATAGACGATGCGCGGCAGCTCGTCCGGCCAGCCCGGCCGGTCGATGGCGGAGGCGGGAAGGGGGCTGCGCTCGACAGGACGGCCGGTGGCGAGGCTCGCAGCGACGGGAGCGAACAGGTCGCGGCCATGGAAGCTGGCGGACAGGTTGTCCGGGATCCAGTCGATTTTCCAGGCGTTTAGCGACGTTGCGCGGCGGGCGATCAGGGCGAACAGGCCGTTGTCGGGGCCGACGAACCAGCGCCCGTCGGCTTCCACCATCACCGGCCGCCGCTCGGTGCCGACGCCGGGATCGACGACGCTGAGGAAGACGCTGCCGGCGGGGAAGGCCGGGGCGTAGGCGGCCAGCAGATAGGCCGAAAGCTGCGGGTCGAAGGCCGGGGCGTCGGCGAACAGGTCGATGGCGGGGACGGTGGGTGCCTGTTGCGCCAACACCGCCTTCATCTGGCCGGTATAGGGGCCGGAGAGGCCGAAGTCGGTGAAGAGCAGGATCATGACGGGCAATCTCACCAGTGCCGCTGCGTTAGACCCCCACCCTAACCCTCCCCCGCTGGGCGGGGGAGGGGACAAGTGCATGTTTGGGAGAGCGGCGGCAGTCCCTCCCCCGCCCAGCGGGGGAGGATAGGTGGGGGTCTAACCTTGCATGCCCAACCTTCCCCTCACACCGACTTCGTATCCAGCGCGTAGCCCGCCGACCGCACGGTGCGGATCAGGTCCAGCTCGTCCTCTTCGTTCATCGCCTTGCGCAGGCGGCGGATGTGTACGTCGACCGTACGCGGCTCGACGTACACGTCATGGCCCCACACCAGATCGAGCAGCTGTTCGCGCGAGAAGACGCGGCCGGGATGCTGCATGAAGTGGCGCAGCAGGCGGAATTCGGTGGGCCCCAGATGTACGTCCCGGCTGTTGCGGCGTACGCGGTGGGCCGCCAGATCCATCGTCACGTCGGCGAAGGTCAGCACCTCGTCGGTCATGCCGGGGGAGGCGCGGCGCAGCACGGCGCGCATGCGGGCAACCAGCTCGGTGGGGGAGAAGGGCTTGGTGATGTAGTCGTCGGCGCCGGAATTCAGGCCGCGCACCCGGTCGCCCTCCTCGCCGCGGGCGGTCAGCATGATGATCGGGATGTCGCGGGTCTTGGCGTTGCGGCGCAGCTGGCGGCAGACCTCCAGCCCGCTCATCAGCGGCAGCATCCAGTCGAGCAGCACGATGTGCGGCGTCTGTTCGCCGGCGGCCAGCAGGGCCTCCTCGCCGTCGCTGGCGGTGGCGACGCGGAAGCCTTCCTTTTCCAGGTTGTACTTCAGCAGCGTCAGGATGTCGGCCTCGTCCTCGACGATCAGGACGAGCGGCTTGAGGGCCGCGTTCATGGTGGCTCCGTTCACAGCGCGCGTCTCGACGTTAACCGGCATGGCACAGCCTTTTCAACACAGGAGGGAAGGGGGGCGGGCATAGGGACAGCGGCTCAGCCATAGCGGCCGGTGATGTAGCCCTGGGTGCGCTCGTCGCGCGGGTTGGTGAAGATTTCCTCGGTGTCGTCGCACTCCACCATCTCGCCGAGATGGAAGAAGGCGGTGCGCTGCGACACGCGGGCGGCCTGCTGCATGTTGTGGGTGACGATGACGATGGTGTAGTTGGCCCGCAGCTCGTCGATCAGTTCCTCGATATGGGCGGTCGCGATGGGGTCGAGCGCCGAGCAGGGCTCGTCCATCAGGATCACCTCGGGGCTGACGGCGATGGCCCGGGCGATGCACAGCCGCTGCTGCTGGCCGCCGGACAGGCTGGTGCCGGGTTCGCGCAGGCGGTCCTTGACCTCCGCCCACAGGCCGGCGCGCTTCAGCGAGGTCTGCACCACCTCGTCCAGCTCGTCCCGTCCGGACGCGAGGCCATGGATGCGCGGGCCGTAGGCGACGTTGTCGTAGATCGACTTGGGGAAGGGGTTCGGTTTCTGGAACACCATGCCGACGCGGGCGCGCAGCTGAACCGCATCGACCGCCTTGCCATAGACGTCCTCGCCGTCCAGCGCGATCCGCCCCTCGACCCGGCAGCCCTCGACGGTGTCGTTCATCCGGTTCAGGCAGCGCAGGAAGGTCGACTTGCCGCAGCCGGACGGGCCGATCAGCGCCAGCACCCGGTTTTCCTGGATGTCGAGGTCGATGCCCTTCAACGCCTGCTTGGCGCCATAGAACACCTTCACCCCGCGGGCGGTCATCTTGGCGGGCAGGGCGGTGGCGGACGCCCGGTCCGGCTGCCGGTCGCCACGGGACCGCAGCTTCAGCGGGCTCGGGATGCCGCTTTTCATGCTGCCTGGAATGCTCATGGGGCGCTCACCACCGTCTCTCGAAAATCTTGCGCAGGATCACGGCCGCCCCGTTCAGCAGGATCAGGACGCCGAGCAGGATCAGGATCGCCGCGGAGGTGCGCTCGGTGAAGGCACGTTCCGGGCTGTCGGCCCACATGTAGATCTGCACCGGCAGCACCGTGGCGCTGTCGGTCAGCCCGTGGGGGATGTCGACGATGAAGGCGACCATGCCGATCATCAGCAGCGGCGCCGTCTCGCCCAGGGCGCGGGCCATGCCGATGATGGTGCCGGTCAGGATGCCGGGCATCGCCAGTGGCAGCACATGGTGCAGCACCGTCTGCAGGGGAGAGGCGCCGATGCCCAGCGCCGCCTGGCGGATCGACGGCGGCACCGATTTCAACGCGACGCGGGACGCGATGATGATGACCGGCAGCGTCATCAGCGCCATAACCAGCCCGCCGACCAGCGGGGCGGAGCGCGGCATGCCGAAGAAGCCGAGGAACACCGCGAGACCCAGCAGGCCGAAGATGATCGACGGCACCGCGGCAAGGTTGTTGATGTTCACCTCGATCAGGTCGGTCCAGCGGTTCTTCGGCGCGAACTCCTCCAGATAGACCGCGGCGGATATCCCGACCGGCACCGACAGCGCCATGGTCACCAGCAGGGTCAGCAGCGAGCCGACGATGGCGCCGCCGATGCCGGCCTGTTCCGGCTCGCGGCTGTCGCCGGCGGTGAACAGGGTGGTGTTGAAGCCCTGCGCCAGCGCGCCGGAGGCCAGCAGCGCGTCGGTTGCCGCAACCTTGGCATCGCTGAGGCCGCGCTCGCTTTCCGGCAGGTCGCGCCGGTAGCCGCCCTTCACCAGCTGGTCGATCTGGTCGTCGGCGCGGACCCAGACGGTCTGCGTCGTCCCGACCAGCGCCGGGTCCTTGGCGACCATCGCCTCCAGCTCGTACGGCGCGCCCGACGACAGCAGGTCGTTCAAAACGCGCTTGCCGGCGCGGTCGGTCACCTGCGGGAACTGGGCGTAGAGCGCCCGGCGCAGCAGGGCGGTGTAGTTGCGGTCGGCGACCTCCGCCGGGTCCAGCGTCACCTCCAGCCGGATCCGCGCCTCCAGGAAGGCACTGGCGCCCTTGGCGACGATGGAGCCCAGCAGCAGCACCAGGATCAGCGCCGCCAGCGCCACCGCGGCGGCCCCGGCCAGCCGGAAGCGGCGCTCCGCGGCGTGGCGGGCGCGCAGACGGCGGGCGAAGGCCTCGCCACGCAGGCGCGATTTCACGGGGGTGGGGGCGGAGGATGGCGTCACGGCCGCCACGTCCTGCTCGACGAGGTCAGTCATATTTCTCCCGATAGGTCCGGACCACCCGCAGGGCGACCATGTTGAGGCAGAGCGTGACGAGGAACAGCACGAGGCCGAGGCCGAAGGCCGACAGCGTCTTCGGGCTGTCGAACTCCTGATCGCCGACCAGCAGCGTGGCGATCTGGGTGGTGACGGTGGTCACCGCCTGCAGCGGGTTGGCGGTCAGGTTGGCGGTCAGGCCGGACGCCATGGTGACGATCATCGTCTCGCCGATGGCGCGGCTGACCGCCAGCATCACCGCGGCGACGATGCCCGGCAGCGCCGCCGGCAGGACCACCTGCCTGATGGTTTCCGACTTGGTGGCACCGAGACCGTAGGAGCCGTCGCGCAGGCTCTGCGGCACCGCGTTGATGACGTCGTCCGACAGGGAGCTGACGAAGGGGATGATCATCACCCCCATGACGATGCCGGCGGCCAGCGCCGATTCCGAACTGACGTCCAGCCCCAAAGCCTCGCCGACCGAGCGCACGAAGGGCGCCATCGTCAGCGCGGCGAAGAAGCCGTAGACCACCGTCGGGATGCCGGCCAGGATCTCCAGCGCCGGCTTCAGCCAGGTGCGCACGCCGCGCCCGGCATATTCCGACATGTAGATCGCCGCCATCAGCCCGACCGGCACCGCCACCAGCATCGCGATGACGGTGATCAGCAGCGTCCCGGCGAACAGCGGGATCGCGCCGAAGGAGCCGCTGGACCCGACCTGATCGGCCCGCATCGCCATCTGTGGGCTCCAATGGGTGCCGAACAGGAAGTCGAGCGGCGAGACGACGGTGAAGAAGCGAAGCGCCTCGAACAGCAGCGACAGGACGATGCCGACCGTGGTCAGGATGGCGACCAGCGAGCAGACGACCAGCGCCACCCGCACCACCCGCTCCACCGCCGGGCGGGCGCGCAGGTCGGGGCCGATGCGATGGCGGCCCCAGGCCAGCCCGGCGACGGCGAGGCTGGCGCCGACGGCCAGCAGGCTCCAGTCGGCAAGGTCGCGCAAGGCGGCGTAGCGACGGGCCGCCTCCATCACCAGCGGATCGGCCTCGCGCCCAGTGGCGATGCCGTGGGCGAGATTGAGGATGTCGGCCTTCAGCAGGCCGACCGACTGGCCGTCGCCGGTGGTCAGCCGCTCCGGCAAGGCCGACAGCACCAGCTGCATCGCCAGCCAGCCTTCCGACGCCGTCCAGGCGACGAACAGCAGCAGCGCCGGCAGACCGGCCCACAGCGCGACATAGACGCCATGGTAGGAGGGGACCGAATGCAGCTCCGCCACCCGCCCGCCGACCGACGATGCCGCGCGCGACCGGCCGATCAGGAAGCCGATCACGGTGAGCAGGGCCAGGATCAGGGCGAGGAAGGTCAGCTGCATGCGGGTCGCTTCGGCGGAAGAGGGGCAGGCGGAAAAGAGGCAGGCGGAGAACGGCTCTGGTCAAAACTGGAGCGGGGTCAGGTTCACCGCCTCGACGCGGGCCGCCTCGCGCAGCGCCTTCGGCTCCGGGATCAGGCCCTTGTCGACCAGATAGCCGTCGTCGCCCAGCGCACGTTCGGAGGTGTATTCGCCGATGAACTCGCGGATGCCCGGAATGACGCCGGCATGGGCGTTCTTGACATAGATGTAGAGCGGGCGCGCCAGCTCGTACTTGCCGGCGGCGACGGTCTCCGCCGTCAGGTCGACCCCGTCCATCTTCGCCGCCTGCAGCGTGTCGCGGTTCTGGTCGAGATAGCTGTAGCCGAAGACGCCGAAGGCGTTGGGGTTGGCGGTCAGCTTCTGGACGATCAGATTGTCGTTCTCGCCGGCCTCGACATAGGCGCCGTCCTCGCGGATGGTCATGCAGGCGCGTTCGCGCGCCTTCTCGTCGGGAACCGCCTTGGCGACGTCCGCCACCTTCCGGCACCCCTCCAGCATCGCCAATTCGTTGAAGGTGTCGCGCGTCCCGGAGGTGGGCGGCGGACCCAGCACCTCGATCGCCGCCTTGGGCAGCGACGGGTCGATGTCGGACCACAGCCGGTAAGGATTGGCGACCAGCGCACCGTTCACCGGCACCTCCTTCGCCAGCGCCTTCCACAGCACGACGGTCGACAGCGACACCGGCGCCGCCTTCTTGGACGAAGCCAGCGCGATGCCGTCATAGCCGATCTTCAGCTCGGTCATCGTGGTGACGCCGTTGGCGGCGCACTGGTCGACCTCCGACTTCTTGATCCGGCGCGAAGCGTTGGCGATGTCGGGATGGGCCGGGCCGACGCCGGCGCAGAACAGCTTCAGTCCGCCACCGGTGCCGGTCGATTCGACCACCGGGGTCTTGAACTTTCCGGTCTTGCCGAAGGCCTCCGCCACCGCGGTGGTGAAGGGAAAGACGGTGGAGGAGCCGACCGCGCGGATCTGGTCGCGCGATTGCGCCGATGCGGGGGCGGCGGCGAGACCGAGCGCCAAGGCCAGAGTCAGGGCCGGGGCGGTCGCGGCGAAGACATGCGTCCGGGTGGTCACGGGTGCCCCTCCTTCAGGAAACGGAGACTGGTCCAGCGGAATGGCGCGGACCATAGACCGGGAGGGCGACCGAATGATTGCGTTTTTATGACACTTTCATGACAGCGTCACAGAATGGCCAGTCCCTCTCACATACCGCCAAGTCCCCTCTCCCCCGGGGAGAGAGGTTAGGGAGGGGAAGCGCGGCGGAAGCTTTGGAGAAAACACGCAGTGCGTCCCCTCACCCGGCCTCCCTCTCCCAGGGAGAGGGAGAAACCGCCTCTCCCACCGCCGGCAAATAGACGGTGAAGGCACTGCCCACCCCGACCTCGCTTTCGATGGTCAGGCGGCCACGGTGGCGGTTCAGGATGTGCTTGACGATGGCCAACCCCAGCCCGGTTCCGCCCATGGCGCGGGAGCGCGCGGCATCGACCCGGTAGAAGCGTTCGGTCAGGCGGGGCAAATGGGTGCGGGCGATGCCGTCGCCGCGGTCGCGCACCGAAACCGCCACCATGGCAGTGCCGCCGCGCGCCGTACGCTTGTCCTTCGCCACACCGCCGGATGCGGGCAGGCCGGTGAAGCCCACCGCCGCTCCGTCGGCCAGCGCGACGGTGACGGTGACGTCGGTGTCCTCGCGCGTGTATTTGATCGCATTGCTGACGAGGTTCTGGAAGACCTGGGTCAGCTGGTCCTCGTCGCCGACGACGGCCGGCAGGTCCTCCGGCGCTTCGAGATGGAGGCGGATGCGGCGCTCCGCCGCCTTCAGCTGCAGCGCGGCGATGACGTTCTCCAGCTCCTCCACCACGTCGACCCGCCCGCTGGGCGGCATATGCTCGTCCAGCTCGATGCGGGACAGCGACAGCAAATCGTTGACCAGCCGGGTCATGCGGCTGGCCTGATCGTGCATGATCGCCAGGAAGCGGTCCTGCGCCTCCGGATCGTCGCGGGCGGGGCCGCGCAACGTTTCGATGAAGCCCAGCAGCGAAGACAACGGCGTGCGCAGCTCGTGGCTGGCATTGGCGATGAAGTCGGCGCGCATCTGCTCCGACCGGCGGGCGGCGGTGACGTCGTGCAGCGTCAGGATCGCCATGCGAGCGACGGTGGGCGGACGCGGCGCCGGCTCCTCCTCGATATCGCCGTCCAGCAGGGAGGGATCGGGTTCGGGCACCAGCCGCTGGAAGGGCTTCACCTGCGCTTCGAAACTGCGCTCGACCGGAACCGGCAGCGTGAACTCGATGACACGCGACGCACCGCCGCGCAGCACCGAATCCACCGCTTCCAGCACCGCCGGCGTGCGCAGACAGGAAGCGAGGTCGCGGTCGACGACCTTGTCGCCGAACAGCTCCCGCGCGGTTCGGTTGGCGCGCACCACCTGCCGTTCGGCATCCATCAGCAGCAGCGGGGCGGGCAGGGCGTCGATCACCGCCTCGTCGGCGTCGAGCTGCAGCCGCACGCCCTCGGCCCGGCGCAGGCCGACCCGGTGCAGCCGGCCGATGGTGGCGGCCAGCGCCTTCAAGGCGGGCGGCGTGCCGGCCGGAGCCAGCGGCTCGTCGGTCTCGGCCAGCCGGGCGGCGTAGTCGGTCATCGCATCGGCATTGCTGCGATAGGTGCGCAGGACCAGGACCGCTCCCGCCAGCGCTGCGGCGCCAGCCACCAGCGCCAGCACGCCATGCAGCGCGCCGGCATGGACCGCCCAGGCAAGCACGCCGGCCATGGGTACCAGCATCAGCAGGATCGCGGTCAACAGCGGGGCGGGCGGCAACGCCTTCGGGCGCATGGGTTCGGCACCGGGTTCGGGTAAGGATTAGGGGCGGGCGGCGTGACGGTCGGTCCTTCCACACCACCCGCCTGCACGGCCCTTCTACACCATCGTCGCGCACACCGCGCGACGGTCATAAAAGATTCATGACCATGACAATGCGGTCGATCGTTGACTCCAATATCCTGGATCATCATTCTACCTTCATGGAAAATGCGGGAAACGATATCGACAGCCGTCTAGCCACCCGACTGCGTGCCTTGCGGGCGGAGCGGGGCCTGACCCTGGACGGCTTGGCCGAACGCTCGGGCGTCAGCCGCTCGATGATCTCGCTGGTGGAGCGGGGGGAGAGCAGCCCGACGGCTTCCGTGCTCGACCGGCTCGCCGCCGGATTGGGGGTGACGTTGGCGGCCCTGTTCGCGGAAGCCGAGCGCGCCGATGCCAGTCCGGTGGCCCGCCGCGCCGACCAGATCGCCTGGGCCGACCCCGCCACCGGTTATCGGCGCCGCAACCTGTCGCCGCCGGGCTATCCGTCGCCGATCGAACTGGTGGAGGTGGAACTGCCGCCGGGCGCCCGCGTCTCCTACGACAGCGGCAACCGCGCCGCCGCCGTGGAGCAGCAGGTCTATCTGCTGGACGGCACCATCGACCTGACGGTGGGGGAGGTGACGCACCGGCTGTCCACCGGCGACTGCCTCGCCATGCGGCTCGACCGGCCGACCGGCTTCCACAATCCGACCGACCGCACCGTCCGCTACATCGTGGCGCTGACCACCGACGGGCGCCCCTCCTTAAACGCCGTTAAACGCTGAAAGGAGCATGCGATGGACAGTGCCTGCCTGGACTCCGGCCAGCGCGGAGCGGAAAGCGGCGCCGCTGCCGTGACGGTGCGCGTGCTGTCTTCCGCGGAGGCTCACGCAGCCGTGCCGGGGCTGACCGACGTCCTGCTGGATTGCGTGGACGGCGGTGCGTCGGTCAGCTTCATGGCGCCGCTCGACCGCGCCACCGCCGAAGGCTTCTGGGGCCAGGTGGTGGCCGGGGTGGAGCAGGGGGAGCGCATCCTGCTGGTGGCGGAAGACGGGGAGGGCGTGCTGGGCACCGTCCAGCTGGTGGTCGGCCAGCCCCCGAACCAGCCGCATCGCGCCGACCTGTCGAAGATGCTGGTCCACCGCCGCGCCCGCCGCCGTGGCGTCGGCGCCGCCCTGATGCAGGCGGCCGAGGAAGCCGGCCGCGCCGCCGGCAAGACCCTGCTGGTGCTGGACACGGCCTCGCCCGACGCCGAACGTCTGTACCAGCGCGCCGGCTGGGTGAAGGTCGGCGTCATCCCGAACTACGCCCTGTGGCCGCAGGGTGGGCTCTGCGACACGACGTTTTTTTACAAGGCTTTGGGGTGAGGCCTGAACTCTCCTTCTCCCCCCTGGGGAGAAGGTCGGGATGAGGGGGTTCGGCGCAGCCGAAGACAGTCCGGTATGTGCGCCCCCCTCACCCTAACCCTCTCCCCGCTTTCGGCGGACCAAAGGTCCGCCTGTCGCGTCAGCGCAAACGGAGTTTGCGCGAGAGCGGGGGAGAGGGGACTCTTGGATAAAGCGTTACTTTACCACGGCAGCGAATCATGTGCCGCCAGTGCTGCGGCGGTGACGATGTCGTTGACCGAGGCGCCCATGCTGACGATCTGCGCCGGCTTGTCCAGACCGATCAGCAGCGGGCCGATCATCTGGCCGCCGGCCATCTTGTTCAGCAGCTTGGCCGAGATGTTGGCGGAATGCAGGCCGGGCATGATCAGCACATTCGCCGGACCGGACAGCCGCGAGAACGGATAGACCCGCTTCATCAGCTGGTAGTCCAGCGCCACGTCGGCCGACATCTCGCCGTCATACTCGAAATCGACCCGGCGGCTGTCGAGGATCGACAGGGCTTCCCGCAGCGGATCGGTGTTCGGGTGCGGCGTCTGGCCGAAGTTGGAGAAGGACAGCAGCGCCACCCGCGGCTCGTGCCCCATCTGCCGGGCCTTGGCCGCGGCGCCGACCGCGATGTCGGCCAGCGTCTTGCCGTCGGGACGGACATGGACGGTGGTGTCGGCGATGAAGACGGTGCGGCTGCGGGTGATGAACAGGTGCAGGCCGAACACCGGCTCGGCCGCCTTCGGATCGACGACGCGGCGGATTTCCTCGTAGGCGACGCCGAAGCTGCGGGTCAGGCCGGTCACCATGGCGTGGGCATCGCCCTGCGCCACCATGCAGGCGGCGAAGACGTTGCGGTCCTGGTTGACCATCCGCTGGCAGTCGCGCAGCAGAGCGCCCTTGCGCTGCAGGCGACGGTAGAGGTGGTCGGCGTAACGCCGGTTGGCATCCGACAGGCGGGCGTTGTGGATCTCGAACTGGATGTGCGGCTGGCCCATCGCCACCAGCTGTTCCTTGATGACCTCCTCGCGGCCGATCAGCACCGGGATGCCGTAGCCGTGGGCGCGGAAGGCCATGGCGGCGCGGATCGTCCGCTCCTCCTCGCCCTCGGCGAAGACGACGCGGCGCGGGTTGGTCCGCACCTTCTCCAGGATCAGTTCCAGGCTGTCGGCGGTCGGATCGAGGCGGGTGCGCAGGGAGTGCTTGTAGCTGGTCAGGTCGAGGATCGGCTTGCGCGCCACGCCGCTTTCCATCGCCGCCTGGGCGACGGCGGCCGGGACGGTGACGATCAGGCGCGGGTCGAAGGGCACCGGGATGATGTAGTCCGGGCCATAGCGCAGCCGGCGCCCGGAATAGGCTGCGTCGACCTCGTCCGGCACATCCTCGCGCGCCAGCGCCGCAAGCGCCTTGGCGGCGGCCACCTTCATCGCCTCGTTGATGGTGGTGGCGCGGACGTCCAGCGCGCCGCGGAACAGGTAGGGGAAGCCCAGGACGTTGTTGACCTGGTTGGGATAGTCGGAGCGGCCGGTCGCGACGATGGCGTCGGCGCGCACCGCCTTCACATCCTCCGGCGTGATCTCCGGATCGGGGTTAGCCAGCGCGAAGATGATCGGCTTGGCCGCCATCGACTTCACCATCTCCTGCGTCATCGCCCCCTTGGCCGACAGGCCGACGAACACGTCGGAGCCGGCCACCGCCTCTTCCAGCGTGCGCTTGTCGGTGTCGACGGCGAAGGACGACTTCCACTGGTTCATGCCGTTGGTGCGGCCGCGGTAGACCACGCCCTTGGTGTCGCACAGGATGATGTTTTCACGTGAAACACCCATCGTGCAGAACAGCTCGGCGCAGGCGATGCCCGCCGCGCCGGCGCCGTTCACCACCATTTTCACGTCTTCGATCCGGCGGCCGGTGATGTCGCAGGCGTTGATCAGGCCGGCGGCGGCGATGATCGCGGTGCCGTGCTGGTCGTCGTGGAAGACCGGAATGTCCAGCAGTTCGCGCAGCCGCTCTTCGATGATGAAGCAGTCGGGTGCCTTGATGTCTTCCAGGTTGATGCCGCCGAAGCTGGGGCCGAGGAAGCGCACGCAGTTGACGAACTCGTCGACATCGCGGGTGTCGACCTCCAGGTCGATGCCGTCGACATCGGCGAAGCGCTTGAACAGCACCGCCTTGCCTTCCATCACCGGCTTGCCGGCGAGCGCGCCCAGGTCG
This sequence comes from Azospirillum sp. B2RO_4, assembly GCF_051124815.1. Lineage (NCBI taxonomy): Bacteria > Pseudomonadati > Pseudomonadota > Alphaproteobacteria > Rhodospirillales > Azospirillaceae > Azospirillum > Azospirillum sp. B2RO_4. The sequence continues at coordinate 2,748,910 of NZ_CP118485.1, read as the reverse complement.
CCCAGCCCCAGCACGGCCGTGCCGTTGGAGATGATGGCGACGATGTTGCCCTTGGCGGTGTAGTCATAGGCGAGCGACGGATCCTCGGCGATGCGCAGGCAGGGCGCGGCGACGCCGGGCGAATAGGCCAGCGCCAGATCACGCTGGGTGGTCAGCGGCTTTGTCGGGGTGATTTCCAGCTTGCCGGGCCGGCCGCTGGAATGCAGCAGCAGGGCCTCTTCGTCGGTGACGCGCTTGGTGTCGGACATGGATGTCGTGTTCCTCAACGGAGTGCTGATGCCCGTCGGTCTTCGTTGGTGCCTTTTGTGCGGTGCGCTGCCGACGGTGGGGCCGCGATGGTATACGCCGCACGCGCAACTCGCCAAGCCTTCAACGCCCGCTTTTTGTACGAATCATGCAATTTTTTGACGATTGGCGACACATCCAGTTTGCCGCACGTCCTATCTGATCCGCTCGCCACGCATGACCATGCCGGTTGGGAAGGCCCGGAGGCGGCTGGTATCATGCGGTGCAAAACACAACTCCCGCTATTCCGCCCGCCGGAGCCGCCATCTTGTCCCTGGCCCCCAAATCCGCAGCCGCGCTGACGCCGGACGAACGCCGCATCACGCTGGTCATCGCGGCGGTGCAGTTCATCAACATCCTCGACTTCATGATGGTGATGCCGCTCGGTCCCGACTTCGCGCGGGCCCTGGACATCCCGGCGGCGCACATCGGCTATATCGGCGGCAGCTACACCGCCGCCGCGGCCCTGGCCGGACTGATCGGCTCGATGGTGCTCGACCGCTTCGACCGGCGCCGGGCGCTCGCCGTCGCCATGGCCGGGCTGATCGTCTCGACCGCGCTGGGCGGGCTGGCCTGGGACTTCCACTCCCTGCTGGCGGCGCGCGTGCTTGCCGGCCTGTTCGGCGGCCCGGCCGTCGCGGTCGCCATCGCCACGGTGACCGATCAGGTGGCGCCGCAACGGCGAGGGCAGGCGATGGGGGCCGTCATGTCGGCCTTCTCGCTGTCGGCCATCGCCGGGGTGCCGGTGGGACTGGAGCTGGCGCTCTATGGCGGCTGGCGGCTGCCCTTCTTCGCGGTGGCCTTCGCCGGTCTGATCGTCGCCGTCGCCGCCATCGCCATCCTGCCGCCGCAGCGTGGCCATCTCGGCGGGGTGGGGGTGAAGACCGGAGCATGGGTGCGGATGGCGGCGCTGCTGTCGCGCCGCAAGGTCTGGCTGGCCTATGTCACCGTCGCGCTGGTGCAGGTCCAGCAATTCATGATCGTCCCCAACATCGCCGCCTATGTGCAGGGCAATCTGGGCTTCCCACGCGACCATCTGAGCCTGGTCTACATGACCGGCGGCACGCTGAGCTTCTTCGCCGCGCGCTGGGCCGGACGGCTGGTCGACCGCCATGGCTCCAGCGCCGTCACCTTCGCGGCGACGGTGGGGCTGAGCATGGTGATCTTCTTCGCTTTCATCGGCTATCGGCCCTGGATGCCGGTGCTGGGGCTGTTCCCCTTCTTCATGACCTTCGTCGGCATCCGCATGGTCGCCAACGGCGCCGCCTTCACCCGCGTGCCGGACCCGCAGGAGCGCGCCGGCTTCATGGCGCTGGTGTCGGCGGTGCAGCATCTCAGCTCCGCCTTCGGCGCCTTCCTGTCGGCCGAGATTCTGACCAACGCGCCGGACGGCCGGCTGGAGCATGTGACGACCATGGCGACCTTCTCCATCACCATCGGGCTTGCCGTGCCGCTGCTGACGCTGTGGCTGGAGCGGGCGACGCGCTTGCCCCCTGTACCGGCACCTGTACCGGTGGTCGCCGACGCCGTGCTGGACGGGGGCGGGCAGAGCCGTTAGCTTGCCGCCGAACCGCAAACGACCTTCGGAATGATGCCCATGCGCCCCTCCGGCCGCGCCTTCGATCAACTGCGCACCGTCTCCCTCGAGCCCGGCTTCAGCCGCTATGCCGAGGGCTCCTGCATGGTGCGCTTCGGCAACACGCATGTGCTGTGCACCGCCAGCGTCGACGAGACGGTGCCGCGTTTCCTGAAGAACACCGGGCTCGGCTGGGTCACCGCCGAATACGGCATGCTGCCGCGCTCCACCCACAGCCGGACCGACCGCGAAGCGGCAAAGGGCAAGCAGTCCGGCCGCACCCAGGAGATCCAGCGCCTGATCGGCCGCGCGCTGCGCGCCGTCACCGACCGCTCGGCGATGGGCGAGAAGCAGATCAAGATCGACTGCGACGTCATCCAGGCCGACGGCGGCACCCGCACCGCCGCCATCACCGGCAGCTATGTCGCCCTGCATCTGGCCTTCCAGCACCTGATGCAGATCGGCGCGCTGAAGACCATGCCGCTGACCGATCAGGTCGCCGCCGTGTCCTGCGGCCTCTATCAGGGCAACGCCGTGCTCGACCTCGACTATGACGAGGATTCCAAGGCGCAGGCCGATGCCAATTTCGTCCTGACCGGCAAGGCCGGCATCGTCGAAATCCAGGGCACCGCCGAGGAAACCCCCTTCTCCGAGCCTCAGTTCATGGAGCTGCTGGCGCTCGCCCGCACGGGCGTGACCGAGCTGGTGGCGTTGCAGAAGCAGGTCCTCGGCATCAAGTAAGCCGGCATCAGCCAGAGGTTCATCATCATGTCCGCTCCCCGCCGCTTCACCGGCGACACGCTCGTCATCGCCAGCCACAACAAGGGCAAGGTGCGCGAGATCGCCGACCTGCTCGGCCCCTATGTCGCCACCTTCACCTCGGCCGGGGAGCTGGGCCTGCCCGAACCGGAAGAGACCGGGACCACCTTCATCGCCAATGCCGAGCTGAAAGCGAAGGCCGCGGCGGCCGCCGGCCATGTCGCGCTCGCCGACGACAGCGGGCTGGTGGTACCGGCGCTGAACGGCGATCCCGGCATCTATTCCGCCCGCTGGGCCGGTCCGGCCAAGGACTTCGCCATGGCGATGCGGAAGGTCGAGGACGGGCTCGTCCAACAGTCTCGGGCCGGCAAGACAGACCGCAGCGCCTATTTCGTCTGCGCCCTGTCGCTCGCCTGGCCGGACGGCCATGTCGAGACGGTGGAGGGTCGCTGCTACGGCACGCTGGTGTGGCCGCCGCGCGGTCCCCACGGCTTCGGCTATGACCCGATGTTCCTGCCGGACGGCCACGATCTGACCTTCGGCGAGATGGATCCGGCCAGGAAGCACGAGATGAGCCACCGTGCCGACGCCTTCCGCCAGCTGGTGGAGCGGTGTTTCCGGTGACCATGTCTGACCCTGGTTTTGCCGTCTACGTCCATTGGGCCTTCTGCAAGTCGAAGTGCCCCTATTGCGATTTCAACAGCCATGTCCGCGAGCGGGTCGACCATGACCGCTGGCGGGCCGGGCTGCTGCGCGAGCTGGACCATTACGCCGACCTGACCGCCGGCCGCACCGTCACCTCGATCTTCTTCGGCGGCGGCACCCCGTCGCTGATGGAACCGGCAACGGTCGGCGCCATCATCGACCGCGTCGCCCAACGCTGGCAGGTTGCCGACGGGCTGGAGGTGACGCTGGAGGCCAACCCGACCTCCGTCGAGGCCGACAAGTTCCGCGCCTTCCGCAGCGCCGGGATCAACCGCGTCTCGCTGGGCATCCAGGCGCTGGACGACGCCAGCCTGAAGTTCCTCGGCCGCCAGCACAATGCGGCGGAGGCCACCGGCGCCATCGAGCTGGCGGCGCGGACCTTCGACCGCTTCTCCTTCGACCTGATCTATGCCCGTCCCGGCCAGACGGTGGCGGCGTGGCAGGCGGAGCTGGCGCGCGCGCTGGATTACGCCGTGGGCCATCTGTCGGTCTATCAGCTGACGATCGAGGAGGGCACCGCCTTCTATCCGCTGCACGCCCGCGGCGATCTGGTGCTGCCCGACGAGGAACTGGCCGGCGATCTCTATGAGGCGACGCAGAGCCAGTTGAGCGCGGCGGGGCTGCCGGCCTACGAGATTTCCAACCACGCCCGCCCCGGCGAGGAAAGCCGCCACAACCTGACCTATTGGCGCTATGGCGACTATGTCGGCGTCGGTCCCGGCGCTCATGGCCGGCTGACATTGAATGGCGAGAAGTTCGCCACCCGTGCGCATCGTGCCCCGGAAATCTGGCTGGAGCGGGTGGAGCGCGACGGCCATGGCGCCGCCGCCCCCAATCCCATCGACCGTGACGCCCGCGGCACCGAGCTTCTGATGATGGGACTGCGCCTGAGCGAGGGTGTGCGGCTTGCCCGTCTTGTGGAGGAAACCGGCCGGACGCTGGATGATTTCGTCGATCCGTCGGCACTGTCCCGCCTGATCGACGGCGGCTTCCTGACCCGCGATGCCGACCGTCTGGTTGCGACATCGGAGGGGCTACAGCGTCTGAATGCGGTGCTCGGCGCGATTCTGGCGTAAGATCCCGTGTCTTCAATGGGGAAAGGGCAGGGGGATGCTCATCAGCCTGATCGTCGCCGCCGCAATGAATGACGTGATCGGCCGTGACGGCGGTCTTCCCTGGCATCTTCCCAGCGATCTGCGCCGGTTCAGGGAACTGACGATGGGCAAGCCGATCCTGATGGGCCGGAAAACCTGGGAGTCCCTGCCCCGACGCCCGCTGCCCGGCCGCGACAATCTGGTGGTGAGCCGTCAGCACCTGGTCGGCGAGCATGACGGCGCCCGATGGTTCACCGGTCTCGGGGCGGCGGTGTCATGGGCGCAAGGCTCCGGTGCAGCCGAACTCTGCGTCATCGGCGGCGCCGCCCTGTTCCGCGAGACGCTGCCGATCGCTGACCGCCTGCACCTGACCCGCATCGAAAGCCTGGTGGAAGGCGACACGCTGATGCCGCCCATCGATGCGGAATGGGCGGAGGTGTGGTCGAGCGCGCCCATGGAAGAGAATGGGCTGTTCTATCGCTACATCGATTTCGAAAAGGTGCGCGGGTAGGGGGCGAGCGAGCGCCCCCGGCAATCCCGTTACTCCTCGCCGCCCAGCCGGTGCAGAACATCGTCCAGCTGGTCGAGCGTCTGGTAATGGATGGTGATCGTCCCACGCTGTCCCTGCGGATTGATCGCGACCTTCAGCCCGATGCGGGCGGAGATCTCCTCTTCCAGATTGATCAGGTCGACGTCCTTCATCGCCGGGGCGGATCCGGCCCCGCCAGTCGCGGCCTTGCCCTTCTTCGCCTTCGGCTGGTCGCCGCGCATCAGGTCTTCGGTCTGGCGGACATTCAGGCCACGCGTCACCACCTCGCGGGCAACGGCGGCCGGATCCGGGGCGGTCAGCAGGGCGCGGGCATGGCCGGCGGTCAGCGCGCCGTCCTGGACCATCGACTTGACCGGATCGGGCAGGGCCAGCAGGCGCATCATGTTGGCGACATGGCTGCGGCTCTTGCCGACGGCGCGGGCCAGATCCTCCTGCGTGTGCTCGAACTCCTCCATCAGGCGGCGGTAGCCCTCCGCCTCTTCCAGAGGGGTCAGATCCTGGCGCTGGATGTTCTCGATCAGCGCGATTTCCAACGCCTCGCGGTCGCTGAGATCGCGAATGATGACCGGTACCTCGTGCAGCCCGGCGATCTGTGCCGCGCGCCAGCGGCGTTCGCCGGCGATCAGCTCGTAGGAGTTGGCATCCTCGCCATCGCGGCGGACGAGCAGGGGCTGCAGGATGCCCTTGTCGCGGATGGAGTCGACGAGGCCCTGGATGGCCTCCTCGTCGAACTTCCGCCGCGGCTGGTACTTGCCGGGGTGCACGAACTCGATCGGCACCTGCTTGGACTGCCGCACCTTGTCGAGCGCCGAATAATCCTCGGTCGCCTCGCCGAACAGGGCGGAAAGGCCGCGGCCCAGGCTGGCGCGGCGGGCGCCCCCTTGCTTGGTGTCGTCGATCATGCGGTCAGTCTCTTCTCACGGCGCAGCACCTCGCCCGCCAGATGGATGTAGGCCTGGGATCCGGGGCAGCGCATGTCGTAGATCAGCACCGGCTTGCCGTGCGACGGCGCCTCGGAGACCTTGACGTTGCGCGGGATCACGGTGTCGTACACCTTCTCCCCGAAAAAGCCGCGGACGTCGGCCGCCACCATGTCCGACAGGTTGTTGCGCTTGTCGAACATCGTCAGCACGACGCCGTGGATGTCCAGGTTCGGGTTGAAGGCGCGCTTCACCCGCTCGATGGTGCGGACCAGATGGCTGAGACCTTCCAGCGCGTAGAACTCGCACTGCAGGGGAACCATCACGGCGTGGGACGCCACCAGCGCGTTCAGCGTCAGCAGACCCAGCGCCGGCGGGCAGTCGATCAGGACATAGTCGTATTCCAGCGCGCTGTTGGCGACCGCTTCGCGCAGGCGGAACTCGCGACGCTCGGCACCGACCAGCTCGATCTCCGCGCCCGACAGGTCGACCGACGACGTGATGATCGACAGGTTCGGCACGGAGGAGGGGGTGGCCGCCTCCTCCAGCGACACGTCGTCGAACAGCACGTCATAGATGCCGACGCGGCGGTCCGAGCGGGGGATGCCGAGACCGGTGGACGCGTTGCCCTGCGGGTCGAGGTCGATCACCAGCACCCGCTTGCCGATGACGGCGAGCGCGGTGGCAAGGTTGATCGTCGTCGTGGTCTTGCCCACGCCGCCCTTCTGGTTGGCAATCGCAACCACTCGGGCAAGGGGACGGGTGACGGCAGACATGGCAGCCTCTCGGGAGTCCGGTTGGCGGGAGGAGGGCGGGGGAACAACGGTGTCAGGCACGGTCTTCACGCACGCTCAAGATGGCTCACACGCAGGATGGTCCCGCTGGGATCGGTGCGGCTGTCGAATCGCTCAGGAACCAGTGTCCAATATTGCGCTGCAGCGGTCAATTCGTCGTCCAGTGCGGCGCCCTTCAGGAACAGACACTTGCCGCGCGATCCGATGAAGGGATGGGCCCAGGCGAAGAGATCGGTCAGCGGCGCCAACGCGCGGGCGGTGACCACGTCGGCCTCGATGCCGGTGACGGTCTCGATCCGCTTGGTGTGGACGGTGACCGGTGCCTCGCAGACGCGGGCGACCTCGCGCAGAAAGGCGCATTTGCGCACGTCGCTCTCGATCAGATGCACCTGCGGCACGCCGAGGATGGCCAGCACCAGACCGGGGAAACCGGCACCGCTGCCGAGATCGACCAGCACCTTTGTGCCCTCCGGCAGCAACGGGTAGAGCTGGGCGGAGTCTAGGAAGTGGCGCCTCCAGGCGTCGGGCAGGGTGGAGGGGCCGACCAGATTGATCTTCGGCTGCCACTTGCGCAGCAACCCGTCATAGGCGATCAGGCGGTCGAGCGTTTCACGTGAAACACCGGTGGCCTCCTGGAATGCAACCGCGTCGAACCGGCTCATTCGGCGGCCACCCCGGACGAGACCACGTCACGGCGCTTCACGTGGCGGAGCAAAGCGACCAGCGCCGCCGGAGTCATGCCGGGAATGCGGGCCGCCGCCCCCAGCGTGGCCGGACGCGACTGGCGCAGCTTCTGCCGGATTTCGGCGGACAGGCTGCCGATGCCGTCGACGTCAAGATCGTCGGGCAGGGCGAGGGACTCGTCCTTGCGGAAGGCGCGGATGTCGGCCTCCTGTCGGCCGAGATAGCCGGCGTACTTGCCGTCGATCTCCAACTGCTCGGCGATCTCCGGCGCGATCTCGCCCAGTTCCGGCCACAGCCGGGCAAGGGCGGCAAGGTCGATATCGGGATAACGCAGCAGGTCGGCGGCACTGCGGCGCACGCCGTCCTGGTTCACGGCCACACCCTGGCGGGAGAGTTCGGCCGGCGTCGCCCGCAGCGAAGCGACCAGGGCGCGACCGGCCAGCAGCGCGGCGCTCTTGGCGGCGAAGACATCGCGACGCTCGGAGCCGACGCAGCCTATGGCGATCCCCTTGGCGGTCAGCCGCTGGTCGGCATTGTCGGCGCGCAGCAGCAGCCGGTATTCGGCACGCGAGGTGAACATGCGGTAGGGCTCGTTGGTGCCCCGGCCGATCAGGTCGTCGATCAGCACGCCGATATAGGCGTCGGCACGGTCGAGCACGAAGCCGTCGCGGTTGCCGCTCGCCACCAGCGCGGCGTTGATGCCAGCCATCAGGCCCTGGGCCGCAGCCTCTTCATAGCCGGTGGTACCGTTGATCTGGCCGGCCAGGAACAGACGTGGCGCCCGGCGGGTCTCCAGCGTCGGCTTCAACTCGCGCGGATCGACATAGTCGTATTCGATGGCGTAGCCGGGGCGGATCATCACCACCTTCTCCAGCCCCGGCATGCTGGCGAGAATGCCGAGCTGCACGTCGCGGGGCAGGGAAGTGGAGATGCCGTTCGGGTAGACGGTCGGATCGTCCAGCCCTTCCGGCTCGAGGAAGATCTGGTGCTTCTCCTTCTCGGCGAAGCGGACGACCTTGTCCTCGATGGAGGGGCAATAGCGCGGACCGGTGCCGGTGATCTGGCCGGAATACATCGGCGCGCGATGCAGGTTTGCGCGGATCAGCGCGTGCGCTTCCGGCGTCGTCCAGGTGATCGCGCAGTCGATCTGCGGCGTGTCGATCCGCTCCGTCATATAGGAGAAGGGCGGCGGCGGCATATCGCCCGGTTGCTTCTCCAGCGCGTCCCAGTCGATGGTGCGGCCGTCGAGGCGCGGCGGGGTGCCGGTCTTCAGCCGGCCGAGCGGGAAGCCGAGACGGGCCAGCGTGTCGGACAGGCCGATGGACGGCGCCTCGCCAACGCGTCCGGCAGGGGTGCGTTCCTCGCCGATGTGGATCAGGCCACGCAGGAAGGTGCCGGTGGTCAGCACCACCGCACCGGCGCGGATGGACTCGCCGGCTCCGGTGACCACGCCGGTGATGCGCTGATCGGAGTCGACGATCAGGTCCTCGGCACCGCCGGCCTCGATAAACAGGTTCTCCTGTTCGGCCAGCAGCGACTGCATCGCCTGACGATAGAGCTTGCGGTCGGCCTGGGCGCGCGGTCCACGGACGGCGGGACCCTTGCTGCGGTTCAGGATGCGGAACTGGATGCCGCCGCGATCGATGGCCTTTGCCATCACCCCGTCCAGCGCATCGATTTCCCGCACCAGATGGCCCTTGGCCAAGCCGCCGATGGCGGGGTTGCAGGACATCTCGCCGATGGTTTCGACCTTGTGGGTCAGCAGGAGCGTGCGCGCACCCATGCGCGCTGCCGCCGCAGCCGCCTCACAGCCGGCGTGACCGCCGCCGACAACGATGACATCAAAGTTCCGCATGCGCGGGACCATAGCCGAACAGCGGCGGGGATCCAAGAGGGAGGCACGGAGACGGGGCGGGGACAAGTGGGGTGCAGGTGGCTGTTGAAGTGGTCGCCTGATGCCCCCCCTCCCTAACCCCCCGCTCATGCGGGAGAGGGGACTGCCGCCGGTTTCCCGTAAGGCACCCTCTCCCGCGGAGCGGGGGAGGGTCGGGGAGGGGGCAATCGCTTCAGCAACCCGACCGCTGTTTCACGTGAAACACGCCCTCACTTCCCGATGCAGAAGTCCCGGAAGATCACGTCCAGCAGATCCTCCACGTCCACCCGCCCGGTGATGCGCCCCAACGCCCGGCTGGCAAGACGCACATCCTCCGCCGCCAGTTCGGGCAGCGGCGCATTCAGCGCCCGCAGCAGCGACTCTCGGCACTCGGTCAGCGCGGCCCGGTGACGGGCGCGGGTCAGGGATGGCGCGCTGCCGATGGCGAGCCGGTCGGCACTGAATGCCGTCAGCTTTTCCTCCAACGCCTTCAGCCCGCCGCCTGTGTGGGCGGAGACCAGGATCGGGGACAGATCCGGCCGGAGGTCCATCGCGGTCACAAGGTCGGTCTTGTTGAACACCACCACGGTATCGCCGTCGATCAGGTCCAGCGTCGCCGGGTCGAGGTCGGGCAGGGTGGTGGCGTCGAACACAGCAACCTTCACGTCGGCACGAGCCGCCCGGTCGCGGGCGCGGCGGATGCCCTCCTCCTCGACCTCGTCGGCCGCAGCCTCGCGCAGACCGGCAGTGTCGGCCAGCACGACGGGATAGCCGCCGAGATCGAGATGCACCTCGATGATGTCGCGGGTGGTGCCGGCACGGGCGGAGACGATGGCGGCATCCCGGCGGGCGAGCGCATTCAGCAGGCTCGACTTGCCGGCATTCGGCGCACCGACGATGGCGATGTGCAGCCCTTCGCGCAGACGCTCGCCCCGACCGCCGTCGTTGAGATGCGTCGCGATCTCGTCGGCCAGTCCGGCGATCACCGGACGGACGGCATCGGCGACACCGCCGGGCAGATCGTCCTCGGCAAAGTCGATGTCGGCCTCGATATGGGCGAGTGCGCGGGTCAGCCGCTCCCGCCAGCCGTCATAGAGCTTGCCGAGCGCACCTTCCATTTGCCGCAACGCCTGTCGGCGCTGCGCAGTGGTCTCGGCATCGATCAGGTCGGCGACCGCTTCGGCCTCGGTCAGGTCGAGCTTGCCGTTCTCGAAGGCGCGGCGGGTGAACTCGCCGGGTTCAGCCAGCCGCAAACCGGGCAGGGTGGCGAGCGCCTCGATCACGCCGGTGACGACGGCGCGACCGCCATGCAGGTGCAATTCCACCACATCCTCGCCGGTGAAGCTGGCGGGGGCGGTGAAGCGCAGGACCAGCGCATCGTCGAGATCGTCGCCGGTGCGCGGATCGCGCAGCTTGGTCAGCACGGCGCGGCGGGGAGCGGGTAGGGCGCGGCCAGTCAGCGCCGTGAGGGCGGATCCGGCCTCGGGTCCCGAAATGCGAACCACCGCCACACCGGAGCGGCCGGGGGCGGTGGCGAGAGCGTAGATGGTGGTGAACATCGGATGTGGATCAGCCGCGCTGCTCGGGCCGCAGTTCCCGCTGCTCCGGCGTCAGCATCAGGCGCTCGACGCGACGGCCTTCGACCAGATGGGTCTGCAGGATTTCATCGACGTCGCCGGTGCTGTGATAGCTGTACCAGACGCCTTCCGGATAGATCACCAGCGTCGGACCCAGTTCGCAGCGGTCGAGGCACCCGGCGGAGTTGATCCGTACTTTGCCGTCGAAGCCGAGTTCACGGGCACGGGCCTTCATATAGTCGCGCAGCTTCTCCGACCCGTGCGCGGCACAGGATCCGCGCTTGTGCCCGTCGGGACGGCGATTGGTGCAACAGAAGACATGGGCTTCAAAGTAAGGCTTAGGATCGGTCACTTTCTTCCTTCCTGACCCAGGGCCGACGCCATCTGGGACCAAAACATCTTCTGCATCTGCTCCATGCCCTGGATGCCGGCGGGAAGCCAGGTCTTCAGCATGGTCTCCGGGTCCATGGCCTGAAGGTTCGCACGCATGCGTTCCTGGATCTCCTGCATCATGGCATCCTGCATCGGCTTCACATCGGGCAGGCCCAGGAAGTGCCGGGCCTCGTCCGGGGTGCAGTCGATGTCGACGGTGATTTTCATGGGACCCCCTCCAGACCGGGACCAGGAGCCGGGTTCGGCAACGGTCCAGGCATTGGCCGTGTTGATTTTGGGGTTGAGCGCCACAGCGGCTCATGCCCCACTATACAGATAGGATGCACTGGCGCAACGCCACCCCGGCGCCACCTATTGTCTAACGACACACCAACAGATCGGACACCGCCATGCCCGCCACTCCGTTGGGCGCGAACCTGCTAGGCCGGGAGACGAGCCCCTATCTGCTGCAGCACAAGGACAACCCGGTGCATTGGATGCCCTGGGGTCCGGAGGCCTTCGCCCGTGCCAAGGCGGAGAACAAGCCGGTGCTGCTGTCGGTCGGCTATGCCGCCTGCCACTGGTGCCACGTGATGGCGCATGAGAGCTTCGAGAATCCGGAGATCGCCGGGCTGATGAACGAGTTGTTCATCAACATCAAGGTGGACCGGGAGGAGCGGCCGGATCTCGACACCATCTACCAGTCGGCGCTTGCGCTGCTGGGCCAACAGGGCGGCTGGCCGCTGACGATGTTCCTGACGCCGGATGCGGAGCCCTTCTGGGGCGGCACCTATTTCCCGCCCGCACCGCGCTATGGCCGCGCCGGCTTCCCCGACGTGCTGCGCGGCATCGCCGGCACCTATGCCAATGAGCAGGACAAGGTCGGCAAGAATGTCGACGCGCTGAAATCGGCGCTCGCCGGGATGGGGGAGAACCGGTCGGCCGGCGCCGTCGATGCCGGGGTGTTGGATCAGGTGGCGCAACGGCTGCTGCGGGAGGTCGACCCGATCCACGGCGGCATCGGCAGCGCGCCGAAATTCCCGCAGGTGCCGCTGTTCGAACTGCTGTGGCGGGCGTGGCAGCGCACGGGACGCGAGCCGTTCCGCGAGGCGGTGACCCATACGCTGGCCAACATGGCCCAGGGCGGAATCTACGACCATCTCGGCGGCGGCTTCGCCCGCTATTCGGTCGACGAACGCTGGCTGGTGCCGCATTTCGAGAAGATGCTCTACGACAATGCGGAGCTGCTCGACCTGATGACGCTGGTCTGGCAGGAGACGCGCGACCCGCTGCTGGAAACCCGCATCCGCGAGACGGTCGGCTGGCTGCTGCGCGAGATGATCGCCGACGGCGGCGGCTTCGCCGCGACGCTGGACGCCGACAGCGAGGGCGAGGAGGGACTCTTCTATATATGGCAGGAGCATGAGGTCGACCGGCTGCTCGGTCCGGCGCTGGGTGACGACGGGCTGGGGACGTTTAAGCGCGTTTACGAGGTGCTGCCCCAAGGCAATTGGGAAGGCGTTACCATCCTGAACCGGCTGGGCGGTTTGACCCTGGCCGGCGACGCCACCGAGGCGACGCTCGCCAAGGGCCGGGAGATCCTGCTGCGGGCACGGGCCAAGCGGGTGCGGCCGGGTTGGGACGACAAGGTGCTGGCCGACTGGAACGGCCTGATGATCGCGGCGCTGACCCATGCCGCCCTGGCGCTGGACGAGCCGGAATGGCTGGACGCCGCCGGCCGCGCCTTCGCCTTCGTCCGCGACCGGATGGATACGGACGGACGGCTCTGCCACAGCTGGCGGCACGGGCAGGGCAAGCATGCCGGGATGCTCGACGACTATGCCCACATGGCGCGCGCGGCCCTGGCGCTGCACGAGGCGACCGGAGATCCGGCGGCGCTCGATCAGGCAAGGACCTGGGTGGCGACGCTCGACGCCCATTTCTGGGACGGCGCCAACGGCGGCTACTTCTTCACCGCCGACGATGCCGAAGGGCTGATCGTCCGCACCAAGAGCGTCTACGACAACGCCACGCCCAGCGGCAACGGAACCATGCTGGCGGTGCTGACCACGCTGTTCCAGCGCACCGGCGAGGATGCCTACCGTGAGCGGGCGGAGGCACTCGCCGCCGCCTTTTCGGGCGAGTTGACCCGCAACTTCTTCCCGCTGCCGACCTTCCTGAACGCGGTGGAGTTGATGAGCGCGCCGCTGCAGATCGTCATCGTCGGCCCGCCCAAGGCGGCGGAGACCGAGGCGCTGCGCCGGACGGTGCTCGACCGCTCGCTGCCCAACCGCATCCTGACCGTGCTCGCACCGGGGGCGGATCTGCCTGCCACTCATCCGGCACAGGGGAAGGGGATGCGCGACGGAGCGGCCACCGCTTATGTCTGCCGCGGCATGACCTGCTCGGCACCGGTGACGGCGCCGGCGGATCTGGCCGCTCTTCTGGCAACGAAAAGCTGACTTCACCGGGAGGAAACCATGGCGCGCCTTTCCATCGACAGCCCGCTGGGGCCTCTGATGCTGAGCGGGGACGGATCCGCCCTGACCTCGGTCGGCTGGGGCCGCTTCGACCATGACGAGCCGGACGCGGTTCTGACCGAGGCGGCGCGCCAGCTGGAGGCCTATTTCACCGGACGGCTCCAGCGTTTCGACCTGCCGCTGAAGCCGGCGGGCACCGCCTTCCGGCGCAGCGTCTGGGACGCGATGCTGGCGATCCCCTATGGCGGCACCGCGACCTATGGCGGGATGGCGAAGATGCTGGGCAGTGCGCCGCGCGCGGTCGGCGGGGCCTGTGGCGCCAACCCGATTCCGATCGTCATCCCCTGTCATCGGGTGCTGGCCAGCGGCGGAGCGCCCGGCGGCTATTCCGGCCACGGCGGGCTTGACACCAAGGCGTGGCTGCTGGCGCTGGAACGCCGGCATGCCGGCGTGGGGCAGGGCAATGGTGCTGCTGCGGAGCAGTTCGCGCTGCTTTGAGGCTGATACGAACGTCAACGAATAAGGAAACCAAACCACCATGGTTCACGCGATCCGCATCCACGAGCATGGCGGGCCGGAGGTTCTGCGCTGGGACGAGATCGAGGTGGGAGAGCCCGGTCCCGGTCAGGTGCGCATCCGCCAGACCGCCGTCGGCCTCAACTACATCGACACCTATCACCGCTCCGGCGCCTACAAGCTGCCGGATCTGCCGGCGGTGATCGGCATGGCGGGCACCGGCGAGGTCGAAGCGCTGGGACCGGACGTCACCACGCTGAAGGTCGGCGACCGCGTCGGCTACGCCATGTCCATCGGCGCCTATGCCGAGAGCCGGCTGATCGCCGCCGACCGGCTGGTGCCGCTGCCGAGCTGGCTCGACGAGCAGGCGACGGCGGCCACGCTGCTGCAGGGGCTGACCGCGCAGTATCTGCTGCGCAGCACCTATGTGGTCCAGCCCGGCGACACCATCCTGGTGCAGGCTGCAGCCGGCGGGGTGGGGCTGCTGCTGTGCTCCTGGGCGCGGCATCTCGGCGCCACGGTGATCGGCACCGTCGGGTCGGAGGAAAAGGCCGAGCTGGCGAAGGCCCACGGCTGCCACCACACCATCGACTACACCCGCGAGGATTTCGTCCAGCGGGTGAAGGACCTGACGGACGGGCAGGGTGTGCCGGTGGTCTATGACGGCGTCGGCAAGACCACCTTCCTGAAGGGGCTGGATTGCCTGCGGCCGCGTGGGCTGATGGTGCTGTTCGGCGCCGCCTCCGGTGCACCGGCGCCGCTGGATCTGGGGGTGCTGGCGGCGAAGGGGTCGCTGTACGTGACGCGGCCGACTCTGGCGACCTACACCGCCAAGCGCGAGGATCTGATGGCCTCGGCGGCCGATCTGTTCGACGCGGTGAAGAATGGCGGCGTGACCTTCACCGTCAACCAGCGCTTTGCACTGAAGGACACGGCGGAGGCGCACCGGGCGCTCGAAGCGCGGGCGACGACAGGGTCGACGGTGCTGGTGCCGTAAGGTTTCGGCGGGCGAACGCCCCCACCCCGACCCTCTCCCACCAAAGGTGGGGGAGGGTTAGGGAGGGGGCCACGGACGTGCGCTACTCCACCGCCCAGAGCGGGTTCTTGATCTTCTTCAGCATCTCCGCATGGGCCGCGGCCTCTTCGTCGCTGACGGCGAAAACACGGGCTTCGCGGAAGGGGCGGTCGATGCGGACCGGGCCGGCGGAGCCGCTCTTCGATGCCGGACCGCCGGCGAAGGACAGGCCGGTCTGCCGGCCACCCAGCAGCTCTAGATAAACCTCGGCCAGCAGCTGGGCGTCGAGCAGCGCGCCGTGCAGGGTGCGGTTGGAGTTGTCGACGCCGAAGCGTTTGCACAGCGCGTCCAGGGTGGCCGGCGAACCGGGGAACTTCTGCCGAGCCATCAGCAGCGTGTCGATGGCGCGGTCCTTCGGCATCACCGGATAGCCGGCGATCTTCAGCTCCCAGTTCAGGAAGTGCATGTCGAAGGCGGCGTTGTGGATCACCAGCGGCGAGTCACCGATGAAGGCGACGAAATCCGCGGCGACGTCATTGAACAGCGGCTTGTCGGCCAGGAATTCCGAACTCAGGCCATGGACGGCGAAGGCCTCCGGCGGCATGTCGCGTTCGGGATTGAGATAGACGTGGAAGCGCTCGCCGGTGGCGAGGTGGTTGACCAGCTCGATGCAGCCGATCTCGACCAGCCGGTGACCCTCCTCCGGCTTGAAGCCCGTGGTTTCGGTGTCGAGAACGATTTCACGCATGATGGATCTACCCTGGTTGATAACCGCGCGGCGGCCAGTGCCTGCCCGGCCGCCTTGCCATCCGATGTTGTCTGACTTGGCGCACAATGCCCTGAAGTGCCCGCCGCGTCACCAGCCGACCGGCCCCCGTCGGCACGACATGGTCGGCGCGGCGCCGTTTCTCCACGTCCGGCATCTGGCGGGCGAGAATACCGGCGAACTTCTCCGCTGTCATGCCCGGCCGGGCCAGCACGCGGGCGCGCTGGACTGCGAAGGGGGCGGAGACGACGATGGTGGCATCGACGCGCCGCTCGCCATGGGTTTCGAACAGCAAGGGGATGTCCAGCACGGCAATCTTCGCGCCGCGCCGCGCCGCACGGGCAAGGAAATCGCGCTGCGCCGCCTGGACCATCGGATGCAGGATCGCCTCCAGCCGCTTCAGCGCGTCCGGATCGCGGAACACCGCCGCCCCCAGCGCCTGCCGGCTGACCGCGCCGTCCACCACCACGCCGGGGAAGGCGGCGTCGATGGACGGCACCGCCCGGCCGCCGCGGCCGAGCAGCCGATGGACCACCGCATCGGAATCGCAGACCGGGGCGCCCATCGCCTGCAGCATGCGGGCGGCGGTGCTCTTGCCCATGCCGATGGAGCCGGTCAGACCCAGCACGATCATGACCCGAGCCTCAGCCTTCCAGGACGAAGCGGGTCAGCTCCGGCGTCACCTGCGGCTCGACGCCGAACCAGGCCTTGAAGCCGGGACGGGCCTGATGCAGCAGCATGCCGATGCCGCCGGCCACCGGGTTGCCGCGCGCCTTCGCCTCGGCCAGCAGCGGGGTTTCCAGCGGCACATAGACGATGTCGTTGACGACGGCCGAGACGGGCAGGGCACGCAAGCTGAGGTCCAGTGCCGGCTGACCCGCCATGCCCTGGGTGGTGGTGTTGACCAGCAGCGCGGCCCCGTCGAGCGCGGTTTCACGTGAAACCCAATCGATAACCGTTACGCCGCTGTTCAATCCAACCGCGGCCAGATCCGCCGCCAGTTCCTCGGCGCGGGCACGGGTGCGGTTGACCAGACGGACCTCCGGCGCACCGGCGTCGAGCAGGGCGACCACCACGGCGCGGGCAGCCCCGCCGGCGCCGATCACCACGGCGGGTCCACGCTCCGCCGTCCAACCCGCCTGTTCGGCACGCAGGTTCTCGATGAAGCCGAAGCCGTCGGTGTTGCCGCCTTCCAGCGCGCCGTCCTCCGCCACCACGATGGTGTTGACCGCCCCCATGCGCCGCGCCGTCTCGTCCAGCCGGTCGACGGTGCGGAAGGCGGTCTCCTTATGCGGAACGGTGACGTTGCAGCCGCGAAAGCCGAGCGCGGGCAGGGCGCGGATCGCCTGTTCGGCCCGCTCGGGCGCCACCGCCAGCGGCACATAGGCGCCGTCGATCCCATAGTGCCGCAGCCAGAATCCATGCAGCCGGGGAGAGCGCGAATGGCTGATCGGCCAGCCCATCACACCGGCGAGCTTGGCCTTGCCGCTGATGAAGTGACCCGCCGTCATTCCTTGCCCACTCCATGCACGCGCAGAAAGCCGAGCAGCGGCAGAAGCGGCAGCCCGAGGATGGTGAAGAAATCGCCCTCGACCCGATGGAACAGCTGCGCCCCCAGCCCTTCCAGCTGATAGGCGCCGACCGAGTGCAGCACGTCGTCGCCAACGCGGTCGAGATAGTCGTCGAGAAACGCTTCGGAGAAATTGCGCATGGTCAGCCGGGCGCTGTCGATCCGGTGCCACATCCGCTCGCCGTCGCGCACCACCACTGCACAACTGACGAGCCGGTGGGTCTTGCCGCGCAGGTCGAGAAGCTGGGCACGCGCCGCGGCGCGGTCGGCCGGCTTGTCGTACCAGCGCCCTTCGCATTCCAGCATCTGGTCGGCGCCGACCACCAGCGCGCCGGGATGGCGGCGGGTGATGCGCTGGGCCTTCAGCTCGGCCAGGGCCTCGGCGACGATGTCGGCGGACACGCCTTCGGCGCGGCCGGCGGCCTTCACCTCGTCCTCGTCGACCAGCGGCCTGTCGAGGACGGCGCTGACGCCGGCCTGCTCCAGCATCGCCGCCCGCGTGCGCGAGCCCGATGCCAAAACCAGTTGGGGCACCAGAACCGGCGTGCTCACGTCTTCTTTCCTTCCGGGCTGAAGTTGGCGCTCTGGCGGCGGGCCAGCAGCATCATGATCTCGGCCGCGGTCTCCTCGATGGAGCGGCGGGACACGTCGATCACCGGCCAGCCGCGGCGGCTGAACAGGCGGCGCGCCTCCTGCACCTCGGCGCGGACCAGCTCCGGATCGGCATAGCTGGAGCCCTCGCCCTGGTTCAGCAGCTTCAGCCGGTTGCGGCGGATCTGCACCAGCCGGTCGGGGTCCTTGGTCAGCCCGACGATCAGCGGCCGGGTCAGCAGGTCCAGCTCCGCCGGCAACGGGCTGCCCGGCACCAGCGGAATGTTGGCCGCCTTGATGCCCCGGTTGGCCAGATAGATGCAGGTCGGCGTCTTGGAGCTGCGCGACACGCCGATCAGCACCACGTCTGCCTCGTGCAGGTCCCAGTTCGACTGGCCGTCGTCATGCGACAGGGCGAAATCGACGGCGTCGATGCGGCTGAAATACTCGGCGTCCAGCACATGCTGGCGGCCGGGCTGGCGCTGCGATTCTACGCCCAGGAAGGCGGCGAGCGCGTTGATCAGCGGATCGAGCACGGGGATGCAGGGCACCTGCATCTCGCGGCAGAAATCCTGCAGGCGGCGGCGCAGCGTCTCGTCGACCAGCGTGAACATCACCAGCCCGTGATTGTCCCGGATCCCCTCCAGCACGAGGTCGAGCTGGCGGTCGGTCCGCACCAGATTCCAGAAATGCTCGATGGGGCGCACGTCGTCGAACTGGATGACGCAGGCGCGCGCCACGCTGTTGATGGTCTCGCCCGTCGCATCGGACACGAGATGTAGGTGGAACTCTTTCATCCGTCCCCAACATTCTGTGGAGAACCCGGCCCAGATCTGTGGACAACCGGATCCGCCTTCGTTTCGTCCCGACCGGGGGACTCCTCCTCCCCGATACGGCCAAGCGCGGAACAACTCCGCTGACCGCTTCGGAAGCTGGGAAGATCCGGCCCCGCCCGCCCTGTTATCCACGGGACTCCCGTTCGTCCAGCTATAGCATTTCCGCCGTTTCCTGCGGTAGTGCTCCGAATCGTCCACAGATCCGCGCACATGACCGCGCAAGCCCCCGGATCTGTGGATAGATTCGTTTACGTCGGGGATCACCGTTATCCACAGGCATCCACCTCATCCTCTTCCTTTCTCCCTTTAAAAAATATAGTGAAGAAGAGGGGATAAACCCGTCCCGGAATCCGGCGCGGAATCGGCGCTGGAATCGCAGGGATTCAGATTCGCACATCCCAGATTCGCAAAGCCGAGGAACGCACCGTCTTGTCCGCCACCAGCTCCGACGTCCAGAATCGGGCTTCACAGCCTGCCCTGAAGCCGATGCTCGCCGCCCTGGCGGGAGAGGTGCGGTCGCGTCCGCCCTTCTGGCTGATGCGTCAGGCCGGACGCTATCTGCCGGAATATCGCGAGCTGCGGGCGAAGGCGGGCAGCTTCCTCGACCTCTGCTACAACCCCGACTTCGCGGTCGAGGTCACCTTGCAGCCGCTGCGCCGCTACGGCATGGACGCGGCGATTCTGTTCTCCGACATCCTGGTGGTGCCGCATGCCCTGGGGCAGCCGCTGGCCTATCTGGAAGGGGAGGGGCCGAAGCTGGATCCGGTCCGTACTGTGGAGGACCTGAAGCGCCTGTCGCGCGACCGCTTCCACGAGACGCTGGCGCCGGTCTACGAGACGGTGCGCCGGCTCTCCACGGCGATCCCCGCGGACACGACGCTGATCGGCTTTGCGGGGGCTCCCTGGACCATCGCCTGCTACATGGTAGAAGGGGCGGGCTCCAAGGAGTATGCGCACGTCAAGCGCTGGGCCTATGGCGACCCCACGGGATTCGGCCAGCTGATCGACCTGATCGTCGAGGTGACCGCCGACTATCTCTGCCGGCAGATCGAGGCGGGGGCCGAGGTGGTGCAGCTGTTCGACAGCTGGGCCGGCGTGCTGCCGGTGGCGGAGTTCCGCCGCTGGGTGATCGAGCCGACGCGGCGGATCGTCGCACTGGTGAAGGCCAAGCACCCGAACACGCCGGTCATCGGCTTCCCGCGCGGCGCCGGCCACGCCTATGAGGAGTATGTCGCCGGGTCCGGGGTGGACGCCGTCGGGCTCGACACCACCGTCCCGCCGGTGTGGGCGGAGCAGACCCTCCAGACGCGGCTGCCGGTGCAGGGGAACCTCGACCCGATCATGCTGGCGGCGGGCGGCAAGGCGCTGGAGACGGCGACGCACGACATTCTGGAGGCGTTGGCCGGCGGACCCTTCGTGTTCAACCTGGGCCACGGCGTCATCCAGTCGACCCCGCCCGACCATGTGGAGGCGCTGACCCGCATCCTGCGGGAGTGGCCGGGGCAGGGTTGACCGAATTGGCCCTAAGGGGCTGAAAAAGCGACAGAGGGGGTCTGGACAGAGCGACGGCGACGCTCCAGTTTAGCGGGCACCATGAGCCAGCAATTCTCCCAGACCTCCGCCTCGACCAGCACAACCCCCGGCGGCCCGACTCCCAATGGCCGGCCGCGGCGCGTCGCCGTCGTGCTGTTCAACCTCGGCGGTCCGGACGCGCCGGAGGCGGTACGGCCCTTCCTGTTCAACCTGTTCGCCGATCCGGCCATCATCCGGCTGCCGAACCCGTTCCGGTTCCTGATCGCCAGCCTGATCAGCGGACGGCGGGCCAAGCCGGCCGGCGAGATCTATGCCCAGCTCGGCGGCAAGTCGCCGCTGCTGGAGAACACGGTGGCCCAGGCGGCGGCGTTGGAGAGTGCTCTGGCGGCAGATCCGGGGCCAGATCCGGCCGGCGGTGGGGCGGAGACCAAGGTCTTCATCGCCATGCGCTATTGGCACCCGATGAGCGCCGAGACGGCCGCCCGGGTGAAGGCCTACGACCCGGATTTGGTGGTGCTGCTGCCGCTCTACCCGCAATTCTCCACCACGACGACGGCGTCGAGCGCCAAGGCTTGGGCCGAGGCGGCGAACACCGTCGGGCTGACGGCGCCGACCAGGCTGCTGTGCTGCTACCCGACCCAGGCCGGCTTCATCGACGGCACCGCGGACCTGATCCGCCCGCTGTACGAGGCGGCCAAGGCCCATGGCAAGCCGCGCGTGCTGTTCTCCGCCCACGGGCTGCCGAAGAAGGTGGTGGCTGGGGGCGACCCCTATCAGTGGCAGTGCGAACGGACGGCGGAATCGATCGCCGCGGCGCTGGGCATCGACGATCTCGACTGGATCAACTGCTACCAGAGCCGCGTCGGCCCGATGGAGTGGATCGGCCCCAGCACCGACGCCGAGATCCGCCGGGCCGGCCAGGACGGCGTGCCGATCCTGGTGGTGCCCATGGCCTTCGTGTCGGAGCATTCCGAGACGCTGGTGGAGATCGAGGTCGAATACCGCCATCTGGCCAAGGAATCGGGGGTGCCGCACTTCACCCGCGTGCCGACGGTGGGGGTGCATCCCGGCTTCATCGACGGGCTGGCCAAGCTGGTGCGGCAGACGGTCGCGGGCAAGGCGGCGATCTGCTCGCAGAAGGGCGACCGGATCTGCCCGTCCAACTTCTCCGGCTGCCCGCAGGCGCGGCCCTGAGCCGAAACTGCTGAGCCGCAACGGCCAAAACCGCAAAGTAAGAGGGGACACGCCCGGTGCTGTACGAATGGATCAAGGCGCTGCACGTCATCAGCATCATCGCCTGGATGGCGGGGCTGCTCTATCTGCCGCGCCTGTTCGTCTACCACTGCGAGGCGCCGGCCGGATCCGAGACGTCGGAGACCTTCAAGGTGATGGAGCGCCGCCTGCTGCGCGCCATCATGAACCCGGCGATGATCGCGGCCTACGTGTTCGGCATCGCCATGATCGTGCTGACGCCGGAATGGATGAAGCAGGGCTGGCTGCACGCCAAGCTGCTGTTCGTGCTGCTGCTGACCGTCAGCCACATGATGATGGCCCGCTGGCGCCGGGACTTCGCAGAGGACCGCAACACCCGGCCGCAGCGTTTCTACCGCATCGCCAACGAGGTGCCGACGCTGCTGATGATCGGCATCGTCATCTTCGTCATCGTGAAGCCCTTCTGACCGGTTGCCGCTTCTGGCTGGCGGCAGGTGAAGGCGCGGTCTTCCACCGCCCGGAAAAAGCGGAATCTGCGACCTTTGCGGGTTTCGCTTTCGTTTGACTTGCGCCCGCCGATCCGATAACCATGTCAGGACCACGGGGTTTTTCGCCCCGCGGCCTCCCACGCCTACATCTGCCGATCCGACGCTCTGTTCTTGAGCCGGGCCTGGTGGCTGGCGATCCGCTCCCGTGCGACCATGATCCGGACGCCCTGGCGCGCACCCGCCAAAGCGCCACCCGCTGCCCACCCGACGCGACCGCGTTGCGGCGTCCCCCGCCGCCAACCGCCGTCGGCCGGACCTTCTGGCACCTCCCATCCCCAAGGCCACTCCCCCGCATGACGATTTCACAGGCAATCCGATGCATCTCCAAGAGCTGAAGTGCAAAAGCCCCGCCGAACTGCTGGCGTTCGCGGAGGAGCTTCAGATCGAGAACGCGAGCACGCTGCGCAAGCAGGACATGATGTTCGCGATCCTGAAGCAATTGGCCGAAAACGATATTCCGATCTTCGGCGACGGCGTGCTGGAGGTGCTGCAGGACGGGTTCGGCTTCCTGCGCTCGCCGGAAGCCAATTATCTGCCGGGTCCCGACGACATCTATGTCAGTCCCAGCCAGGTGCGCCGCTTCGGCCTGCGCACCGGCGACACGGTGGAGGGGCAGATCCGCTCGCCCAAGGACGGTGAGCGCTATTTCGCCCTGCTGAAGGTCAACACAATCAACTTCGATACGCCGGACAAGGTCCGTCACCGTATCAACTTCGACAACCTGACGCCGCTCTATCCGGAAGAACGCATCCGGATGGAGGTCGAGGATCCGACCAAGAAGAACCTCACCGGCCGCATCGTCGACCTGGTGGCGCCGCTCGGCAAGGGGCAGCGCGGGCTGATCGTGGCGCCGCCGCGCACCGGCAAGACGGTGATGCTGCAGAACATCGCCCACTCGGTCGCCACCAACCATCCCGAAGCCTATCTGATCGTCCTCTTGATCGACGAGCGTCCGGAAGAAGTGACGGACATGGCCCGCTCGGTCCGCGGCGAGGTCATCAGCTCCACCTTCGACGAGCCGGCGACCCGCCACGTCCAGGTCGCGGAAATGGTGATCGAGAAGGCCAAGCGGCTGGTCGAGCACAAGCGCGACGTGGTCATCCTGCTGGATTCCATCACCCGTCTGGCCCGCGCCTACAACACCGTCGTGCCAAGCTCGGGCAAGGTGCTGACCGGCGGTGTCGACGCCAACGCCCTGCAGCGGCCCAAGCGCTTCTTCGGTGCCGCCCGCAATGTGGAAGAGGGTGGGTCGCTGACCATCATCGCCACCGCGCTGATCGACACCGGCAGCCGCATGGACGAGGTGATCTTCGAAGAGTTCAAGGGCACCGGCAACTCGGAAATCGTGCTGGACCGCAAGCTCTCCGACAAGCGCACCTTCCCGGCCATCGACATCTCCAAGTCGGGCACCCGTAAGGAGGAGCTGCTGGTCGACAAGGGCACCATGTCGAAGATGTGGATCCTGCGCCGCATCCTGATGCCGATGGGCGTGACCGACGCGGTCGACTTCCTGGTCGACAAGCTGAAGCACACCAAGTCGAACAACGAGTTCTTCGAGAGCATGAACCAGTAGGAACCGGATCTGCCGGCCTCTCGCCTGGACCTTCAGGGAGCGTCATCCCCGCGAAGGCGGGGAACCAGGCTTTCCCTGACGGTCGTTTCCAAGGGTTCTGGATTCCCGCCTTCGCGGGAATGACGGCCGAATGGGGCGGCAGACGGTTCGGATAGGACAAGAAAAAGGGCGGGGGCCTTTCGGCCACCCGCCCTTTTTCTTTCCGGCTCCGTTCGATCCGCGATGGATCAGAACGGGGGCTGCTGCGGCTGTTCGGCCTGCTGGCCGGACTGGCGGTGATACAGCTCGGCGAAGTCGATCGGGTTGATCATCAGCGGCGGGAAGCCGCCTTCGCGGGTCGCGCTGGAGACGATGGCGCGGGCGAACGGGAAGATCATCCGGGCGCCTTCGATCATCAGGACCGGGCGGTGATGCTCTTCCGGCAGGCCGGGGAACTGGAACAGCGCGCCATAGGCCAGCTCGACCAGGAAGGCCACGGACTCGCCCTGGCGGGCCTCGCAGCGCAGGTTCAGCGTCAGCTCATAGATGTCGTCGCCGACCTTCTGGCCCTGGACGTCGACACCGATGTTCACCTGCGGCTGCGGCTGGTTCGGCAGCAGGCTCTGCGGGGCGTTGGGGTTCTCGAACGAGAAGTCCTTCACATACTGCGCGAGGACATGCATCGGCAGCGAAGAGGTCTGCTGCTGCTCGGCGCCGTTGCTCATCTGATCGGACATAACGGACTCCTAATCGCCGGCTGTCGTCCCGGCCATCGTCCCGCATCGGGAAGGGGCGGGGACGGCGGGCCGACCCGGATGTGAGGTGACAGGGGTTGGTTCGCGACGGTTGTGCCTTCGCCCAGGGGGCTGGCTATCACGGATCGGTCGTCCTGCCAACGGAAACCACCGGCCCGCCGGTCGGTCAGCGCCGCTCATCCGGGCGGTGCTTCCCCCATTGGGAATCGGTCAGCCGAGGGGCATCGCGGTCGTCGGCCTTCTCTTCTCCCGGCGTGACGTCGCGGTAATCGGCGTCGATCACGCCGGGGGCGGGACGGAAGGGATCATCGGAACGGCGGGAACCGCCGGCGCCGAAATCCGTACCGCCGAAATCCGCATTGCCGAAATCCGCATTGCCGAAATCCTGACCGGCGGAACCCGGCCCGCCAAAACCGCCGGCTCCAAAGCCACCCCGGCCCGTGGTGGTGAAGACCGGCATTCCGGCCCCCATGCGGCCGAGCAGCCAGCGGCCGATGCCGCGGCGCAGCGGCCCGATCAGCAGGGCGATGCCGAGAATGTCCGTCAGGAAGCCGGGGATGATCAGCAGGATGCCGGCCAGCACGGCGCAGAAGCCGTCCAGCACGGTGCCGATCGGCGCCTCGCCGCGGGCCGCGGCCGCCTGGGCGCGGGTCAGCGACGCCAGCCCCTGGTGGCGGACCAGCAGCACACCCACCACCGCCGACAGCGCCAGCAGTCCGATGGTCGGCCCGGCGCCGATCCAATCGCCGACCTGGATGAATCCGACGATCTCCAGGATCGGCAGAAGAAGGATCAACAACAGGGGATTCATGGTGTCCTTGCTCTTCGGGCTCGCTGCCCCTATCTAAGTTTGGATAGGTCGTCCGGACGAAACACCGGCGGCTGCATCCAAATGGCGGTTACTGGTTGCGGTTACTGGCGGGCAAGCAACACGTAATGCCGCCCGGCCGCAAGGTCCAGGGGCGGGCCGGATCCGCCGGCGATTTCGCCCCCGATGCGGGCTTCACGACAAGTCGTTTTGGCAAGTTGTTTTGGAAGGAACAGATGATGGGAGACGGGTTCGTGTTCATCGAGATCGTGATCTTCGCGATGATCGCGGCCTTCCTCGTTTATCGGCTGCGCAGCGTGCTCGGCCGCCGGACGGGGGAGGAGCGTCAGCGCCCCAACCCCTTCACCGCCGCTCCGAATCCGGCGAAGCCCGACAATGTCGTGCCCCTGCCGGAGCGCAACCGGCCGCGGCCTGATGTCGCACCCGGCGCCGATGTGATGCCCTCGGACGAGCCGCTGTCGCTCGCCGCCTCCATCGACCAGCTCCGCGCCGCCGATCCGAACTTCGACGAGAAGCATTTCCTGGAAGGTGCCAAGGCGGCCTTCGCCATGATCGTCGACGCCTTCGCCCGCGGCGACACCGCGACGCTGCGCCCGCTGCTGGCCGACGACGTCTATGACAGCTTCGCCCGCGTCATCCGCGACCGTCAGGCCGCCGGCGAGCAGCACGAGGCCCGCATCGAGATCGTTCGCGAGGCCGAGGTGGTGGAGGCGAAGCTGGATGCCGCCCGGACCGCCCGCGTCACGGTGCGTCTGGTGACGGATCAGGTGAATGTGGTGCGTGACCGCGACGGCAACGTCATCGACGGCGATCCCAAGGCGCTGGTGGAAAACACCGACGTCTGGACCTTCGCCCGCAACCTCCGCTCCCGCGATCCCAACTGGGCGCTGGTCGAGGTTCGTCCGGTCCAGTAATGACTTACCGTCACCGTACCGGTTTCAGCGCCATCGCCCTCTTCGGGGCGGTGGCGTTGCTGTTTTCGGCCTGCGCCCCCAAGGAAGAGCCGAAGCCGCCGCCCGACGCCCTGACCCTGGCGCCGCTGTCCTTCGCCGACTTGGCCGGCTGGCGCACCGACCCGGTGGCCCAGGCGGTGCCCGCGCTCGCCCGCTCCTGCGCCCGGTTCAAGACACAGCCGAAAGACCGTGCAGTCGGGCCGGGCGGGGTGGCGGGCACCATCGCCGATTGGCAGGCCCCTTGCGCCCAACTGGCGGACCTGCCCCCCGGCGACGATGCCGCCGCCCGTGCCTTCTTCGAAGCCAACTTCACCCCCTATGCCGCCGGCAACAACGGCAAGCGCGAGGGGCTGTTCACCGGCTATTACGAAGCCGAGCTGGAGGGCAGCCGCAAGCCGGATCCGGCTTATCCGGTGCCGCTCTACCGCAAGCCGGCCGATCTGGTGATGGTCGATCTCGGCGACTTTTCCGACCGCTGGAAGGGGGAGCGCACCGCCGGCAGGGTGGTCGACGGCAGGCTGAAGCCCTACGAGGATCGCGCCGCCATCGTCGCGGGGGCGCTCAAGGGCAAGGGTCTGGAGCTGGTCTGGGTGAAGGACCCGATCGGCGCCTTTTTCCTGCAAATCCAGGGGTCGGGGCGGATCCAGCTCGCCAATGAAGGCGATGGCGGCGGCGAAATGCGCATCGGCTACGCCGGCCAGAACGGCCACAAATACGTCGCCATCGGCAAGGAGCTGATCGAGCGCGGCGCGCTGAAGCGGGAGGAGGTCTCGCTGCAGACCATCCGCGCCTGGCTGCTTGCCCATCCCGATCAGGCGGCGGCGGTGATGAACGTCAACCCGTCCTACGTCTTCTTCCAGCCGCTGTCGGGCGATGGCCCGAACGGCGCGCAGGGCGTGGCCTTGACGCCTGGCCGCAGTCTGGCGGTGGACTCCAAGTTCATGCCCTATGGAGTGCCGGTCTGGCTGGATGCCGAGGACCCGCTGGATGCCGGGCAGCGGTTGCAGCGGTTGCTGGTGGCCCAGGACACCGGCGGGGCGATCCGCGGGCCGGTGCGCGGCGATGTCTTCTGGGGCCATGGCCCGGAGGCGGAGCAGCGGGCCGGCGTGATGAAGAGCCGGGGAAGCTACGCGCTGCTGCTGCCGAAAAGCGTGAAGGTGGCGGCGGGCGGGTAGGGGCCCGGCGGAGGAATGTTTCACGTGAAGCAGGAGGCACCCGACGCGAGTGCCTCCCGCGCCCTCACAGAATGAACTTCGACAGATCGGCGTTCTTCGCCAGACCGCCGACCCGCTCGCGGACCAGGGCGGCGTCGATGGTGATGGTCTCGCCGGCGCGGTCGCTGGCGGCGAAGCTGATCTCCTCCAGCAGGCGCTCCAGCACCGTGTGCAGGCGCCGCGCACCGATGTTCTCGACCGAGCTGTTGATCTCCGCCGCCAGCCGGGCCAGCTCGTCGATGCTGTCGTCGGTGAAGACCAGATCGACCTCTTCCGTCTTCATCAGCGCCTTGTACTGGCGGATCAGGCTGGCTTCCGGTTCGGTCAGGATGCGTTTGAAATCGTCCTGGCTCAGCGCCTTCAGCTCGACGCGGATCGGCAGGCGGCCCTGCAACTCGGGCAGCAGGTCGGACGGCTTGGCGATGTGGAAGGCGCCCGACGCGATGAACAGGATGTGGTCGGTCTTCACCGGGCCGTGCTTGGTCGACACCGTCGTGCCTTCGATCAGCGGCAGCAGATCGCGCTGAACGCCCTCGCGGCTGACGTCGGCGCCGCGCGCGTCGGAGCGGGCGGAGATCTTGTCGATCTCGTCCAGGAAGACGATGCCGTTCTGTTCGACCGCGCGGATCGCCTCGGCCACCACCTTCTCCTGGTCCAGCAGCTTGTCCGACTCCTCCGCCATCAGCACGCCGTGGCTTTCGGCCACATTCATGCGGCGGGTCTTGGTGCGGCCGCCCATCATCTTGCCGAACATGTCGTTCAGGTTCAGCATGCCCATCTGGGCGCCAGGCATGCCGGGGATGTCGAAGGTCGGCATGGCTCCGGCACCGGTGTCGGCGACCTGGACCTCGATCTCACAGAATGAACTTCGACAGATCGGCGTTCTTCGCCAGACCGCCGACCCGCTCGCGGACCAGGGCGGCGTCGATGGTGATGGTCTCGCCGGCGCGGTCGCTGGCGGCGAAGCTGATCTCCTCCAGCAGGCGCTCCAGCACCGTGTGCAGGCGCCGCGCACCGATGTTCTCGACCGAGCTGTTGATCTCCGCCGCCAGCCGGGCCAGCTCGTCGATGCTGTCGTCGGTGAAGACCAGATCGACCTCTTCCGTCTTCATCAGCGCCTTGTACTGGCGGATCAGGCTGGCTTCCGGTTCGGTCAGGATGCGTTTGAAATCGTCCTGGCTCAGCGCCTTCAGCTCGACGCGGATCGGCAGGCGGCCCTGCAACTCGGGCAGCAGGTCGGACGGCTTGGCGATGTGGAAGGCGCCCGACGCGATGAACAGGATGTGGTCGGTCTTCACCGGGCCGTGCTTGGTCGACACCGTCGTGCCTTCGATCAGCGGCAGCAGATCGCGCTGAACGCCCTCGCGGCTGACGTCGGCGCCGCGCGCGTCGGAGCGGGCGGAGATCTTGTCGATCTCGTCCAGGAAGACGATGCCGTTCTGTTCGACCGCGCGGATCGCCTCGGCCACCACCTTCTCCTGGTCCAGCAGCTTGTCCGACTCCTCCGCCATCAGCACGCCGTGGCTTTCGGCCACATTCATGCGGCGGGTCTTGGTGCGGCCGCCCATCATCTTGCCGAACATGTCGTTCAGGTTCAGCATGCCCATCTGGGCGCCAGGCATGCCGGGGATGTCGAAGGTCGGCATGGCTCCGGCACCGGTGTCGGCGACCTGGACCTCGATCTCCTTGTCGTTCAGCGTGCCCTCGCGCAGCATCTTGCGGAACTTGGCGCGCGTCTCCGCACTGGCGCTGTCGCCGCAGAGCGCGTCGAGCACGCGCTCCTCCGCCCGCAGTTCGGCCTTGGCGGCGACCTCCTTGCGCAGGCGTTCGCGGGTCAGGCCGATGGCGGCCTCCACCAGATCGCGGATGATCTGCTCGACGTCGCGGCCGACATAGCCGACCTCGGTGAACTTGGTGGCCTCCACCTTCAGGAAGGGGGCCTGGGCCAGCCGGGCGAGGCGGCGGGCGATCTCGGTCTTGCCGACGCCGGTCGGGCCGATCATCAGGATGTTCTTCGGCAACACCTCTTCGCGCAGGCCCTCCGGCAACTGCTGCCGGCGCCAGCGGTTGCGCAGCGCGATGGCGACCGCGCGCTTGGCGTCGTTCTGGCCGACGATGTAGCGGTCGAGTTCCGAGACGATCTCGCGCGGGCTGAAGGCGGCGCTGTCGGCGGAGACGGAGGCGGTCTGAATCGTCATGGCGCTCACAGCTTTTCCAGGGTGACGTTTTCGTTGGTGTAGACGCAGATGCCGGCGGCGATCCTCATCGCCTTGCGCGCCACCGCCTCCGCATCCATCCCGTCGATGTCGATCAGCGCACGGGCCGCCGACAGTGCGTAGGATCCGCCGGAGCCGATGCCGATCAGCCCGTCCTCCGGCTCCAGCACGTCGCCGTTGCCGGTCAGCACCAGGCTGACGGTCTTGTCGGCCACCGCCATCATCGCCTCAAGCCGGCGCAGATAGCGGTCGGTGCGCCAGTCCTTGGCCATCTCGACGCAGGCGCGGGTCAGCTGGCCGGGATACTGTTCCAGCTTGCCTTCCAGCCGCTCGAACAGGGTCAGCGCATCGGCGGTGGCGCCGGCGAAGCCCGCCATCACCGTGCCGCCGGCCAGCCAGCGGACCTTGCGCGCGTTGGCCTTCATCACCGTCTGGCCGACCGAGACCTGCCCGTCGCCGGCGATCACCACCTGACCGTTCTTGCGCACCGACAGGATGGTGGTGCCGTGCCATTGGATGGGATCGTGTGGATTGGACGCTGGATAGGTCATGCGGAAACCATGCTGGACAATGGGAAACCGCCCGCCGGCCGGATGCAGAAGCTCAAGACCCCATGAACCGTGGCGGCAGGCCATCCGGTCTATGTGGGAGGGGCAATGTCGCCGTCAAGCAGTTCGCCGTCCGGCATCTCGCCATCGGTCGTCTCGTCCTCCCACCACGGGTCGGGCGGGCTGTTGCGGCGTGACTTGCCCGGCTTGGAGGGAGGCGGAGGCTGTACGGCTGCTGCCGGATCCGCTCCCAGCCGGTCGAGCAGCGGCCCGATCGCCAGGAACTCCACCAGCCCGGCCGGTGTGACCGGGGAACGGCCGGCAGCCGGCGCCACGCCGATCAGCACGCCGCTTCCATCCAGCAACGGGTCGCCGGTTTCCGTCACCGTGGTGAACAGGTCGGCCGAGCCCAAATCCGCCTGGATCAGGGTGCCGCCGCGCGCCGCGTCGGCGGGCAGACCGCCGACGATGCCGGCCATTTCCTTGTTGCGTCCGCCGACGACCGCCGTCACCGCTTCGCTGATGCGCGGGGTCGCGGTACGCATGGGCAGGGCGGGCAGCCGCGCCGGCACCCGAACCAGGGCGAAGCCGCTGGCCGCGTCGCGCCCGACCACCCAGCCGGTCAGCTCCACGCCCTGAGCCGGCCGCACCGCGACGGTGGGATCGGAGCCGGGGAGGGGAGCCAGCAGCACCGCCTGTGCCTCGCCGGCCACGTCGGTTTCGCCGATCACCAGCCCATGCGACCGGCCCACCGGTATCCGCGCCGACGCGATGCGGCCGGATCCGGCCCTGCCTTCACTCCCATTGCGCAGAAGCAGGCGGCGAGGGGCGGCCTGTGCAGGGGCTGCGGCCGGAGCGGAAGGTGCCGTGGTCGGCATGGCGCTTGGCGTCAGCGGAATGGGGCCGGATCCGGCCGGTGCCGTCACGGGAAGCGCCGTCGATGGCGGCGCGGCTGGGGAGGGCGGGGCGCCGCCGGACAGCAGGGCGCGGAAGCCCGCATCGGCGGCGAGCGCCTCCACCGCCGCGGCGAAGGCCTCTTCGATCAGCAGGGTCTCGCCCTGGGGAACGCCGCGCTCCTGCGCCGTGGCGCCGGTGGTGACGATGCGTTGGACCAGCCCGTCGCCACGCGCGTCGTAGACTGTCCATTCCACCCTGACGCTGCCGGTTCCGGAACTGCCCTTGCTGCTGCCGGTCAGCCAATTCGTACGGTGGCAAAGCTCCAGCTGCACGTCGCGCAGGTCGCCCTGCACGGTGAAGCGGGCGCGGCTGCGGTTGCCGTCCGGGTTGTCGGGACCGCCGGGGCGGCCGACCACGTCGAAACCGGCGGCGGTCATCACCTCGGCAAAGCGCTCGTCGAAGGTGGAGCCGCGCCGCATGTTGACGCCGCTGGTCCAAAAGACGTCGTCATAGGGCGGGGCGCAGTCGATCCCCCAGACATAGCGGCCGATCTGCATCCCCCGCCGCATCGACCCGATGGTCAGTTCGCCGAAGCGGAAGGGCGCGGTGGTCCCGGCCGCGACCGGAGCCGCCGTCTTGCCGACCGGCGGCGGAGACATGCCGCCGCAGCCGGCCGGCAGAAGGCCGAGAAGGAGAACCAGGACTGCGGCGAAAGGGCGCGGGTGGGTCGTCATAAGCGGATATGCACGCAGGAAGTGTGAAAGACTGTACCCCGCACACCTTCGTAGGACAATCGTCGGAATGGACAGGGCGCGCATCATTCGTGCCGGATGCTGGCGCGTGCGGATGCTTCCTGCTACAAAACCGCCATGGACCAGACCCCCACCAACGGCGGCCGCCGCGCCTCGATCGAGCGGAACACCACGGAGACCCGGATCCGGGTCGCGCTGAACCTTGACGGCACCGGCGTCTACGACGTCAAGACGGGGGTCGGCTTCCTCGACCATATGCTGGAACAGCTGTCGCGCCACAGCCTGATGGACCTGACGGTCCTGGCCGACGGCGACCTGCACATCGACTATCACCACACGACCGAGGACACCGGCATCGCCATCGGCATGGCGGTGGCGAAGGCGCTGGGCGACCGCAAGGGCATCCAGCGCTACGGCCATTCCTATGTCCCGATGGACGAGACGCTGACGCGGGTGGCGCTGGACTTCTCCAACCGGCCCTACCTGATCTGGAAGGTGAATTTCACCCGCGACAAGATCGGCGATTTCGACACCGAGCTGTTCCGCGAGTGGTTCCAGGCCTTCGCCATGGCCGCCGGCGTGACGCTGCACGTCGAGAACCTGTATGGCGAGAACAACCACCATATCGTGGAAAGCTGCTACAAGGCGCTTGCCCGCGCGCTGCGCGCCGGGGTGGAGATCGACCCGCGCAAGCGCGATGCGGTGCCCTCCACCAAGGGCACGCTCGGCGGATCGCTCTGACGGCGGGGACCTGAACTCCCCCTCCGCCGTCCTATCGGAAGGTTTGTCACGTCCATGGAAACGGTCGCGCTGATCGATTACGGCTCCGGCAACCTGCGCTCCGCCGCCAAGGCGATCGAGCGCGCGGCCGGCGAAGCCGAATCCTCCTACACCATCCTCGTCACCTCCGACGCCGATGCGGTCCGCCATGCCGACCGCGTGGTGCTGCCCGGCGTCGGCGCCTTCGCCGACTGCAAGCGCGGCCTGTCGGAGGTGCCCGGCATGCTGGAATCGCTGGAAGAGGTGGTGCACCGCCGCGGCCGGCCCTTCCTGGGCATCTGCGTCGGCATGCAGCTGATGGCCGAACGTGGCCGCGAATATGGCGTGACCGAGGGGCTGGGCTGGATCCGCGGCGAGGTGGTGAAGCTGGAGCCGGCAGACCCCACCCTGAAAATCCCGCACATGGGCTGGAACGAGCTGAACATCCGCCGCCCGCACCCGGTCCTGGCCGGGCTGCCCGAGGGCGCGCATGCCTATTTCGTCCATTCCTACCAGTTCAAGCCGGCCGATCCCGACACGCTGATCGCGTCCGCCGACTACGGCGGGCCCTTCGCCGCGGTGGTCGGGCGCGACAATCTGGTCGGCACCCAGTTCCACCCGGAAAAGAGCCAGGCCACCGGTCTGGCCCTGATCGCCAATTTCCTGCGCTGGAAGGTCTGACGCGATGGCCGAGATCGCCATCGACAAGGTCGACTCGCTGAAGACCGCCGACCTGCACGACCTGTGCGACGCGGCCGACGACGCCATCCGCGCCGGCGGCGGTTTCGGCTGGGTCGAACCGCCGCCGCGCGACGTGATGGAGCGCTTCTGGAAGGGCGTGCTGGTGGTGCCGGAACGGGTGCTGTTCATCGCCCGCCTGGACGGGGTGGTGGCCGGATCCGCCCAGCTGGTCAAGCCGCCGCGCAACAACGAGGCGCAGGCCCACGCCGCCCAGCTGACCACCAGCTTCGTCGCCCCCTGGGCGCGCGGCCACGGTCTTGCCCGCCGCCTGACCCTGGCGGTGGTGGAGGAGGCACGCGCCGTCGGCTTCCGGGTGCTGAACCTGGACGTCCGGGTGACGCAGGAGGCTGCCATCACGCTCTATGAATCGCTCGGCTTCAAGCGCTGGGGCACCCATCCCTTCTATGCGCTGGTGCAGGGCAAGCCGCTTGCCGGACATTTCTACTGCAAAGACCTTCAGCCCGATTCCCAGCAGCCCGCTCCATAACCGCCAGCCACGCCATAGGAAGACGCCCGCGATGATCATCTATCCCGCCATCGACCTCAAGGACGGTGCCTGCGTCCGCCTGCTGCGCGGCGAGATGAGCCAGGCCACGGTCTTCAACACCGATCCCGGCGAACAGGCCCGCCTGTTCCAGAGCCAGGGCTTCGAATGGCTGCATCTGGTCGACCTCAACGGCGCCTTCGAAGGCAAGCCGGTGAACGGGGCCGCGGTTGAAAGCATCCTGAAGTCGGTGACCATCCCGGTCCAGCTCGGCGGCGGCATCCGCGATCTGAACACCATCGGCATGTGGCTGGAGAAGGGCATCAGCCGCGTCATCCTGGGCACGGTGGCGCTGCGCGATCCGGAATTGGTGAAGGCCGCCTGCCGCGAGTTCCCCGGCAAGGTCGCCGTCGGCATCGACGCGCGCGAGGGCTATGTCGCGGTGGCCGGATGGGCCGAGACCTCCGACATCAAGGCGCTGGATCTGGCGCTGAAGTTCGAGGATTGCGGTGTCGCCGCCATCATCTACACCGACATCAACCGCGACGGCGCCATGGGCGGCGTCAACGTGGAATCGACCTCCGATCTCGCCTTCCACCTGACCACCCCGGTGATCGCGTCCGGCGGCGTCTCCTCCATCGAGGACCTCAAGGCGCTGAAGCTGGAAGAGGATACCGGGATCGAGGGCGTGATCTGCGGCCGTGCGCTGTATGACGGCCGGATCGATCCCAAGGAGGCGCTGGCCCTGCTCTCCGCCCCCGCCGTCGAGGACGCCGACTGATGCTGAAGATGCGCGTCATCCCCTGCCTGGACGTCAAGGACGGCCGGGTGGTCAAGGGGGTCAATTTCGTCGATCTGATCGATGCCGGCGATCCGGTGGAACAGGCCCGCGTCTATGACCGCGAGGGGGCCGACGAGTTGACCTTCCTCGACATCACCGCCAGCCACGAGAACCGCGACACCATCTTCGACGTGGTGCGGCGGACGGCGGAGCAGGTCTTCATGCCGCTGACCGTCGGCGGCGGCGTGCGCACGGTGGACGACATCCGCAAGCTGCTGCTGGCCGGCGCCGACAAGGTGTCGATCAACACCGCGGCGATCCACCGTCCCGACTTCGTGCGCGAAGGCGCCGAGAAGTTCGGCGCCCAATGCATCGTCGTCGCCATCGACGCCAAGAAGGTCGCTCCCGGCAAATGGGAGGTCTTCACCCATGGCGGGCGCAACGCCACCGGCATCGACGCGGTGGAGTGGGCCAAGCGGATGGAATCGCTGGGGGCGGGCGAAATCCTGCTGACCTCGATGGACCGCGACGGCACCAAGAGCGGCTTCGACCTGGAACTGACGCGCACGGTGGCGGACTCGATCCGCGTTCCGGTGATCGCGTCCGGCGGCGTCGGCACGCTCGACCATCTGGTGGAGGGCATCCGCGAGGGCCACGCCACAGCGGTGCTCGCCGCCTCGATCTTCCATTTCGGCACCTACACCATCGGGCAGGCCAAGGCGGCGCTGAGCGCCGCCGGCATCCCGGTGCGGCCGGCCAAGGCCGTGGAGACCGCAAATGGGTGACAAGAAGCCCGCCGCGCCGGCCCTGCCGTCGGCCGAGGTGCTCGACCGGCTGTTCGCCACAGTTCTGGCCCGCAAGGGGGCGGATCCGGAAACCTCCTACACCGCGAAGCTCTACAGCCGCGGCACCGCCAAGATCGCCCAGAAGGTGGGCGAGGAGGCGGTGGAGGCGATCCTGGAGGCGGTGCGCGGCGACAATGCGGCGCTGGCCGCCGAATCCGCCGACCTGCTCTATCACCTGCTGGTGCTGTGGGCCGACACCGGGCTGGATCCTGCCGAGGTCTGGAGCAAGCTCGCCCAGCGCGAGGGCACCAGCGGCATCGACGAGAAGAAGTCCCGTAAGGCTTGAGCGGGACCCCCCAGCAAGAGGACGCATGCGATGGCCAAGAGCTATGACGCCAACAACGTGTTCGCCCGCATCCTGCGCGGCGAAATCCCGTGCAAGAAGGTGCATGAGACCGAACACGCGCTCGCCTTCCACGACATCGAGCCGCAGACCCCGACCCATGTTCTGGTGATCCCCAAGGGCGCCTACATGGACATGGACGATTTCACCGCCAAGGCGTCGGACGCCGAGATCGCCGGCCTGTTCCGCGCGGTGGGCGAGGTCGCCCGCATGGTCGGCGCCGACGGTCCCGGTTACCGCGTGCTGTCCAACTGCGGCGAGGCCGCGCATCAGGAAGTGCCGCACCTGCACATCCACATCTTCGCCGGCCGCGACCTGGGTCGGATGATCGGGAAGGCTTGAGGCGAAGTTAAACCCCCACCTTAATCCTCCCCCGCTCTCAGCGGACCTATGGTCCGCCTGCCGCGTCAGCACAAAGCGGAGCTTTGTGCGAGAGCTGGGCGGGGGAGGGGATAAGCGCTTGTTCGGGAAGGCGGCGGCAGTCCCTCCCCCGCCCAGCGGGGGAGGCTAGGTGGGGGCAATCGAAGCCGACACCCGCCCAACTCCCTACCGCCGCCGCACCCCCACCCGCCGCCGCGTTCCCTTCTTCGGCGGCACCGCGTCCAAAATCGCCAGGATCGCCTCGATCCCCTCCTCGTCGAGATCGCCGATGCGTTCCGACAGCCGGTTGGCAAGCTCGGTCGCTCTCGCGCTCAGCCCTGCGGTGTCCACCGTCACGCGGGGATGCGACAGATCCGCCAGCCGTTCCAGTTCCTCCGCCTCGTCCCAGATGATGCCGAAATAGGCGCAGATCTGCCGGACCAGCTGCGGCGACGGCTGGCCGCGCTTGCCATGTTCCAGGGCCGACAGATAGGCGGACGAGATGGACAGGTCGGTCGCCATCTGCTTCAGCGTCACGCCCTTGGCGTTGCGCAGCGACCGGACCCGTTCGCCGAACGGAGTCATGTGGAGTCCCTGACTGTGTGGGACTCAGTCCTTACGGTCGCGCCGCCGTTTGATCAAGACATACAACGCACCGTCGCCGCCATCCTTCGGCCGGGCCGGCTGGATCGCCAGCACCATCGGGCGCAGGGCCGGATCCGCCAGCCAGCGGGGGGTGGCCTGACGCAGCACGCCCAGACCGCCGAAGCTACCCTTGCCGGTGATGACCAGAACGCAGCGCCGCCCCTCGTTCCAGGCGCGGTGGACGAAGGCGGCAAGCGCATTGTGCGCCTGGGCCTGGGTCATGCCGTGCAGGTCGATGCGGCCGTCGATCTCCAGTTCGCCGCGGCGGAAGCGGTCGCCGGTGCGGCGGTCGATGTTGGCGGTCGAACCGGGCGTCAGCGGCGGATGGCTCGGCCGGGCAGGACGGGGCGGGGCAGGGAATTGCCGGGCGGTCGGCGGCGGGGCGAGGCTGGTCGCCACCGGCTCCTCGACCAGTTCCGCCATGGTCGTCACCGGTTCCGGCTCTGCCTCGACCGCGCGGCCCGGCATCGGTTCGGCGTCGCGCATGGCGAGCCGCCACAGGCGCCGCTCGTCGGGCGTGGGCAGTCGTCTGCGGGTCATCGGCGCGGAACCTTCTGCGGAAACGAAAAGGGCGGTGCCGACGGATAAAGCCCGTCGGCCCGCCCCTGTCAATGTGTGTTGCCGCAACGCGAAAGAAAAGATGTCCCAAGAAAGGACGGCGGCGGCGGCGGCCGTCAGCCGCCGGCCTTCAACGCGTCCAAACGCCCCTTCAACAGGGTGTATTCGGGGTCGCTCGGTTTGAACTGGGTGATCAGCTTGCCCCAATGGTCGGCCGCTTCGTCCTTGCGGCCCGACATCATGGCGTCGAGGCCGAGCAGCCACAGCGCGTCCTTGTTGTCCGGCTCCGCCTTCAGCGCCAGACGCAGGGCGGAGGTGGCCTCTTCCGGCAGCGGCTTCGGCGTCTCGTTGCGTGGCTGGGTCTGCAGCACGGCGTTGGCGTAGGCGACCTGCACGTCGGCGCGCTCCGGCGCCCGCTCGCGCGCCTTGCGGGCGGCGTCCAGCGCCTTGGCCGGTTCGCCCAGCACGCCATAGGAACGGGCGAGCTTCAGCCAGCCATCGACGTCCGACGGGTCGGCGTCCAGCTTTGCGGCGAGGTTGGCGACCATGCCGCGGATCATCTCGTCCTGGCCGGCCATATTCGGCGGAGCGTTGGGTGCGCCCTGCGGACCACCCGGCTGAGCTTGCGCCGCCTGCTCCTTCTGTTCCGGCGGCAGCGGC
This sequence comes from Azospirillum sp. B2RO_4, assembly GCF_051124815.1. Classification (NCBI taxonomy): domain Bacteria; kingdom Pseudomonadati; phylum Pseudomonadota; class Alphaproteobacteria; order Rhodospirillales; family Azospirillaceae; genus Azospirillum; species Azospirillum sp. B2RO_4. The sequence continues at coordinate 2,710,762 of NZ_CP118485.1, read as the reverse complement.
TGCGGCGTCACCTTGGCGGGGTCGAGGTTCAGTGCCACCGCGGCCTCGCGGATCTGGTCGCGCAAGACCGGCACCCACGGCGCGTCGGCCGGCGATTCCGCCATCAGCGCGCTCCAGCGGTCCAGCGCCCCCTGCTGGTCGCCGGCCTGATAGCGGGCAAGCGCGGCGAAGAAGCGGGCGCGCGGGTCCTTGGGTTCCTTGGCGAGCACGGCGTCGAAGGCGGTCACCGCCTCCTCCGGCACCATGCCGTCATTGGCGGAGACCAGCGTCTCGCCGAACAGGCCCTGCACCTCGACATCGTCCTTGTTCAGGGCGACGGCGTGGCGCAGCGCGTCGGCCGCGTCGGTGTTGCGGCCCATCTTGGCATAGGCCTGGCCCAGGATCAGCCAGCCCTGCAGATCGTTGGGATTCTCCGCCAGCTGGGCCTTCAGCTTGTCCATGGCGGCCAGCACGCTCTTGGGCGGGCCGCCGCGCTCCTGCTCCAGATTGCGCGAGGCCAGCGGCTGTGCCGGCAGGTCGGGACGGCCGACCGAGCCGTAGACCGCGAGCGCACCGACCGGCAGCAGCACCGCCAGCAGCACCGCCAGCAGGCGCCCGCTGCGCGCCGTCGCCGGCGCACCGGCGTTGCCGTTCTTCTCGGCGGTCGCCAGCATGCGCCGGGCGATCTCCGCCTTGGCCGCCTCCATCTGGGCGTCGTTGATCAGGCCGCGCGCCCGGTCCCGCTCCAGCTCGTCCAGCTGGTCGCGATAGACCTCGCGGTCGAACTCTTCGCGGCCAGGGACAAGGTCATGCCCGGATCCGGCCGAGCGCAGCAGCGGCGGCACCAGCAGCAGCAGAACGGCCGCGGTCAGGACGGCGGCGAAAATCCAGAACAGCATCAGTCGTCTTTCCGCAGCAGGGCGTCCAGCCGCCGCCGCTCATCCGCGCTCAGGGGAGCGGTGTCGGCGCCGGCGGCGACACCGCGCCGCCCGCGCAGGAACAGGAAGGTGCCGACCGCCCCCAGCAGCAGCACGGCGAAGGGGCCGATCCACAGCACCAGCGTGGTCGCCTTGAAGGGCGGCCGCAGCAGCACATAGTCGCCGTAACGGTCGGTGACGAACTCCATCACCCTGTCGTCGCTGTCGCCGGCCTTCAGCCGGTCGCGCACCAGAATCCTCAGGTCGCGGGCCAGCGGCGCGTTGCTGTCGTCGATCGACTGGTTCTGGCAGACGAGGCAGCGCAGCTCCTGGCTGATGGCGCGGGCGCGGGATTCCAGCGCCGGGTCCTTCAGCACCTCGTCCGGCTGGACGGCCAGGGCGGGGGAGAGCGTCGACAGCGCCAGCAGGGCGGCGAGAAGGAGGCGCTTCATCAGCCCTGCCTCAGATGCTTGACCATGGGGAGGATCTGCTCCTCCACCACCTGCGGGGTCAGCGGGCCGACATGCTTGTAGCGGATGCGGCCCTTGCGGTCGATCAGGTAGCTTTCCGGCACGCCGTAGACGCCCCAGTCGATCGACACCCGGCCGTCCTGGTCGGCGCCGATGGCGGCATAGGGGTTTCCGTTGCGCGCCAGCCAGGTCAGCGCGTCCTCCGGCTTGTCCTTGTAGTTTATGCCGTAGACCGTCACCCCCTGCTCCCGCGACAGGCGGGTGATGACGGGATGCTCCGCCTTGCAGGGGATGCACCAGGAGGCGAAGACGTTCACCAGCGTCACGTCGCCCTCCAGCTTGGCCGAGGACAGGCCGCCGGTGGCCGGTTGCCCCGGAATGGCCGGCAGGTCGAAGGTCGGGGCCGGCTTGTCGATCAGGGCCGACGGGATGTCGCGCGGGTCACGCTCGAACCCCAGGTAGAAGGCCACGCCCACCCCGATGAACAGCAGGAAGGGCAGCAGGTACAGAAGGCGGCGCATCTTGTCTTGGTCCTCATTCGGCCGGCAGCGGGGCCGATTTTCCGGCCACACGGCGGCGTTCGGGCGCGCCGATGCGGAAGCGGCGGTCGGTCAGGCTCACCAGCCCGCCCAGCATCATGCCGACGCCGCCGATCCAGATCCACGGTACCAGCGGGTGGTGATAGATGCGGACGATCCAGGCGGTGCCGTTCTGCGTCGGGTCGCCCAGCGCCACATACAGGTCGGAGAAGACCGTGGTGTGGATGGCCGATTCCGTGGTGGTCATGCGGGTGGTGCTGTAGCTGCGGCGTTCCGGCTCCAGCGTGGCGATGGGCCGTCCCTCCTTCGTCACCGTGAAGACGCCGCGCTCCGCCTTGAAGTTCGGGCCGTTGACCAGCCCGACGCTGTCGAAGTGGAACTCGTAGCCGGCGACGCTGGTCCGGTCGCCCGGCTTCATCGACGTGATGGATTCCGTCTGCCAGGCCGAGGTGCCGGTCATGCCCAGGATCGACAGGCCGATGCTGGCATGGGCGATGGTCATGCCCCAGCTGCTGCGCGGCAGATGCACCGCGCGGTTCCAGCTGTTGCGGAAGGACGTGCGGAACAGGGCGATGCGGTCGGCGAACTCCACCAGCGAGCCGACGAAGGCCCAGGCGGCGAGCGCGATGCCGACCAGTGCCATCAGCGGTCCGCCGCCCGCCTTGACATAGGCGGTGATGGCGACCGCGATCACCACGGCGACGCCGGCCACCCACAGCCGGCTCAGCGCTGCCCCCAGGTCCGCCCGTTTCCAGGACAGGTAGGGACCGACCACCATGGCGATCACCACCGGGATGGCGACCGGAATGAAGGTGGCGTTGAAGAAGGGCGCGCCGACCGACACCTTGCCCAGCTTCATGATGTCGAGGAACAGCGGATAGAGCGTGCCGATGAACACCGTCGCCGTCGCGGTGGACAGCAGCAGGTTGTTCAGCACCAGCGCCCCTTCGCGGCTGATCGGCGCGAACAGTCCGCCCGCCTTCAAGGACGGCGCCCGCAGGCTGTAGAGCAGCAGCGAGCCGCCGGTGGCGATGGCCAGAAGCACCAGGATGAAGACGCCGCGCTTGGGATCGACGGCGAAGGCGTGGACCGAGGTCAGGATGCCGGAGCGCACCAGGAAGGTGCCCATCAGCGACAGCGAGAAGGTGACGATGGCCAGCAGGATGGTCCAGCTCTTCAGCGCGTCGCGCTTCTCCACCACGATGGCGGAGTGCAGCAGCGCGGTGCCGGCCAGCCAGGGCATGAAGGAGGCGTTCTCCACCGGGTCCCAGTACCACCAGCCGCCCCAGCCCAGCTCGTAATAGGCCCACCAGGAGCCCATGGCGATGCCCATGGTCAGGGTCGACCACGCCGCCAACGTCCAGGGCCGCACCCAGCGCGCCCAGGCGGGATCGACCCGCCCCTCGATCAAGGCGGCGACGGCGAAGGAGAAGGCCATGGAGAAGCCGACATAGCCGGCATAGAGGAAGGGCGGGTGGAAGGCGAGGCCGGGGTCCTGCAGCAGCGGGTTCAGGTCGTTGCCGTCCAGCGGCGCCGGGAAGACGCGGATGAAGGGGTTGGAGGTGATCAGGATGAACAGCAGGAACCCGACCCCGATCAGGCCCTGGACCGCCAGAACCCGCGCCTTCAAGGTCGGCGGCAGGTTGCGCCCGAACACGGCCACGGCGGCGCCGAAGATCGTCAGCATGACGATCCACAGGATCATCGATCCCTCGTGGTTGCCCCAGACGCCCGACACCTTGTAGAGCATCGGCTTGGCCGAGTGGCTGTTCTGCACCACGTTCAGCACGCTGAAATCGGACACCACATGCGCCCAGGTCAGCGCGCCGTATGCGATCAGCACCAGCAGCATCTGGGCGATGGCCGCGGGCACCGCGACGTTCATCCAGGCGGTGTTGCGGGTGGCGGCGCCGACCAGCGGCGGGACCGACTGCACCAGCGCGACGAACAGCGCCAGCACCAGCGCGTAATGGCCGAGTTCGGGGATCACGGGCCCGCTACTCCTTCTTCGCGGTCTTGGTCTCGGACTCCGCCGGCTTCTTGTAGACGCCGGCCTGCTTCAACGCCTCCGACACCTCCGGCGGCATGTAGTTCTCGTCATGCTTGGCCAGCACCTCGCGCGCGACGAAGACGCCGCCGGTCATCCGGCCCTCGGCAACCACGCCCTGGCCCTCGCGGAACAGGTCGGGCAGCTGGCCGCGATAGCGGACGTCCACCGTGTTGGCGGTGTCGGTGACGCGGAAGGCGGTGGTGACGCCGTCCGGCTGCTTCTTGACGCTGCCTTCCTCGACCAACCCGCCCAGGCGGAAATTGCGGTCGCCCACATGCTGGGTCTGCAGCTGGCTGGGGCTGTAGAAGAAGACGATGTTGTCCTGGAAGGCGGTCAGCGCCAGGGCGGTCGCCGTGCCCAGCCCGAGAAGGGCGAGGCCCAGCATGTAGAGGCGGCGTTTCTTGCGGGTCATCCTTCGCTCGCTTCCGCCGGCGCTCCGGCGTTCCGATCGGCCGTTTTCCGGCCAGAGTTGTTGGAGCCATTGCGGGTGCGGCGGCGGGCCGGGCGGGCGCTTTCCAGCGCCTTCAGCGTCGCCTCGGCGTTGCGCAGCCCCTTCCAGGTGGCGGCCAGCAGGCCCAGCAGGACCAGGGTGGCGATGCCGTAGGCCGGCCAGACGTAGGCGGCATACCCGCCCATGTGGAAGAATTCGCTCATCGTCCTTACCCCCGCATCCCGTCGGCCACGCCGCCGTCACCCGCGACCGAAAGCCGCAGCGTCTGGATTTTGCGCTGGGCGATCTCGGTGCGCACACGCAGCATGACGACCGCCACGAAATAGGCGGTGAAGGCGCCGGCCATCACCAGAAGCGGCGTCAGCATGCTGGGGTCGATGCTGGGACCGCCCATGCGCACGACGCTGGCGGGCTGGTGCAGCGTGTTCCACCAGTCGACCGAGAATTTGATGATCGGCACATTGACGATGCCGACCAGCAGCAGGACGTTGCCGGCCTTCATGCCGCGCTGCGGATCGTCGAAGGCGTTCACCAGGGCCATGTAGCCGAGATAGAGGAAGAACAGGATCAGCACGCTGGTCAGCCGCGCGTCCCACACCCACCAGGTGCCCCACATCGGCGCGCCCCACAGCGACCCGGTCACCAGGCAGACGAAGGTGAAGCCGGCGCCGATGGGGGCGGCGGCCTTGGCGAACAGGTCGGCCAGCGGGTGCTTCCACACCAGACCCACCCCGGCGGCGATGGCCATGTTGGTGTAGATGAACATGCTCATCCAGGCGGCGGGCACATGGATGTACATGATCCGCACCGTCTCGCCCTGCTGATAGTCGGGCGGCGAGCCGAACAGGCTGAGCCACAGCCCGAGGATCGTCAGGATCACGGTCGCCCCGGCGCACCATGGCAGCAGCACGGCCGAAAGACGCAGGAAGCGGGCGGGATTGGCGAAACGATGCATAGAACGATGGCCCCGGTACAGGTGACCTTGGTCAGGCTTGCGGACGATATAAGCGCATGTATGGCGGACTGCGAGGGGTTTCGCCTTGATCTCGGTCAGGAAGAATCGCCATTCGTTCGTACTCTTATACAAAGGTATCAGGCAACTCTAATGATTCCAGAAGCCTGTTTATCTCCCTGTCGGACGCCGGCGGCAGGGCTTTTCATCCCTGTCCGCCGGTGACTTTTATGCGATCAGGCCGCCATGTCCTCCCGCACCGCCGCCCGCCCCACTGCCCTCATGGCCTCGGCGATCCGGTCGAAATCGCCAAGGCTGACCCGCAGCAGGCCGAAGCGGAAGGGATAGCCCCAGTTCCGCACCCCGGCGGTCAGCTCCAGCCGGTCCAGCAGCGGCTGGATCGGCGCCTCCTCGGCCGGCCACCAGGACACGTCGCGCCGGAAGGGGACGAAACCGCCGCCCATGTCGAACCGGTACGGCTCTCCCGGCAGGATTGTGCCGATGGCGGTGAAGGACTTCAGCCCATCCGCCGCGCCGAACCGGTCGGTGGGGGAGTAGTAGACGACCCGGTCGCCCGGCCGGATGCGTCGCAGCGGAGCCGCCTTGCCGTGGCAGACCTGCATGAAGCCGCCGGCCCGGCCGCGCCGCACATGCTCGGCGCTGGCGACTGCGATCCACGCTGCCGTCTGGACGCCCGTCCGCGCGCCGCCGTTCACGACCGCACCTGTTCGGCCTTGGCTTCGTGCTGGTTGGTCTCTTCACCCCGATCGGGAGCGAACACGCGCAGACGGTGGCCGTCGGGGTCCCGTGCAACGAAGGTATGACCGAAATCCATCGCCGTCGGCGGCTGCAGGATGGTCAGGCCGCGGGCGCTCCAGTCGGCGTGCAGGTCGCGCACCGCCGCCTCGTCGGCGACGGTGAAAGCGATCTCGCCGCCGCCGGGGGCGGTCGCCGCCGGCTCCACCGTGTGGCGCGACCACAGGCCCAGCATCAGCCCGTCGCCGGCCTTGAACATGGCGAAGGTGGGGGAGGCCTCCACCGGCGGCCGGCCCAGCAGGTCGGCGTAGAAGGCGGCGCTGGCGGCCGGGCTGTCGACGTAGAGCAGGACGAAATCGAGGGCGAGGGCGGCGGCGGAGGCATTGGCAGCGGTGGCGGTCATGGTGGGCTCCGGTCTTGAAGGATTGGGGTGGGGCGGCCGGTTCGTTCCGTTCGCCGCCCTCACCGGCAAAGCCAAGACTAAGTCCACATGCTGACAGTTTCCGTCAGCATGCCGTCACCGTTGCGGTATGCCCTCGGCCGCGCGCCATTCCTTCAGCATCGCCTGCCGGCGGCGGGGATAGCGGGTCTCGCCGGCGGTCAGCGCCAGGATGCGGTCGGTGCGGAAATGGCGGAAGGACTGGCGCAGCTCGCACCACGCGACCATCACCCGAACCCGGTCGAAGAAGCCCAGCGCGAACGGCCAGACGATGCGCCGGCTTTCCGACCCGTCGCGGTCGCGATAGGCGATCTCCAGCTTGCGCTCAGTCCGGATGGCGGTTCGGATGGTCGCCAATTCGGCATCCCCCGCGGCGATCGGTTCGCCCGGACCCACCAGCAGGGCGGAGCCGTCCAGCCCCTCCCGCTTGTCCGGCGGCAGCACCGCCGCGATCTTGGCGAGCGCATTGCGTGCCGCCCCGCCCAGCCGGCTGTCGCCGCGGTCGACCACCCAGCGGGAGCCGAGCACCAGCGCCTCCAGCTCCTCCTCGGTGAACATCAGCGGCGGCAGCAGGAAACCGGCGCGCAGCAGATATCCCACCCCCGGCTCCCCCTCGATCATCGCGCCCTGCGCCTGCAGCGTGGCGATGTCGCGATAGAGCGTGCGCAGGCTGACCCCCAGCTCGCCGGCCAGCGACCTGCCGCTGACCGGCTGACGATGCCGCCGCAGAACCTGCATCAGATCGAGGAGACGTTCGGCGCGGGACATCGGCGGGGCGGGGTCGGGTTCGAAGGGTTCTGCATAGCATGCTGTCCGGATGGGAAGAATGCCGCTTGTCGCATCACCCCAGTCGCGTCATATCTGGAGAAACCGGAGTTTCTGGAGAAAGCCATGCCTGCCCGCACCATTTCGGCCTATGCGGACGAAGAAACCGCGCGGGCCGTGGAACAGATCGCCGAGTTGGAAGATCGGTCGCCGGCTCAGATCGCTGCGGCGGCGCTCCGCTTTTATGCCCGGCTGCCGTCCGAAGCCCGGGCTGCCTTCCGCCGGATTGAGAAGCTTGGGACGGAGGCGGATCTCGACACCCTGACCCGTGCCATCACACGGAAGACGCTGGACGCCGAGTGGGAGGTGGCACATCGCCGCTTTATCGGTGACATGACAAATGTAAGGGTCCCGGCCGCCGGCGAGGCCGTGGATGAGGACGACCTGCTGGCCGAAGCCGTGCGTCTGACGCAGTGACCGCATCCCAATGGCGCAGCCCGTCCTGAACCTTTGCCTGGATTTGAACATCTGGTGCGCCGCTTTCCTGGCCGACCGGAAAGGCGCCGGAAATACGGCCTCCCAGACTTTGGTCGGCATGGTCCGGGCCGGGCAGGCCGCTGATCTTCCGCTGCAGTTGGTCGTGTCGTGGGGGATGCTCAGCCGGTTGCGCAAGGTCTTTGAAGTGGACTGGGGCGTTCCGCGTCCGACGGTGGACCTGCTGGTCGAAACGATTGCCGGCTATGCCCGGCTGGGTCCTGCCGGGATGGCACCCCATCTCACGCTCGGTGGCACTGGTTTGATACCCATGCGCGACGAGGAGGATGCCCATGTGGTGGACACCGCCATTGCGGGTGGCGCGCATCTTTTGGTCACCGCCAACTTCGACGATTTCCTGGGGCTGAAGGGTCGCGTGGTTGAGGTCGACCGGGTGGCGTTGGTGGAAACCGCGAAGGGCCGTCTGATCGTCGCCCATCCCTTCCGCGCCGTCGAGTGGCTGCGGTCCGGCCAGCTTCCCGTGCTATAAGTTCGACCGTACGGCAAGAAAAAAGGCGCCCTCGCACGGGAAGGCGCCTTTTTCTTGAACCCAGCGGCGGGAGGGCCGCAGCCCATCCCGCAGTCGGATCCGGCGGATCACTCCGCCTTCTTGGTCAGGTCCTCGCCGGTGGCCTGGTCGACCTGCTTCATCGACAGCTTGACCTTGCCGCGGTCGTCGAAGCCGATGACCTTGACCTTCACCGAGTCACCCTGCGACACGACGTCCGACACCTTGCCGACGCGCTGCTGCGCCAGTTCGGAGATGTGGACGAGGCCGTCGCGCGAGCCCAGGAAGTTCACGAAGGCGCCGAAATCGACGACCTTCACCACCTTGCCGGTGTAGACGACGCCCATCTCCGGCTCGGCGACGATGCCCTTGATCCACTCGATGGCGGCGTCCGACTTCTTCTGGTCGACGGCCGAGACCTTGACGGTGCCGTCGTCCTCGATGTCGATCTTGGCGCCGGTCTGCTCCACGATCTCGCGGATCACCTTGCCGCCGGAGCCGATCACGTCGCGGATCTTCTCCTTCGGGATGTTGATGACGGTAATGCGCGGGGCGTTCTCGTTGACGCCTTCGCGGGCGCCGGTCAGCGCCTTGGCCATCTCGCCCAGGATGTGCAGGCGGCCGTCCTTGGCCTGGCCCAGCGCGATCTTCATGATCTCCTCGGTGATCGAGGTGATCTTGATGTCCATCTGCAGCGCGGTGACGCCGACCTCGGTGCCGGCGACCTTGAAGTCCATGTCGCCCAGGTGATCTTCGTCACCCAGGATGTCGGACAGGACGGCGAAGCCGTGGTCTTCCTTGATCAGGCCCATGGCGATGCCGGCGACCGGACGGGCCAGCGGCGCGCCGGCGTCCATCAGCGACAGCGAGGTGCCGCAGACGGTGGCCATCGAGGAGGAGCCGTTGGACTCCGTGACTTCCGACACGACGCGCAGCGTGTAGGGGAAGTCTTCCTTCTTCGGCAGCAGCGGGTGGATGGCGCGCCACGCCAGCTTGCCGTGACCGATCTCGCGGCGGCCCGGGCTGCCCATGCGGCCGGCTTCACCCACCGAGTACGGGGGGAAGTTGTAGTGCAGCATGAAGTGCTCGCGGTATTCGCCTTCGAGCGCGTCGATGATCTGCTCGTCCTGGCTGGTGCCCAGCGTGGTGACGACCAGCGCCTGGGTCTCGCCGCGGGTGAACAGGGCCGAACCATGGGCGCGCGGCAGGATGCCGACTTCCGACACGATCGGGCGCACGGTCTTGGTGTCGCGGCCGTCGATGCGGCGGCCGGTCTTCAGGACGGCGCCGCGCAGGATGTCGGCCTCCAGCTCCTTGAACTCGAAACCGATCGACTGGGCGTCGAATTCCTCGGCCAGCGTCTCAAGCGCCTTCGCCTTGGCGGCGCCGACCTTCTCGTAGCGGCTCTGCTTCACCGTCTCGGTGTAGGCGGCCTCGACGTCCGACCCGACGGTCTCGCGCAGGCGGGCCTTCAGGGCCTTGCGGTCATAGGCCGGCTCCGGCAGGTCCCACGGGTCCTTGGCGGCTTCCTCGGCCAGGTCGATGATCATGTTGATCACCGGCTGGAAATTGGTGTGGCCGAACATGACGGCGCCCAGCATGACCTCTTCGGTCAGCTCCTTGGCTTCCGATTCGACCATCAGCACGCCTTCGACGGTGCCGGCGACGACCAGATCCAGGTCGCTGTCCTCGACCTCGTCCATGGTCGGGTTCAGCACATACTGACCGTTCTTGTAACCGACGCGGGCGGCGCCGATCGGACCCAGGAAGGGGATGCCGGAGATGGTCAGGGCGGCCGAGGCGCCGACCATCGCCACGATGTCCGGATCGTTCTCCAGATCATGGCTCAGCACGGTGCAGACGACCTGCGTCTCGTTGCGGAAGCCATCGGCGAACAGCGGACGGATCGGACGGTCGATCAGGCGGCTGACCAGCGTTTCCTTCTCGGTCGGACGGCCTTCGCGCTTGAAGAAGCCGCCGGGGATCTTGCCGGCCGCGAACGCCTTTTCCTGGTAATTGACGGTCAGCGGGAAGAAATCGACGCCCGGCTTCGGCGCCTTGGCGGCGACGGCGGTGCACAGGACGGTGGTGTCACCATAGGTGACCAGAACCGCGCCGTTGGCCTGACGGGCGATCTTGCCCGTCTCCAGGACCAGCTTGCGGCCGCCCCACTCGATTTCTTTGCGATGAACAGTGAACATGGATTCTTTCCTTCCATCCGACACCCTGCAACGGCCGGATTGCCGCCCAAGGCCGGGGCCATCGGTCGTAGGACCCCGCGAGAAAACTGGAGATATGGTGTTCGACAACAGGACTAAACGTATCGAGATAGAAGTGTCGTGGATGCAAAAAAGGCCGGTCCCCGAATGATCGGGCCGGCCTGTCCGTCACGAAACGCTCAAGATCGAGTTTCTATTGCCAATAACCAATGAGGTGTTCCGGAACGATACAGGTGAAAAGCAGCTTCGATGGTCCGCCGGACTGGAAGGGAAACCCCCGGCCGGTGGCCGGCCAGGGGAACCCGAACCCGTCGGCGGGACGGCGCAGCGGTTAGCGGCGCAGACCCAGACGCTCGATCAGAGCGGCGTAGCGCGACTGATCCTTCTTCTTCAGATAGTCGAGCAGACGGCGGCGCTGACCGACCATCACCAGCAGACCACGGCGGGAGTGGAAGTCCTTCTTGTGGCTCTTCAGGTGCTCGGTCAGGTTGCTGATGCGCTCCGTCAGGATCGACACCTGGACCTCGGGCGAGCCGGTGTCGGCCTCACCGCGGGAATATTCCTTGATCAGCTCCTGCTTGCGCTCGGGCGTAATCGACATCGGGGTCTCCTAAATCACGAGAGGTTGAGTACGCGCACCGGACGGACCTCCGCCCCCTCGACACGGGCCAACGCCACCGGCGTTCCGCCGAAAAGCGCAATGACGGTGCCATCCCCACCGTCAGCACCCTGAACCGCCATCAGGCGGTCACGATCCTGCCGGGTGAGGAGAGCCACCGTCTGGCCGTGCCTCAGTCGGTGCGCTTCCGCTTCCGTCAGGGCCAGCGCCGGGATGTCGTCCAGCGCGGTCTCGATCGGCAACAGAAGTCGTTCGACGGCCGCACCTTGCTCCATGGCGGCCAGTTCGTCCAGGGAAATCGCGCGGTCCAGCGTGAAGGAGCCGACGCGCAGACGGCGCAGAAGCCCGACATGGCCGACCGTGCCCAGCGCTTCCGACAGGTCGCGGGCCAGCGAGCGGACATAGGTGCCCTTGCCGCAATCGACCTCGAACACCGCATGGTCGGCGTCCGGCTCCTCGACCAGCTCGAAGCGGTCGATGCGCACGGTGCGGGCGGCCAGATCGACCGCGTCGCCTTCGCGCGCGATGTCATAGGCGCGCTCGCCGTCGATCTTGATGGCGCAGAACTGCGGCGGCACCTGCTGGATCTCGCCCAGGAAGGCGGGCAGGGCGGCGCGGATCTCGTCGGTCGTCGGCCGCCGGTCGGAGCGGTCGATCACCGCGCCCTCGCGGTCGTCGGTGGTGGTGCGCTCGCCCCAGCGGATGGAGAAGCGGTAGGTCTTGGCGCCGTCCATGGCATAGGAGACGGTCTTGGTCGCCTCGCCCAGCGCGATCGGCAGGATGCCGGTCGCCAGCGGGTCAAGCGTGCCGCCATGTCCGGCCTTCTCTGCGTTCAGCAGGCGGCGCACCTTCGACAGCGCCTGGGTGGAGGTCATGCCTTCGGGCTTGTCCAGCACGATCCAGCCGTGGATCGGCGTGCCCTTGCGCTTACGAGCCACGACGGCCGCCCCGGCTCTCGTCCCCGGTCTCGCCCTTCTCCTCGCCCTTCTCTTCGTCGTCGAGCATGGCTTGGTCGTCGTCGAGATCGTCGTCCTCGTCCTCCTCGTCGGGGCCGAGATCATCCTCTTCATCCCATGCGTCGTCCTCATCCTCGTCATGGTCGTCGTCGCCATTGACGCGGCCCAGCGGATGGCCGCTCAGGTCGCGGGCGACTTCCGGGCTGTGCAGGATGCTGTCGATGCGGTGGGCATAGTCGAAGGAGGTGTCGGCCTCGAAGCTCAGCGTCGGGGCATGGCGCAGGTTGACCATGCGCGCGACCTGACCGCGCAGGAAGGCGGCGCCCCGCTTCAGGGCGACCTGGGCCTCCTCCATCCGCTCGCCGCCCAGCGTCGAGTAGAAGACGGTGGCGTTGGACAGGTCGGGGCTGATCCGCACCTCGGTGACCGTGACGTTCAGCGAGGCCAGCTCCGGATCGTGGAAATCCCCGCGGCGGAACAGGTCGGCAAGGGCGTGGCGCACCTCCTCGCCGACGCGCAGTTGCCGTTGGGACGGGGGCTTGCCGGCGATGAACGCGCCGCGCTTCTTGCTGGCCATGGTACGTGTCTTTCGTCGATGTCTGGCGCCCGCGGCGGCCTGATCGGGGTCAGGACCAGAGAACGGGCACGTCGTAAAGTCTGATGGTTCGGTCGGCGCTCACCAGCGTCAGGCCATCGGCCTGGGTCTGGGCGATCAGCATCCGGTCGAAAGGGTCGCGGTGGTGGTTCGGAAGCTTTTCCAATTGGCCGATGTGACGAACGTCGATAGGCAGCAGCGAAAAGCCGCTTGCCAAAGCCAATCCGGACAAATCGTCCGGCGCCTCCAACTTTCCGTTCAACGCTTTGATGCGCAGCTCCCAAAGCGACGCAATGCTGACCAGGACTGTGACGGTCGGATCGGAAACCAGGTCATGCACGAGTGGAGGCAACCGTTCGGGCACGTCCAGAACCCACAGCAGGACATGGGAGTCGAGCAGCAGCTTCATTGGCCTGGTTTCGCACGTCGAGCCTTTGCAGCGTCGATGTCACGCAGCACCGTGTCCGGCAGCGGCTTGTCTGCATCGATCCCATGGAAGGCATCGATCAGCCAATCCGGCGTTTCATCGAAATCCTCGGCAACCTGGATTTTCCCTCTGGCAAGGCCGAGCAGTCGCGGACGGGCCGCATTGGAGACGCCGGTCATCTCTGCGATGGGCACCAGCTTCACCGCCGGTTTCCCGTCGCGAATGATGACGATTTCCTCGCCATTCTCCACGCGGTCGATCAGTTCAGCCATGTGCCCATCGGCTTCGGACAGTGGAATACGATCCATAGCGTCACCTCCAGGTAGGCCTTACTCCCTCGTCCGGAAAACGTCCGGAAAACGAACCGCCCGGCCCGCTCCGGTAATACACCGGAAGGGGCCGGGCGGGCCGTTCGTCTTACAGCTCGCGAGCGATTTCCTCGATCTCGAAGGCTTCGATCTGATCGCCGGCCTGGATGTTGTCGTAGTTCTCGAAGGCCATGCCGCACTCGTAACCCTCGCGCACTTCCTTGACTTCGTCCTTGAAGCGCTTGAGCGTCTTTAGCGTGCCTTCGTGAATGACGACGTTGTCGCGCAGCAGGCGGACGCCGGCGCCGCGCTTGACGGTGCCCTGCGTGACCATACAACCGGCGACCTTGCCGACCTTCGTGATGTTGAACACCTCGCGGATGGTCGCGTAGCCGATGAAGCGTTCCCGCAGCGTCGGAGACAACAGACCGGTCAGCGCCGCCTTCACGTCGTCGATCACGTTGTAGATGATCGAGTAGTAGCGGATTTCGACGCCGTCGCGCTTGGCGAGGTCGCGGGCCTGCGGGTTGGCGCGGACGTTGAAGCCGATGATCATCGCGTTGGACGCATTGGCCAGCGTGATGTCGGACTCGTTGATCGCACCGACCGAGTTGTGCAGGACGCGGACCTTGACCTCGGTGTTCTCGGCCGTGAGCTTCTCCAGCGAGCTGGCGATGGCTTCGATCGAGCCCTGCACGTCGCCCTTGATGACGACCGGCAGTTCCTTGGCCTCGCCGGCCTGGATGCGGCTGAACATGTCCTGCAGCGAACCGCGGGCCGACGCCGCCACCACCGCTTCGCGCTTCTTGCGCTGGCGGAACTCGGCGATTTCGCGGGCACGGGCTTCGGACTCGACAACGGTGAAGTCGTCGCCGGCCATCGGCGTGCCGTTCAGGCCCAGGACCTCCACGGGCACGGCCGGGGCCGCCTCGTTGACGTTCTGGCCGCGGTCGTTGATGAGGGCGCGGACGCGGCCCCATTCGGCACCGGTCACGAACACGTCGCCGACCTTCAGCGTGCCGCGCTGGACCAGCACGGTGGCGACCGAACCACGGCCACGCTCCAGCTTCGCCTCGATGACGACGCCTTCGGCGGCACGCTCGGGGTTGGCCCGCAGCTCCAGGATTTCGGCCTGGAGGAGGATGGCCTCTTCCAGCTTGTTCAGGTTCAGCTTCGCCTTGGCCGACACCTCGACGTCGAGCACGTCGCCGCCCATCTCCTCGACCACCAGCTCGTGCTGGAGCAGTTCCTGACGGACACGCTCCGGACGGGCGTCCGGCAGGTCGCACTTGTTGATGGCGACGATGATCGGAACCTTGGCCGCCTTGGCGTGGCGGATGGCCTCGATCGTCTGCGGCATGACGCCGTCGTTGGCGGCGACCACCAGCACGACCACGTCGGTGACGTTGGCGCCGCGGGCACGCATCTCGGTGAAGGCGGCGTGACCCGGCGTGTCGATGAAGGTGATCTTCGCACCCGACTCCAGCTGCACCTGATAGGCGCCGATGTGCTGGGTGATGCCGCCGGCCTCGCCCGACACCACGTCGGTCTGGCGCAGCGCGTCGAGCAGCGAGGTCTTGCCGTGGTCGACGTGGCCCATGATGGTGACGACCGGCGGACGCGGCACCAGGATGGCGCCCTCTTCCTCGGTGGCACGCAGGCCGATCTCGACGTCGGACTCCGACACGCGGCGGACGCGGTGGCCGAACTCGGTGATGACCAGTTCGGCGGTGTCGGCGTCGATGGTCTGGTTGATGGTCGCCATCACGCCCATGCGCATCAGCGACTTGATGACGTCGGCGCCACGCTCGGCCATGCGGTTGGCCAGTTCCTGGACGGTGATGACTTCCGGCAGCACGACGTCACGGGTGACCTTCGCCGTCTCCTGACGGCTCATCTGCCGCATGCGCTCGCGTTCGCGGGCACGGCGGACGGCGGCCAGCGACCGGGTGCGGTCGCCGCCGTCGTCGCTGAGCGCCTGGGAGACGGTCAGCTTGGTGCCCTTGCGGCGGTCGGCGCCGGCGGGAGCCTTGGCGGCGGGACGGGCGGGAGCGGCCTTGGCCGGCGCGCCGCCACGACCACCCTTGCGGCGGTTGTCGTCCTCTTCCTCGACGGCGCGGGGAGCCGGAGCACCGGCACCCGGCAGCGTGCGGCCGGGAGCGGCATCGGCGGCCGGACGGCCGGCGGCGCCACCGGGGCGCTGGTCGCCGGCGGGACGGGCACCGGCCGGACGCGCGCCGTCACGGCCCGCACCGTCGCGGCCGCCATCGCGGCGGGGCGCCGGTTCGGCGTCGCGGCGCTTGGCGTCCTCGGCTTCCTTGCGCTTGGCCTCTTCCTCCTTGCGGCGGCGTTCGGCCTCTTCGGCGATCTTGCGCTCTTCTTCCTGGATGGCGCGCATCTCGTCCAGCTCGCGCTGGCGCAAGGTCTCGGCGTCCAGAATGATCGGCGGCATCTCGGGCTCGGCCTGGGCCGGAGCTTCTGCGGCGGCCGGAGCGGCGGCTTCGGAGGGAGCGGCCGGAGGGGCGGCGGCCTCTTCCGCGGCGCGGGCCGCGGCCTCGGCGGCGCGGGCTTCGGCGCGGGCCGCTTCTTCCTCGGCCTCGATCCGGCGCTGCTCCTCGAATGCCGCAGCGCCGCGAAGCGCACGCAGGCGCGATTCCAGCTCCTCGCGGGTCAGCTGGCGCCCGGCAGGGGCACCGCCGCCGCGGGGACGCTGGCCCTGCGCACCGCGCATGGGCAGGCCCTGGGCAGCCTGGCGCGCGGCGGCACCGCCGTCGGCGACGCCGGGCACGGCGCCCTTTTCAACATGACGCTTGCGCTTGACCTCTACGGTCACCGCTTTTGACCGGCCATGGGAGAAGCTCTGCCGGACCTGGGTCTCGACCGGCTTCTTCGACTCCAGCTTTCCTTTGCTGGCGCCGGTTAGGTGCAAGACTTTCTTCTGGTCCTGGTCGTTGCTGTCGGTCATCGGTTCCCGAATGGTCAGACGTTACATCGCAGGCCGGCCGGCCGTATCGCCGACTCCCAAGCCCTTATCAGTATCCTGGTGCGCATCCCGGTCCCCTTGGGGACCTTTCAGGTCCAGGTGCCCCCGGGGACCTTTCAGCCCCCTCAGGCGTGCCGCTTCGCGGACCAGCCCAGCGGCCAGCCTGCCTCGCGCCACCACGGCATGCACCGCATGATCGCGCCCGAGCGCCGCGGCCAAGGCCGAGGACTCGAACAGATCGATCACCGGCAGCGACGGCGCGAGCGCCGTCACCTTGCCGCGCTGGTCCAGCGAGCCGTCCGCGGCTTCGACCAGCAGGGCCGGCGGGGGACCCGCACGGCCGACCTGGTTGGCCCTCAACGCCTCGCGCACCTTCTCGTATCCCGCCAGGACGTGGCCGGCACGGCGGGCAAGGCCCAACGCGTGCAGACACCGCCGTTCCAGCAGCCGTTCCAGCCTTTCGGCCAGATCGGGCGGTACTTTCACCGCCCGGCGGGCCGCCTTGGCGAAAACGGATTTCCCCATGGCCTTCGCCAGGGCATCCCTGTCGGCCGTGACCCAAAGGCCGCGGCCGGGCAGACGTTCCTCCAGGTCCGGCACCACCTCGCCGTCGGGGCCGATCACGAAGCGGATCATGCCCTCTTTCGGCCCGACCGTGCCCGACGCGATGCAGCGGCGCAGAGGCCCCTTCTCGTCGTCGGCCGGCAGGCGGTCCGTCCCGGCACCGTCATCCGGTGCCAATTCCTGATCCGGCACCGCATCCGCGGCGGCGGTCGGTGTCCGTTCGTCGTTCCGTTCGGTCATCCGATCGTCATCCGCTCGCGCGGTCCCGAATAATCGTTCCTGTCGGGCGCAGTTCCAACCGGCATTGCTGCCGGTCAGGCCTGCGCGCCCTGACCATCGGCATTGCCGTCGGCCACGGGGGCCGCGGCGGCGCCGTCCTGTTCCTCACCCTCGAACCAGTGGGCGCGCGCGGCCATGATGATCGCGTTCGCCTCCTCTTCGGAGGGGGCGTCCTTGGCGCCATCCTTGCTCAGGATCTCGACCAGCTCGTCGCCGGCGAGATCGGCCAGGTCGTCCAGCGTCTTCACGCCGTTCTCGCCCAGCTTCACGAGCTGCGTGGCGGTGAAGCCGGTCAGTTCGGCGACGATGTCCTCTACGCCCAGCTCCAGGCGACGCTCGTTGGCCTGTTCGTCCTGCACTTCCAAGAAGGCGAGGGCGCGCTGCTTCAGCTCGTCGGCGACCGACTCGTCGAAGCCTTCGATCTCGGCCAGTTCCTCGGTCTCGACGAAGGCGATCTCCTCGACGGAGGTGAAGCCTTCGGCGACCAGCAGGTGGGCGATCACGTCGTCGACGTCCAGCGCCTGCATGAACAGGGCGGAGCGGTTGTGGATTTCCTCCGACCGGCGCTCCGACTCCTCCTGCTCGGTCAGGATGTCGATGTCCCAGCCGGTCAGCATCGAGGCGAGGCGCACATTCTGGCCGCGGCGGCCGATGGCCAGCGACAGCTGGTCGTCGGGCACCACCACCTCGATGCGGCGGTTGTCGTCGTCCAGCACGACCTTGGCGACCTCGGCCGGGGCGAGCGCGTTGACGACGAAGGTCGCCGCCTCGCCCGACCACGGGATGATGTCGATCTTCTCGCCCTGCAGTTCGCCGACGACCGCCTGGACGCGGCTGCCGCGCATGCCGACGCAGGCGCCGACCGGGTCGATGGAGCTGTCGTGGCTCAGCACCGCGATCTTGGCGCGCGAACCCGGGTCACGGGCGACCGCCTTGATCTCGATGATGCCGTCGTAGATTTCCGGCACTTCCTGGGCGAACAGCTTCGCCATGAACATGGGATGCGTGCGCGACAGGAAGATCTGCGGCCCGCGCGGTTCCTCGCGGACGTCGAAGATATAGGCGCGGACGCGGTCGCCGTTCTTGAAATGCTCGCGCGGCAGCAGCTCGTCGCGGCGCAGGATCGCTTCGGCGCGGCCCAGGTCGACGGTGACGTTGCCGTATTCGACGCGCTTGACCAGACCGTTGACGATCTCGCCGTTGCGGTCCTTGTACTCGTTGAACTGGCGCTTGCGCTCGGCGTCGCGCACCTTCTGCACGATCACCTGCTTGGCGGTCTGGGCGGCGATGCGGCCGAAATCGATCGGCGGCAGCGGGTCGACCAGGAAATCACCGATCTTCGCACCGGCCTTGCGGCGCTGGGCGTAGGGCAGGGTGACCTGCGTCGCCTCGTTCTCCACCGTCTCGACCACCTCCAGGTGGCGGGTCAGATGGATGTCGCCGGTCTTGCGGTCGATGCGGGCGCGGATGTCGTGCTCGTGGCCGTACTTGGAGCGGCCGGCCTTCTGAATCGCCTGCTCCATCGCCTCCAGGACTTCGTCCCGGTCGATGTTCTTTTCGCGGGCGACCGCGTCAGCGACTTGCAGCAGTTCCATCCGTTACACTTCCTGAGTCGGTCTTGTGTGATGCCGGTCTTGCGTGATGTCCGGTCGGGTCTCGGCGGGGTGGGGGCAACCTGGGGCAGGCAGTCCGATGGCGCGTCCTGATGGACGGGTCCGTCAGTTCTGCAGGCCCTCCTGCTGCTCCTGGCTGGCGCGGATCAATTCGTCCGTCAGCACCAGCTTGGCGCGCAGGATGTTGTCGAACTCCAGCCGGGCGGCTCCCTGTTCGGTGTCGATGCACACCAGGCCGTCCTCGACGCCCTTCAGCATGCCCTTGAAACGCTTGCGGCCGTCGATGGCCATGCGGCTTTCCAGCCGGGCTTCGAAGCCGGCGAAGCGCTCGAAATCCTTGAGCCGGGTCAGCGGCCGGTCGATGCCGGGCGAACTGACCTCCAGCGTATAAGCCTCGCGGATCGGGTCTTCCACGTCCAGCAGGGCCGAAACGGAACGGCTGATGTCGGCGCAATCCTCGACGGTCATGGGCGCGCCGTCGGCGCGCTCCGCCATGATCTGGAGGATCGCCCGCTGGCCGCCGGAGATCTGTACGCGCACGACCTCATAGCCCATGGCTTCGACCGACGGCGTGATGATCTGTTCGATGCGACCTGTAGCGTCCATTCCACCTGACCCAAAGCCTGCGGCCGGGATCGAACCGGACGAGGTTTCCACAACAGAAGGTTCAACAAGCGCGTGCTTCCACACGCTCATAAAAAAATAAGTGGGCAAAAGCCCACCCGCAAAGCGTCTCGCCGGCCCGGTTGCCCGGGCCGCCGATCCGTATGGGTTCTCAGCGGTGAATATAGTCATTCCGTCCGATGCCGCAAGCCTTTTCCGGTCCGATCGCTGTGGCCGGCCGGAATCTCAAGCGGAACGGGTATGCGTCAGCCCCGCGGACGGCGGACGAACCGCATGAAGACCGGCTTGCGCCCGGCGGCGATGGCCTTTTCCTCGTAGCGGGTGGCCGGCCAGTCGTCGGGGCGGATGCGCCAGTCCGACGGGCGGCGCGCCGTCCATTCGAAATCGGGATGCTTCACCGTGTGTTCGAGCATCCAGCGCACCAGACCCATGTCGTCGCTGGCCAGACGCAGCTCGGCGCCGTCCTTCAGCACGCGGGCGAGCCGCGGCAGGTTCTCCGGCCCGATGAAACGGCGGTCGGCATGGCGCTTCTTCGGCCAGGGATCGGCGAACAGCACGAAGGCGCGGCCGATGGAGGCGTCGGGCAGGGCGTCCAGCAGCGGACGGGCGTCGTCGGGCTGGATGCGCACATTGTGCAGATCTTCGTCGTCGACCATGCCCAGCAGGCCGGCGATGCCGTTGAGGAAGGGTTCCGCGCCGATGAAGCCGACATCCGTATGGTGCCCGGCCTGCCAGGCGAGGTGATGGCCCATGCCGAACCCGACCTCCAGCCAGACCTCCCGCTTCGGGCCGTCGAACAGGCCGGCGGGGTCCAGCCTGCCGCCGGGCTCCGGCAGCGTGATCTGGAGCTGAGGCAGCAGGACGTCGATCAGCTCCGTCCGGCGCTTGCGCAACGGCCGGCCCTTGCGGCGCCCGAACAGGCGGTTGGAGCTTTCGGAAAGGGATCCGGCGGCGAGGGGGCCAGTGGTGCTGTCGTCGGTCATGTCGGAACGCTGTATCGGGAAAAGGGATGGGCCTCAAAAGAAAGCAGGGGCCGTTGCCAGCCCCTGCCGTCCATCCGCCCTGCGGCGGGTCCAATGCTGCGAACGCGCTTACAGGAAGGCGCTGCGCAGGTCGCCGACCAGATCGGTCTTCTCCCACGAGAAGCCGCCGTCCACCTCCGGCTCGCGGCCGAAATGGCCGTAGGCGGCGGTGCGGGCGTAGATCGGCTTGTTCAGGCCCAGATGCGTGCGGATGCCGCGCGGGGACAGGTCCACCAGCTGCTGCAGCACGTCGGACAGGCGATCCTCGTCGACGTTGCCGGTGCCGTGGGTGTCGACATAGACCGACAGCGGCTTCGACACGCCGATGGCGTAGGAGACCTGGATCGTGCACTTCTCCGCCAGCTCCGCCGCGACGACGTTCTTCGCCAGATAGCGGGCGGCGTAGGCGGCCGAGCGGTCGACCTTCGTCGGGTCCTTGCCGGAGAAGGCGCCGCCGCCGTGCGGGGCCGCACCGCCGTAGGTGTCGACGATGATCTTGCGGCCGGTCAGGCCGGCGTCACCGTCCGGGCCACCGATGACGAAGCGGCCGGTCGGATTGACGTACAGGTATTTCGGGTCGCACATCCAGCCTTCCGGCAGGCAGTTGACGATGTGCGGCAGAACGATCTCGCGCACGGCGTCCTGATCCAGCCCCTCGGCGTGCTGGGTCGACAGCACGATGGCGGTGGCGCGGGTCGGGCGGCCGTCGACATACTGCAGGGTGACCTGGCTCTTGGCGTCCGGGCCCAGCTGCGGGGCGGCGCCGGAATGGCGCGCCTCGGCCAGCGACTTCAGGATGGCGTGGCTGTAGTAGATCGGGGCTGGCATCAGCGCCGGGGTCTCGCGGCAGGCATAGCCGAACATGATGCCCTGGTCGCCGGCACCCTCGTCCTTGTTGCCCGCGGCGTCGACGCCGACGGCGATGTCGGCGGACTGGGAATGGACGAAGCACTTGACGTCCATCTTCTCCCAATGGAAGCCGTCCTGCTCGTAGCCGATGTCCTTCACCGCGGCACGGGCCACCTCGACCAGCTGGTCGGCCTTGATGCTGTCGGGGCCGCGGACTTCGCCGGCCAGAACGACCTGGTTGGTGGTTGCGAGCGTCTCGACGGCCACGCGGGCCTGCGGGTCGTGCGAAAGATAGAGATCGACGATGGCGTCGGAGATGCGGTCGCAGACCTTGTCGGGATGACCTTCCGACACGGACTCGCTGGTGAAGACGTAGTTCAGCTTTGCCACGGGAAACCTCGGCATTCGGCGGCACGCTATTTCATGAGCCGAAACGGCAGACCGGTACAGCGGCCGCAGACACCGGTCCAAAGCGGGTTGTGACAAGGAATCCCGTCCGGGTCAAGAAATCTACCGGCGGTAAGGCCCCGGACCGATTACCGCAGTCCCAGCACGAAGGGGGAGCACGGTCGAGCCCGTGCCATCCCCTTTCGGTGGGTATCACATGCCTTGTGGCAACCGGCAGGAGTTAGCGGCCGGTGTTACACTGCGGCTTCGGCCACGGCGGCGCTGGCCACCGCCTTGGTCAGTTCGAACAGACGCTTGCGCACCGACGGATCGCTGATCTTGTAGTAGGCGCGGACCAGTTCCAGCGTCTCGCGCTTGGCCATCGGATCGGGCTCGTAGGCGCCGGCGGAGCGCTCTTCGGTCGCACCGGACTCGTCCTCGTCGTCGACGCGGGCGGCAGCCGCTTCGGCCGGCATGTCGTCGAAGAAGAAGGAGACCGGCACATCCAGGACGCGGCTGAGATCGAACAGACGCGACGCGCCGATGCGGTTGGCGCCGCGCTCGTACTTCTGCACCTGCTGGAAGGTCAGGCCGATCGCCTCGCCAAGCTTTTCCTGGCTCATGCCGAGAAGCGTGCGGCGAAGACGGACGCGGGATCCGACATGGACGTCGATGGGATTCGGCTTTCCGGTCTTCGGACGGCCGGCACCCGCACGGCGCCCGCGCGGCGCCCCAGTTTCAGTCTGCATCTCGTTTATCCCTGTAACGGTTGTGCAACCTAGTTACGACATATCCACGTATGCAGTCAAGCCCGCTCCGGTCAAGCCCGATACACGAAATTGTTCTGCCTGTGGCGGGCGGATTGCCCGTATTGCTGCGTTACCGGTGATATCGCGAGGCCAAGGCCGCCAGAAAACAGCCTAGAAGCACTATGCCGAAAATCCAGTCGCCCATGCGGGCATAGGCTGTGGCGCCGTCAGGCGCTTTCGGCAATGTGGTATCGATGAAGCCCCGCTCACCCAGTCCGAGCAATTGTTGCACACGACCGTAGGAGTCCACCACCCCGGATATTCCCGTATTCGCCACCCGCACCAGGGGCAGCCCTTCCTCCACCGCGCGGACCTGGTTGATAGCGAAATGCTGGTGCGGGCCGGCGGTGCGGCCATACCAGGCGTCGTTGGTCAGGTTCAGCAGCCAGTGCGGCCGGTCGGCCGTGTCGACCACGGCGCCGGGGAAGATGCTCTCGTAACAGATCAGCGGGCTGAAGGACGGCAGACCGGCCACATGATCCCCCAGATGCAGGGTGCGCGGACCGGGGCCGGGGGAGAACTCCGCTCCGTTGCCGGCGATGGCGCCGACGGGCAGCCATTGCCGCAGCGGCATGTACTCGCCGAACGGAACGAGGTGGAACTTGTCGTAGTCGGCGACGGCGGCACCGCTGCCGTCCACCGCCACCATGCCGTTGAAATAGCGGCGCTCGCCGTCCGCATCGACCGTCGTGCGCGGCGCCCCGGTGATCAGCAGCCCGCCGGGCGGGATGACCGAGGCCATCGCCTGACGCACCCGCGCATCCTCCTCGACGAAGAAGGGGACGGCGGTTTCCGGCCAGATGATGACGTTGGGCGGCGGAGCCGACGGATCGGCCGGCGGGGCGGCCGACAGGGCGAGATGGTTCTGGAAATTCTGCACCCGCTCGCCGGGCGCCCATTTCAGCCTCTGGTCGATCGCCGCCTGGACCAGCCGAAGCCGGACGCCCGGCACCGGTTCGTCCACCGCGCCGGCCAGCCTCCAGGCTCCCCAGCCGCCCAGCACCGCCAGCAACGCCAGCCCGGCGGCGACGCCGGCCCAGGCGCGGCGCGGTGTGGTGTCGCGGTCGGGCAGGGCCGCGGGCTGGGAGGCGACCAGCACCGTCACCAGCGTCAGGCCGTAGATGCCGACCAGCGAGACCGTCTGCAGCACCGGCAGTACCCCGACCCAGCCATAGCCGATCAGGTTCCAGGGAAAACCGGTGAAGACATGGCCGCGCAGCCATTCCCACAGGCACCAGCAGGCGGCGAACAGAACCGGCCGGGCCAACCCGATGCCGAAGCCGCGCCGGCGCAGCAGATGGAAGGTCAGGGTGGCGCCGCCGCTGAACATCGCCAGCAGGAT
This sequence comes from Azospirillum sp. B2RO_4, assembly GCF_051124815.1. Taxonomy (NCBI): domain Bacteria; kingdom Pseudomonadati; phylum Pseudomonadota; class Alphaproteobacteria; order Rhodospirillales; family Azospirillaceae; genus Azospirillum; species Azospirillum sp. B2RO_4. Next base: position 2,686,806 of record NZ_CP118485.1, on the reverse strand, counting down.
CGGCAGACCGACGGCCGACAGCGGCAGCGCCCACCAGAAGCGCTCGATATCGGTGAACAGCGCGGCGCTGATCCAATAGAGCCCCAGCAGGTGATGGCCGAAGCCGAAGAACCAGCCGATGGCGAAGGCGCCCTTCTTCGTCTCCACCCCGTCCAGCAGCCAGATCAGTCCGGGAAAGGCGACCAGCAGCACCGGCAGCAGATCGGCCGGCGGCACCGCCAGCGTGGCGAGCCCGCCCAACAGCGCCGCGGCGGCCAGCCGGCGCCAGCCGGTCAACGCGGCCAGCCGCGCGGAAACACGGCCCAGCCGGGCGGGGACGGGCAGCGCATCGGTGACGGTCAAGACGGGAAACTCCGGCAGCGGCAAGGGATGGCGGGCGGCGCCATAGGTAATGCGGCCGGACGGGGGCGCCAAGGCTGTTGTGGGCGGGGCTGTGTTGTGGGGTTGGGGAGACGGGCTTATAGGCGCTGACTTGCAGGACTTTGCCCACTTCCCAATGGGCCGGCACCTCTTTGAGCGTCATCCCCGCGGAGGCGGGGATGACGGTCGATCAGGGATGTGCTCGGCTTGCGACGGCAATCAAACCTGCCAATTAGCGCCTATGGGAGGGCCGTCCCCACCCCGATCCTTACGCCGTCTCCGCCAGCTCCGAACTGTTGGCCGGGGCGTTGTGGACGCGCAGGCGCTTCAGGCGGCGGGAGTCGGCGTCGACGATCTCGAACTCCAGGCCGGAGGGATGGATCAGCCGCTCGCCCAGCCCCGGCACGCGGCCGGCGATGGAAACGACCAGACCGCCCAGCGTGTCGATGTCCTCGCGCTCCTCCTCGGACAGGACCGGGCCGACGCGGTGCTCGAAATCCTCGATGGGCAGGCGGGCGTCGGCGATCAGGCTGCCGTCGGGGCGCTCGACCAGCCGCGGCGCCGCGGTCTCGTCATGCTCGTCCTCGATCTCGCCGACGATCTCCTCCACCAGATCCTCGATGGTGACGAGGCCGTCGATGCCGCCGAACTCGTCCACCACCAGGGCCATGTGCTGGCGGGTCTGGCGCATCTGCACCAGCAGGTCGAGCACATGCATGGAGGGGGCGACGATCTTCGCCTCGCGGATGATGCCGGTCAGGTCCGGCTTCTGGCGCAGGCCCTCGGGCGAGGCGGCCTGCTTCGCCAGCAGGGTCAGCACGTCCTTGATGTGGATGATGCCGACCACGTCGTCCAGCGTCTCGCGGAACACCGGCAGGCGGGAATGACCCTCCTCGGCGACGCGCTGGACCAGGGCGGGGAAGGGGGTGTCGATGTCGACGGAGATGATGTCGGCCCGCGGCACCATGACGTCGGCGACGGTGCGGTCGCGCAGCTTCAGGATGTTGGTCAGCAGTGCCCGCTCGCCGGCGCCCAGCGAATCCTCGCCGTCCTCGCTCGCGGCATCGTCCAGGCCGGCGATCAGCTCTTCGATCGTGCCGCGCAGGGAATTGTCCTCGCGGCCACCCCAGACGGTGCGGAGCCACCCCTTGAACAGGTGGCCCAGGGAATGGTCTTCGGCCCCGTGGTCATCACGGGGCGTGCGACTGTCGGATATCTCGCTCATCGGTCCGGCGGTTGGTGGTTGGCGGCATAGGGGTCGGCGATTCCGAAGGTTGCAAGCAGCCGGGTTTCCAGCGCCTCCATCTCCTCGGCCTCGTCGTCCGTCTCGTGATCATAACCCAGCAGATGCAGAACACCATGCATCACAAGGTGAGTCATGTGGTCTTTGAAGCTTTTCCCCTGTTCGGACGCCTCGCGGGCGACCGTTTCATAGGCGAGGATGACGTCGCCCAGCATCACCGGCATGCCGTCCTGCGCCTCCGGCTCCTCCGCCTCGGTCAGGGCGAAGGACAGGACGTTGGTCGGCTTGTCCTTGCCGCGATACTCGCGGTTCAGCCGGTGGACCAGTTCGTCATCGGCCAGCACGACCGACAGCTCGGCCGGGCCTTCCTCGTCGTCATAGGCCGCACCCAGGGCGGCGAGGGCGGCGCGCTCCGCCAGCCACTCGGCATCCTCGGCCCAGGCGCCGGCTTCACGTGAAACAGTGATGTCGACCGCGCTGGTCATTCCGGATCTCCAACGATGCCAGCCTCACGGTCGGTCATTTCGGGTGCGGAACTGATACGGCGGGCCTGTTTGCGTTCCGCCTCGCGCGCGTCGGCCTGGTCGTAGGCGCGGATGATGCGGGCGACCATCGGGTGGCGGACGACGTCGGCGTCGGTGAAGCGGACGAAGCGCACGCCCTCCACCCCGCGCAGGATGTCCAGCGCGTCGCGCAGGCCGGACCGGGTGCCCGACGGCAGGTCGATCTGCGAGATGTCGCCGGTGACGACCATCCGGCCGCCTTCACCGAGACGGGTCAGGAACATCTTCATCTGCATCGGCGTGGTGTTCTGCGCCTCGTCCAGGATGACGAAGGCGTTGCCCAGCGTCCGGCCGCGCATGAAGGCCAGCGGCGCGATCTCGATCTCGCCGGACTCCAGCCGCTTCTTCACCTGCTCGGCCGGCAGCATGTCGTGCAGCGCGTCGTAGAGCGGACGCAGGTAAGGATCGACCTTCTCCTTCAGGTCGCCGGGCAGGAAGCCCAGCCGCTCGCCCGCCTCGACCGCCGGGCGCGACAGCACGATGCGGTCGACTTGGCCCGTCGTCAGCAGGGCCACCGCCTGCGCCACCGCCAGATAGGTCTTGCCGGTGCCGGCGGGGCCGAGCCCGAAGACCAGCTCGCTCTCCGCCAGGGCCTGCAGATAGGCCGCCTGGGTTGGGGAACGCGGGGTGATCGGGCCGCGCCGGCGGGTGCGCAGCGCGATCTCGGCGCGGGTGATGGTCGCCTGCTGGCCGGGTGCGCGCGGCTCCTCGCCGGCTGCCACACCGGCGAAACCGGCATCGGCGGTCGCCATGCGGACGGCGCCGTCGACCTCGCCGCCGTCGATGGTCTGGCCGCGGGTCAACCGGCCATACAGGCCGTTCAGCGCCGTCCGCGCCGTTTCGGCGGCCTCGGACGGGCCGGAGATGGTCAGGGTGTTGCCGCGGGAGATCAGCGACACGCCGAGAAGGGATTCGATGCGGGCGAGGTGGCGGTCATGCTCCCCGTACAGCATCGGCAGAAGCCGGTTGTCATCGAATTGAACGTCGATACGCCGTTCGGGCAGACCGTTCAAGCGCTTGCCTCCAAGGTTACGGCAGGCTGGAAGGAAGAGGCGGCAGTGTGTCCACCGGTGGTGTGTTCACCCGTGACCACGGTGCCGGCGAGGCTGTTGGCGAGCGCCGCATCGACCCGCACCTCGACAATGCGGCCGAGCAGCCGTTCGTTCGCCTCGGCATGGACCGACTGCATCCACGGGCTGCGGCCCAGCAGCTGGCCATCGCGCCGCCCGACCCGGTCGAACAGGACCGGCACGCTGCGGCCGACGAAGCTGTAATTGAAGGCGACCTGCTGGGCATTCAGCAGCTGCTGCAACGCCGCCAGCCGCGACTCCTTCACCTCTTCCGGCACCTGGGATCCGTCGACCGAGGCCGGGGTGCCGGGGCGCGGGCTGTATTTGAAGGAATAGGCCTGCGCATAACCGATCTCGGTGACCAGCTTCAGCGTCTGGGCGAAGTCGGCGTCGGTCTCGCCGGGGAAGCCGACGATGAAGTCACCGGACATCGCCAGATCGGGCTTGGCGTCGCGCAGCCGGTCGACCAGCCGGCGGTAATCGTCGGCGGTGTGCTTGCGGTTCATCGCCGCCAGGATGCGGTCGGACCCCGCCTGCACCGGCAGATGCAGGTAGGGCATCAGCTGCGGCACCTCGGCATGGGCGCGGATCAGGTCGTCGGCCATGTCGCGCGGGTGCGAGGTGGTGTAGCGGATGCGCTCCAGCCCGTCGATCTCCGCCAGCCGGCGGATCAGTCGGCCGAGGCCCCAGGTGGTGCCGTCCGGCCCGTCGCCGTGCCAGGCGTTGACGTTCTGGCCCAGCAGGTTGATCTCGCGCGTGCCGCCGGCCACCAGCCGTTTCGCTTCCGCAACGATCTGGTCGGCGGGGCGGGAGAATTCGGCGCCGCGGGTGTAGGGCACGACGCAGAAGGTGCAGAACTTGTCGCAGCCCTCCTGCACCGCCAGGAAGGCGGACACACCCTGGCTGCCGGCTTCCTCCGGCAGGAAGTCGAACTTGGATTCGGCCGGGAAATCGGTGTTCAGCACGCTGCCGGCGGCACGGCTGGCCTTCGCCACCATCTCCGGCAGGGTGTGGTAGGTCTGCGGGCCGAAGACCATGTCGACGAAGGGGGCGCGGGCGACGATCTCCTCGCCTTCCGCCTGGGCGACGCAGCCGGCGACCGCCAGGATCATCCGGCCATCCTCGGCCTCCGCCTTGCGGTCCTTCATCTGGCGCAGCCGGCCCAGTTCGGAAAAGACCTTCTCGGCGGCCTTTTCGCGGATGTGGCAGGTGTTCAGGATCACCATGTCGGCGCCGTCCGGCTCATCGACCGGTTGGTAGCCCAGCGGTGCCAGGACGTCCGCCATCCGGGCGGAGTCGTACACGTTCATCTGGCAGCCCCAGGTCTTGATGAACAGCTTCTTGGTCAACCCGCACCCTTCCGCTCAGAACAAAAACGAATAGCGCGCTCACGGTGCTGCGTGGCGCGCGGCACGCCGTCGGTTCGGCGTCGCTCCTGAAAAGATGGTATCGCGTGTGGGGCGAATCGAGTCAATCCCGCTTCGCCCCACCCATGTTTGCAAGCCTATGCTTTCCGCACGCCGGAAAGGTCACGCCGCGCCGGCCTGCAGGCCGTCGCGCCAGAACCAGTCGGTCCTGCGCACCCGGTCAGTCCAGATTCGCTCCGCCGCCGTCCGGCTGAACAGGGCGCTGAAAGGGACGGAGGCGTCTCCTGCCGGCATCTCGATGGAGGTGGCCAGCACCGGGCCGAGGACCGGGCCAAGAACCGAGGTTTCGCCGATGGCCACGTCCTGCGTGTCCGCCTGCTCCGGCTTGCCGATCATGCCGGCGGCGCCGGCCAGCGAGCCTTCGACCAGCTCCAGGCCCAGCAGCCGGCTCATGTCGACCGGACCCGGCATCTCCATGCCCAGCGTCAGGGCGCGGGAGAAGCCGAACCGCTCGTAATAGGGGGCGTCGCCGACCAGGATCACCGACTTGTGGCCCAGCGCCACCGCCTTGTTCAGGCTCATCCGGATCATCTTGCTGCCCAGACCGCTGCCCTGCAGATGGGCGGCGACCGCGATCGGGCCGAGCAGGATGGACTGGGTGACGCCACCGACCAGAATCGGCCAGTAGCGGATGGTGCCCACCACCACCTCGCGCCCATGCTCGTCATGCTCGATGGCGACGAGGTTCAGGGCGGGGATGGAGTCGACGCCGTCGCGCAGCCGGTAGGCGGTCTTGGAGAAGCGGTCGGGACCGAAGGAGGCGTCCAGCAGGGCTTCGATGGCGGCGGCGTGCTTCGGCTCTTCGACGGTGATGATCATGTGTGGGGCTCCCGGCGGGAAGAAAGTCTTCTCAGAAGGCTTTGGAGGGCGGATCGCGCCGCCGCCGGAAGGCCGGGGGTGTCAGGTCCCCGTTGTGCCTTTGGCGTTCGCACGCGACCCAAGGACGGCCGCAACCGCGATGCGCGGTGCGAGGCTCCGTCGTCGGATGCGAAGGGCGTGCGAACGAGACATGGACAAGGCTCATCGGCCGTTGCTGGGACTTGCGCATATATCATCGTCGCCCCCCCGTCGCAAGACCATGCAGACCCGAAGACTGTGCATGACTGTGTCAATCGTGGTGCGTGCCCAAGGGCGGCCAAAGGCCGGCCAAAGGCTGGGATGCCGCATCATTGCCCGGCCGCGTTCTGGACAGTGCGGAGAGGGGACCTTATCCTGCGCTGAACCGCCGCCCGCCCACCCGGAAATCCCCCGAAACCCCCAGCCGCCGGCCCGTTCATCGGCCGGTGCCGTTCATCGGACCGCCCGCCATGTACACCGCCGTCACCCACGACATCCGCGTCACCGTCCAGCCCGTCTTCCTGGAAGACCAGTCGGCTCCGGCCGAGGGGCGCTTCGTCTGGGCCTATCACGTCCGCATCGAGAACGAGGGCAACGAGACGGTGCAACTGCGCACCCGCCACTGGCGCATCACCGACGCCATGGGCCGCGTGCAGGAGGTGCGGGGACCCGGCGTGGTCGGCGAGCAGCCGGTGCTGGAGCCGGGCGACCATTTCGAATACACCAGCGGCACCCCGCTCGGCACGCCGTCCGGCATCATGGCCGGCACCTACGGCATGGAGGGGGAGGACGGGCGCGCCTTCGACGTGACCATCCCGGCCTTCTCGCTGGACAGCCCGCACCAGCCGATGCAACTGAACTGATCGGAAGACGCGGCCGACCGTCTAATCGGGACGCAGACGAATAATACAATAGAATGCTTGTGGTTATTGGAAGAAATTAACAGGCGGCTTTGACAATCCGCATGGCTGCCCGTACTTTGTCCATAGCTTGAAGGCCATAGGCCGGACCCTATCTAGGGACTTCCAAGTGGCGCCCGGCGACAGAAACCGGGCGGAAACGGAAAGGCGGGCGCCGCCATTCCGGTCAAGGATAGCTCCTTTTCGTCTTGCGGGCCGTTCGGTTGATCCGCCGAGGCATCGGCTCCGTACTGACGCCAGACACGATGGGCGTGTTGCGCGGCGGCCGTCGGATTGCGGTCATCGGCTTCGCGCAGGGTGTTTCCCAGTTCAGGGTGTTCCTAGTTATGGAAAGGATGTTCCCGTGACGGCTACCAAGACCCCGCACGCCAAGCCCCCGGTCGCCGACAACGTGCTGCGCGGCCCCGGCCTGTCCCGGCCCGACGCCCGTCCGTCCCGCGCCGAGGCGGAAGAGGCCGTGCGCACCCTGATCCGCTGGGCCGGCGACGACCCGGCGCGCGAAGGGCTGGTCGGCACGCCGGACCGGGTCGTCCGCTCCTACGAGGAATTCTTCGCCGGCTACGGCATCGACCCGGTCGAGATCCTGTCGCGCACCTTCGAGGAGACCGACGGCTACGACGAGATGGTCGTGCTGCGCGACATCCGGGTGGAGTCCTATTGCGAGCACCACATGGTGCCGATCATCGGCAAGGCGCATGTCGCCTATCTGCCGCGCCGCCGCGTCGTCGGCATCTCCAAGCTGGCGCGTCTGGTCGAGGCCTACGGCAAGCGCCTGCAGATCCAGGAGAAGATGACGGCGCAGATCGCCAACACCATCGACGAGGTCCTGCAGCCCGAGGGCGTCGCCGTGGTGGTGGAGGCGCAGCACCAGTGCATGACCACCCGCGGCATCCACAAGACCGGCGTGACGATGGTGACCAGCCGCATGCTGGGCGCCTTCCGCACCGACCCGTCGACCCGCCGCGAATTCCTGACGATGATCGGCAACCCGTCCTCGCGCGGGATGGAGTGAGGCATCCGGCGGCACTGCCCCCTCCCTCCCACGGCTTCGCCGCGGGTTTCGCCCTCGGCCGGCCGAAGGCCGGTCCGATCGCAGTGGAGGGTGAGTTTGCATAACGGCGGCAGTCCCCTCTCCCACCGAAGGTGGGGGAGGGTTAGGGAGGGGGCACAGCCCCGCGCATCCTGCAGGGCTTTACACCCATAACGCCGCCTGCCAAGCTCCCGCCGCTGTTTGTCAGTGAGCGGTGTGGAGCATGGCGGCGAAGGTGACCCCGGCGGTCAATGCGGCGAAGGCGGCGGGCGTCGCCTTCCGGCTGATGGAATACGAGTACGATCCGTCGGCCGACGCCATCGGCCTGCACGCGGCCGAATCCCTCGGGCTCGACCCCGCCATCGTCTACAAGACCCTGATCGTCCAGCTGGAGCCCAAGGCGCTGGCCTGCGCCGTCATTCCGGTCGCGGCCAAGCTGGACCTGAAGGCCATCGCCGCGGCGGCGAAGGCGAAGAAGGCCGACCTTGCCGATCCGGCGCTGGCGGAAAAGACCACGGGATTCCTGGTCGGCGGCATCAGCCCGTTGGGCCAGAAGAAGCCGCTGCCGACCTTCATCGACGCGAGCGCCGAAGCGCTGCCGGAAATGGTGGTGAATGGCGGCCGGCGCGGCCTGCAGATCGTGCTGGCCCCCGCCGATCTGGCCAAGGCGACGAAGGCCGTGGTCTGCGCCATCGTTGCGCACTGAATATGGCGCTTGGCGGAAGTGGTGACCCCGGCAGGACTCGAACCTGCTGCCTCAAGTTTAGGAAACTCGCGCTCTATCCTGATGAGCTACGGGGCCACTTGCGCCGCACCTTAACGGTTTCGCCGGCAAGGTGAAAGTGGCTTTTGGCGGAGGAGCAGGGCAATCGCATATGGAATCCGGAATCCCATAAAAGGACTTCCGTCATCCCCGCGAAGGCGGGGATCCAGGAAACTATCGTGCAAAACGACTGAAACGGCTGGATTCCCGCCTTCGCGGGAATGACGTGCTTCCTTGTGTAGGATTATATTTGCCATATGCGGTTACCCTGGGGGGAGGAGCCGCTTCGTACCCTTCAGTCGGAATAGCGTTCCTCCAGCCACGGATCGGCGTGGTTGTTGTAGCCGCGGACCTCCCAATAGCCCTTGCGGTCGCCGGCCAGCAGCTCGATCCGCTTCACCCACTTGGCGCTCTTCCAGAAATACAGCTTGGGCAGCACGATCCGCACCGGGCCGCCATGGTCGCGGCTGATCGGCTGGCCTTCCCAGGTGGTGGCGAGCAGCACGCCGTCGTCGTCGAAGTCCGAAAGGGCGACGTTGGTGGTGTAGCCGTCGAAGGAATGGAAGACGACGAAGCGCGCCTCCGGCTTCGGCCGCGCGAGTTCCAGCAGGCGGCGGGCGCTGACGCCCTCCCACCGGTTGTCGTAGCGCGACCAGGTGGTGACGCAGTGGATGTCGGAGACGAAGCTCTCCTGCGGCTGGGCCTGGAAATCGTCCCAGCTCCAGGACAGCGGGTTCTCCACCAGCCCGTCGACGGCGAGCGTCCAGTTGGCGGTCGTCACCTTCGGCGTGATGCCGAGGTCCAGCACCGGCCAGTCGGTCACCAGACGCTGGCCGGGCGGCAGCCGGTCGCGCGCCGGGTCGGCGGCGTGGCCGGTCAGCGCGCGGCCGTCGCGCGCCCATTGCTCCTTGACGGCGACCAGCTTGTCGCGGACTGCGCCGTCCTGCCCGATCTCTCGATCCGGTTCCAATCCGCTGCTTCCATCCGATCCGGCGGGCGTGTCGTTCATGGCTGGTCCTTCTCTTGCGGTTCCGGCGTTGCCGGTGGGGCTCCCGCTTAAAAAAGGAACAGCCGGTCGGGTTGGCAAGCGCAAGCGGGAGAACTAACTTCCCGAAGCCCGGCATAGTAAAGCCACGGTTCCGCGCCAGGGTTCCGCCTTGCCGCTTTTCCTCCGCCGCATTCCGAAGACCAGACGAGTGAATTGCCGATGATCCGGTCCGCGACGCCCGCCGCACCCTCCCTCGCACGCGCCTGGCGTTTGTTCCTGTCCGGCGGCTTCGCCGTCCTGCTGCTGGCGGCCCTGCTCGCCGGAACGGGGCTGGCGGGCTCCGCCGCGCTGGCCGCATCGCCGGCGCCTGCTGCTGCTGCCGCCGCACCAGCCGCCGCCCCGGCCAGCGGTGCCGCCCCCGCCTCCGCCGCCCCGGTGGTGGTCGACGAGGCGACGGTGCAGCAGCTGGAGGCGCTGGTCGGCACGCTGGAGAACCAGGACGCGCGCACGCAGCTGGTCGGCCAGCTGCGCAACCTGATCGCCGCCCAGCGCGGCCTCGCCCAGGCCAAGGAGGCGGAGGGCGAGTCGGCGCTGCCGCAGACGCTCGGCGCCCGCGCGCTTGCCTTCCTGGCGGCGCGGATGGACGTGGTCAGCCGCCAGCTGGTGCAGGTCGCCAACGTCTTCTCCGACCTGCCGGGGGCGCTGTCCTGGATGCAGCGGCAGGCGCAGGACGACACGGCGCGCGACCGCTGGGTGCAGATCGCCATCCAGCTGGCGATGATCCTCGCCGTCGGCGCCGCCGCCGCCCGCGGGATCAGCTGGCTGCTCAGCCGGCCGCGTCAGGCGATGGCCGCCCGCCATGTCGGCTCCACCCTGCTGCGCATCCCGATGCTGCTGGGCCGCGCGGTGCTGGAGCTGGCGCCGATCCTGGGGTTCATCGTCGTCGCCTACACCATCCTGTCGGTGACGGAGCCGGCGCCGCGCGTGCGGCTGGTGGCGCTGGCGGTGGTGAACGCCACCGTCATCACCCAGGCGCTGCTGATTCTGGTGCGGATGCTGTTCGCGCCGGACGCGCCCAACCTGCGGCTGGTCCACACCAGCGACGCAGGGGCCCGCCGCTGCTACATCTGGTCGCGCCGGCTGATCGCGGTGGCGGTCTACGGCTATTTCCTGGCGGAGGGCGCCTATGTGCTGGGCCTGCCGCTGGGCGCCTACGGCGCGCTGCTGAAGCTGCTGGGGGTGGTGATCGCCGGCATGCTGATCGCGCTGATCCTGCAGAACCGCGTCGGCGTCGCCGAGTGGATGCGCGGCAACCCGCTGTCGGGCGACGGCGACCCGCTGGCGACCGCCCGGCGCGAGGCGGAAGGGCAGGGCGCGGTCCTGCGCACCGCACGCCGCCGCTTCGCCGAGATCTGGCACGTCCTGGCCATCCTCTATGTCGTGGTGACGCTGGGCGTGTGGGTGCTGAACGTCTATGGCGGCTTCGAGTATCTGGCCCGCGGCACCGCCGTGACCGTGCTGTCGGTGGTGGTGGCGCGGCTGCTGGTGACCGGCCTGAACCGTACGCTGCGCCGTGGCCTGACGATGAACCGCGAGCTGGCCGGCAACCTGCCGCAGCTCCACACCCGCGCCTTCCACTATCTTCCCGTCGTCCAGCGCATCGGCAAGGCCGTCATCTGGCTGGTGGCGCTGGGCGTCGCGCTGAACGGCTGGGGCATCGACACGCTGGGTCTGGTGGAATCGACGATCGGCCGCCGTGTCCTCGGCAGCACCATCTCCATCGGCCTGCTGCTGGCCGGCGCCATCGTCGCCTGGGAGGTGGTGAGCGCGCTGATCGAGCATTTCCTGACCAGCACCGACAGCAACGGTACCAAGATCGAACGCAGCGCCCGCATGCGCACGCTGCTGCCGCTGCTGCGCAACGCCTTCCTGATCCTGCTGGTGACGATGGTGTCGCTGATCACCCTGTCGGAACTGGGGGTGAACATCGCCCCGCTGCTGGCCGGTGCCGGTGTCGTCGGTCTGGCCATCGGTTTCGGATCGCAGACGCTGGTCAAGGACATCATCACCGGCCTGTTCATCCTGTTCGAGGATTCCATCTCGGTCGGCGACGTGGTCGATGTCGGCGGCGGCCATTCCGGCGTGTGCGAGGCGATCTCCATCCGCTCGATCCGGCTGCGCGATGCGGCGGGGGCGGTGCATTCCATCCCCTTCAGCTCGGTGACGACGGTGAAGAACCTGACCAAGGACTTCTCCTTCGCCGTCTTCAACGTCAGCGTCGCCTATCACGAGGACCCCGACCATGTGATCGACACGCTGGTGGAGCTGGGCAAGGAGATGCAGGCCGATCCGGACTTCGCCCCCGACATCCTGGCTCCGCTGGAGGTGATGGGCGTCGACAAGTTCGCCGATTCCGCCATCGTCATCCTCGCCCGCTTCAAGACGCGGCCGATCAAGCAGTGGGGCGTCCAGCGCGCCTTCAACAAGCGGATGAAGAAGCGCTTCGACGAGCTGGGGATCGAGATCCCGTTCCCGCACATGCAGGTCGTCGCCGGCAGCCGGCCGCAGGACCGCGCGCTGGCGGAGGCGCTCAGCCAGGGATCGTAAGCAAGGCCGGTCCCTATCCGGCGGCGGCCGGCGGGCAGGGCGGACGGCGCCAGGTGCGCAGCGCGTCGTCCAGCGCGCGGGCGAAGGTGGAGCGCTCGGCCGGCGACAGGAAGGACCCGACTCCCACCGACTGGCCGTGCGAACTCAGCGTGACCTGACCGGCCGGGCCGCGGCGGTCGTGGTCGGCGCGCTCGTTGTGGGTGATCCGCAGCCAATAGGGATGGAAGGACCAGCGGCGTTCCGGCGCCTTCCAGTGGACGCGCTGCACCGTCAACGCGCTTTCGGTCAGCCGCACCCGCTCGTACTGGCGGGCGGAACGGTAGCTGACGCGGAAGGCCAGCCACAGCGCCAGCACGTCCACCCCGCAGAAGGGCACCACCGGCCAGGCGCCGTGGGAGACGAAGATGCCGGCGACGATCAGGTTCATCGCCACCACCACGCCCATCAGGACCCGGAAGCCGGTGCGTCCCAGGCTGCGGTGCGGATGGAGGACGGCATCGAAGAACACGCGCACGGCACCGCCTCCGCCGCCGCCCTCCGCGGGGGCGGGGCCGTCGCCGGGCTGGCCGTCAGGCTGGGAGCCGCTGATGTCGATGGGCATGGCCGCCATCCTAACCCAGCGGCGGCCGGCAGAAAACCGTGAGGAAGACGGGGTTAAGCCGCCTTCGACACCATCGGCACCGCGCCGCCGTTCAGCACCCAGGCCATGGCGCTGTCCATTCCGATGAAATCGGCGCTTGAGCGGTCGGTACCGGAGAAACCGGCGGCCGGTCCGCCGTCAAGCTCCCCGGCAAGATCGCCGTCGGCCGGCGTCACCCTGGCCTGGACGAAAATCCGCGCCTGATCGTCGGTGCCCGCCGCGATCATCGCATCGGCCATCACCGAGGCCCAGTTCCAATCGGTCATCACCACCGCGCAGCGCAACTGGCCGCAGTGTCGCGCCAGCCTCATCAGGGCGACGACGATCTCCGGCCGGAAGCCGTCGGCCTCGAAGCGGTCGAACTCGATAAGGCTGCTCCATGGCGTGCCGCGGGCGCCCAGGGTGGCGCATTGCACCTCCACCTGCCGGGCGACGATGTCGCGCTGCTCCACCGACAGGGTGCCCTGCAACCGGACATGCAGGCCCCAGTCCCTTACTTCCACAAGATAAGACGCGCTCATTTCGAAATACCCTTGTCCGATCCGAACGCCACAACCAGGGTGATCCATGGTTCGATTGACGGCGTTCAAACGGTGTCTTGGCGGACAGCAAATCATACGCCACTGCCGAAGGAGCCGGAAAGCGGTATTCCTGCGACCAAATCTGTTGGATTGACGTCAACTATTCCAATTTTTGTCGCAAATTGCGACGCAACGCTGCAGTTTGGACACTGATTCAAGGTGAGCGGGTCTCCCGCCACGGCGGCACGCCCCGCCTCTGGCGCAAGCCCGGCCGTTGCGGCTATGGTGGCGGCCATGAAGCCCGCCGCCGTCCAGGAATTCTTCCGCCGCCTGTCCGCCGCCAACCCGGAACCCCGGAGCGAGCTGGAATACGTCAATCCTTACACGCTGCTGGTCGCCGTGGTGCTGTCGGCCCAGGCGACCGACGTCGGCGTGAACAGGGCGACCGGCCCGCTGTTCAAGCTCGTCACCACGCCGCAGCAGATGGTGGCGCTGGGCGAGGAAGGGCTGCGCCGGTACATCAAGACCATCGGCCTGTTCAACACCAAGGCCAAGAACGTCATCCGCCTGTCGGAACTGCTGATCGAGCGCCACGGCGGCGAGGTGCCGCGCGACCGCGAGGCGCTGGAACAGCTTCCCGGCGTCGGCCGCAAGACGGCGAACGTCGTCCTGAACGTCGCCTTCGGGGAGGAGACCATCGCGGTCGACACCCACATCTTCCGCGTCGGCAACCGCACCGGGCTGGCGCCCGGCAAGACGCCGGACGCGGTGGAGGCGAAGCTGCTGAAGGCGGTGCCGAAGCTCTACCGCCGCCACGCCCACCATTGGCTGATCCTGCACGGCCGCTATGTCTGCAAGGCGCGCAAGCCCGACTGCCCGATCTGCCCGGTCGCCGACCTCTGCGGCTTCAAGGACAAGATCATCGCCTGATCCTTGATGGACTGAACCTTAAGGGAAAACGCAAAACGCCCGGCAGGGCGGGAGCCGGCCGGGCGTTGATCTGCGTGCCTTGCGCTTCGGAAAAGCGTGTCAGACGGCCTCGGCCGCCGGGACCTGCCCGACGGGAGCCTGGGCCGCCGCCTGGGCCGGCGCCTGAACCGCGGCCGGGGCCGCAGCGGCGGCGGGGCGGGCGCCGTACAGCTGGATGTCGCCGACCAGCTGGCCGCCGGCATCGACCGCCAGTTCGCCGAAGCGGATCGAGCCGGTGATCTTGCCGGTGGAGCGGACGGTCAGACGGCCGCGGACGGAGATGTCACCCTCGAAGCGGCCGGCGATGTCGGCCTCCTCGATCTCGACGGAGCCCTTGAACAGGCCGCTCTCGGCGATCTCGACCGAGCGGCCTTCGCGCAGCTTGGCCTCGACCGTGCCCTCGACCACCAGCACGTCGCAGGAGCCGATCTCGCCGGTCAGGGAGATGTCGCGGCCGACGGTCAGGCGGCGCTGCTCCGGCATGGCGGGCGCCATCGGGGCCTGGGCGACGGGAGCCTGCACGGGAGCCTGGGGAGCGTGCCCGGCGGCCGGGGTGGCGACGGGGATCGACGGCTGGCGCGGGGCGGAGCCCGGCATGTCGACGACCCGGCGCGGCACGTCGGGCTTGAAGCCGGCACCCGGCATGGACGGCGCGGACGGGGGCTTGGGGATGCTGTTCATGTCGGGTCCCTTCGAGGCGGAAGGCATGTCGGGATAGGCCGGAGCGGCGTTCTGCGGATCGGTCAGGGCGTGGGCCATGCTGGGTGCCGCGGCTCCGGCGGCGACAGCCGTTCCCGGAGCCGATCCCGGAGTGTTGAGGGAGGCGAGCGGCGACGAGACGGCGCCGGGCTCGGCCGGGGTGTACGGACGGACGCCCGGCTGCGGCGGGACGGGGCTGTCGGCCTTGGGAGCGGCGGGCGGTGTCTTTCGTCCGAACAGCATGAGCGGTTCCCCCAATCTGGACATGCGGGTGGCGGGATGGCCTGGAAGTCGAAAGGCCCGGTGCCGGAAGCGCGCCGCCGGGAAGGCGGGCGCCGCGGCCGATATCCGGGCAGGCGACGGCGTGCGGCCGTGCCGCCTAGCGGCGTATCACGGTCGTCCGGCCCGCCGCAAGGGGAGCCGACATGGACTGTAGGACATGAACCATGAAGGCGCTGGCGACGACCGGGACCAGCAAATTGACGAAGGGGATTGTCGAAAGGAAGGCAATGACGGTCCCGGCCAAAAAAGGTTTCAGCGGCCGGGCCCGCCGCATCGCCCGCGCCGTGGCGCGGTCCATCCGGCGGTGCGCCACCATCTCGAAATACTCCCGCCCCAGCAGATAGCCGTTGACGGTGTAGAAGACGATCAGGTTCAGGCCCGGCGCGAAGATGTAGACCGGCAGCGCCACCAGGTTGATCGCCAGCACCAGCAGCAGGAAGCGCAGCGCCGTCGCCAGCTCCTCCAGCCATCCGGCCTGGCGCGGGGCGGGCAGGGCGGGGTAATGCCGCGCCTCCACCCGCTCCACCACCTCGTCCAGGAAGAAGCTCGACACCGTGCCGACGGTGGCCGGGAACAGCAGCCACGCCAGCACCAGCACCCCCAGACCGCCCAGCACGTCGATGGTGGCGTCGACCCAACCGTAGCCGGTCAGCGGCGTCACCGACAGCGCCCACCATGCGCCGCCGGCCAGCAGGGCGTAGGCGATCACCGAAACGAGCACCCCGGTCCACACCACCCGGCGCACGCGCGGGTCGGACAGTTGGGCGAAGGCAAGCACGAGGGCGCGGATCATCGGCGGTCCGTGGATCGGTTGGGGAGGGAGGGGGGAACGGACGCCCGCATATCTACGGTGGCCGGGCGCCGGGTTCCAGTCCCGGCCGCGGTAATTCGCCTCTCCGGGCTGGTGGGGCGGGGCCGCGCTTGTGATGCGGGTGGCGGCGGCTATACTCGCGCCGCAACATCGCCTTCACCGTACGACCTGTCAGGAGAGCCCATGGCCCCGTCCACCCACGATGCCGCATACGACGTCACCGGCATCGGCAACGCCATCGTGGACGTGATCGCCCACGCCGACGACGCCTTCCTCGCCGCCAACAGCATCGAGAAAGGGGCGATGACGCTGATCGACGCCGCCCGGGCGGAGGAGCTGTACGGCCGGATGGGTCCGGGCGTCGAGGTCTCCGGCGGTTCGGCCGGCAACACCATGGCGGGCATCGCCATGCTCGGCGGGCGCGGCGCCTATATCGGCAAGGTCGCCAAGGACCAGCTGGGCGACGTGTTCCGCCACGACATCCGCGCCTCCGGCGTCGCCTTCGACAGCGCGCCGCTGCTGGGCGGGGCGCCGACCGCGCGCTGCCTGATCCTGGTCACGCCGGACGCCCAGCGCTCCATGAACACCTATCTCGGCGCCTGCGTCGAGCTGGGGCCGGAGGACATCGACGAGGCGCTGATCGCCGGGTCGCAGGTGACCTATCTGGAAGGCTATCTGTGGGATCCGCCCCGCGCCAAGGAGGCCTTCCGCAAGGCGGCGGAGATCGCGCATGCCGCCGGCCGCAAGGTGTCGCTGTCGCTGTCCGACAGCTTCTGCGTCCACCGCCACCATGCCGAGTTCGTCGATCTGGTGGAACGCCACGTCGACATCCTGTTCGCCAACGAGCACGAGATCGGCGCGCTGTACGGCACCGACCGGTTCGAGGACGCGCTGGCGGCGGTGAAGCGTCTGGGCAAGACCGCGGCGCTGACCCGCAGCGAGAAGGGCGCCGTCATCGTGTCCGGCGGCGAGGTGGTCGAGGTTGCGGCCGAGCCGGTGGACCGGGTGGTCGACACCACCGGCGCCGGCGACCTCTATGCCGCCGGTTTCCTGTTCGGCCATACCCGCGGCCTGTCGCCGGCGGTCTGCGGCCGTCTGGGCGCCGTCGCCGCGGCGGAGATCATCAGCCATGTCGGCGCCCGGCCGGAGGTGAACCTGCGCGAGCTGGCCGCCGCCAAGGGCCTGCTGGCGTAAGGTGCCCCCGGGGCGCGATTTGCTCGTCAAATCGCGAATATGCTGCCGGCCGCGTTGCATTCTGCAACTGCGGCCGGTTCCGTTTCAGGTCCTCAGTTCAACTGGTCGTCGAGCACCGGACGCTCCGGCACCGTGGTCCTGGCGCATACCAGCGCCATCGCCGTCCCGCTGTCGGGGGCGGCCACCGCCCAGCGCTCCGGCCGGTCCGGCCGCGGGACGCTCAGCAGCCACAGCCGGTCCTTCTCGCCGAAGCGTTCGTTGAACAGCGTGTATTCGCGCGGCCCGTGCCGGCGTAGCTCGTTCAGCCGGGTCTGCAGTTCCACCGCCTGGGCGTTGCGCACGGCGATGGCCTCCTCCGCCTGCCGCAGTTCCGCCTCCTGCCGCCGCATGTCGCGGCGCAGCGACTCGGTGGTCTGTGTCAGCTCCGTCCGTCCCTGGTGCAGCTGCGCGCGGCGGCGCTGGACGGCGGCGATCCGGTTGCCGATCCGCAGGATGGATACGGTGATCCAGCTGAGGCAGGCCATCAGGATCACCATCTCCAGCACGAGCAGCAGCGTCGTCGGCGCGCCCATCGTCTCTCCGCTTCTTCGGCACGCTCCTTGCGTGCTTGCGACGACGCTGCAGCAACCGGCGTGCCAAGGGCGGCTGCGCGAGTATCGGGACGACGGGCCGGACAGCTGGCCGGACAGCGGGCCGGATGATGGGGTAGTGATGGAGGCGGTGCGGACGATTCTCGACTCGGCGGTCCCGCTGGTGGCGGCGCTGGCGGTGCTGTGCCACCTGTGCTGGGTCGGCATCCGGCGCAGCTGGGACCGGGTCGCCGGGCTGGACCGGCTGCGACAGTCGGTGCTGCCACTGAAGGAGCGCCAGCTTGCGGAGACCGAGGCGCTGGCCGACCTGACCTGCCGGCTGGAGGAGGCGAAAGGCCGGCTGTCGGCCGCCGAACAGCGGGTCGCCCATCTTCAGCGCCAGATCGATGCGGTGGGCAAGGAGCCGCCGGTCTTCCTGCACGTCCTCGGCACGCCCGGCGGCAACCGCCGCGCCTTCCGGGCGGAGGTGCAGTACGACACTGCCGTAGCCACCGCCGCCCGTGCCGCCGGAAAGCCGGTGAACCCGGTCTGGCGCTATGACAACAACCGGGTCGTGGTCCATGCGCTGGACCTGCAGTCCGCCCGGCGCGAGGCGGAGCACGTCTTTCCGCACAAGGCCGGCTTCAAGGTGTTCTTCCATGCGCCGGTGCCCTGACCGCTTTCCGCTTTTTGCGAAAGCTCACCGGTCAAAGAAATAATTCCTATAATCTCCGCGGGAGATCCCACCATCGCCGCGGAGAGAAGCCATGGCCCTCGACAGCCGTACTCTTGCAAACGACCATTTCCCGCTGTGGGCCGAAGAGCCGCCGGTGCCGTCCGAAGGCTCGCTGGTCCCCGGTTCGCAGTTTCATGAGGAGCAATGGATCATGGCCGCCGGCATGCTGGCCCGCGGCAGCAGCTTCCTCTATGTCGCCCGCGCCATGGGCTGCAGCCGCACCACCCTGTGGCGGGCCTATTACGGCTCCCAGGATTTCCGTCACAGGGTTTGGTGGGAGCGGCAGGCCCTGAGCCGCGAGGCCGATCTCCGCCTGTCCTCGCTGCGCAGTCTGGTCGTCGAGCAGATCGAACGGCTGGTTTCCTCCGGCGATCCGTCCACCGTGCGCTGGCTGGCCGACCGGCTCGGCATCCTCGACGGGCTCGCCGCCCAACCCGGCCCAGCCGCCGCAGACCCAGCAGCCGCCGGCCGAGCAGCCGCCGGCCGAGCAGCCGCCGACCCAGCCGCCGCAGACCCGGCAGCCGGCCGACTCCGTTCCTCCGGAGCCGACCCGCGCCGAAGACCCGTCCGCCGGCATCGTCTCCGAACTCGACGACGACAGCATTCCCGGCGCCATCCGTGAGCGTACCGCACCCGACCCGCGCGCCGTCGCCGCGATCCTGGCCCGCCCGGAATCGACCGGGCCGAAGGGCGTCTATCCCTGGACCTTCAATCCCGACGATCCCTATCCCAACCTCGGCTCGGCGCTGGAACGCAAGGGCGGCAAGGGTGCCTTCTCCCGCCGGTAGGATCGCCGGGATGGAACATCGGCCGGAAACCGTTCCACGCTGTTCCACCCCCCTCACCGCAGGGCAATCGCATATGGAATCCCATAAAAGGACTTCGGTCATCCCCGCGAAGGCGGGGATCCAGGAAACCATCGTGCAAAGCGACTGAAACGGCTGGATTCCCGCCTTCGCGGGAATGACGTGCTTTCTTGTGTAGGATCATAATTGCCATATGCGATTGCCCTCGAAAGCCGGTGCTGCGGTCTTCCGCCACGGCACCGGCTCGGGTAAGCTGCCGGTCCCGCCGCCCATCCCGAACATCCCGACAGATTGCCGATTCATGCAAGTCTACCTGCCGATTGCCGAGATGTCGGTCAACGCGCTGCTGGTGCTCGGCATGGGCTGGCTCGTGGGCTTCCTGTCGGGGATGTTCGGCGTCGGCGGCGGCTTCCTGATGACGCCGCTGCTGATCTTCATCGGCGTTCCCCCGGCCATCGCCGTCGGCACCCAGGCCAACCAGCTGGTCGCCGCCAGCGTGTCGGGTGTGCTGGCCCATTGGCGGCGCGGCAATGTCGACGTCAAGCTGGGCGTGGTGATGCTGGGCGGCGGCGTGGTCGGCACCGCGGTTGGGGTGTGGATCTTCGGCATCCTGCAGCGGCTGGGCCAGATCGACATCGCCATCACCCTGTCCTACGTCTTCTTCCTCGGCACCATCGGCGGGATGATGCTGGTGGAAAGCAGCCGCGCCATCCTGCGCCGCCGGGCGCCGACGGCCAAGCGCGGCAAGCTGCACCGCCACATCTGGCTGCACGGCCTGCCCTTCAAGATGCGGTTCCAGCGGTCGAAGCTGTACATTTCCGCCCTGCTGCCGGCGGGGATCGGGGCGATCGGCGGCATGCTGGTGGCGATCATGGGCATCGGCGGCGGCTTCCTCCTGGTGCCGGCGATGATCTATCTGCTGAACATGCCGGCCGGGCTGGTCGCCGGAACCTCGCTGTTCCAGATCATCTTCACCACCGCGGCGGCGACCCTGCTGCAGGCCGCCACCAACCAGACGGTGGACGCCATGCTGGCGCTTCTGCTGCTGATCGGCGGCGTGATCGGCGCCCAGTTCGGCACCAAGGCCGGCACCCGCCTGCGCGGCGAGACCGCCCGGATGGCGCTGTCGCTGATCGTGGTGGCGGTGGCGCTGAAGCTGGCCTGGGACCTGTTCTCCCGCCCCGACGACCTGTTCACCCTGACCACGGGGTTGCGATGATGGCGGGGGTGAGGAAACGCAGGCTGATCCAGGCCGCCGCGGCGCTGGCCGGGCTGCTGCTGGGCGGCACGGTGGCGGCGACGGTGTGGGCGCAGCAGCTGGTCGCCGACCTGTCGAGCCACCTGATCGCCATCACCACCGGCTTCACCGGCACCGAGGTCGTGCTGTTCGGCACCACCGACGGGGCGGGCGACGTCGCCATCGTCGTCACCGGCCCGCGCGGTCCCGCCACCGTCCGCCGCAAGCAGCGGGTGGCCGGCATGTGGATGAACACCGACAGCGTGCGATTCGAACAGGTGCCGAGCTTCTACACGGTGGCGGTCAGCCGGCCGCTCGACCAGCTGGTCGGCCGCCCGGTGCTGGAACGCCAGCAGCTGGGGCTGCCGCAGCTGCAATTGCCGGCCGACGCCACCCTGCCGCCGGACGAGCTTGCCGCCTACCGCAGCGCGCTGATCCGCAACAAGCAGCGCCAGGGGCTGTATGCCATTTCGCTGGGGCAGGTCGCCTTCCTGGGCGAACGGCTGTTCCGCACCAACATCTATTTTCCGGCAAACGTCCCGACCGGGCTGTACAATGTCGAAGCCTTGCTGATTCGCGACGGCGACGTGGTCAGCGCCCAGACCACGCCGCTGGTGGTGTCCAAGATCGGGTTCAGCGCCGAAGTGTCGGACTTCGCCCGCAACCGCCCGGTCATCTACGGGGTGGCCGCCGTCGTCGGTGCCATCGCGGCCGGCTGGGCGGCCGGCGCCGCATTCCGCCGGGTCTAAGCCGAGAAGGGTGATCGAGATGAGCGACGCGACGCAATCAACGACGCCGGAAACGCCCACCCAGCCGCCAGCTCCCAAGCCGGTGCGCATCTTCCTTGTGGTGGTCGACGACAGCCCGGAGCTGAAGGTGGCGCTCCGCTATGCCTGCCTGCGCGCGCGCAAGTCGGGCGGCAAGGTGGCGCTGCTGACCGTCCTGGAAAAGGGCGAGATGCAGCACTGGCTGGCGGTGGAGAACCTGATCCGCGAGGAGCAGCGCGCCGAGGCGGAGCAGATGCTCCAGAAGCTGGCGCGCGAGGTCAACCAGCTGACCGGCACCCTGCCGGCGCTCTATGTCCGCGAAGGCAACCGCACCGAGGAGGTGCTGGCCCTGATCGGGGAGGAGCCGAGCATCTCAATCCTGGTGCTGGCCGCCGGCACCGATCCCGAAGGCCCCGGCCCGCTGATCTCCTACTACACCGGCCGCGGCTTGGGCCGCCTGCGCATCCCGCTGACCATCGTGCCCGGCGGCCTCAGCAACGAGGCGCTGGACGCGATTACGTAAGTAAGGATAGAGGCCACGGTCGGGCCGCGCATGCCGGATGCCGAATACCCACACAACCGGGGTCCTTGATCCGCCCGGCGTTTCGGCCCAAATTTCCCCCCAATCGTTCCGCGTCCCGATCCCGGGCGCGCCGGCGGTTCCATTCCGCCGCCGATGGAGGACCAGACCATGTTCATTCAGACCGAGCAGACGCCCAACCCGGCGACTCTCAAGTTCCTGCCGGGGCGTGACGTGCTCGGACGCGGCACCGCCGACTTCACCAGCCGCGAGGATGCCGCCCGTTCGCCGCTCGCCCAGCGCCTGTTCGAGATCGAGGGCGTCGTCGGCGTCTTCCTGGGCGCCGATTTCATCACCATCACCAAGACCGACGCGCGCGACTGGTTCCTGCTGAAGCCGTCGATCCTCGGCGTCATCATGGAGCATTTCACCGCCGACCGCCCGGTTCTGCTGGAGGATGGCGGCGACGGCCATGCCGCGGCGTCGAACGCCGACGACGAGGAGATCGTCGAGCAGATCAAGGAACTGCTGGACACCCGCGTCCGCCCGTCGGTCGCCCAGGACGGCGGCGACATCACCTTCCAGGGCTTTGAGAAGGGCGTCGTCTATCTGGCGATGAAGGGGGCCTGCTCCGGCTGCCCCAGCTCCACCGCCACGCTGAAGCACGGCATCGAGAACATGCTGCGCCACTACATCCCCGAAGTGGTCGAAGTCCGCTCGGTTCAGTAATCCGCTCTCCGGTTATGCCGGGCCCTGGTTATGCCGGTCTGCCCTTGATGCGGCGGGCCGGCATTCCCATGCTGGCACCATGATCATCTCCGCCAGCTACAAGACCGACATTCCCGCCTTCTATGGGCGCTGGTTCCTGAACCGCCTCGACGCCGGTTATTGCCGGATGGTCAATCCCTATGGCGGCCAGACCTACCGCATCGACCTGACCCGACCGGCGGTCGACGGCTTCATCTTCTGGACCAAGAATCTGGGCCCCTTCCTCGGCGCGCTCGACAGCGTGGCGGAGCGGGGCTTTCCCTTCGTCGTGCAGTACAGCGTCACCGGTCTGCCCACCGCGCTGGAACGCTCGGTTCCCGATTGGGAGACGGCGGTCGGCCATATGGCGCGGGTGCGCGGGCGCTGGGGGCTGCGGGCGGCGGTCTGGCGCTACGACCCCATCGCGCTGACCGAGGCCACGCCGCCGGATTGGCATCACGAGACCTTCGCCCGGATCGCGCGGGCGCTGCGCGGGGTGACCGACGAGGTGGTGGTCTCCTTCCTGCAGCCTTACCGCAAGACCGCCCGCAACCTTGCCGCCGCCGGCATCGTCTGGCGTGACCCGGAGGCGGAGGAGAAGCGCGCGCTGCTGGAGGATTTGGCGGAGATCGCGGCGGGGGAGGGGATGGCGCTGACGCTCTGCACCCAGCCGGAGCTTGTGGGCACGCCCGGTACGGTGGCGGCTCGCTGCGTCGATGCGCTGCGGCTGTCGGATGTGGCGGGGTATGCCTTGCCGGCGCGGGAGAAGGGCAACCGGCCGGGCTGCCTGTGCGCGGAGAGCCGCGACATCGGCGATTACGACAGCTGTCCGCACGGATGCGTCTACTGCTACGCCGTCGCCGACCGCGGAACAGCGCAGCGGCGCTTCGCCGCGCACGACCCGGAGGGGGAGTTTCTGGTGGCGCAGACTAAGCGCTCCAAGATTCCCTCTCCCCCCCGGGGAGAGGGTTAGGGTGAGGGGGATGCGAGTCGAGGATCTTCAAGCCTCGCGCACTTTCCATTCCCTAACCGGATCCACGCAGTGCATCCCCCTCACCCCGACCCTCTCCCCGGGGGGGAGAGGGGGACTTCCGGGGAACAGGGGAAACTTATGGACAAACCTTCCGCACCGTCTCGACCAGCTTTTCCGGGTTGAACGGCTTCACCAGCCAGCCGGTGGCGCCGGCTTCGCGGCCGGCGGTCTTCTTGGCGGGGTCGGCTTCGGTGGTCAGCAGCAGGATCGGGGTGGCGCGGTTGATGGCCGAGGCGCGGATGGCGCGGGTCAGGGCCAGCCCGTCCAGGCCCGGCATGTTCAGGTCGGTGATGATGCAGTCGAACTTGCGCTGGTTGACCAGGGCGAGGCCGGCATTGCCGTCCGACGCCTCCGCCACCTCATAGCCGGCGCCTTTCAGCGTGAAACCGACCATGTCGCGGATGGTCTTCGAATCGTCGACGGTCAGGACGCTTTTGGGCATGGAACGCGGCTCCGGTTGCTCGGCCGAAAGGAATAAGGGAAAGGCCTAGGCAATTTCCCGGCGACCGTCAACCGCTGCCGTCCCCTATTCCGAACAACGCCAGACCCCCGGTCCCACGGATCGCCGCTGAACCGGGGGCTGGCAGAGGCGATATGGTTACGCCTTCGTATCGACGTGCTGGCCGCCGGCGTCACCGCCCTTGGCGACGCCGACCATCGCCTCGCGCAGCAGGCGGCCATGGATGGTGTAGCCGGGCTGCAGGACCTGGACGACGGTGCCGGCGGCCTTGCCGGTGTTCTCGATCTCGAACATCACCTGGTGGAAGTTCGGGTCGAACGGCTCGCCGGCCGGGTCCAGCTTCTTGATGCCGGCGCGGTCGAAGGCGGCGAACAGCTGGCGCTCGGTCGCCTCGACGCCGACGGCGAGGCCCTTCAGCATCTCGTCCTGCTCGCGGCCCTCGGCCGGAACGGCGTCGAGCGCGCGGCGCAGGTTGTCGGCGACCGACACCAGCTCCTTGGCGAAGCTGGACACGGCGAACTTGCTGGCGTCCTCGCGGTCGCGCTGGGCACGGCGGCGGGTGTTCTCCGTCTCCGCCATGGCGCGCAGAAGCTGGTCCTTCAGGCTGGCGACCTCGGCCTCCAGCTTGGCGACGCGGTCCTCGGGCGAACCCGCTTCAGCACCGTTGGCGGCGGCCGTGTTGGCGGTCTCGGCGGTGGCCTCGGTCGGCTCCACCGTGGCGTCGGAGGGCTTGTTCTGCTCTTCGCTCATGGTTTTCTCAATTCTTGCTTCGTCAAAAGGCGGAGTGAGGGAGGGAGGCGGCGTTCAGCCGATCAGCCGGCTGACCACCTTGGCGGTGTAATCCACCAGCGGAATGATGCGGGCGTAATTGATGCGGGTCGGGCCGATCACGCCGATGGCGCCGATCACCTGTTCCCGGCTGTTCTGGAAGGGGGAGATGATCATCGAACAGCCGGAATGGCTGAACAGCACATTCTCGGCCCCGATGAAGATCTGCACGCCGTCGCCGCGTCCGGTGGCGTCCAGCATGCGCAGCATCGTCTCCTTGGTCTCCAGCGCCTCGAACAGGCCGCGCACACGCTCCAGGTCGGACAGCGCGGTGACGTCCTCCAGCAGGCGGGACTGGCCGCGGACGATCAGCTGGCCGGCGTTGGACCCGCCGCTGCCGGCCCAGGTGGCCAGACCGGCGGCGACCACCTTGCGCGACAGTTCGTCCAGCTGGGTCTTCTGCTGCTCGATCTCCTGCAGGACCTCCTGCCGCGCCTCGTCCAGCGTGCGGCCGGCGAGCTTGGCGCTGAGGAAGTTCGACACCGTCTGCAGGGTGGAGGTCGGCACCCCCATCGGCACCTCGATCACCCGGTTCTCGACCAGACCGTCCTCGTTCACCAGGACGACCAGGGCGCGGCCGGGGCCGAGCGACACGAACTCGATATGCTTCAGCGGCCGGTCGGTCTTGGGCGCCACCACCAGCCCGGCGCAGTGCGACAGGCCGGACAGCATGGTCGACGCCTCGCCCAGCACGTCGGCGAAGGCGCGGCCGGAGGCGGAGCATTTCGCTTCGATCGAGGCGCGCTCGTCCTCGGTCAGCGATCCGATCTCCAGCAGGCCGTCGACGAACATGCGCAGGCCGGCGTCGGTCGGGATGCGGCCGGCCGAAGTGTGCGGGGCATAGAGCAGCCCCTGCTCCTCCAGGTCGGCCATCACGTTGCGGATGGTCGCGGGCGACAAGGCCATGCCAAGCCGCCTGGAGATCGTGCGCGAGCCGACCGGCTCGCCCGACGCCACATAGGCGTCGACGATCAGCCGGAAGATCTCGCGCGATCGCTGGTTCAGCTCGTTGATCATGGACTAGGGCGGTCGTGCTCTGTTCGGGCCGGGCGGCTGCGGAACGCAAGTCCCGTCAACCGGTCCGAATTTAGGCAGGTCCGACCGCCGAATCAACGTGCGGGGCGAAGAAGTCCCGCCACCATGCGACCGCGTGACGCCCCTTACTGCTCCGCCAGGAAGGCGCGGTACTGCGCGGCGATGGCGGCGACGGCCGCCTCGTACAGCTGCCGGCCATGCTCCGGGCGGGCGAGGCCGGGGGCGGAGCCGATGCGGCCGTCGGGATAGCGGCGGCGGAAGTCGCGGGCGTCGTGGAAGCCGCCGGCCGGCGCCTGTTCCGGCTCCAGCGCCGCGGTCTTGATCGAGTCGGGATAGACGTATTGCGTGACCGACACCTCGCTGGGGGTGGCGTGCGAGCCCTCCTTGCCCTGGTACAGCTCGCGCGACAGGCGGGCGATCTCGGCATTCTCCCACCAGCTCACCAGGGTGCAGCGCAGGTCCGGTGCGTCGCGGCCACGCAGCGCCCGGTTCTCCGCATGGATCTCGTAGAAGGCGGCGCGGACGGTGGCGATGTTGCCGCCATGGCCGTTGACGAAGAAGAAGCGCTCGAACCCGTGTTCGGCCAGCGACCCGACATAGTCGCGCAGCAGGGCGATCAGCGTCGACGGCTTCAGCGTCATCGAGCCGGGGAATTCCATGTGGTGGACGGCCATGCCGACCGGAATCGTCGGGCCGACCAGCGCGCCGGTGGCGTCGCCGACGCCCTTGGCGATGACCTCGGCACAGATGGCGTCGGTGCCGACCAGCCCGTTCGGCCCATGCTGCTCGGTCGAGCCGATCGGCATGATGATGCCCTTGGAGGTCTTGAGGTAGGCCTCGACCTCGGCCCAGGTGCTCAGGTGAAGCTGCACGGTGGCGGATCCTTTTCGACGATGCGTGCCGGGAATGCGGCCGGGAATGCGTTGGCCCTCATGTTAGGCGGCCGAACGGCCGCGACAACCGCTCCCTGCGCCGGGCGGGCATGACGGGGCCATTGCGATGGCCGTTCTCATCCCGCGCTGGCGCATTGCTCCGTTGGTGACTACAATCGCGTGCAATTTGCCCTGTTGGGCGTCTGTTTCGGGGTGTGGTGGTGGTTGCGCGCGTCAACACGGTGGCGTTCCAGGGCATCGAGGTGCTGGGGATCGACGTCCAGGTCCAGATGTCCGGCGGAATCGTCGCCTTCACCGTCGTCGGCCTGCCCGACAAGGCGGTGGGCGAAAGCCGGGAGCGCGTGCGCGCCGCGCTGCATGCGCTGGGGCTGGCGCTGCCGGCCAAGCGCATCACCGTCAACCTCGCCCCCGCCGACGTGCTGAAGGAGGGCAGCCATTTCGACCTGCCGATCGCACTCGGCCTGCTGACGGTGATGGGGGTTCTGCCGGATGCGGAGATCGCCCGCTATGTGGCGCTGGGCGAGCTGGCGCTGGACGGCGCGCTGACCCCGGTGGCTGGCGTGCTGCCCGCCGCCATCGACGCGCTGGCCAACGACCGCGGCCTGATCTGTCCGGCGGCCTGCGGTGGCGAGGCGGCCTGGGCCGGTCCCGATCTGGACGTGCTGGCGCCGGCCAACCTGCTGGCCCTCATCAACCATTTCAAGGGCACCCAGGTTCTGACCCCGCCCAAGCCGCGGCTGCAGGAGCAGGACGCGCCGCCGCCCGATTTGCGCGACGTAAAGGGCAACGAGACCGCCAAGCGCGCGCTGGAGGTCGCCGCCGCCGGATCGCACAACCTGCTGATGATCGGGCCGCCCGGTTCCGGCAAGTCGATGCTGGCCGCCCGCCTGCCCGGCCTGCTGCCGCCGCTCGACCCGGCGGAGGCGCTGGAGGTGTCGATGATCCACAGCGTCGGCGGGCTGCTGGAGGGCGGGCGTCTGCTGCGCCAGCGCCCCTACCGCGCGCCGCACCAGTCGGCCAGCCTGCCGGCGCTGGTCGGCGGCGGCACGCGGGCCAAGCCGGGCGAGATCTCTCTGGCCCATCAGGGCGTTCTCTTCCTGGACGAGCTGCCGGAGTTCCCCCGCGCCCTGCTGGAGGCGCTGCGCCAGCCGCTGGAGACCGGCAAGGCGGTGGTCAGCCGTGCCAACCATCATGTAACCTATCCGGCGCGCGTGCAACTGGTGGCGGCGATGAACCCCTGCCGCTGCGGTCATCTCGACGACGCCTCGCTCGCCTGCGCGCGGGCGCCGAAATGTGCTGCAGATTATCAATCTAAAATCAGTGGTCCGCTGTTCGACCGTATCGATCTGCACATCGATGTGCCGGCGGTCAGCCCCGCCGACCTCAGCCTGCCGCCGCCGGCGGAGGGCAGCGCCGACATCGCCGCCCGTGTCGCGGTCGCCCGCGCCATCCAGGCGGAACGCTATGGCGGCTTCGGTCCTTTCCCGGCCGGCCGGGCTGTGCGGACGAACGCCGAGGCCGATGGCGAACTGCTGGAAAAGGTGGCGTCCCCCGACGCCCCCGGCCGCGCCCTGCTGACCGAGGCGGCGGAGCGGCTGAAGCTGTCCGCCCGCGGTTACCACCGGGTGATGCGGGTGGGTCGGACGCTGGCCGACCTGGACGGGGTCGAGGGGGTCAAGCGCCGCCACATCGCGGAGGCGCTGAGTTACCGGCGGATCGCGCCGGGGCGGTAGCGGTCCGGCGGGCGCCGCCGCCGGGCGCACGTTTCAGATCGGTTGCGGCCGTCAGCAGTCGGCCGGGGCGGGGCGGCCTATCATTTGCCGCAGTCGCCGTTCGAGCCCACGGCCATATTTCACCACGGTGCCAGCCCACAGCCGGTTGTGCCAGTTCACCGCGGCCCGCCGATTGACGAAGAGGACGTCGGTGTTGTCCAGAGAGAATGGCAACATATGAAAGCCTAGGGACCGCATCCGCCGTTTCACCGCCTTCACCGCCGGCCGCATTTCGGGATAGAGGAAGTCGTGAAATTCGACGGTTATCTGATCGATGTCCGAAAACTCCTCGTCCGCAGCGGCCGCGAACATGTCCAGTTCGGCACCCTCGATGTCGATCTTCAACAAGGCGATGCGGCCGATGCCGGAACGGCGCCGGAATTCCGCCAGGGTCATGGCTTCGGCCCGGATGGTCCGTATCGCCTGCTCTCCAGGAGAACGGTTGAAGCCGCTCGCACAGCGGTCCGGATAGACATGGATGTCCAGGCTGCCCGACGTGCCGGAAATCGCAACCTGCCGAAGCGTCAGCCTGGGATGGCGGGCGATCCGTTCGACACAGTCGGGGACAGGCTCGGCTGAAAAGACTTGGCAGCCATACCGCTCGATAACGGTGTGCGCGAACTTTCCCTCATTGCAGCCGAAATCGAGCACAACAGAGTTCTCATTGAGCAGGGAGAAGAATGTGTGCTCGCAAATGCGGTCTAACTTGATCATTTCAAGCTCACTGCACGTCACCTGAGATCTTATATATTTTTTGGTATGTATTCAATATATCTGTTTTTCATAAAATCACGGCCCCTCGAACACCGGCGGCTTGCCCGCCCCCGGACAGACAGTCGCCGGCACGGCCTCCTGCTCCACGAAGGTGACGGCGGCGGCCATGGCGCAATCCTCGCTGGAGGTCACGATGTGGCTGGCGGCGCGGAAGACCAGATGGCGGCTCTTCGGCAGGGTGGCGGCGGCACGGTCGCCCCAGTCCGGCGGGGTGACGGGGTCGTAGGCGCCGGACAGCAGCAGCACCGGCACCGGGCTGGCGACCGGCAGGCGCTCGGCCGGTTCCTGGTGGCCGGCGGGCCAGAGACGGCAGACACGCCGGCCGGGATCGTCGGCGGCGACCAGCCCGTACGGGGCATAGCGGCGGGCGTTGTCGGCCCGCTTCTGTGGGTCGGCGGTGTTGACCGACTCGCGGCATTCGACGGAAAAGGCCAGCCCGTCGGCGACCTCCGGATCGCCCAGCCAGTTGGTCGGCGCCCATTCGGCCAGTGTGGCGTACTGGCCGCGGATGGCGCGGTCGAGCATGATCGGCAATGCCGGCACCGCCTCGCTGACCGCCATCGCCTCCAGCCCGGCGGCGATGATCGCTCCGCCGGTCAGCCGCAGGGCACGGCGCGTCTCATGATCGCCGACGACGATGTCGACGGGGTTGCGGTCCAGCCGTTCGACCAGGGAGAGGAAGCGCTTCTCCAGGTCGGGAAAGGCGGAACGGCAACTCCGGTTGGCGGCGCAGTCGTCGAACAGCCGGCGGTAGGCACGCTGGGCCAGCCCGGCCGTCTCCTCCTGTGCGTTGACGTCGGGCGGATAGATGCTGTCGAACACGGCGGTGCGGACGCGGCCGCCCTGCCGCCGCAGGATCTCCAGCCCGACACGCGTGCCGTAGGACACCGCGAACAGGTTCACGCGCTGGGCGCCCAACGCGGTGGCGATGTCCAGGGCATCCTCCGCCGCGACGGGGGTGGAGAACTGGGTGGTATCCAGCCCGGCCGCTTCCAGCCGCGCGATGCAGGCGCTGATCGCCGCCCGTTCCGCCGCCGCCCGCTGCTCGCGCGTCTGTGGTCGGGTGCCGCGGGTGGCGCCGACGGCGTCCAACTCCGGACAATCGGTGTCCGGCTCCGCCCGGCCGACGCCGCGCGGATCGAACAGGATCAGGTTGCGGGTGCGGCGGAAGGGGGCCGACAGTTCCCACCACACCTCCATCCGCTCTTCCGTCGCCTCGCCGGTGCCGAAGGGGGAGGCGCCGGGACCACCCTCCAGAAACAGCACCGGGTCCGGGTCGGGCTGGCGCGCGGTGCTGAGCAACACGGCGACCGGCAGGCGCAGGCTGCGGCTGTTGGCGCGGTCGCGCCGTTCCGGCACCGCCACCGTTCCGCACAGCGCCGCTTCGCCGTCGGGAACGGTGAACCAGCAGGGACCGGGGGTGAAGCGCGCCTCCGCCGCTGCGGGCAGGGCCCATAGCACTCCCATCGCCACGGCAGCCGCCGCGAGCGCTGCCCGCAGCTTGCGCACCGCTGTCTGCCATGCGGGAGAGGGGAGGATGGACACGGACGGACGACCTGACCCTGATGGATGGAGTACCGCGGACGACTTTGCGCGGCGGCTTTGTGTTTGACCGAGCGACCTTCGCTTGTCCAGAGGCGCCCGGCGCCATCCCGATGGATAGCCAAACGTGGGCAAAACGGCCGATGAGTGATGCCGGCTTGCAACAGGCGTGCGGCAAAGATCACGCCGTTACCGGATGGACGGGTTGACGGAATACATCCGCACGCGGAATTATTTCGCCACCTGAGGCCCAACCGACGGAGCCTCTCTTTTTTCAGGAGCAGATCATGCCGACCTTGTGGACGGCGATGCGGAGCCGCTGGCTCGATTCCGGGGCATCTTCCGGACCGGGCCGATTGTGCGACCACCTGCGGCGCGACATCGGACTGGCGGACGGGGAAACGTCGGATGGAGAAGAACCGCCGCTCGGCTGCCGTCTTCCGCCATTTCACATCCGCGATCGGAACCTATCGGACGCGCGGACATTTTTGACCTTGCAACCGTATCGCTGAGCGGCGATACCGGATCCGCCGGCTTCTCACGCCGGCATCACTCAACCCCTGGAGAGTATCGATGAAAGCCATCGTAACCACCGCCTGGACCCGCCGATCGGGCGGTCCGGCCATCACCGCCGCCAATTGGGCCGCCCATATGGCCGCCAATCATGCCCAGCCGGCCCGTCTTCTTCCCGCACCCTTCGAACGTGAATTCCGGATATCGAGAGGATCCCATGTGTGTCTTTCTGGGTTTTTGCGGTCATCGTCTCTTCGTTGAACACGCCCGCTGGGCATCGCCGGCCGGGTCCTTCGACCTGCGGCGTGAGAACGGGGAAGTCATCCTATGGCTTGGACGCCTGAACATCATCTACACACCGGCCCGTTGGGGACCACCCTCCCGCGCTGCATAGCGCGCGGCGCCGCGGAGACCTGCTGAATGCCGGCCCGCGTTCGTCATGACGAGGTCCTTACCGTCGTCCAGGTGCTTGAGGCGTTCCGCAAGCTCGACCCCGACCTGCCCATCCAGTATGCGCTGAGTTTCATGACCATCGCGCAGAGCGAAGGCATCTCCATCGGCGAACTGGCGGAACGCCTGGGCATCGCCCAATCCTCCGCGTCGCGCAACGTCGCGGCGCTCAGCCGCTGGCACAGCTTCGGCAAGGCCGGCCTCGATCTGGTGCAGGCGCAGGAAGACCCGCGCGAACGCCGCCGCAAGATCGTCACCCTGACCGACAAGGGTCGTGAGTTCCTGGACGCGCTGCGCGCCATCGTGAACCCGCCCGACCAGCGCCGCGCCGCCAAGACAGCCTGATTTTCGCAGCCCTGATTTTTGTAGTTAAGCGAGCCCGTTCAGCGCCGTGCGCAGCATCCCCACCAGTGTGCGCGCCGCCAGCTCCTGCCGCTCCAGCGCCAGACCGCCGAACCGCCGCAACTCCTTGGCCCGTTCGGGCAGCGGCGGCATGTGGAAGAAGCCGTAGGGGATATCCAGGTCGGCGCTCTCGATGATGTGGCGCGCCCGGTAGAACAGATGGTTGCCGAGGAAACCGCCGGAGAAATCGCCGAAAGTCACCGGCAGCCCGGCCATCGACAATTCCCGCATCACCCGCGGCACCGGCAGGGTGCTGCCATAGGCGGTCGGCCCGTCGGGCACGATGTCGGCGTGTTCCCGCACCGTACCGGCGGCATCGGCAAGCGGGCTTTCGTCGCGGTTCCAGGCCAGACGTTCCAGCCGGATGTAATCGCTCGACTCGAGGTAGGCGAAGCCGAGCACCGCCAGCGGCCGGTGTTCCGCCAGCAACTCGGCGAAGGCATCGCCGCAGGCGTCGTAAAGAGGGGGCAGGGTGGCGGTGACGACCCCCGGCTCCCCCGCCAGCCGGTCCATCAGCAGGGCGGTCGGATCGGCAATCCAGGGATGCTCTGAATCCGGGGCCGGCTCGCCGTCCGGGAGGGTCCCGAACGGCGCGAAGCCGGTGAGCAGGATGGGGGCCGTCACGGGCAGGACATCCTTACAGTCACATCCTTACGGCCGCAGCAGGCCGATGATGTCCTTCACGTCGTTCAGGTTCTTCTCCGCGATGGCCGCGGCGCGCTCGCCGCCCTTCTTCAGCAGCCGGTCGATTTCCGCCTTGTCGGCCAGCAGTTCCTTCATGCGGGTGGTGATCGGCGCCAGCTTGTCCACCGACAGGTCGACCAGCGACTTCTTGAAGTCGGAGAACTGGGCACCCGCGAACTGCGCCAGCACCTGCTCGCGCGACTGGCTGGCCAGCGCGCCGTAGATGGTGACGAGGTTGTCGGCCTCGGGCCGGGCTTCCAGCTCGGTCACCGTTTCCGGCAGGGGTTCCGGGTCGGTCTTGGCCTTGCGGATCTTCTGGGCGATGGTGTCGGCATCGTCGGTCATGTTGATGCGCGAATATTCGGACTCGTCCGACTTCGACATCTTCTTCTTGCCGTCGCGCAGGCTCATCACCCGCGTCGCCTCGCCCAGGATCTGCGGCTCGGGCAGCGGGAAGAACTCGGTCTCGTAGCGGCGGTTGAAGGCGCCGGCGATGTCGCGCGCCAGCTCCAGATGCTGCTTCTGGTCCTCGCCCACCGGCACATGGGTGGCCTTGTAGAGCAGGATGTCGGCGGCCATCAGGGTGGGGTAGGCGTACAGGCCCAGATTGGCCATGTCCTTCTGCTTGCCGGCCTTCTCCTTGAACTGCGTCATGCGGTTCAGCCAGCCCAGAGGTGTGTGGCAGGACAGGATCCAGCCCAGCTCGGCATGGCCGGAGACCACCGACTGGTTGAACAGGATGTTTTTGTCCGGGTCGATGCCGGCGGCGATGTAGGCTGCGGCGACCTCGCGGATGTTGTTGCGCAGAACCTCCGGGTCCTGGTCGATGGTCAGCGCGTGCAGGTCGACGACGCAGAAGATGCACTCGTAGCTGTTCTGCAGTTCCACCCAGTTGCGCAGCGCCCCCAGATAGTTGCCGAGGTGAAGCTGCCGGGTCGGCTGCATGCCGGAGAAAATGCGGTTCACGGGTGGTCTCGCTCGAAAACTCTGGGAGGCGGCAGTTATCGCCCCCCGAAGTCCGCCGGTCAAGGCACGGCACGCCGCAGCCGGGCATGCCGTCGGGCACGCTGTCAGGCCAGCTGCTGGGCGATGGAGCGGGTCATCGGCGTCTCGACGTCGCCGGTGTGCTTCGTCGTCACCGTTTCGATCAGCAGAATGAAGCATTCCTCATCGGCGACCGGATTGTGCATCACCCCGCGCGGGATCACGCACAGTTCGCCGGGCGACAGCAGCGTCTCGCTGCCATCCTCGAACTGGATGCGCAGCCTGCCACGGATCACCTGGAACAGTTCGTCCTCGTCGTCGTGGCGGTGCCAGACGAATTCTCCCAGCAGCTTCGCGACCTTCACATACTGGTCGTTCACCCGGCCGATCACCTTGGGGGACCAATGGTCGGTCAGGGCGGCTAGGGCGGCGTCGATGCTGACGGCGGGAATCATCGGGTGGGTTCTCCAAGCCTGGCGCGGATGTAACCGAAGTACCGCTCGACGGATCGCGATCAAATCTAATAATGGAGATATTTGGCATTAGCATTCATAATGCCGGCATGGCCCGGAACCTCGATACCACCCTGCTGCGCAGCTTCGCCGCGGTGGCGGACCACGCCAGCATGACGGCGGCGGCCCAGACCCTGAACCTGACGCAGGGAGCGGTCAGCCAACAGATCGCCCGGCTGGAGGCGTTGGCCGGGGGTTCGCTGTTCATCCGCGACCGAGGCGGACTGCGTCCCACCGCGCTGGGGGAGCGTCTGCTGGGAAAATCCCGGCGGTTGCTGGCACTGAATGACGAGATTTGGGCCGACATCACCGGTGGCGCGGTCGACGGGCTGGTGCGGATCGGCGTTCCCTATGACCTTGTCGCCCCCTGCATCGCTCCGATGCTGCGGAGTTTCACCAGTGCCTTTCCGCAGGTGGATCTGTCGCTGGTCTGCGGATCGTCCCCTGAACTGGCGGCCCGCATCGCCGACGGCGACTTGGATCTGGCGGTGGTCGAGGAACCGGTGGAGACGGCGCAGGGCGACCATCTGATGACCGACCGGCTGGTCTGGGTCGGCGCCCGTGGCGGCGGCGCCCATGCCATGACGCCGCTGCCGCTGTCGCTGGTGGTGGAAACCTGCGTCTTCCGGCCGGTGGTGATGGCGGCGTTGCGCCGGCAGGGGCGGGATTGGCGCAGCATGTTCGAGAATGGCGGGCTGGACGCCACATTCGCCACCGTGCGGATGGACCTAGCGGTCTCCGCCTGGCTGGCATTCACCGTGCCGTCCGATCTGGAGATTTTGCCGGCGGACAGCGGGCTTCCCGACCTGCCGTCCTTCGCCGTCACGCTGCATCGGCCGGTCCGCCCGCCGACGCTGGCGGCGGAGGAACTGGCGCGCCACATCCGCGACGCCTTCGCCCGGTTCAAGCAGGCGGGCTGACCAGTCGCGCTGTCCCGCCCGCCCCTCCGTTCCAGGCGCCGCCGTATCCTTACTTCCCCGCGCGCCGGCGAACTTTCATTTTGCCGCGCGGCGGCGCTCGATGGCGTCCCACAGCAGGGCTTCGATCTGCACGCCGTCCAGCCGGTTGATCTCCTGGATGCCGGTGGGGGAGGTGACGTTGATCTCGGTCATGTAGTCGCCGATCACGTCGATGCCGACGAAGACCAGACCCTTCTCGCGCAGAACCGGGCCGATGGCGGCGCACATCTCGCGCTCGCGCGCCGTCAGCTCGGTCTTTTGGGCGCTGCCGCCGGCGTGGAAGTTGGCGCGGGCCTCGCCCGCCAGCGGCATGCGGCTGACCGCACCCACCGGCTCGCCGTCGACCAGGATGATGCGCTTGTCGCCCTGGCGGATTTCCGGCAGGTACTTCTGCACGATCACCGGCTCGCGGTAGAGCTGGGTGAACAGCTCCAGCAGCGATCCGAGATTCTCGTCGTCCGGCTTCAGGTGGAAGACGCCGGCGCCGCCGTTGCCGAACAGCGGCTTGACGATGATGTCCTTGTGCTCCGCCCGGAACTCCAGGATGGCCTGCTTGTCGCTGGTGATCAGCGTCGGCGGCATCAGGTCGGGGAACTTGGTGATGAACAGCTTTTCCGGCGCGTTGCGCACCTCGGCCGGGTCGTTGACCACCAGAACCTTGGGCTGCACATGCTCCAGCAGGTGGGTGGAGGTGATGTAGGCCATGTCGAAGGGCGGGTCCTGCCGCAGCAGGATGACGTCCATCGTCGACAGGTCGGTCGCCACCGGCTCGCCCAGCGTGTAGTGGGCGCCGCGCTGGCGCACCACCGTCATCTCGCGCACCCGCGCGGTCAGGCGGTTGCCGGTCAGGATCAGGTCGCGCGGGTGGTAGTGGTACAGGCGATGGCCGCGCTTCTGCGCCTCCAGCGCCATCATGAAGCTGGAATCGGTGTCGATGTTGATCGACTCGATGGGGTCCATCTGGAAGGCGACGGCGAGGCTCATGACGGGTCTCCGGACCTCTGCGAACGGGGTCAGTTCAGGCGGTTCTTCAACTGCTGGATCAGCGAGGCGGTCTGGTGCCGGTGATGGTCGTCTCCGGTCAGCGCCATGAAGGTCTCCAGCGCGGTGATGGCGTCCTTCAGGTTGCCGGCATGGGCCTCCAGAAGGCCGGTCTCGCGCCACAGCGACGGCTCGTGCGGGGCGAACAGGCGCATCGCCTCCAGCACCTCCAGCGCCTTCGGCACCTCGTGGGCCGACAGGTGGCGCAGCTTTATGTTGTTCTGCAGGCGCAGCAGCACGTCTCGGTTCGACACCGGCTGGTAATGGCCGGGCTCCAGTTCGGCGGCGCTGCCGGCGGTGGCCTTCAGCAGGTCTCGCAGGTCGACGACGCTGCGGGTCTGCCCCTCGTTGAAGGGGTCGAGGATGGCGCGCGCCCCGTCCTTCTCGATGCGGACCAGGAAATGACCGGGGAAGTTCAGCCCCACCATCGGCCAGCCCTGCGACCGCGCAGCATGCATATAGAGAATGCCCAGCGCCACCGGCAGACCGCGCCGGCGGTCGATCACCCGCAGCAGGTTGGCGTTCTGCAGGTCGTCATAAGTGTCGTGGTCGCCGGCATAGCCGTGGCGCCCGCCGATCACCGCATGCAGATGGGCTATGCGCGTCTCCAGCCTGTCGTCGACGGCATCCTGCGCCGCGACGCGGGCGGCGAGATCCTCGACGATGGCGCGGATATGGGCGCGGTAGGGGATGAGGTCGGCGTTCGGCAGCTCCAGCGCGCCCAGCGCCAGGGCGGCTTCGGCCAGATCGATCTCGTCGTCCGGCTGGTCGCCGATCCGGCGCAGGATTTCGCGGGCTTCCGCGCGGTTGCTCAAGACTGTCGCCCCCTCAAAATCGTCCCCTCACAGTCTCCAGGCATCGACCAGATGACGGGGCCAAGCCCAAGGGGTAACCAGCATCACGTCGAAGCGCAAGACATAGCCGGCATAGCGCGGGTTGGCGCCGAGGAAGGCATGGGCGGCGCGGGCCAGCCGGCCGCGCTGGCGGGCGTTCAGCGCCTCGTTGGCGGTGTCCCAGTCGCCACGCGCCTTCACCTCGACGATGGCGATGGTCCGGCCACGCCTGGCGACGATGTCGATCTCGCCCATCGGCGTGCGCAGGCGGCTGGCCAGGATGCGGTAGCCGCGCAGCCGCAGCGACAGGCGGCACAGCGCCTCCGCCCGGCGGCCCAGGCTTTCGGCACGCAGGCGCCGCGCATCCAGGTCGGTCATTTCGTCTTCTCCTCCCGCTGCAGCTCGAGCGCGCGGGCGTAGACGGTGCGCTTGTGCTGGCCGGTGCGGGCGGCGACGTCGGCGGCGGCGTCGCGCACCGACAGGCGGGTCAGCGCCTCGCGCAGCAGGGCGTCGACATCGGCCTCGCCCGGCGTCGCCTCCTCCCCGGGCGGGCCGATGACCAGCACGACCTCGCCGCGCGGTGGGCCGGCCTCGGCATAATGGGCGGCGAGATCGGGCAGGGTGCCGCGCCTCACCTCCTCGTACAGCTTGGTCAGTTCGCGGGCGACGGCGGCCTCGCGCGGGCCCAGGATGTCGGCGAGGTCGGCCAGCGACTCCGGCAGGCGTTGCGGCGATTCGAAGAAGACCAGCGTGGCGGGCACGCCCTTCAACTCGCCTGCGGTGGCGCGCCGCGCGCTGCTCTTGTTCGGCAGGAAGCCGGCGAACAGGAAGCGGTCGGTCGGCAGGCCGGACAGAACCAGCGCCACCAGCGGGGCCGAGGCGCCGGGCAGGGTGGTCACCGCCACGCCCTCCGCCACGCAGTCCCGCACCAGCTTGTAGCCGGGGTCGGAGACCAGCGGCGTGCCGGCGTCGGTGACCAGCGCGATGGCCTCGCCCTTTTTCATGCGTTCGATCAGGACCGGACGCATCTTTGCGGCGTTGTGTTCGTGGTAGGAGACGAAGGGGGTGTGAATGCCGTGGATGCCCATCAGCTTTGCGGTGACGCGCGTGTCCTCGCAGGCGATGGCGTCGGCCCGCTTCAGCGTGTCGAGCGCGCGCAGCGTGATGTCCGCGGCGTTTCCGATGGGGGTAGCCACGACATGGAGCCCGCCCGCGAGTTTACTTGGCGCGGCGAGGGGGCTACCTTGAGCGCCACTTTCGGCCGAGTCACCCGGAATCACAGCCGGGACCATGCCTTGGGTCTCGCCTTCGGTTCCGGCGGCCGTTTCAGCAGATGTGGAGACGATTGGTGGCACGCTTGGCAACAGCTTTCTCACAGGGTCTGAAACGTCACGGCGTGGCAGCCTTGCTGGTCGCCGGCCTGTTGTCGGCCTGTTCGACTTTAAGCGCGCCGCCGCGGGTGGCACAAGCGCCGCAACCGGCTCCCGCCCCGGTGGCTCCCCTGCCGGAGACGCAAAGCCCGGTCAAGGTGGCGGTCCTGGTGCCGCTCAGCGGCCAGAGCGCGGCCATCGGCCAGTCCATGCTGGACGCCGCCCAGATGGCGCTGTTCGACATGGCCGGCGACCGGCTGCAGTTGTTGCCGCGCGACACCAAGGGCACGCCGAACGGCGCCGCCGACGCGGCACGCCAGGCGCTGGCCGAGGGTGCGCGCCTGATCATCGGTCCGCTGTTCGCCGCCGACGTCGCCGCGGTGCGGCCCATCGCGCAGAATGCCGGCGTCGACGTGCTGGCCTTCACCAACGACGCCACCCAGGCCGGCAACGGCACCTATGTTCTGGGCTTCGTCCCGGCCGATCAGGTCAGCCGCGTCGCCGGCTATGCCCGGTCGCGCGGGGCGACGCGCTTCACAGTGCTGGCGCCGCGCTCCCCTTACGGCGACGCGGTGGTGAACGCCATGCAGGCCATCGCGCCGCGGCTGGGCGCCATGACCACGCAGGTCGAGCGCTACGACCCGGCCATCACCGACCTGTCGGTCCCGGCCAAGCAGGTGGCGCAGGAAGCCCCGCAGCCGCAGGCGGTCATGCTGGCCGAGGGCGGGCAGCGCGCCCAGGGCATCGCCCAGGCGCTGGCCGCCAACGGCGTGCAGCCGCAGCAGGTCAAGCTGCTGGGCACCGGCCTGTGGGACGACAGCTCGCAAGCGGCGCTGGGGCAGGAGCCGGCGCTGGTCGGCGCGCTCTACGCCGCCCCGGCGCCGCAGACCCGCGCCCGCTTCGAGTCGCAGTTCGAGCAGGTCTATGGCCGCAAGCCGCCGCGCATCGCCACGCTGGCCTATGATGCGACCTCCATCGCCGCGGTGCTGACCCGCAGCGGCGGCCCGGTTCCGTTCGACCGCATGGCGATGACCAACCCCAACGGCTTCGAGGGGCTGGACGGTCTGTTCCGCCTGCGGGCCGACGGCATGGTCGAACGCGGGCTGGCGGTGATGGAGATCACCCCGACCGGCGCCCGCGTGGTCGACCCGGCCCCGCCCAGCTTCGAGATGCTGGGGCAGTGAGCGAAAGGCAGTAAGCAAAAAAGCCCTCTCCCGAGCCGGGAGAGGGCTTTTTCACGGCTATCCTTACTTACGCCCGCGCCCGCAAATAGGGGGTCAGGCGCCATTCGGCGAACTTGATCAGGCGCGACGCGATGAAGTTCAGCACCAGATAGATCGCCCCGGCGACGATGAACAGCTCGAAGACCGCGAAGGTCTGGGCGATCATGCGGCGGGCGATGCCGGTGACCTCCATCAGCGTGATGGTGCTGGCGAGCGAGGTCGCCTTGACCATCAGGATCACCTCGTTGCCGTAGGCCGGCAGCATCTGGCGGATCGCCACCGGCAGCACGATGCGGCGGAAGGCGAGCGCCCGCGACATGCCGCAGGCCCGCGCCGCCTCGACCTGACCCTGCGGCACCGACAGAATGGCGCCGCGCAGAACCTCACTGGTGTAGGCGGCGGTGTTCAGCGTCAACGCCAGGATGGCGCACCAGTAGGGTTCGCGCAGCAGGGTCCAGGCAAAGCTGTTCTTGACCACATCGAACTCGCCCAACCCGAAATAGATCAGGAAGATCTGCACCAGCAGCGGCGTGCCGCGGAAGAAGAAGACATAGGCGGCGGCGAAGCCTTCCACCACCCGGTTGCCCGACAGCCGCAGCAGCGCCACGACGAAGGCCAGCACCGCACCCAGCGCCAGCGAGGTCACGATCAGCTGGATCGTCAGCGGCAGCCCGCCGAGCAGTCGGGGCACGCTGTCCCACATCAATTCCCAGTTCATCGCCTCAGGCCCTCCGGACGCCGCGGTTGGCGACCTGTTCGGCGCGGCTGAACAGCGCCGTGGAAATGGTGGTCAGCAGCAGATACAGCACAGCCGCGGCACCGTAGAACAGGAAGTAGTCGCGGGTGGCGCTGCCGGCCAGACGGCTGACCCGCATCAGCTCGGCCAGCGAGGTCACCGACACCAGCGCCGTGTCCTTCAGCGTCAGCTGCCAGACATTTCCCAGGCCGGGCAGGGCGAAGCGCATGGTCTGCGGCACCAGCACCCGGCGCAGGATCAGCCAGCGGCTCATGCCGCAGGCGCGCGCCGCCTCGATCTGGCCGAAGGGCACCGAGCGCACGGCGCCGCGGATCACCTCGGTCGAATAGGCGCCGGAGATCAGCCCGACCGACAGCATGCCGATGACGAAGGCGTCCAGTTCCACCCGCCCGCCATAGCCGAAGACGGCGGCGATGGCGGTGGCCATGCTGTTGCCGCCGAAGAACAGCAGATAGATGACCAGCAGTTCGGGTACGCCGCGCACCACGGTGGTGTAGATGTCGGCGACGGTATTCAGGGCGAGGCTGTGGCTCAGCTTGGCGGAAGCGCCGAGAGACCCGATTAGGATGCCGAAGGCGAAGGCCGATACCGCGACCGCGACAGTCATCGCGGTGCCCAGCAGCAGCTGTCCGCCCCAGCCGTTGGGACCGAAGGAAAGGAGTTCCAGCATTGGTACGCCCGGAAAAGGTCCGGCCGGTCACGGCCGCCCGCCTGATCCCCGGCGAAGGGGCAGGGCAGGGGCCGTCCGGCCGGATGGCATCGGACCGGCGCCCGTCCGCTCCCCCTGCGGGGATTGGACGGGTGCCGCTCAACTCACTTCGGGGAGATGTCGTACCCGAAATGCTGGGTGCTGAGCTTCTTGACCGTGCCGTCCTGCAGCGCCTCGCCGATGGCCTTGTCGAACATCGCCTTGAGGTCGGCGCTGTCCTTGCGCATGCCGATGCCCATGCCCTCGCCGATCACGCCGCCGATGAGGTTCGGGCCGACGACGACCATCTTGTCCGGCGTAGCCTTCACGATCGCCTCGACGACCGAACGGTCGCCCAGCATGGCGTCGACGCGGCCGGCGTCCAGATCGCTGCCGGCGTTGTCCACCTTCTCATAGGTGCGCATCGTCACCTTGGGCAGGTGCTTGTCCATGAAATCGGCCTGGATGGTCGAGACCTGGACGCCGACGGCCTTGCCCTTCAGCACCTCGGCCAGCTTCTCCAGCACCGGCTTGGCCTTGGCCTGGTCGTTCAGGTCGACGCGGTCGGTGCCGAGATTCAGCGCCTTGGCCAGCGGCGAGTTGGTCATCACCGCGAAGACCGACGGTTCGGTTCCGTAGGGGACCGAGAAGTCGATGACCTTCTTGCGCTCGTCGGTGATGGTCATCGCCGACATGATGGCGTCGTACTTGCCCTGCTGAAGGGCCGGGATGATGCCGTCCCAATCCTGGGCGACGAACTCGCAAGACACCTTCATGCGCTTGCACAGGTCGTTGGCGAGATCGACCTCGAAGCCGATCAGCTTGCCCGAGCTGTCGGTGGCGTTCCACGGAGGATAGGCGCCCTCGCTGGCGATGCGGACCGTCTTCCATTCCTTGGCGCCGGCGGCGCCTGCCGCGGCCACAGCCATCATGGCGCCGAGCGCCAGGGCCGAAACGATCTTCTTCAACGAACACACTCCTCTGTTCGGTTCGCCCGTTGTCTGGCCCCTTCCGGGGCCGGGCTGTTTCTGACGGTCCGGTCCTGCCCTCTGCCTCGTCCCCTCACGCCGCGCCGGACAGATGGCGCGAGAGGAACTGCCGCACCCGGTCCGAGTCGGGGTCGGTCAGCACCTTGTCGGGTGACCCCTCCTCCTCGATCCGCCCCTGGTGCAGGAAAACCACCTTGGACGCCACTTCGCGGGCGAAGCCCATCTCGTGCGTCACCAGGATCATCGTGTTGCCCTCGTCCGCCAGCTGGCGGATGACGCGCAGGACCTCGCCGACCAGCTCGGGGTCGAGCGCCGAGGTCGGTTCGTCGAACAGCATGACCTTCGGCTGCATGGCGAGCGCGCGGGCGATGGCGGCGCGCTGCTGCTGGCCGCCCGACAGCTGGACCGGATAGGCGTCGGCCTTCGCCAGGATGCCGACCTTGTCCAGCAGCATGCGGGCGCGGTCGACGGCTTCCGCCTTCGGCACGCCCAGCACATGCACCGGCGCCTCGATCACGTTCTGCAGGATGGTCATGTGGGTCCAGAGGTTGAAGCTCTGGAACACCATGCCGAGGCTGGTGCGGATACGCTCCACCTGCCGGGCGTCGGCCGGGACG
Source organism: Azospirillum sp. B2RO_4 (assembly GCF_051124815.1). Classification (NCBI taxonomy): domain Bacteria; kingdom Pseudomonadati; phylum Pseudomonadota; class Alphaproteobacteria; order Rhodospirillales; family Azospirillaceae; genus Azospirillum; species Azospirillum sp. B2RO_4. The sequence continues at coordinate 2,644,141 of NZ_CP118485.1, read as the reverse complement.
GTGGCGCCACCGCGCGCCTTCTTCAGCGCGATGGCCTCGCCGCCGATGACGACCCGTCCGTCGTCCGGGATCTCCAGCATGTTGATGCAGCGCAGCAGCGTGCTCTTGCCCGAGCCGGACGAGCCGATCAGCGTGATGACGTCGCCCTCGCGGGCGGTCAGCGAGACGCCCTTCAGCACCTCCAGCTCGCCGAACCGCTTGTGCAGATCCTCCACGACGACGGCGGCGGGAGCGGATTCGCTGACTGGCGGGTGACGGTGCATGCGCGAAAAACCGGCTGGTTCGGGTGGCGGGTGACGGTCGCGCCGACGCGGCGGGCCGATGCGGCCGGCCAGGGCGTCGGTATGACCATTGCGGCACAGGCTAGACCGGGGCATGCGCGTTTCGCAATGCAGATTTCACATCAAATGCACGTTAAGCCGCTTGTGTCCGAAAACAGTGCGTCACCACAACAAAAGTACCAAAATCTGCGGCCCCAGGATACGCAGGCACATCGCCAGCGGATAGACGGTGGCGTAGGCCAGCGCCGGTGCCTCCGACGCGACCAGCGCGTTGGCATAGGCCAGCCCCGGCGGGTTGGTCTGCGACCCGGCCAGCACGCCGCAGATGGTCAGGAAGTTCAGCTTCATCAGCCCGCGCGCGACCAGCCCGGTCAGCAGCAGCGGCACAATCGTCACCAGCACGCCCCACATCATCCAGGGCCAGCCGGCGCCGCTGGCCAGCGTGGCGACGAAACGGTCGCCCGACGCGATGCCCAGCACGGCCAGGAACAGGATGATGCCGATCTCGCGCAGCGCCAAATTGGCGGCCGGCGGCATGAACCACACCAGCGGCCCGACATGGCCGACGCGGCCCAGGATCAGCGCGACGATCAGCGGCCCGCCGGCAAGGCCAAGGCGCAGCGGCGCCGGCATACCCGGCAGGAAGATCGGGATCGCCCCCAGCGCCGCGCCCAGCGCGATGCCCAGGAACATCGGGATCATCTCCACCTGCTGCAGCTTGCGGGCGGAGTTGCCGAAGACCCGGCCGACGGCGGCGAGGCTGTCAGGCCGGCCGATCACCGTCAGGATGTCGCCGAACTGCAGCTTCAGCGCCGGGGTGGGCACCAGTTCAACGCCCGACCGGTTGACGCGGCTGACCACCACGTCATGGGCGTCCTGCAGGTTCAGGGCGGCGATCGACTTGCCCAGCACCGTGTTATTGGTGACGACGATGCGCTCCCATTTCAGGTCGGTGCCCTTGGTGGTCAGCGGCCGGTCGAACTCCTGCCCCAGCAGGGTCCGCACCTGCTCCAGCTTCGGCCGCGGCCCGACCACATGCAGCACGTCGCCCAGCGTCAGGCAGGTGTTGTTGTGCGGGACGCACAGCGTGCCGTCGCGCAGCAGGCGGGAGGCGACCACGCCATGGTCGCACAGCGCGTCGATGGACCCGAGCGGCCGGCCCGCAAGCTCCGGGTTGCGCACGGTCAGGTCCATGGTCTCCAGCGTCGACACTTCGGCGCGGCGGCACTCCTCGAAGCGGGCGGCCTCTGCCTCCGGGTCGATGCGGAACAGGATGCGGACGGCGGCCATCACCAGCAGGTTGCCGGCGATGCCGAAGGGGTAGGTGACGGCGAAGGCAAGGCCGGGCAGGGCCATCACCGCCGCATCGGCCCCGACCTCCGTCAGCACCTGCTGGGTGGCGGCCAGCGCCGGGGCGTTGGTCACCGCGCCGGCGAACACGCCGAGCGAGGAGCCCAGCGACAGCGCACCCGACGACACCAGCGCCGCGGTCAGCAGGATGCTGGACCCCACCATCAGCAGGGCCAGCCCGTTCAACGCCAGCCCGCTGCGGCGGAGCGCGGCGAAGAAGCCGGGGCCGACCTGGATGCCGATGGTGTAGACGAACAGGATCAGGCCGAAGTCGCGGATGAAGTCCATCATCTCCGGGTTGAAGGCGACGCCGGCCTGCTTGGCGATGTGGCCGCCGGCAATGCCGGAGAACAGCACGCCGCCGATGCCGAGCCCGACCCCGCGGATTTTGATATGGCCGAGCGCCACGCCCGCCGCCGACACGAGACCGAGCATGAGCACCACCCGCGCGATCGGCGGCATGGCCTGGAGAATGTCTGCGAAAGCCGACATGGCGCAACTCGCTTCCTGAACACATTTGGGCAATCCGCCGCCGCGTCCGGTGGGAGCCCGGAGGGGTTCGGCGGTCCCCCTTCGATCGGGGGAGGATGGCGCGACGATGCGTCAGGACGGCGGGCAGAGCGTTGATTCAGAACAAGTGCCCGGCCTTTAGCCGTGACAATCCCGGCACCCGGCGCTGCGGCGAACGCATGGAAGTGCAGCGCTGCGGGGGATGTTGCCGGTCATGGGGCGCCGTCCGATTCCTCGAACTCCATCCAAATTTTGCCATTTTCTTCCCATAGACCTTGTCTCAAGCAACCGGCCACGCAGGTCGCGCACCGGCGTCCCCCCTAGCGCCACCGCAGCGACGAACGAAGCCGTTCCACAAGGTATCGACCGGCCGGACCCGGCCGGACGCAAGGCCATCGCGAGAACCCCCTCGCGGTGGCCTTTTCTTTTGGTCGGGTTCTTTCGGGCGGGGGGTGGCGGGAGGCTGCGACAGCATTCTTGCTCCGGCTTTCCCGTTCCCCTGTGCTATAGCAGCGCCTCCCTCAACCGGAAGCGCGACCCGTTCCCATGCCCGTCTTTGCCGGATCAGAGCTGACCTGCCTGCGTGGCGACCGTCTGGTCTTCACCGGGCTGGAGTTCCGCATCGCCCCCGGCGGCGCCTTGGTGCTGCTCGGCCCCAACGGCAGCGGCAAGTCCAGCCTGCTGCGGGTGATGGCCGGGCTGCTGAAGCCGCTGCGTGGGACGCTGGGCTGGGACGGGGTGGCGGTTTCCGAGGATCCCGACGGCCACCGGTCGCGGGTGCAGTATGTCGGCCATCTCGACGCGGTGAAGCCGGTGCTGACGGCGGCGGAGAATCTCGCCTTCTGGGCGGCGCTGGCCGGGGCCGCCGATCCGGACGCCAACGCTCGGTCCGCGCTCGACCGGCTGGGGGTGCCGCACATTGCCGGGGTGCCGGGCCGCTACCTGTCGGCCGGTCAGAAGCGCCGGCTGAACCTTGCCCGGCTGCTGGCGGCGCCGGCGACGCTGTGGCTGCTGGACGAGCCGACCGTGGCGCTCGATCGCGCCGCCATCGCCCTGTTCGAGGGGCTGATCGCCGAACACCGCGCCCAGGGCGGCATGGTGGTGTTGTCCACCCACACCGACATTGCCACCCCCGGCGGCGAGGAACTGCATCTGGACGAGTTCGCCCCCTACGCCGACGGTGAAGAGGCCGGCGACGAAGACCATGAGGAAGAGGGGACCGTGCCATGAGCCGTTTCCTGCGCCTTGTCGCGCGCGACCTGCGGCTGGCGTTGCGCCAGGGGTCCGACGCCACCATCGCCGTCATGTTCTTCGTGCTGTGCGTGGTGTTGTTTCCCTTCGGCGTCGGGCCGGAGCCGAACATCCTTGCACGCATCGCCGCCGGCGTGATCTGGGTGGCGGCTCTGCTCGCCTCGCTGTTGTCGCTGGAGCGGCTGTTCCAGACCGATTACGAGGATGGATCGCTGGAACTGCTCTCGCTCTCCCCCCTGCCGCTGGAGGCCGCGGTGCTGGCGAAGACGCTGGCCCATTGGCTGGTCACCGGCGTGCCGCTGATCGTCGCCGCGCCGCTGCTGGCCGTTCTGCTGAACATGGATGCGCAAGGGTTCGGCGTGCTGGTGCTGACGCTGACCCTGGGCACGCCGATCCTCAGCCTGATCGGCGCCATCGGGGCGGCGTTGACCCTGGGGGCGCGGCGCGGCGGCGTGCTGCTGTCGCTGCTGATCCTCCCGCTCTACATTCCCGTGCTGATCTTCGGCGCCGGCGCCATCGACGCCGCCATCAACGGGCTGACCCCGCGCCCGCACCTGCTGCTTCTCGCCGGCATCCTCGCCGCCGCCCTGCCGCTGGCCCCCTGGGCCGGGGCCGCGGCGCTGCGGCAGGCGGTGGAGTAGGGGGCGACCGCACCCTTACGACTTCGACGATTTCTCCGGCAGCAGCTTCTCGATCGCCTCGCGCACCTTGTCCGACTCGGGGTCGGTCATGGTGGAAAACCAGGACACCAGCTTGCCGTCCGGCCCGACCAGATATTTGTGGAAGTTCCAGCGCGGCTTGGCGAGGAAGCCCAGCTCGTCGGCGGCCCAGCGGTAGAAGGGATGGGCGCCGTCGCCCGACACAACCGTCTTATCGGTCAGCGGGAAGTCGATGCGGTAGTTGACCTCGCAGAAATCCTTGATCTGGGTGGCGTTCCCCGGCTCCTGGCCGCCGAAGTCGTCCGACGGCACGCCGAGCACCACCAGCCCGCGGTCACGGTATCGCTGCCACAGCGCCTCCAGCCCCTTGTATTGCGGGGTGAAGCCGCATTGCGAGGCGGTGTTGACCACCAGGACCGCCTTGCCCTTGAACTGCGACAGCGGCAACGGCTGGCCGTCGATGCCCTGGAAGGTGAAGTCGTGGGCGTTGCTTGCGGCGGCACTGCTTGCGGCCATGGTGCTGGAGGCTCCCATCACGGAAAGGACCGCCGCCATGGCGACGGTGCGAAGGCGGGCTCGGACAGTCATCGGTGCGGCTCGGCGGTTGGAGGGCTTTGCATCCTTACACATACGATGCCCGATACGAGGTCCGGCGCCTATCGGATCATGACGGGACAGGCCGGTCACCCGCCGCTTCGGGTCTACCCCCTTCGAACGGGTGGTCACAATGCCCCAGGCTCTACAATTGATAAGTAAGGATACACGGCGATCGTTCGTCGCCATCCTTGCAACCGTCCTTGTCCACCGAACAGCGCCCAAAAAATGTCCCACCCGGCCGAGCCTCAGCCTGAGCATAAAAATATATCCCATCGAAATGGGTATGTGGACGCCGGCCCGGCCGCCGCCGCTCCCGTTGCCGATGCAAGCCCATTCCAGGAGAACAGGCCGATGAAAGCCGGAGCCATCATGCAGCACAACCGGTCGCCGCGAACGGCGATGCGCCGGGTGGCCCGTGCCGCCGCCAAAGCCATGGTCGCCGTCACCGCGGTGCTGTTTTTCGGCACCGCCCTGGCGACGCCCTCGCTCGCCGACCCGGGGGAGCATGGCCGCGGCCATGCCTGGGGCCACCACAAGAAGAAGCACCATCATGACGAGGGGCCGGTCGTCATCTACGGCGCGCCGCCGCCCGTGGTCGTGGTTCCGGCTCCGCCGCCCCCGCCGCGCGTCGTTTATGCTCCGTCCTATGCGCCGCCGCCGGCCGTCATCTACGCCCCGCCTGCGCCGCAGCCGGGCGTCAGCGTCCAGATGAACATTCCGCTCCGTTAACGATCCAGTCTCTCCAGGCGCTCCGGCGGTCGGGTCCTACCCGGCGGCCGGAGCGCTTTGCGTTTCGGCAGCGCTGTTCCGGCCTGTGACCATCCTGTGCCCTTCTCGCGCGTTCCGCCCCGCGCCATGGCATGCCACCGGTCTTTCTCTTGCCTGCCGTCCACGACGCACCCGTTGAAAACCCTGAATGGGCAGTCCTTTCGTGACAGGACCCGCCCGCACCGGTAGGATCGCGCGGCCTGTCGCGAAGGCGGTAGGCCGTTCGGGTGATTCACGGAAACTCAACCGATGTCCGGCCTTCTGTCGGCTGGGTGTGTCTTGCGGCCCGTGGTCGGTATGGGAAGGGAAAATACCGAATGTTCGTGATTATCGGTTTGGGCATCGTGATCTTCAGCGTGTTCGGTGGCTACGTCCTCGGTGGCGGCCATATGGGCGTGCTGTGGATGCCGTTCGAATTCATGATCATTCTCGGTTCGGCAGCCGGTGCCTTTTTCATCGCCAATCCAAAATCTGTGGTGACCCACACCGGCAAGGAGTTGGGTCACCTGTTCAAAGGACCAAAATACAAAAAGGAGGACTTCCTGGAGGTCCTCACCATGATGTATCAGGTCTTCAAGATCGCGAAGACAAAGGGTCTGCTGGCGCTCGAACAACATATCGAGAAGCCGGAAGACTCACCGCTCTTCCAGCAATTTCCAAAATTCTACGGCGACCACCATGCCATCGCCTTCCTCTGTACCTATCTCCGTCTGATGTCGCTGGGCGCGGACAACCCGCACGAACTGGTCGACCTGATGGACGAGGACATCGAGACGATGCACCACGAACACCAGCGCATCGCCGACGCCATTCAGGCGGTGGCCGACGCCGTGCCGGCGCTGGGCATCGTGGCGGCGGTGCTGGGCGTGATTCACACCATGGGCTCGATCACCGAACCGCCGGAAGTGCTGGGCAAGCTGATCGGCGGCGCGCTGGTCGGCACCTTCACCGGCATTCTGGTCGCCTATGGCTTCCTCGCCCCGATCGCCAGCGGCCTGAAGAACATCTATCACGCGGAAGGCAAGTATTATCAGGCGATGAAGACCGGGCTGATCGCTCATCTCTCCGGCTATGCCCCCGCAATTTCGGTGGAATACGCCCGCAACGTGCTGGAGCCGGAATACCGCCCGACCTTCGCCCAGGTGGAAGAGGCGACATCCGCCCTGCCGCCGGCCTGATCCGTTGTCCTGATCGACCGAGGTCCCGATGCCGGACATCGACATCGCCTGGAACGAGGGTACGGTCGGAGAGTGGGACGCCCTGTTCGCCCGCGTTCCGCGTTCCACCCTGCTGCAGAGCTTCGCCTATGGCCGCGCCATGGGCCGCACCTATGGCCATGTCCCCCGCCTTGGCGTGATCCGCCGCGACGGCGAACCGGTTGGCCTCGTCCAAACGCTCGACCGCCGCATGTTGAAGCTCTTCCACGACCGGCAATGCTACCGCGGCCCGCTCTGGTTGGACGGCACGATCCCCGATGCCGACACGTTGGAAGCGGTGTTCCGCCTGCTGCGCCGCGCCTGTCCGCGGTCGCCGCTCAGCCGCGCCAGCCTGTTGCCGGAACTGCCCGCCGGGCCGGAGACGGAGGCGCTGCTCGCCCGCTGCGGCTTCCGAAAGATCGGGCCGGGCTACCAGACGGTGTGGTTCGATCTGACCCGTAATGAGGAGGCGATGCGCGCCGGCTTCGCCCGCGACTGGCGGCAGCGCCTGCGCGGGGCGGAGAAGGCCGGCCTCGTTCTCGACACCGACTGGAAGGCCGACAACCTGCCCTGGCTGATGAAGCAGGAACACGACCAGGCGCTGGAGAAGGGCTTCCGTGCTATGACCGGGCCGCTGGCCGTCCGCCTGCGCAATGCCATGGTCAAGGGCGGCAGCCGCAACGACGGTGTGGTGATGGTGACGGCGCTCGACGGCCGCAATCCGGTCGCTTGCGGCCTTTTCTTCCGCCACGGCGTCTGCGCCACCAGCCAGATCAGTTGGGCCAACGAGTCGGGCCGCAAGAGCGGTGCCATGCGGCTGGTGCTGTGGAAGGCGATGCAGGAACTGAAGCAGCACGGCGTCCGCGCGCTCGATCTCGGCGGCATCAATCCCGACACCGCTCCCGGCGTCACCGAGTTCAAACTCGGCACCGGCGGGGAGGCGGTGGAGACGGTCGGCCAATACCGCTGATGCGCTTTGCCTGATGATGGCCGGGAAGGTTCCGGCTATCCTTACCTGCGTGCCGACTTGAAACGCCCTTACCGCACGGGATGTCCGCCATGTCAGACCTCGAACCCCTGAAGCCCGGCGAAGCCGATGTCGCCATCGAACGCGCCATGCAGCAGCGGCCGAAGGCGATGATCATCCGCGACAAGCTGCAGAAGATGCTGGAGGACGAGAACACCGCCCGCCAGTTCGTCGGCGCCATCCGCAACATGATGAACAAGGAATAGGGGCACCGGCGGCCTCCGCCGCCGGGTTGCTTACCAGCCGGTCAGCAACTGCTCGCCTTGTTGCAGCCCTTTTCTTCCACCGGCGCTGGTGCCGGCGTGCGCGCCAGCTGCAGACCGCCGCGGCTGTCGTCGAACATCTTCTCGATCGACCGTCGGGCCTGCTGGAAGGCCTGAAGCTCCCGCCCGTCCAGCTTCTCGCCGGTCGGCAGGTCGACGGAGCGCGGGTTCACCTGATGTCCCGCCTTCAGCACTTCGTAATGCAGGTGCGGCCCGGTCGACCGTCCGGTGGTGCCGACATAGCCGATGATATCGCCCTGATCGACCCGGCCGCCGCGGCGGATCGACTTGGCGAAGCGGCTCATATGGGCATAGGCGGTGGAGATCTCGGTGTTGTGGCGGATGCGCACATAGTTGCCGTAGGAACTGCTGCGTTCCGCGATCTCGATCGTGCCGCGGCCGGCGGCATAGATCGGCGTCCCGGTCGGCGCGGCGAAGTCCACGCCCTTGTGCATCTTGCTGAAGCCAAGGATCGGGTGGTGGCGCATGCCGAAGCCGGAAGTGATGCGGGCACCGTCGATGGGCGTGCGCAGCAGGGCGCGGCGGATGCTTTCGCCGTCGCCATTGTAATAGTCGATCCGCCCGTCGCGGGTCTTGAAGCGGTAGATCGGCATGTCGTCGCCGCTCAGCGTCAGCGAGGCATACAGCAGCTCGCCTTCGCCGGCCTCCTTGCCGTCGGCGGTGACCAGCTTCTCATACAGAACCTCGAAACGGTCGCCCGGCTGCAGGTCGCGCTGGAAATCGACGTCGTAGGAGAAGTTCTGGATGAACGCCATCATGACCGAGATCGGCACCCCGGACTGGGCACCCGCCTCGAACAGGCTGGAACGGATGACGCCCTGGGCCGCCACCGGCTTGCGCGTGACCGGCTTCTCGATCTGGCTGGAGGTGAAGCCTGCATCGCCTTTGCGCGCGATCGACACCGACCGCAGAGGATCCGGGGCGAATTCGAACCCGACGAACTTGCGGGCCCCGCCGCGACGCGGTTCGAACAGGACCGTCACATGCTGACCGGCCTGGATACGGCGCGGGTTATAGACCTCGCGCAACGCGGCCACCGCATCATGGGCGTCGTTGGCCGGCACCTTGGCGCTGGCCAGCAGATCCATCAACGTATCGCCGCGGCCGATGGACAGGGTGTGGCGGTCGACCGGCCCAATGGCGCGTTCACTGTCCCCGGCATCATCCTTGGCCTCGGGGCTGCTCTCCGCGCCCATGTTCGGCTTCACCGCCGGCTTG